>JBGAPH010000084.1:0-20850 GCA_044221365.1 Pirellulales bacterium
GACCCCTTAAGCCCCGTGGGGGATTATCCGATTACGGCGGCCCTCGGCACGCTCTCGGCCGGCAACTACACGTTCAGCTTCGCCGCCGGGAACCTCGCAGTGACGCACGCCACGCTGCTGGTCACGGCCGACGATCAGAGCCGGGAGTATGGCGAAGCGAACCCGGCGCTCACCGCTACGATCACAGGCTTCAAGAACAGCGAGATCCTCGCCACGAGCGGCGTCACCGGCAGCGCGGGCCTGAGCACGGCGGCCGACGCCTCGAGCCCCGTCGGCGATTACCCCATCAGCGCGGCGCTGGGGACCCTGGCCGCTACCAACTACTCGTTCACGTTTGCCGCTGGCAACCTAGCGGTCACCAAGGCGGCTCTGCTGGTCACCGCCGACGATCAGAGCCGCGAGTACGGCGAAGCGAACCCCACGCTCGCCGCTACGATCACGGGTTTCAAGAACAGCGAGATCCTCGCCACGAGCGGCGTCACGGGCAGCGCGGGCCTGAGCACCGCGGCAGACCCCTTAAGCCCGGTGGGGGATTACCCGATCTCGGCAGCCATTGGCACCCTGGCCGCTACCAACTACTCGTTCACGTTTGCCGCTGGCAACCTAGCGGTCACCAAGGCGGCCTTGCTGGTCACCGCCGACGATCAGAGCCGGGAGTACGGCGAGGCCAACCCCGCCCTAACGGCCACGATCACGGGCTTCAAGAACAGCGAGACACTGGCCACGAGCGGCGTCACCGGCAGCGCGGGTCTGAGCACCGCGGCAGACCCCTTAAGCCCCGTGGGGGATTATCCGATTACGGCGGCCCTCGGCACGCTCTCGGCCGGCAACTACACGTTCAGCTTCGCGGCCGGGAACCTCGAGGTCACCCAGGCCACGCTCTTGGTGACGGCCGACGACCAGAGCCGCGAGTACGGGGAAGCGAACCCCGCCCTGACCGCCACGATCACGGGTTTCAAGAACAGCGAGACGCTGGCCACGAGCGGCGTCACGGGCAGCCCCGACCTGAGCACCGCCGCCGACGCCTCGAGCCCCGTGGGTGATTACCCCATCAACGCCGCGATTGGCACACTCACCGCAGGCAACTACAAGTTCAGCTTCGCCGCCGGCAACCTCGAAGTGACGCACGCCACGATCACGGCGACGATTGTCGCCGTTTCTCCCGACCCATTCCCTGGCAGTGTCAACCAACTGACCATTGTGTTTAGCCAGCCCGTGACAGGCTTCGATCTGTCGGATCTGAATCTCGACAAGCACTTTGACGGCCTCGGAAACCGGTTGACGGGAAGCGAGTCGCTGACTACCGCCGACAACGAGACCTACACGCTCGGAAACCTAGGCGGCCTGACACAGTCCAATGGAGGATACACGCTCAACCTGCGGGCATTGGGCTCGGGCATCGCGAATGCGATCGGGGATGCGTTGTCCGCCGATGCAGCAGAAACCTGGCAGCAAACCGGCCTTGCCGACACAACCGCGCCGCGCGTAACGATTCAGGCGGTGACGCCGAACCCGCACACGAGTCCGGTGGACAGCGTTACGATCGTGTTCACGGAGCCGGTCGTGGGCTTCGACCGCAGCGACTTGAACCTCGACCGCGCCCTGGATGGGCTTGGCAATCTGCTGACCGCCAGCCAAACCCTAACCACCAGCGACAATAAGACGTTCGTACTCGGGAACCTGGCCGCCGTCACCAACAACAACGGAAACTTCGTCTTGTCGCTCAATGCCGCGGCTTCCGGCGTGCAAGACCTAGCGGGCAACCCGCTCGCCAACAATGGCGCCGCTGCCTGGCAGCAGGCGGGCATCGCAGACACAACCGCGCCGAAGGTGACGATCCAGTCCGTCACGCCCAATCCGCACACGGGGCCGGTGAACTCGATCACGATCGTGTTCACGGAGCCGGTCACGGGCTTCGACCGCAGCGACTTGAACCTCGACCGCGCTCTGGATGGGCTCGGCAACCTGTTGACCGCCAGCCAAACTCTGACCACCAGCGACAATAAGACCTTCGTGCTGGGGAACCTGGCCCCTGTCACCAACAGCAATGGGAACTTCGTCCTGTCGCTGGGCGCGGCGGCCTCCGGCGTGCAAGACTTGGCGGGCAATCCACTCGCCAACAATGGCGCCGCCGCCTGGCAGCAGACCGGCATCGCCGACACAACCGCGCCGCGCGCAACGATTCAGTCCGTGACGCCGAACCCGCATACGGGTCCGGTGGACAGCATCACGATCGTGTTCACGGAGCCGGTCACGGGCTTCGATCGCAGCGACTTGAACCTCGACCGCGCCCTGGATGGCCTGGGCAACCTGCTGACCGCCAGCCAAACCCTGACCACCAGCGACAACAAGACGTTTGTCCTCGGGAACCTGGCCGCCGTCACAGGAGCGACCGGCAACTACATCCTACATCTGGCGGCCGGAGCCGCGGGGATCGCCGACCTCGCTGGCAACCCGCTGACGGCTTCGGCGGTGACCGCATGGACGAATCAGCAGGCGCTAGCGCTGGCGTTCGCTTCGTTGGCGGAGGAGCAAGTCCAACGTTCCGGCGCTGCGTTCGACATCGCAGCTCGGCCTCGCACCCTTAGTCCATCGTCCCTTGGTGCGGAGCTGGAAGACATCCTCAACGATCTGGCGACCTAGCAGCAGATCGGGTCGAGGCCGCTGCAAACCGCGGACTCCATCGCGACTTCATGACGTTCATGGCTGCACTTGCGGTAGGATAAAGGTGCATGGGCCAATGTGGGCTCGGCCCCCAGGAACCGACGATGGAAGACCCG
Source organism: Pirellulales bacterium (assembly GCA_044221365.1). GTDB lineage: Bacteria > Planctomycetota > Planctomycetia > Pirellulales > JBGAPH01 > JBGAPH01. Next base: position 2,781 of record JBGAPH010000084.1, read on the forward strand.
CTGCCGCTCGACGTTCATGCCGCCTTCATGCAGCTTGCGCTGGCCGAGGCGCGGCAGGCCGCCGAGGAAGGCGAGGCGCCGGTCGGCGCGATCATCGTGCATCAGGGGCGCATCGTCGCCGCGGCCCACAATCAGCGCGAGCAGCTCCGCGATCCCACGGCCCATGCCGAGATGATCGCCCTCACGCAAGCCGCCGACGCCCTGCGATCTTGGCGGCTCGAAGGCTGCACTCTCTATGTCACGCTCGAACCCTGCCCGATGTGCGCCGGCGCCATTTTGCAGGCCCGGCTGCCGCTGGTGGTCTATGGGGCCGACGATCCCAAGGCCGGCGCCGTGCAGTCGCTGTACCGGCTGCTGGGCGACGCGCGGCTCAACCACCGGGCCGACGTGATCTCCGGCGTGCTGAGTCAAGAATGCGGCGCCGTGCTGACCGAGTTCTTCCGAGAGCAGCGGCGGCTCGGCAAAAAGTAGCCAACGCTTACTTCCTGCCAAAGCAGTAGAGCCAGGCGTCGGACCGCACATAGAGCCGGCCGTCGGCCGCGGCCGGGCTGGCGTTGAACACGCTGCGGTCGTTTAGGTCGCTTGTCGCCAGCAGCTCGAACTTGGGGGCGGCGCGGACGACGAACACCCGGCCTTCGCGGGTGATGTAGTAGATGCGGTCGCCGACGAGCAGGGCCGAGGCGTAGACCATGCCGGCCCGTTGCAGCCGCCGCTCATAGGCAAGCTCTCCGGTGGCCAACGACGCGCAGAACGCGATGCCCAAGTTGTCGTGCATCCAATACATGTGCTCGCCGTGGAGCACGGGGGACGACACGTTGCCCCCTTTGCGGCTGGTCCACAACCGCTCCGTGCCGGTCACGTCGCCGCGTCCGCCTGTGCGGATCGCCAGCCCGCCGCCGGGACGGCCGCCGATCGAGTACACGACGCCGTCGCGGGCCACGACGGAGGGAACCATGTACCAAGGGATGTCGGTGTCGCACGACCACAGGGGCGCGAGCGACAGCGGATCGAAGGCCAGCACTTTTTCGATGATGGGCACGATCAACTCGCGCTCGCCGCGCGGATTGACGACCACAACCGGCGTGTTCCAGGCTTCGCGGATGCCGGAGGCGCGGGCCAGCTCCTTGCCGGTGGCTCGGTCGAGCGACACGAGCGATTCGCTTTCGACGCTCGCCGAAATGATCACGCGGTCTTGGTAGAAGATCGGAGAGGCTGCCGAGCCCCAGCCGTTGGTCCCCTCGCCCACGTCGGCCCGCCACTGCTCTTTGCCTTCGTGGTCGAAGGCCAACACCCCCGACTTGCCGAAGAACACGACGACGCCGGCGGCGTCGACCGCCGGCGTGCTCGCGGTGTACCCGTGCCCCTCGCGAATCGTCGGCTCCTCCGGCAGCTTGGCCGGCACGCTCTGGGTCCAGAGGATGTTGCCCGACTTGCGGTCCAGACAAAGCAGCAAGCGCTGCAGTTGATCGAGCGAGCCCGCGTCTTCCCCCGGCACGGCGTAGCCGGTGTGGGCGGTCAGATAGATTCGGTCGCCCCAAAGCACGGGGCTCGAAGCCCCGGCCCCGGGCAGGCGCGTTTTCCAGACCAGGCCCTTGTCTGGCCCAAATTCCAGCGGCAATTCCTGCTCCGCCGCGGTTCCCATTCCGGTGGGTCCGCGAAAGCGGGGCCAATCTTCGGCCAGTGCGCTCGGCCCAAGCGCCAGCAGGGCGAAGCCAAATAGGAGGCCACCGGTGGGGAAGAGACGCGTCATTTTCGGGCGACTCCGCAAGTTGGGCGGGCTCGTTTTGCAGCAATGGCTGATTGTACCCGAAATCACTCCGCCCCTAGCGCTTGCAACTCGTGCCCGTCGGCCAACAATGAAGGGAGCCCGCCGGGGCTGGCCGAGCAGCCGCCCCACGAGCGATCTTGTTCAACTTTCGCCGTCTGCGCATGCCCAGCCTGTCTTTACAACCAGTCGGAGGAACTTGGCTGGTGGCGGCGGCGGCCGTTTGTTTGTTCTTGCTGCTGGCGGTTGCGCCGGTGGCCAGCAAGGGGCCGCCGCGGCAGCGCTGGACGCTCGTCGGCATCCGCGTGGGCATCTTTCTGCTCGTGCTGCTGGCGATGCTGCGGCCGACCCTGGTCTACACCTCGATCAAACAGCAACCGGCGCTGATCGTCGCCCTGCTCGACACCACCCGCAGCCTGCAGGTGGCCGACGCCTTTGGCGGCAAGACACGCTATCAGGCGCTCAAAGACGCGCTGGCCGCCGCCGAGCCGGCCCTGGCTGCCACCGGCAAGGAGTTCGACTTGCAGGTCCTGGGATTCGCGGCCGACGCCAAGCCTCTCGAGATCAAAGATGGCCGCATCGCACTGCCGGCCGAAGCCACGGGGCGGCAAACGGCGATCGGCAGCGCGCTGCAGGAAGTATTGCGCTCCGCGGGCGGCAAGCGATTGGCCGCCGTGCTGCTGCTGTCCGATGGCGCGCAGCGGGCGGTCGCTCCGCACGATGCTCCGCCGCAGTTGCCGGCGCGGCAGTTGGCCGAGCTTGGCTGCCCGCTGATCGGCTTCGTGTTTGGCGAGGCGCGGGGCCGCAGCCAGGCCCGCGACGTGGCGCTCACCGACCTGATCGTGCCGCAGACCGTGTTCGTGAAGAATCAGCTCGACGTGCTGGGCAACCTGCGGGTCGACGGTTTCGTGAACCAAGCGATTCCGGTCGAGATGACTTGGGAGACAGCCCCCGGCAAGATGGCCAAGGTGGGGACCGCCGAGTTGTTGGCGAACCAGGACGGCCAGCGGCTGCCAATCGAACTGGCGCACGTGCCCGACAGCCCAGGCGAGTTCAAGCTCACGCTCAAGGTCGCGTCGCAGCCGGGCGAACTGGTGACCACGAACAACGAGCTTTCAACGTTCGTCACGGTACAGCCCGGCGGCCTCCGCGTGTTGTATCTCGAAGGCGCTCCCCGTTTCGAGCAAACGCACCTGCGCCGCGCCCTCGACGGCTCCCCCGACATTCAGGTCGACTACGAGTGGATCGACCCGCGCAATCGCAAAGACTGGCCGGTCGACCAAGGGGACCGCTTCAAGCCCGGGAAGTACGACGTGTACATTCTCGGGGATCTCGACAGCTCGGCGTTCCGTCCCGAGGACCTGACTCAACTGGCCGACCGCGTGGAGGCGGGCGCCGGATTGCTCATGCTCGGCGGACAGCAGAGCTTCGGCGGCGGCGGGTATCAAACCACGCCGCTGGCGGCCGTCTTCCCGGTCGAGATGGGGCGACATGAACGGCAAGTTTTGGGCGAGCCGCCGCGGGCCGATCTGCACTGGCCTGGCCCCTTGGCGATGCGCCCCTCCGAGCCGCTGGGCCGACGGCACTACATCATGCACCTGGCCCCGAGCGCCGAGAACGACGCTGCTTGGCAGAAGCTGCCTGCTTTGGCGGGGGCCAACCGGATTGCGCCGCGCCGCTCGGCCAAGGTGTTGGCCGACGCCGGGGCCGACCGGCCACTGCTGGTCGTCGACGACGCCGGCGCGGGGCGCGTGATGGCCTTCGCCGGCGACACCACCTGGCAGTGGCCGATGCAGGGCTTCGACGCCCAGCATCGCCGCTTTTGGCGGCAGGCCATTCTGTGGCTGGCCAAGAAAGACCAGACCGAGAACGGCAGCGTGTGGATTCGGCTGGGGCAGCGGCGGTTTGCCCCCACGTCGCGTGTGGAGTTCGAGGTCGGCGCCACGACACCGACCGGCGACCCCGTCGAGCAAGCGACGTTTACCGCCACCATCGTCGCGCCCGATGGCTCGCGGCGGCCGGCCACGCTCGAGTCGCGCGGGGCCGAGACCGCCGCCACCTTTGCCGCCACCGAATTGGCCGGCGATTACACGATCGAAGTCGAGGCTCAGGGCCCGGGCGGCACGCTCGGCGAGGCCAAGGCGCGGTTCTTGGTCTTCGACCAGGACCTCGAACTCGACAACGCGGCCGCCGACCCCTCGCTGGTCGCCAGTCTGGCCAAGATCACGGAGTCGGCCGGCGGCAAAACTGCCTCGCCCGAATCCCTGTCCCAGGTGCTCGAGGACCTCCGCAAGAAGCGCAGCGAGTTCGACCTGGAGATCCAAGAACGTGTGACGCTTTGGGACACCTGGCCGTTCTTTTTGCTGCTCGTGGCGCTCATGTGCTGCGAATGGTGGTTGCGGCGGCGCTGGGGACTGGTTTAGATTGCCGCCAACCGCCCTGCGCCGGCGCTGCGACCGGAGCAGGTTGGCCAGCTTCCCGCGCGAAACTGCGGTGCACAGAATCGTCGTAGCGGCTGCGCTTGCAGCTACTCTTGCCAGGCGGCCGCGCGATTGGTCGGGTCTGCCTTGCCGGGCCAAGTCCTACACCCGCCCGCCGGTTGGACTCGATCAACCGCGCTTCCGATACCAATTGCTACCCGTGGACTAGGCGGCCCGATTGGCCCCTCGTCGGGGGCCACGCCCGGCGGAAGCGTGGCTTCACGGAAGCGCCAAAGTTTGTCGATCAGGGAGAGTTCGCCACCGATGTTCCGTGCCCTTTCGCTCACGTTAGCCCTGTCGGTCAGCGGTCTGGCCCTTGTTGCTTCGCGCGGCTTGCAGGCGACGCACGACGATCCCGCCCCGCTCCCCCCCGACCAGGCGGTTTCCCAGGCCGAGCCCAACGCTCCGGCCCGCCCGCAAACTTTGCCGCTGACGCCTGCGCAAGAAAAACTACGCGACCAGATCCGCAAGGCGCTCGCCATTTACTATCGCCGCCCCGTGAACACCCGCGACCACAATCCGTGGGAGGTGTTTCACTGGATCATTGGCTACGGCACCGACGCCACGCTTCGCCAGGGAGGGCCCGACGGCCCCGAAGTGAACGCCATCGGCTATCTGAACTACGACGGCAACTGCCGCGGCGGCTCGCTGCTGTTCGTCGACCGCGACCTCCCCTCCGCCGAAAAGGGCCCTGGAGTGCAAGGGCACTACGGTCAGTACCTGGCGATCCTCGCCCAGTCCTACGTGCGCCCCGAATACCCGATCCGCGTGCAGAACCGCGACTTCACCGTGGCCGACCTGATCGAGCAGGAGAAGCGCACCTGCCAGACGGGCACGGAGCTGACCTTTAAGCTGATCGCGCTCACCCATTATCTGCCCTCGAGCGCCACCTGGAAGTGCGACCGCGGGCAAACCTGGTCGATCGATCGGCTGATCCGCGAGGAACTGGCGGCGCCGATCCGCGGCGCTGCCTGCGGCGGCACGCACCGACTGATGGGGCTGAGCTTCGCCTACAAGAAACGCGAGAAGCGCGGCGAGCCCGTCGAAGGCGAAGCGCTGCGGGCAAAGCAGTACATCCGCGATTACCACCGCTACACCTACAGCATGCAGAACGCGGACGGCAGCTTCAGCACCGAGTGGTTCAACCGCGGCGGCGCCCGGCAGGATCTGGAGCGGCGGCTGCAGACCACGGGGCACATTCTCGAGTGGCTGGCCTACTCCTCCGACGACGCCGAGCTCGACGATCCTCGGCTCGTGCGGGCGGTCGATTACCTGTCGGGCATCCTCATCGACCATCGCAACAGCCAAAAGTGGGAGATCGGGCATCTGGGCCACGCGGTCCACGGCCTAGCGCTCTACGATCAGCGGCGTTTTGGCGGCGTTGGAGCGAATGTCGACGCCACGCCGGTGGCCTCGCGTCCGGAGACGGAGGCGCCGCTGCGGTCCTGGCGCGAGCGCCGCGACGAGCGGCGGGCAGACAATGCTGAGACCGAGAAACAGGGCGCTGAGGAAGCTCCCAGCGAACTCTCGTTCGACTTGTTCGACATCCCGGCTCCTGCCGACTCCCCGATCGAGGAGACTGCAGAAGCCGCGGGACCTCGGCTCCGCTAAGCCAGATTCAGCGCCGATACGCAGCGAGCTCTTCGAAGAGTTTCGCTAAGGCGTTTTGCAGATCGACCAGCGCACTCGCCCCCTCGGCTGCGAAGCCTTGTCGGCCGAGGTCCTCCAGCCGGGCGGAGCTCCTCACGACTTGGGCCGCGCCAAAGTTGGCCGCCAACCCCTTCACGCTGTGAGCAGCTCGCTCGAGTTGCGCGGCATCGTCGCGCTCGATCGCCAGGGCGATTCGCTCCACGAGCGGCGGAGCGTCGGCAAAGAAGTATTCCGTGAGATCGCGGAACAGCTCCTGGTCGCCGCCCATGCGCTGCAGAGATCCTTCGAGATCGAAGACCATCGCGAGTTGTTGCGGCGGGTTTCCAAATTCGCTGTGTTGGTGACGAGCAGTCTATGGCGCCGGCTGCTTGGTCAGCGTCCCCCCCGGATAGTCAGCAACCAGGAGCGAAGGCGGATTCACGCAACGGAGGCTCGCAACTCGCTGCCGCACAACCGGATCGCGGATTTTCCGCCACGTCTTTAAAAATTGGAACGGCGGTTGCAATAGCAGTCTCTCAGCAAGTGTAAGCCGTGCCCCGGGATTCTCAAACGCCGAATCGTTCGGCCGTCCCGGTCTGCGTGGCGAACTCGATAAGTCTGGGAGAGTGAATCATGTTGGGATGGGCTCTGACGTTCCTCGTCATCGCGTTGATTGCTGCGGTTCTCGGCTTCGGCGGCGTCGCAGGCACTGCGGTCGGCATCGCCAAACTTCTCTTCTTCGTGTTCATCGTGCTGTTCCTGATCAGCCTGGTGTTTGGCATGCGTCGGCCGGTGGTCTAACCGAGCGCGGTTGCGGGCCAGCCTGCCTCCGTGTGCGGCGGACCTTCTTCGGCAAGGCGCGAAGTCTACGAATCGGCCTCACGGCCGGCGAGGAGTCGTTTCGGCGGCTTTTGGCTCGGCGCGAGGCCTTTTTCGTAGCCTTTGCGGGCGACCGCTGGTCGCTGTTTCGCCCTATACTTGAGCGGCGCGGTCCTTGCTTGATCGGACGGCCGCCGCCTCTCGAACTTCTGGAGTTGAGTCGATGGAGATCTGGCCAGGTCGCTCGTACCCGCTGGGCGCCTCGTGGGACGGCGAAGGCACGAACTTCGCCGTGTTCTCGGAACATGCTTCCAGCATGGAGTTGTGCTTGTTCGATCAAGCGAACTTCGCCGCGGAAGTCACGCGGGTGCGGATGCGCGAAAGGACCGACCAGGTCTTCCACTGTTACTTGCCGGGCGTACAACCAGGCCAGCTCTATGGCTTTCGCGCCTACGGTCCTTACGAACCGGCGCACGGCCATCGCTTCAATCCCACCAAGCTGCTGCTCGATCCGTATGCCCGAGCGATCCACGGCGGCTTTGAATGGGACGCCTCGATGTTCGGCTACAAGATCGGCCATGGCGACGCCGACCTCTCGCAGGACGACCGCGACAGCGCCGAGTTCATGCCGAAGTCGGTCGTCGTCGACGATCGCTTCGATTGGGAAGACGACCGAGCGCCAAACATTCCTTGGCACCGCACGCTGATCTACGAGTTGCACGTCAAGGGCTTCACGGCCCGGCATCCCGAAGTGCCGGAGGAGCTGCGCGGCAAGTATTTGGGCCTGGCCACGCAGCCGGTGATCGACTATCTGCTGTCGCTGGGGGTCACGACTGTCGAACTGCTGCCGGTGCACCAGTTCGTCGACGACCAGCATCTGCTCGACAAGGGTTTGCGAAACTACTGGGGCTACAACTCCATCGGGTTCTTCGCCCCTGAATCCCGTTATGCGATGGCCGGCACCCGCGGCGAGCAGGTGCAGGAATTCAAGCAGATGGTCAAGGCGTTCCATCAAGCCGGGCTCGAGGTGATTCTCGACGTGGTCTACAACCACACGGCCGAAGGAAACCAGCTGGGGCCCACGCTCTCGTTTCGCGGCCTCGACAACGCGGCCTACTACCGCGTATCGCCGGAGAACCAGCGCTATTACATGGACTACACGGGCTGCGGCAACACTCCCAACATGCGGCACCCCCGCGTGCTGCAACTCGTCATGGACAGCCTGCGGTACTGGGTGCAGGAGATGCACGTCGACGGCTTCCGTTTCGATTTGGCCGCAGCGCTTGCCCGCGAGCTGCACGACGTCGACCGGCTGTCGGCCTTCTTCGACATCATCCACCAAGACCCCGTGCTCTCCCGCGTCAAGCTGATCGCGGAGCCTTGGGACGTCGGCATGGGGGGCTACCAGGTGGGCAACTTTCCGATCGGCTGGACCGAATGGAACGGCCGCTACCGCGACACGGTGCGCCGCTACTGGAAGGGCGATTCGGGCGAAGTGGGCGACTTGGCTTCGCGGCTCACGGGTTCGAGCGACCTCTACCAAGACGACGGCCGCCGCCCGTACGCCAGCATCAACTTCGTCACCTGCCACGACGGCTTCTCGCTGCACGATCTGGTGAGCTACAACGGCAAGCACAACGAGGCCAATGGAGAAGACAATCGCGACGGCGCGAACGACAACGCCAGTTGGAACTGCGGCGCCGAAGGCCCGACCGAAGACGAAGGCATTCTCGCTCTCCGCGAGCGGCAAAAGCGCAACTTCCTGGCGACGCTGTTCGTGTCCCAAGGCGTGCCGATGCTCCTAGCCGGCGACGAGCGCGGCCACACACAACAGGGCAACAACAACACTTACTGCCAAGACAACGAGCTCTCCTGGCTCGACTGGGAGTTCGACGACCGCCGCCGCGATCTGCTCGAGTTCACCAAGGCGGCGATCGAGTTGTTCAAGAAGGAGCCGGTGCTGCGGCGGCGAAAGTTCTTCCAGGGCCGCCGGATTCGCGGCTCCGAGGTGAAGGACATCACCTGGTTCCGCACCGACGGCAAGGAACTCGACGAGCAGGACTGGACCACGCCCGTCACGCGCTGCTTCGGCATTCGTCTGGCCGGCGACGCCCTGGACGAAGTCAACCCGCGGGGGCAGCCGATCACCGGCGACACGCTGCTGCTGTTGTTCAACGCCCATTACGAGCCCGTGCCCTTTGTGCTGCCCAACCACCGGCACGACCGCTGGGAGTTGGTGCTCGACACGCGGTTCAGCCGCGGCCGGCCCGGTCAGCAGACTCTGGGCGAGCCGGGCAAGCCCTACGACCTCGAGGCGCGGTCTTTGGCGGTCTTCCGCGATCGTAAATCGACCGAATAAAAGCCGCGGATTCCGTAGGGTTTGCCGACTCGCAAAAGGCATTGTTCCCGAAGCCGCCGCGGTCCGCGGGCCGATTTTTATGCGCTTCGACTGAACCCTGGGGGAGCGTCTGGACGTAGAAGGTTTAGACGCGTCGGTTTCTAGTCCTTTCCGCCGCGATCATGTGAGCCGTCAGCCAGCCTCTCTGACGGCTCCGTTTTTGCGCCGCGCGCTAAGGCTCATCACAGCTTGTTGCTTGTGGCGCACGCAGGTCAACTCGGCTTGGCTGATTGCCGACGGAGCGGCGCTCGGGCTCCTGAGCGTGCGCTGAAGAAGGCCGGCCGGCTCAAAGGCCAGGAAATTCACGGGAGCTTGCGGGCCCTTCTGCCAGCTCGCTGGCCGCTCGTCGTGCGGGGATGCTTGCCGACAAACCGCCTAATCGAACAGCCGGCTGACCGACTCGTTGCGGTGAATGCGCTTGATCGCTTCCCCCAACAGCGGCGCTACGCTGAGCGTGAGGAATTTGTCCGACAGCTTCCCGGGAGCATGGGGAATGGTGTCGGTGAGCACGACCCGCGTGAGCGGGGCGTTTTCCAGCCGCTCGATCGCCGGTCCGCAGAGCACGCCGTGAGTCGTGGCGACATAGATCTCCTTCGCGCCGGCCTGGTGGATGGCCCGTGCCGCGCCGCAGATCGAGCTGGCGGTGCTGATCATGTCGTCGAACATGAGCGCCGTCTTCCCCTCGACGCTCGAACCGATGATGTTCTCTTGGTGCGTCTTCTCGGCGCTTGCGCGACGCTTGTCGACGATCGCCAGAGCGCCCCCCAGGCGGTTCTTGTGCCCCAGGGCCCGCTTGATGCTGCCTTCATCGGGGCTGACGATCACGATCTGCTCGGTCGGCAGCTCCATGCGGAAGAAGTAGTCGTTGAGCACCGGCGCCGCATACAGGTGGTCCACCGGCACGTCGAAGAAGCCCTGAATCTGCGGCGCGTGCAGGTCCATGGCCAGCACGCGGTCGGCGCCGGAGCGGGTGATGATGTTGGCCACCAGCTTGGCCGTGATCGGCACGCGGCCTTCGTCCTTGCGGTCCTGGCGGGCATAGCCGAAATACGGCATCACGGCCGTCACTCGTTCGGCGCTGGCCCGCTTGCAGCTCTCGATCATGATCAAGAGCTCCATCAGGTTTTCGTTCACCGGGGGGCAGGTCGGCTGCACCAGGAAGACGTCGCGGCCGCGGACGTCTTCGTCGATCTTGCAGGAGATCTCGCCGTCGGGGAAGTTCCCCAGGTTGATCCGCCCGATCGGCAAGCCCAAGTAGTCGCAGATGCGCGTGGTGAGCGCCGGATTCGCGCGGCCGCTAAAGATCTTCAGGTCGTTCATTACGGTGAGCATTGTGCGAAGGAAAGGAAGACCGGAGACGGACTAGCGGCCCACCTCGGCGGGCGGCGCGCCGGCGCGAAGTTGTTGCATGGCCCCTTCCACGACGCTCAACTCGTCGACCGTGTTGATGCTGAGCACCTCGCAGGGGAGCAGCACCGGCAACGCCCGCACATCCTTGCCGGCGGCCTTCAGCAGCCCCGGAGCGTCGGTAATATAGTACTCCCGCTGGGAGTTCTCCGCTCGCAATTGCCCGAGGGCCTCGAGCAGATCGGCGGCGTTGAACAGGTAGCAGCTCATGTTCACTTCCGTGATCGCCCGCTGCTCGGGCGTGGCGTCCTTCTCTTCGATGATGGCCTGGAAGTCCCCTTGGCCATTTCGCACGATGCGGCCCAGCCCATGCGGATCGGCCTTGTGCCCGGTGCCGAGAATGCAGGCGGGGCGGCGCTCGGCGAATTCGGCGAACAGCTTTTTCAGCGACTGCGGCTGCAACAGGGGGGAATCCCCCGCGACGACCAGCACCGGCCCGTCGTGCTTGGCCAGATGTTCCCGGCAAACCATCACAGCGTGCCCTGTGCCGAGCTGTTCCGGCTGGTCGACGAACGCGATCCCTCGGCGCCCCTTGAGCTCGTCACGCACCAGTTCGGCCCGGTAGCCCACGACCACCAGCGTTTCGGCCACGCCGGCCTGCTCCAGGGCGTCGAGCACGTAGTGGACCATCGGCCGGCCGCAGACCGGCACCAGCACCTTGGGCAGCTCGCTCTTCATCCGCGTGCCTTTGCCGGCCGCGAGAACGATCGCTAACTGTTTTTGCATGGAGACTTACGCTCGCAGGGCGAACGCCGAGGGGTTGGGCGACAGACCCTCTAGTTTGCCATGCAGGGGCAATTCTGGCCAGCCGGAATGCCGCGTGAGGAGTGGGGTGGCCCGTAGGGTGGGTCAAACGAAGCGCAGACCCACCGTTTGCCAGCGGCCTGTTGCCATAGCTCGAACCTTCCTAAGGAACGAACAACTGCAGCTTCGGCGCTACTCGCTGAATCAGACCAAACTGGGCATCGCGGGTCCACAAGGCCAGGCCACGGGACATGGCTACGCACGCGATCACCGCGTCTGCCATGGGAACCGCAATGCCGGCGGATCGAAGCGACGCCAATAAGTCGCCCACCTCGTCCCAATCGGAGTCGACGATCGAAATCTGCTTGAAGAGATCGAGCCCGGCGACGATCTGTGCGCGGTCTTGAGAGGATCGGGCGCCGTGTAGCACCTCAGATCGTGTGATTCCGCATATCGCCGCCGGCTCGTCGACCACGATGCGGCGCATCGTCGGGTCGGCTGAATGAAAGAAGTCGATGACAATGCTGGTGTCTGCCAGGATCATGGCTCTGGCGCCACGTTGCGCTTGCGATCAAACTCCCTGTGTTCAGCAAACACTTTTGGGTCGACAAGATTTGTGCCATGGTCCCGGAAGAAACCCTCCCAATCCTCGGCCGTAGCGGCGGGCCTCTGAGGCTTGTCGACGATCGTGATCTCGACCGTCCGTCCCAGCAGAGGACGCAACTCGGGAAGATGAAGCGTCTCCGAGTCGATCTGCTTAAGAATGTGAATCGCTGCCATGACTGATTCTCCCCGCCCACAAAGCAAGATGTACTTCGTGCTCCGACCGCACGTCCCTTCTGCTGCGGTACTGCTACCGGCCCAATTATCGGCCGGCGTGATCGCTCGGTCAAACGGAACCCTAGGGAGGTTCCGCGCCCAATGCCATGTCTCGATATTGTGCATGCGCGTACGAAGGGGAAGCGCCTGGCCTACCGCGGCGCATCCTCACCCGCGAATCGCCCCACGTCGCTGCATTCCTCGGTGTCCCGAAAGGCCGCGGCCAGATATTGCTCCGCTCGCTTGTCCGTCGCTTCAACGACAGAAACGACGCGTCCGACAGCCCAAAAATCACACGATCGTGCAGGCACCGCAACTCATCGCAGTTCTCCTCAGGATTAGCGAAGATGCTTCGCAGCCGTTCGAGGGCGACGTCGAATTGCTGCCCGGCGCCAATCGCCGATTCGAGTTCAGCTTCCAATTCGCACAACCGTGATCCGTTGCCGCCGAAGCGCGTCAGCCGGACCAACTCCGCAGAAGGGAAATCGAACGCCTCCATAATCCGGTCGAGGAACTGCTCGAGCGGAAACCTGAACTTCGATATCCGGTCTCGGATGATGATCACCGCAGCACGTCCGCAAACGCCTCTTGCAGCTTCCGCATCGCCGCCGGCCCCTTGTCCCCCTGCACCACGACGTTCACGCGCACCTCGCTCGTGGCCACCATCTCGATGTTGATGCCGGCGGCGGACAGGGCTTCGAAGGTGCGCGTGGCGACGCCGGCGTGACTGCGCATGCCGATGCCGGTGACGCTCAGCTTGGCCACCTGCGGCGCACTGTCGACTCCGCCGCAGCCTAGCGCCGCGCCAATCTTCTTGGCCGTTTCGACCGCCTGCCTCAAGCTCGCCTGCGGCACCGTGAAGCTCAGGTTCGCCCGGCCGTCGCGCCCGGTGCTCTGCACGATCATGTCAACGAAGATGCCTGCCTTGGCGACTTCCTCGAACACACGGGCCGCAATGCCGGGCTGATCGGGCACGTTCGACACGCTCACGCGGGCCTGGCTCTCGTCGAGCACGATCTCGTCGATCGTCAGCTCCTCCATCCGCTGCAAGCTGCGGAGGATGTCGGCCGGGTTCGAGCGGTCGTCGGCGTGGGCGTCTTCCGGCTTGCCGTGTTCGGCCGCGGTCGGCGGCCGCTCGAGCGTGAAGGCCCGGTGGACCACCCGCACCGCTTCGGCCGCCTGCTGCGCCGCCACCAGGACCGAAATCTTGATCTCGCTCGTGGAAATCATCTGCAGGTTGATCCGCGCGTCGGCCAAGGCGCGGAACATCTTCTCGGCCACGCCCGTCTGAATGGCCATGCCGAGGCCGACGACCGAGACCTTGGCCACTTCCTGATCGTGGGTATAGCCTTCGGCCCCCAAGTGGCGCACCGCGTCGTCGACCGCCTCGAGCGTGGCCGCAAGGTCATCGCGGGCAACGGTGAACGATACGTCGGCGTGCCCCGCCGTGCCGATGTTCTGCACGATCATGTCGACCGTCACGTTGCGGGCGGCGATCCGCGAGAAGATGGCCTGGCTCGTGCCGGGGCGATCGGGCACGCCGAGCACAGTGACGCGAGCTTCCCCCTTGGCGAGCGCGACGCCGGAGACCGGCCGCAGCCGGGCCTCAGGCGCCTCGACGATCATCGTGCCGGGCGTATCGCTAAAGCTGCTGCGGACATGGATCGGCACGCCGAACTTCTTGGCGAACTCGATCGAGCGGCTGTGCATGACCGCCGCGCCCAAGCTGGCGAGCTCGAGCATTTCGTCGTAGCTCACCTGCGAAACATGCCGGGCCTCAGGGAGCATCCGCGGGTCGGTGGTGTAGACGCCGTCGACGTCGGTGTAGATCTCGCAGGTGTCGGCCCCGAGCACGGCGGCTAGGGCCACGGCCGTCGTGTCGCTGCCGCCGCGGCCAAGGGTGGTGATGTTGAGATTCTCGTCGATCCCTTGAAAGCCGGCGGCGATGACGATGTGCCCTTCGCCGAGCAATTGCTTCATCCGGTCGGTGGAGATCGACTGGATGCGGGCCTTGGTGTGCGTGCTGTCGGTGCGGATGCCGATCTGGGCGCCGGTCAGGCTCGTGGCCTTATGCCCCAGCGAGCAGACGGCCATGGCCATGAGGGCGACGCTCACCTGCTCGCCGGTGGAGAGCAGCATGTCAAGCTCGCGGGCGGGGGGCCGATCGTTGATCTGGCGGGCCAGATCAATCAGGTGATCGGTGTTGTGCCCCATGGCGCTCACGACCATGACCACTTGGTTGCCCGCCTGGGCGGCCCGAATGGCCTTCCGCGCGGCGGCCAAAATCTTCTGCGGGTCGGCCACACTGGTGCCGCCGAACTTCTGCACGAGCAAAGGCATGGGGAGCTGGGAGCTAAGAGACTGGAACCAAGTAGGTTATGCTTCAGCATAACTCCGGCCGAAAAGGCCAGACGAACTGTGCGGCGATTTGCCGAATCGCGTTTTCTACGCCGCGGGCGCGGGGGCCGCAAGGCCTAGATTGCGGCGCAAATCGTTATGCTGAAGCATAACCTACCAGCTACTCGCTCGGTGTCGCCCCGGGGGGCGGCGTGCCGCGGCCTTCCCGCAGGTAGCCGGCCCGGCCTTGGGTGTGCTCGGCGAAGCTGGGGTCGGCCGGCGGCGCTGCTTCGGCATTGGCCTGGGCCTCGAACAGCCGCCGCAAATACCCCCGGCACCAGCCGCAGCCGGTGCCGGCGCCAAAGCACTCGCTGAGCTGGGCCGCCCGCCGCGGCTGCTCCACGCGCAGAAAGCTCAGCAGCTTGCGCTTGGTGACGTGAAAGCAGAGGCAGACTTCGTCGTCGAGTTCCACGGGTAGTCCGGGAGACGTTCTGGGCAGGGCGGCTACTTCGTAAGCATACGCCAACGAGGTCGACTGCGCGCAGCAACCGCGAACGGCTCGGGCCGGTACGCTGTTGACGGGTCGTCGGGGCGCCAGCTACGGCACACGGGAGTGTGCCTGCTACGTGGGAGGGCAGCCGGTCTCTCTGCCCCCTGGTGCGCCGCCCCCCGCTGCGGTACACCAACGGAACCGGCCCACTCTCCCCCTGCCAGCCCTAGGATCGCCCTCGTGAAAGCCGCTTATATTCAGCAGCCCGGACCTGCTGAGACCATCGTGTTCGGCGATCTGCCCAAGCCGGAGCCGCGTGAGGCCGAGGTGCTCGTGCGGGTGGGGGCCGTGGCCGTGAACCCGATCGACACCTACATCCGCTCCGGCATGGTGAAGGCCGAGTTGCCCAAGCCGTTCATCGTCGGCTGTGACCTGGCCGGCACGGTCGAGGCGGTGGGGCCCGCCGCCAAGCGGTTCAAGGTGGGCGATCGCGTGTGGGGCTCGAACCAAGGGCTGATGGGCCGCCAGGGGACGTTCGCCGAGTACGCGGCGGTCGACGAAAAATGGCTCTATCCCACCCCCGCCAAGGTCACCGATCAACAGGCGGCCGCTCAGGCCCTCGTCGGCATCACTGGGCATTTGGGCCTGGTGCGCTGCGCCAAGTTGCAGCCGGGCGAAACTCTGTTCGTCAACGGCGGCACGGGAGGCGTTGGCTCGACGGTGGTACAGATGGCCAAGGCCCTGGGGGCGACCGTGATCACCACCGCCGGCACGGCCGACAAGGTGGCGGCCGCCCGCGCCCTGGGGGCCGACCATGCGATCAACTATCGCGAGGCCGATGTGCCGGCCGAGATCAAGCGGCTCGCGCCGCAAGGGGTGAACGTCTACTGGGAAACGCTCCGCGAGCCGAACCTGGAGCAGATCGTGCCGCTGCTCGCGTTCCGCGGGCGGCTGATCGTGATGGCCGGCCGCGACGCCAAGCCCGTGTTTCCGATTGGCCCGTTCTACGTCAAGGACTGCTCGCTGTTCGGCTTCGCCATGTTCAACGCCACGCCGGAGGAGCAACGGGCAGCGGCCGAAGACATCAACCGCTGGCTGACCGAAGGCAAGCTCAAGCCGCGGATCGACCGCGTGTTGCCGCTTGCAGAAACCGCTGCCGCCCACAAGCTGCAGGAGGAGAGCACGGTGCAGAAGACGTGCGCCCTGGGGGGCAAACTGGTGCTCACGCCGTAGGGCCGTGCCCGTAGCGTTACGCCGGCCTTAACGCAGGCGGGACCCCGGTTGCGTGCTCAGGAGGTTGCAAGCAGATGGCAAAGTCGGGCGGGTGCCTTGCGGTGGCTTGCGTTTGCCTTGTCTTGGGATCTTTAGTTGCGACATGTGGAGAGCTCGTGCGAAGAGGTGTTCGTTCCGCGGCGCGCGAGAACGAATTGCGAACGCCATTGTATGGCGACAAATTCGATATTGTTTACGGTCATGAGAGCGGTGGTCAATTTCGGTTGGAAGCCAGCGGAGGCCTGCTGAGCGACGCGACGGCCCGCACGTTGGTCGGAGCGTCCGATGTGGACGAGCTGTTCATTCTTCAGCAAGGCGCAGTTCCCCTGTCCAAACCGGTGCGAGGCATTCTGAGCAGCGGAGGGTTCAGCGTCAGCACGACGTCTGAAGTGTTTGGGGCGGGGACCTTCAAGTGCGTGCGTCGTGCTCCTGCCGGGAGAGCGGCTCCAAGCCCGTCGCTCTCGCCAACTACCCCTTAGAGAAGCGGACCTTGGCGGGAAACGGCGGGGGTGAACCCCGCCGCTCGCTTGGGAGTGCATTTGAGCCAAAGAGAAAGGATGTCATGCTCCCTGCACGTCTCCGCGAGCCTGGTGTGCTGGCGGTCGCCGGATTCACGGTGCTGTACACCGCGATCGCGGCGGTCGCCGCCTCGTCGCGCGGCAACTCCGAGTTCTTGCTCTACATCGTCGTCATGCTGGTGCTTGGCGCGGGCGCCCTGGTGGTGCATGCCCGCGTTGATTTGGGGCTGGGGCTGCTCTGGGCCTTGAGCGTGTGGGGACTGCTGCACATGGCCGGCGGGCTCGTGCCGGTTCCCGAAAGCTGGCCGATCGCCGGCGACATCCGCGTGCTCTACAGTTGGTGGCTCGTGCCGGGGCGCTTGAAGTACGACCAGGTCGTGCATGCCTACGGCTTCGGCGTGACGACCTGCGTGTGCTGGAGGTGCCTGCGGTCGATGCTGGCGGCTCGGGGGTCGGGGCCCGTGCAGCCGACTTTCGGCATGCTGGTGTTGTGCGCGGCGGCCGGTATGGGCTTTGGCGCCCTGAACGAAGTGGTGGAGTTCGCCGCCACGCTGCTCGTGCCGGAAACGAACGTCGGCGGCTACGAGAACACCGGCTGGGACCTGGTGGCGAACCTGGTCGGCTCATTCACAGCGGCGGCCGGAATCTGGCTGTGGTCGCGAAGGACGCGCTGAAAAGCTACCATCGGACCGCGGAATCCTCTCCCTCTCCCCGTGGGAGAGGGCCGGGGTGAGGGTCGGCGAGGCTCGATCACCGTACTGGGCCGCGCGCCACTGCGTTCAAGCGCCGTGGGGACGGCGGGGGTGAACCCCGCCGCTCGCTTTGAGCGGATGTTTGGCTTCACTCTTTGGGCTCTCTTGCCATGTCGTTCGAGCACCTTCGCCACAAGCCGCCGGCCGAGCTCGAGCGGCCGCGTGAGCTGATCGTGGCCTGTGCCCCCTTGCGGAGCAACGTGAACCTGTCGCAGATCCTGCGGCTGGCCGGCTGCTGCGGCGTGCCGAAGGTCATCGCCTGCGGGCACGCCAAGGCGGTGGGCAAGATCGCCCGCGATGGCGCCGACGCGGTGGAACTCGAGGTCCATCGCACGCTGCCGCCGGTGCTGCCCGAGTTGCGAGCCCAGGGGTACCAGCTCGTAGGGCTCGAGCAGACGACTGAAGCAGTGCGTCTCCCTGACTATCGCTTCGAGAGGAAGACGGCCCTGATCGTGGGCAACGAACGACTCGGGCTCGAGCCCGACGTGCTGCGCCTGCTCGACGCCGTGGTGGAGATCCCCGTGTTTGGGCGGCCTTATGCCTACAACGTAGCGATGGCCACGGCGATGGCCCTCTACGAATACTGCCGGCAGTACCCGACGGGATAACGCGCGGCGCCCTTTGCAAACAAACAAAAAAG
>JBGAPH010000085.1:0-19189 GCA_044221365.1 Pirellulales bacterium
GGCTCCACGCGCAAGTCGGGGCCGACGCGGGTGTCGGGGCCATTGAAGCCGTTGATTTCGTGGCAGCCGAAGCAGCCGTTCTCTTTGATGAGCTGATAGCCGGCCATCAACGTGGGGGCCGGGGGCTCGGGGAACCGCTCGCTGGGCTCGAGTTCGACCACCGAGTGATGGCACTTCAAGCAACTGCTCTCGGCAAATCGCTTGGCGTACATCGGGAAGATCCAGTGGTGGTTGTCGAACCAGCCGTGCTCGTCGCGCCAGGCATGCTGCTGCAGCGGGGAGTTCGGCGTGTGCGAGGCCCACTTGAACTGGGTGGCGCTTCCCTGTCCTTCGTGGCAGATCGTGCAGCCGAACTCCATCATCTTGTGCGGGCTCATCGAACCGACGAACAGATCGAGCCGCGGATGCGTGCTGAACGGTTGCGGCACGCCACGACGGACCGTGAGCGTGAGCGGCTTGCCCCAGGAGACGTTTTGCAAGAGGAAGGTGTTGGCGTCGTTCTTGCCGAGCAGGTTTGCGTCTCCCACCCGTTCGATGATGTCGCCGGGGCGCAGCCGGGCCACGGCGGCCGGCGATTCAGGACGGACGACGTTCACCGTCACGTCGTTGGGGGAGAACAGGCCCGCTTCGGCCAGTTCGAAACCGTAGACGCTGGCGAAGCTCACCGGCTCGACCGTGCCGTCTTCGGCCTTCTTGGGTTCGGGGGGCGCTTCAGGCGTGGCCAACGTCAGCGTCACTTGCTCTTCCGGCGGGAAGGCCGCGTCCACCGGGGCGCCCGGCAGCGACTTCTCCATCGCCTGGTGGCAGGTGATGCAGCGGTCGAAGCGGGCCACGCGTTTGAAGTTGAAGTCGACCGTGAGGTTCGGCAGCCAGACCTGCTCGATCTTCAGGGGGCGGCCGAAGGCGTCGATGATCGGAGCGCCCAGCAGCGACTTGAACCAGGTCCGCTGACGATCCGTGAGGCCCTTGTGGAGTTGGTCGACGGATGCCTTGTGGTCGGCCAGCGCCTTCTGGGCCGCCGTTTCACCAGCCGTGATTTCGGCCAAGCGAACTTCGAGCGCCTTGCGCAGCGCCGTCGCATTCTGCACGGCCAGGTTGAGCTCATCGACCTGCCCCTTGACGCTCTGCACCTGGCGTTCGATGGCGGCGAGCGCCTCGTCGGTCACCTCATCGCGCACGCCGATGCCGTAATCGCTGTCCTTGACCGCGAAGGTGGCGGCCTTGAATTTCTTGTCGGTCGAAAGCTGCTCTTCGCGGAACCGCGCCAGCTTCACCTGGCGTTCCATCTCGGCGACGATCCGCCCGCGGAGATCGGCCTTGCCGGCGGGCGAAAGGTTGGCCGCTTCGGGGCCCGTCAGTTCGGCGAGCAATCCCGTAAGCCGCGAGTCGTCGGGGGCCCGCTCCTGCAGCTTGGCGAGCAGGGCGTCGGTCTTGGCGGCGTCGGGATTCGCCGTCCATTGTTCGTATTCCAGGTCGAGCGGAGTCGTGTCGAAGCCTGCCTGGGCTTCGCTCTTCGTCGCGCGAAAGTACAGGAGCTCGACCAGAAACCGTTTGACCAGGAGGGGCTCAGGCAGGATCTGCTGCTCGGCTTCGACCGCCTCCTTGAGCTTGCTCTCCTGGAGCACGTATTCGGCGGTCCGCGCTTCGCTGATCCGCCAGTCGATCGTCGCCGTTTCGATGTCGGCGAACTTGCGCTGGTAGGGCTTCCACTCGCGATTGTGGTCGGCCGCCAGCATCCACACGGTGGCCCCCAGCATGGCCAAGCCGGTCACGCCGAAGACTACGTGCAGCAGCTTTTGATCGCGCCAGGTTTGTTCGTTGGCAGGCATGAAGCGTCTTTCCAGCGGGCCCCCAGGGGAGGGACGGACACCCGACTAGAAGTTGAGGAAGTACTCGGGAATCGCCACGATGTATTTCAGGTTCGCCGTCCAGCGCAGGACCATCTTGATCGGCAGCGAAGCCATCAGCAGCAGCAGATTGATCATCACCATGTAGCGGATGAAGCCCATGCGGATGAAGAACTTGCGGAAGATGGTGACCGCCAACAGCGGCGGGAGAATCAGCAGGTAAGCCAGCAACGACAGAATGCCCGGCGACTCACGGACGACGATCCACCAAAGCTGGATGTACCAAGGGCTGCCTGCGGCCGCCTTGGGCTGCGGCATGCCCAACCACAACTCCCAGAAGTATTCCGAGAGATCGATGTTGTTGAGCGCGAGCACTTTGTGGGTGTCCCAGTACTCGTAGGGGCCGAAGAAGTTCCAGTTCGGGCCGCGGAGGAACGTGCCCAGGATGATCAGCGTGATCCAGAGCTCGAGAAAGCCGAGTTGGAAGATGATGTAGGCGAACCAGCGCTGCTCGATCGTGTAGTAGCCGTTCCCCTTCTTGTTGAAGTCCAAGTAGGGAATGGCCATCAGGCCCACGATCGTCAGGCTCGGCAACACGACCCCGGCGTACCAGGGATCGAAGTAGACGAGCATTTCCTGAAGGCCCAGGAAGTACCAGGGGGCCTTCGAGGGGTTGGGAGTCTTCACGCTGCTGGCCGGCTCTTCGAGCGGCGCCTGCAGGCCGATGCCCCAGAGCAGCAGCACGGCGGTGACCACGATCATGCAGATCAGCTCGGAATAGACCAGGTCGGGCCAGACCAAGATCTTTTCGTCGTCGAGCTTCTCCAAGGGGGGCAGGCCTTGGCGGGCGCGATCGTCGTTCTGCACCGCCTTATAAGTGGCCAGCCAAGTGAAGAAGGCCAGCAGGAAGATCAGGGCCACGATCGGCACGTTGTCGGGCTTGGTGACGATCTGGGCGAACTCGTAGTCGGAGATCGACATGCCGAGCACGAACAGCGAGATGTTGAGCAGCGACCAGGCCACCACCGGCTGCACGAAGAAGCGGCGGAAGACCAGGAAGACGATCAGCCCCAGCGTGGTGCCCACGGTGTAGACCACGGGGCCGGTCATGTAGTCGACGAAATTTCGGATCCTGTTGGGCACTTCGAGCGGATGGGCGCTGAGGGCCAACGGAGCGAAGATGCCGGCGGCCACCATCGCCACCACCAACCACACGATCGCCTGCGCCCCCTTGCCCAGCTTCTGCCACAGGTACAGCGCGGCCAGCGCGTTCATCACGGCGATGGCCACGTAGTAGCCGCCGAGGAACCCGGCGATGCTGTGCAGGAATTGGGTGTTGTCGCCGTGCATGGCTGGGAAGCACCGAAAGGACTTGAAGTCGCGTGACTGCCGGGGCCCCGCTTCGCGTTACAGCGGGCCGCTGATGCCGCCGTCCTTGCGGACGCGCCAGAAGTGAATCGCCAACAGCAGCGCCACCGCGAGCGGAATGGCGATGCAGTGCAGGATGTAGAAGCGGTTGAGCGTTTCCTCGCCCACGAACCGCGCGCCGAGCAGGCCGAACCGCGCGTCCGAGGCGTTCGTGATCAAATCGAGGCCGCCCAGGTTGATCGACACGTTGTTGAGCACCTGAGCGCCCGGGCCTTCATGCCCCAGCACCGGCGTGGCGCGGGCCATGTTCGAACCCACGGTGATGGCCCAAATCGCCAACTGATCCCAGGGGAGCAGGTAGCCGGTGAACGAGAGCAGCAGCGTGAGCAGGAGCAAGATCACGCCGACCACCCAGTTGAACTCCCGCGGCGGCTTATAGCTGCCCGTGAGAAACACCCGGTACATGTGCAGCCAAACGGTGATCACCATTGCGTGGGCCCCCCAGCGATGCAACTCGCGAAGGATGCCTAAGGAGGTGACGTCGCGTAACGATAAGATGTCCCAATACGCCCACTCGATGGTGGGGCGGTAGTAGAACATCAAGAGCACGCCCGTGACCGTTTCCACCAGGAACAGGAAGAAGGTCACGCCCCCCATGCACCAGGTGTAGCTGAGGGCGATGCCTTGCTTCTTGATCGACACCGGATGCAGGTGCAAGAAGAAGTTGGTGAGCATGACCACGATCCGGTTGCGCCGGTCGACGGGCGCCGGATGGCGGAACACGCTCTTCCAAATCTGCGATTCGCGAATGTCGTCGCCGAGCGACATGAAGGGCCTGCAGGCTTAGTTGGGAAAAATTGGCCGTTGCAAACGCTTGAGGAGCAACGAGCTTGGCGGAACACGTTGGAAGCCAGACGCTGGCCGAAGCCGGCGGGCGAGCCAGCTATGCCGTGACGAAGCTCGTGGGGTCAGTCCACTGCCCCATTTCCTCCTGAAAGATCTTGCTCTTGTCGATTTCGAGCTGGCCGTCGTCGGCCACGCGAATCGCGTAGCGCTCGAGCGGCCGGGGCGCGGGGCCTTCGAAGTTGATGCCGTCCTTGTAGAAGCCGCTGCCATGGCAGGGGCACTTGAACTTCTGCTCCCCTTCAAGCCAGTTGGGAGTGCAACCCAGGTGGGTGCACACGGAGCGCAGAGCGTAGATCTGGGCCTGGCCGTTGTATTCGCCGTTGACCACCCACACGCCGAATTGGGCGATGAACTTCGTTTCCACCTGCCCCGGGGCGAAGTTGCTGGGGAAGCCGACTTTGAAGCGGCTGGGGGGCTCGGTCAGGATGTTCGGGAACATGAACCGAGCCAGGCCGAGGGTCCAGAGGCCGCTGGCAGCCGCCAGCGACGTGAAACCGAGCCCCATCATCGTGCCAAGGAACAAGTGCAAGAAGCTGCGGCGGTCTTCCTCAGCCGCGGCCTTGGCCTTGGGCTTGGCGTAGTCCGGCTTGGCCGGCATCGGCGGGGCGCTGGGCTTGGTCTTTTCCGGCTTGGCGGGCGCTGCCACGGCCGATGCCCGCGCGGCAGCTTCGCTCTTGGTGACCGGGCCAGGGCGGGCGCCCTTGCGGGCGGCGGCCAGAATGCTGGCCGTATCCTTGGGTCCGCCCGGCGCCGCGGCGGCAGGCTTTTCGGCCGCCTTGGGTTTCTCGGCGGCGGCAGGCTTGGGAGCCGCCGGCTTCGGCGCGGCAGGAGGCGCCGCGGCGGCAGGGGGCTGACCTCCCTTGGCAGCCCGCGCGGCGGCGAGAATATCAGCGACGCTGGGCCGCGCCCCCCCCGCAGCAGCCTTGGCGGCCGCAGGGCTGGGTTTCGCGGCGGCGGGCGGCGCCTCGGCCGCAGGCTCGACGGGAGACGACGCCTCCGGACCCGCGGCTGGCGCCGCAGGCTCCGCTGCGTCTGATTTGCTGGCATCGGTCTTCCGCGCGGCAGCCAGAATATCGGCCACCGACATCTTCTTCTTTTCGGCCATGCGGCTATCTCTTACAGCCGGCGCTTCGCGAGGGGAAACGATTGCGGCCAGGCCACTCAAGTTGCGGGCGTGGCGTTCGCCAAAAACACAAGCCGAACCCCACGAAAGCCGACTTTGTGACAAATTTCACGAACGAATTTTCTGTTGTACCGGCTGAGCGAGAAAAGTCAACCAAAGTTAATGCTTACGGCTCGGCAAGCAGCCGAGCGGGCCACTCGAGCCGGCGAGACTGAGCCTTTTTGCTCACTTCGGTCCAAAGCGATGCGCTTCGCCGGCAGGTTCGAGAATTCGAACCTTTGCGGCAATCGCATGCCCGATTCGCGCTCGCACCTTGCCAGACCGAAGGACTTGGGCCACAACCGGGGCGCAGAACAACCGGGCATTCATCGGCCAACGCCGCCCCCGAGCGTCACCCGCTTCTCCCAAGAGCAACCCGAATTCTGAAGGCTCTATGGCTTCATCTGAAGCTCCAGCTTGGGTTTTGGAATTGGGGACCTGCATGGCGCAAGATCCCGGTGGGCGTGGCCTGGTGGGATTTTCTTCCGCCCTCGCGCCTGCGGCCAACCTCGAGTTGCTTTCTTCAGCCCAAAGCCTGGCGCGGAACGGAATGGCTGTCGGCATCGTCACGGGCTTCCCTATTCTCACCGCAGGGGGCGCGGCCGAAACCGATGGACCTCCCGGAGCGCTCTATCTGGCGCGCGCTTGCCGAGCGCTGGGCATGCGGGTCGACTGGGTTTGCGATCCACTGATTCGTGCGGCGATCGAACTTGGCTTACGCGCGAGTTCGCTCGACTGCGAGATCCTCGACCTAGAGCCTCCCTCAAAGGATCCCCACGCTTGGAGCGTAGGTTTCGATCGTTGCCTGGCGCGGGGCTGGTCGCATTTGGTGGCGATCGAACGCCCTGGCCCCGCGCACACGCTCGATACGTTCCTCGCGCAAGAGCGCGTTGGCCCGCCGCCGGTCTCGTCGTTTCGGGCTGAAATCCCGACCGGACTGCAGGGGACCTGCCGCAACATGCGCGGCGAGGCGCTCGAAGATTTTGCGGCTCCGCTGTGGCAACTTTTCGAGGACGTGCAGCGGCGCAGGCTGCCAATCTGCACGCTGGGATTGATCGACGGCGGCAACGAAATCGGCGCAGGCTCCCTTCCTTGGGAGCTCATCGCGGCGCGCGTTCCGCACGGGGGCCGCATCGCGTGTCGCACCCCTTGCGACCACACCTTGATCGCTGGCGTCACCGATTGGGCCGCCTACGCGCTCGCGCTGGCGATGCTGGGAGTCGCCGGCCAACTCGAGCGCGCCGCCGCTTGGACCTGCGGGCAACAAGCAGAGCTCCTCGAGGCGCTCGTAGACGAAGGCGGCCTCGTTGATGGCGTGTCGGGCGAACACGCAGTACGCGTCGACGGACTCCCGCCCGATGTGTATCTGGGATGTCTAGGAAACATGCGCGTGGCATGCGGACTTCCGCCTTGATGATTGCCTGCTAGCACGTTGCTCAGGAGCGTGCTATGTTCCCCGTGGGGCGAGCCCCACCAGTGAGTGGGGACTTGCTCAAGGCTGCACTGATTGAATGCCTTGGCCGCTTCTGGCGACTGGGGAATAAATACCTCGCCGCATGGATCGAACCACTCAAGGGTTTGGCGGGCGCTCGCGAGCGAGCGTTCGATTGTCCACGGTGGTCCCAACCCTGAGAGTCACGGTACGAGAAGGAAGAGTACGCGATGCGTAAAGCGCTCTGGTCGGTGGCATTCCTAGGATATACCGCCTTCGCGGTGGGTTGCGGCGAACCGGCCGCCAAGAAGGTGGAGCCGGCCCCTCCGGCGGCCGCCGACGGCCACACCCACGCTCCAGGCGAAGCCCATGACCATGACCACGATCATGCCCATGATGAAAAGGCGGCTGCGCCGACCACCTCGGAACCCGCTGCCCCCGCGGCTGGCGACACGGTCCCCGCGCCGGAGCCGGCTGTGACCGATCCGCTGGCCCCCGCCGCCGAGAGCGAAGCGCCGCCCGCCCCCGAGAAGGCGCCGCAGTAGCCCCCAACCTACGAACAATCGGGCCGTGGCTGGCAAGACTGCCGCTCGAGCGGCGAAATGCATGCAAGCTCGGCTGTGAAAACAGGGCAGGAAGGTCCTGCCAGCGTCACCCAGTTTCTCAGAGTGAGGTCAGAATGAAGAAGTTCTTTGTGCTCGTAGCCCTGTTCGGCGTGAGCATGGCGTCGATCGGCTGTGGCGGTGAAGGCGCGAAAAAGGCTGAGCCGACTGCACCCCCGGCGGGCGACACCAAGCCCGCGGAAGGCGAAAAGACGCCGTAGCGAAAGTTGCGGCGCGCTCGCGCGGTATGACTTTCCCAGGGGAAGACGGTTCGGCCGTCTTCCCCTTTTTCTTGCGCCGTGAAACAGCCTCCTGCAAACCCAATGGCCGCAGCCCGGCTGACGCTGGGGATGCCTGGCTACGAGGTCGCCTTCTCGACCACCACATGGTTCCCCCGCACCTGCACGACGACCACGTCATCGCCGCGGTCGATCGCCTCGCCGGACGAAATCACGTCGACCAGGTCGCCGCCAAAGCGGGCCTTGCCCGAAGGCATGAGGGGGGTGATGGCCGAGCCGTGCTGGCCGAGGAGGTGGCTGAAGTCGACCAGCGACTCCCGCGAGGAAATGCGTTCGAGTTCCTCATCGGAATCGGGCGCAAGCATGATGTTCCGGAGCAGCGGCGCATGCGGGAGATACCGCCGTACGGCGACCGCCGCGCCGATGATGCCCAATAGCGCCCCGCCGACCACGAGCAACGAGTCGCGGAACTGGTCCATCTGGTACTCGTTGCGCGGCAGCACAAAGGTTTGGCTGAGCAGCACCAGCGACGTAATGATGAGCAGGCCGCCCCCGAGGCCAAAAATGCCTAATCCTGGCAGCACGAACAGCTCGAGCAACAGGCAAACGACTCCGGCGACGAACAGCATCACCTCGAGCCACTCCGCCGTTCCTCCGAGGAACTTGGCCCAGAAGAACAGGAGGAAGCAGACCGTGGCGACAAAGGCGCCAATGCCCAGGCCCGGCGCCTGCAACTCCACATAGAGCGCCACGCCGCCAAGGAGCAGCAGCATCCAGGCGACCTCGGTCCGCGTGAGCGCCGAGATCAGAACGTCGGCCCAGCCAGGTTGCACGAGGTTCGGATCGTCCTCGAGACCGTAGAGCTGCTTCCACTCGCCAAAATTCGCCACAACCTGCCGTGCCAGTCCCAGTTCGACCGCGCGCGGACCGACTGCCTGCAGCGGCTCGCCGGGCTTGGTCACGACGTCTCCGCGCTGCCAATCAGCCTGGTCCTTGAGTTCGGCGAATTCGTCGGCCGCAAAGTAGTCGGTCGTCTTGCCATCGCGTTTCTGGTAGCGATGCACCTCGAGCATGGGATCCACCAGCGCCGCCGGCAGCGACCAGGAACGGTTCTTGGCCGGCGCCAGTTTGCGACGTATCGTCTCCGAAACGAGCTTCACCTCGTCGGCCGCGAGCTGGTGCGCCCCCCAGCCTCCCAAGGCGGCCTTGGGCTGCAGCACGATCTGATCGCACGCCAGGGCGATCGCCGTGGCGTCCCCCAGGGCCTGCTCCGGCACGAAAGCGACCGTGCGGACGCGTTGCGGATCGAGGTCGGCCAGAAAGTTGGCCAACTCGAGTGAATCGTTCAGCGAGCCCCCCGGGCTATCGATTTGCAGGCAGACCAGGTTCACCCCGCGGGTCTCGATCTGCTCCATGATCTTACGGGGCACGTGCTGCGCGAGTTGCGGCGTGATCGGGCCCTTGATCGGCACCAGGATCGACACCCATTTGCCCCCCAGCGACGGATCTTGTTCGAGCGCCGCAGCGGGCAGCCCCAGCGCGCGGGCCAGCGCATCGCGCGACGGAGCTTCATATTTCACAAACCCCAAGCGACGAGCTTCCCGCCCGGTGAACGAGCCGAGTTCGCCCCGCTCCTTGAGCGTTTTGGGTTCGCCTTGAACGGCGCGGCGGGCCCGTAGGTCGGCCAAGTCGCTGTCGAACACATACTCGACGCTCAGATCCGTTTCGACCTCGAGCACCTTGCGGTTGCGGTCGAGCATGCCCAGGGCGACTTCCACGGGCAGCGTCTTGCGCCGACCGGCCACCTTGCGGTAGGCCGCCTCGGCCTCCTCCAGGCTCGCGCCCCCCGCCTGCAGATCGACGCCGGCCTCGCCCAACGTGGCGTCGGGGGCCATCACGATTTCTTCGCACGCCAGGGCCACGAGCACGCCGTGTCCCTTGATCGACTTAGGGATGTAAGCGACCGTGCGAACGCCGCTGAGCTCGCGGCTGGTGAGAAAATCGGCCAGCGCCTGGGCACGATAGAAGTCGCACCCTTGGCCGAATTCCGAGCCCTCCGGCCAGAGTTCGAACACGAGCACCGGGCGGCCTTCCGCCGGCCCGTGCGTGGAAAGCGCTTGGCGAACCATCGCCCGCACGCGATTGTCGAGCTCCCCCACGATCGGCAGCGGCACGCGAATCAAGCGGCCGAACGCGGCGGCTGTTTCCGCCGCGGGCACAGGTTGAGCAGCGACCGCAGTCACGGGCGGATCTGCCGGCGCCGGGGCGCCATCTTGCGCCGCGGCCGTTCTAAACAACAGTCCGATGGTCAGACAGCTCAGTCCCAAAAGGACGAGCCGACGACAAACGCACGGAGCGTTGAATCCGTTGTTGCGACGCAGCGCCATAGAGTTCTTGCCGCCGGTGCCGCGGGGGCCTCGCCGAGGTTGCCGGTTCCTTGGACCTTTCCGGCTCATTATAGGCCGGCTTCCCAGGGCGGAGAAGAGTTTTCGCCGGTTCCGCTTACCCGGTCGGCGGTTCGGCGTCGGCTGGCTCCGTCGCGATGCCCGCGAAGCGGACCTCGCGCGTCGGACGTTCGCGGCCAGTCCGCTGGGCGAGCGGGGCGTACAACTCGGGGCGGCGAGCCGTCAGCCACCGCGTGCCGGTGGCCGTGGGCTGCAAATCCGCGTCCAAATCGCACACGACCAAACCTTCGCGCGGCGCCCAGGTTTCGACCAAGATGCGGCCATAAGGATCGAGCACCATAGCGCCGCCGGTGCGCACCTCGTCGTCGTCGCGCCCCACGCCGTTGCTGAAGACGACGAACAACCCGTTGTCATGCGCCCGGCTCGGCAGCCAGCGCAGCAGCCACTCCCGCCCCTTGGGACCAAGGAATTCGGCTTCGATCGCCTGCGGGTTCGTCTCGCGCTGGTCCCAGAGCGAGCGGTCGACCAGTCCCATCGCATGGGGGCTGGCCGTTTTGCAGCCGCCCGTCTGATGCGGCGCGAGCAAGACCTCGGCCCCCAGCAGCGCCGTGATCCGTACGTTCTCCACGAGATTGTTGTCGTAACAAATGAGCACCCCCAGTTGGCAGCCGTGGGGCGCAGCGAAAACGGTGAACTCGTCGCCGCAGGAAAGGTGCGGGCTGACGAAGGCGTGCAGCTTGCGGTGCCGGGCAAAGCCGCCGTCCGGCATCGCGACCACGTAACTATTGAACAGCCGACCGTCCGGGGCCAGCTCGACCAGCCCGGCGCCGATCGTCAGTCCGATCTCGGCGGCCAAGTGCCCCAGTCGCTGTGAACTGGGGCCGCCGAAGAGGGGTTCGGCCAGCGCGGTCAGTTCATCGCGGCTGAGCTTCCGCAGATGCCAATAGCCGGTGAGGCAGCACTCCGGAAACGCGACGATCTGTGCGCCTTGCTCGGCGGCCTGGCGGGCAAGCCGCTCGACGGTCGCCAGATTCGCGGCAACGTCGCCGTCGACGTGCTCCATTTGCGCCGCGGCGACTCGAAGATTCTTCACGCAGCGCTGCTCCGCCAGAGAAACGGACCTGTTTCCAGGCGCCGATCTTAGCGTGGCAGCTCTTGGCAAACCAGCGTGGCGACGCGCACGGGTTTGGCGCCCTCGCGCTCAACAGCCTGTTCGCCAAGCGATCAGAACTGCTCAGGCGGAGCGCTCTTGCCGGTCCATTCCAGCGGGAACGGAACCGGGTGGTTGACCAGTTCCTCCGAGGCCCGGCCATAGCCCAGGACATAGATCTTCGTCCAAGGAGGATGGACGACCAGAAGCGCGGGCGCCGCGGCAAACCGCGAGTAGTACTTGCCAAACGACAGGGGGAACTGCACGGCCGGACGGTACGAGCGAGCCGCGCGCTCCAGCCGCCAATCTTCGAAGTAGATCGGCTTGTGGCACAGTGCCGACGACTCCCAGTAGAAGGGCTGCAGCGAGTACCGGAATTCCAAACCGGCGATCGCGGTGCCAGGCTCTTGCGTGGTCGGCGGCGTCGTAATCGGGTCGGGCAGACGTCCGGGCGGCGGCGCGATGCTGACTCCCAGGTCGGTGATGCGGCGAAAGCCCATCGACTGAAACACTGCGGCCCGCGCCGACGGCGCCTCGTTCGGCTCGACTGCCGCCGGCGGATCGAACACCGCGTCTTCACGGTTCGTCATGGCTGGATCCTGGGCCGCAGCCTGCGAGGCCAGACCGCCCAGCATCAGCATCAGCATCAGGACGCGGCCAAAGTTTGCCAACAGCACGGGCAGCCTCCGAGGGCAGGTCTGAGGTCGAGGGAAGCGCTAGCGAAGCCGGAAGGTCGCCAGATCCGGCACGATCCCTGTCTTCTTCCTTCGGCGACTTGCCCCTCGCACGGCCGATTTTTTTTTCGCCCGAAAGCGCCGCCTGCGCCAGCCCCCCGCCGCCAAGGGGGCGTTTTCTGGAAAGCTGGGCGACTCGGAACGAGTTTGCCGAAGCTAACGGCCACGATCACGCGCTCCGTCTGTAGGGCCGATACCGAATGCACGGGAAAGTGCGGTTGTACTGCTCGGGGCGTTGCCGCGCGTTTGCGCGGTGTCTGAGCGAGAATCGCAAATGCGACCGGGCCCCCCGTGCCCCTCGGTGTTAGGAGCGCGATCGCGTGCGGAATCACGACGTTCTCACCCGTGCATTGGCAACCCGGTCTGCGGCGACGCGCAGAACCGGCAACTGGCTTTCCCAGTTGCTCCTAACGGCCTGTCTTACCGCCGTCTTCGCCGGGGGCTGCAATTTCCGCCGCTTCGACTTCAAGGAAGACCAGAACTTCGCGTATTACGAGAATATGGCGAAGCAGCCGGTGCTGCCCGAAGGCGAGTCGATCGACCCCTCGACGGCAATCACCCCGCGCAGCCTGCGCACCCCTGGCTCGAGCGAATTCTGGGATCTCAGCCTGGAAGAAGCGATCCGCCTGGGTCTCTCTCAAAGCGAAGTCATGCGTGACCTGCAGGCCCGCGTGATCACCAACCCGGCCAGCGCGGCGACGCTCTACGACCCCGCGATCGCGGAAAGCAATCCGCAGTTCGGCGTGGAAGCGGCCCTCAGCCAGTTCGACCCGGTCTGGACCGCCAGCGTCAGCGGCACGCACGTCGATCAGCCGCTCAACGTGCAGCCCGTGTTCGGCCTGGTGCCGGTCTCGCAACAGCAACTGATGAACGCGCAGACCCAACTCTCGAAGCGGGCCGCCACGGGCGCCTTGTTCAACCTGCGGAACATCACAGACTATTCGGCCACAAATCAGCCGACCAACCGGTTTCCTAGCGCTTGGACCAACAATGTCGAAGCCGAAATGCGGCAGCCGTTGTTGCAGGGCGCTGGCGTCAACTTCAACCGCATCGCCGGTCCGGGCGCTACGCCGGGCTTCTTCTTCGCCAACGGCGTTGTGCTGGCCCGGATCACTGCCGACGTCGCCCAACACGACTTCGAGCGGAGCGTAATCGTCTACCTGAGCGACGTCGAAAACGCCTACTGGGAATTGAGCTTCGCCTACCGCAACCTTGACGCCGCGCGGGCCGCCCGCGACGCCGCTCTGGAAACGTGGCGGCGGGTGCACGCCCTGTACCTCGTGGGGCGCGTGGGCGGCGAAGCCGAGAACGAGGCCCAAGCGCGCGAGCAGTTGTTCACGTTCGAGGCGCAGGTGCAAGACGCGCTGGCCGGGAGCACAGCCACCGCGGGCGTGTTTGCGAGCGAGCGCCGGCTCCGCCGCCTGCTGCGGCTGCCACAGACCGACGGCCGTCTGATCCGGCCCAGCGACGAGCCTTTGGCCGCGCAGGTCACGTTTGACTGGGCGCAGTTGGTCAACGAAGCCGTGGTTCGCCGGGTGGAGCTGCGACGTCAACGCTTGCAGATTCGCAGCCGCGAAATGCAAATGGTGGCGGCCCGCAACTTCCTGCTGCCGCAGTTGGACGCCGTGGCCCTCTACCGCTGGCGCGGCTTCGGCGACGATCTCACGGGCGCCGGCTCGCCGGGCAGCCAACCATTCAACAGCGCCTTCGGCACCCTGTTCGACGGCAACTACCAAGACTGGTCGACTGGCTTGCAGTTCAGCATGCCGCTCGGCTTCCGCCGCGCCATGGCCAACATGCGCAACGTTCGCCTGCAGATTGCCCGCGAACAGGCCATCCTCCGCGATGAAGAGGAGCAGGTGGCCTTCGAGTTGAGCAACGCCATGGCCGACTCCGACCGGGCGTTCACTCTGGTGCAAACGAACCTGAACCGCCGTAAGGCCGCCCAAGAGCAAGTAGCCGCGGTGCAAGCCGCCTACGATGTGGGCCGTGCTACGCTCGACCTGTTGGTCCGCACCCAGCAAGTGCGGGCGCAGGCCGAGGTGGCCTTCTTCCGCTCGGTCACCGACTACGCGCTGGCGATCAAGAACATTCACGTCGCCAAGGGATCGCTGCTCGACTACGACGGCGTGGGGTTGGCCGAAGGCCCCTGGCCGGCCGACGCCTATCTCCAGGCGGAGAAGATTCAGAAGTGGGACGATCGCATCAGCTACGTCTTCTCGCATCCCCAGCGTCAGGACGCGCAATCCTGCGACCCGGCGATCGCCACCACCCCGGAAATCGACGCGGCGCCGCAGCAAGGCCCGACCGTGGCCCCCGAAGCGATTCCGGCCCCCGGCGTCGACGCTGGGCAGCCTACCCCCGGCGGCGCTCCGGCCGAGGGGATGCTGCCGCCCGGCGGAACCGAGGGCCCGAGCCAGTTTCCCCCTTCGAGCGAGATCTTGGCCCCGCCGGCGGGCGGAGCGCCGCCGCAGTTGCCTGCGGCCCCCGCGCCGACGACTCAACTACCCGGGGTTGAAGGCTTGCCTGCGGTCGACGGCGGCCCGTCGCCCACGAGCGCAGAGCAACTGCGGCTTCCTCGGCTGACGCGGCCGCTCTAGTCAAGGCGAGAACGCCCCTCCCTTAGCTTGTCGGTCCCGCGGGGCGCACTTAGACTGGCGCTAGCCCTTCCTCCGGCCAGGCGCCCCCGCTTCCTGGCCGCCCCGCGTGTCGTCCCCGCCAAGCTCGAGGCCGTTCTCGTGAGCTGCTACCGATCGTTGTTCGCGCTGGCGCTTGTCGTTGGCGCGCCGGCCTTATTGTCGGCGGCCGAAGATCCGCTGCTCGTTGCCCCCACCGAAGCGATTTCGCCCGAGGAGCAGCAGAAGAAGTTTCGCTTGCCGCCGGGCTTCGAGATTCAGCTCGTGGCGGCCGAGCCCGAGGTGCAGAAGCCAATGAACCTGGCTTTCGATCCGGCCGGGCGGCTATGGGTGACGCAGTCGGTGGAGTATCCCTGGCCCGCTAAGGGAGACGCCAAGCCCCGCGATACGCTGCGAATCTACGACCAGTTCGGCCCCGACGGCCGGGCGGGGCGCGTGCAGGTGTTCGCCGACGGCCTGAACATTCCCATCGGCGTGCTGCCCATCGCCGGCGGCGCGATCGCCCACTCGATTCCCACGATCAATCGCGTCACCGACAGCGACGGCGACGGCAAGGCTGACCGGCGCGAGGTGCTCTTCGGCGACATCGGCTTTCGCGACACCCACGGCATGGCCAGCTCGTTCACTCCCTGGATCGACGGTTGGGTCTACGCCTGCCACGGCTACGCCAACGACTCCACCGTTCGCGGCGCCGACGACAAGCCGATCCAGATGAACTCGGGCAACACCTATCGGTTCCGCCCCGACGGCTCGACGATCGAGTACTTCACGCACGGCCAGGTGAACCCGTTCGGCATGTGCTTCGATCCGCTGGGCAACGTCTACACGTCCGATTGCCACACGCTGCCGGTCTATCAGCTCCTCCGCGGGGCCTGGTATCCGAGCTTCGGCAAGCCGCACGACGGGCTGGGCTTTGGCCCGACGATGATTAGCCATTTGCACGGCTCGACCGGCATCGCGGGCCTCGTGTGGTACGAGGCCGATCAGTTCCCGGCCGAGTGGCGGGGCACTGTGTTCATCGGCAACCCCGTGACGGGGCGGATCAATCACGACAAGGTGAAGTTCTACGGCTCGACGAGCGAAGCGATCGAACAGCCCGACTTCGTCTCTTGCGACGATCCGTGGTTTCGCCCGGTCGACATCAAGCTGGGCCCGGATGGCGCCCTGTACATTGCCGATTTCTACAACTGCATCATCGGCCACTACGAAGTTCCGCTCACGCACCCGCGCCGCGACCGTTCGCGCGGCCGAATTTGGCGGATCGTGTACACCGGCGAGGGCCGGGCCGCCCAATCGCCGGGAGACTTGGGTCAGGCCTCGGCCGAAGAGTTGGTGAAGCTGCTCGATTACGAAAACCTGTGGGTGCGGGTGACGGCCACGAACCAACTCGTCGAGCGAATCGGCGCTCCCGCGGCGGCGCTGGCGGCGGCCGTGCTCGAAAGTTCAGCGAGTCCTCGCCAACAAGTTCATGCGATGTGGGTGGTCGAACGTTTGGGGGGGCTGAGCGACCAACAGCTCGCGCGGCTCTTGAGCGCGTCTGATCGGCTGCTCCGCGTGCATGCGATCAAACTGCTGGCCGAGCGGCCTGACTGGAAAGGTTCGCGGCTCGGCATCGGCGGGCTACTGCGTGAACGGCTCGAGGATGATGACCCCTATGTGCGCCGCGCCGCGGCCGACGCCCTCGGGCGGCATCCTGAGGCCAAGTCGGTCGCGCCATTGCTCGCACTTTGGAATGACACGCGGCCCGACGACACGCATCTCGTTCACGTGGTGCGCATGGCCCTGCGCGACCACGTGGCGGCGCCGGGTCTGATTGCGGCGCTCGGTCCCTGGGCGCAGCGACCGGAGGTCGCGCGGCGGCTGGCCGAGGTGAGCCTGGGGGCGGCGACGCCCGAGGCCGCGGCCTACGTGCTCGCGGCGCTCGAGAGCAAGCTGATTGCCGTGGACGAGTGCGAACCTTACGTCGCACATGTTGCCCGCCAGGGGAGCGCGGCCGATCAGGCGAAGCTCTACGAATACGTGCTCGCCACCGCCCACGGCGGCGCGCCCGAAGGCTTGCAGGTCGCCTTGATCCAATCGCTGCAGCGGGCGGCGCTCGCGCGGGGCCAGACGCTGCCGCCGACGGTCGTGACTTGGGCTGACCGCCTAGCCGAAGCCATGCTCGCAGGCGTCGAAGAACATCGGCAGCGCTCGGGACTCGAGTTAGCTCGCGATCTCAAGCTCCGCGGCGTGCATGACACGCTGCTCAAGGTAGCCGGCGAAAGCCCTTACACGGGGTTGCGGCCCACGGCCATCGACGCTTGCCTGGCGGTCGACGGTCTTGGGAGCGTTGAGGTGCTCGCGGCGGTCGCGGGACGGGGCGGCGAGCCGCTCGACCTGCGGCAGAAGGCGGCGATGGGCCTGGCGGCGATCGACGCTCCGGCTGCCCGCAGCAAGCTGCTCGAACTGTTGCCCACCGCACCCGATCGCCTGGCCGTGGTGATTGCGGCCGGACTGGCCGGCAACTCCCAAGGCGCCGACCAACTGCTTGCGGCGATCGCCGCCGGCAAGGCCTCGGCCGCGCTGTTCAGCGAGGCGATCGTTCGCGAGCGGCTGAAGGTGAGCGGATTGCCGGACGCGGAAGCCCGGGTGGAGCAACTCACTGCCGGGTTGCCTCCGGTGAACGAACGGCTCACGGCCCTGATCGCTGCCCGCCGGCAAGGCTACGAAGGGGCGACGCCCTCGGCGGAGCGCGGTCAGAAGGTGTTCGAAACACGCTGTGCCCTGTGCCACCGCCTCGCGCAGCGCGGCGCCAAGATCGGCCCCGAACTGGACGGCATCGGCATCCGCGGGCTCGACCGCCTGCTCGAGGACGTGCTCGACCCAAACCGGAACGTCGATCAGGCATTTCGCGCCCTGACTCTCGTCACCGACGACGGCCGCGTGCTCACGGGGCTCAAGCTCCGCGAGGAGGGGCAGACCGTGGTGCTGGCCGACGGCGAAGGGAAGGAAGTGCTCGTGCCGAGCGAGCAGATCGAATCGCAGCAGACCGCCAACTTGTCGGCGATGCCGGCCAACGTGGCCGACCTGGTGGCGGAGCCCGACTTCTACGATCTCCTGGCCTACCTCCTGGCGCAACGGCCAAAGTAATCGCGAACCTGCCGCCGCGGCCAGAGGTCCTCCTGCGAGGAATTCTTTCTTACCGCGGAGGACACTGAGGACGCAGAGAGGAGCCAGAAAACGAACCGCAAAGGCACGAAGACACGAAGTCGAAACCAAGCCTCTTTGTGCCTTTGTGGTTCGGACTATTTTTTTCACATCTCTGCGTCCTCCGCGTACTCTGCGGTAAGAATCCTCTCCGTGTCTCGGTGGTGAGAACAACATGTCCCGCGTGACGATCGGATCGATGTCGCTCGATCACGTCGAGGGCTTGCGCGATTGTGTCGACGCGGTGGCGCGGGAGCGGCGTTATCTCGCCACGACCGCAGGCTTCACGCTCGAGGAGACCGAGCGGTTCGTGCTCGACTTGGCCGCGCACGACGACATTTCGTTCGTCGCGCTCGATGGCGAGCAGCTCATCGGCTGGTGCGACATCCGCCGTAGCCGCACCGAAGGCTTCGCCCACGGCGGCACGCTCGGCATGGGAGTCGCCACCGGTTACCGAGGGCACGGGATCGGCAAACGGCTCTTGGCCGCGGCGCTCGAGCAGGCGCGCGCCCGGGGCCTCGAACGCGTGCAGCTCGATGTCTTCGCGTCGAACAAGGCGGCCGTCGCCCTCTACCGCGCCTTCGGGTTTCGCGAGGAGGGACGCAGAGTCCGCGGGCGAAAGCTGGATGGCGCCTACGACGACGTGCTGCTGATGGCCGTGCAGTTCGAGGGGTAGAACTCCCCAGCGGAACTGCACAGGCTGGAAGCCTGTGCCACGAGGACAGCCTCTGCACTCGTGGGACAGGCTTCCAGCCTGTCCGGCTTCAACGGGATTTCAGCCGATTGCCCGCATCCGGCAGTTGGCGTCTGGCCGATTTGTCTCTAAGATTGGCTAGGCAGCGGCCGGCTCGCTCGAGTCTGCCCAAGCTGCCTGGCCGACACTGAACCCGCTCGCTCCGCACGCAGGACCCCCGGATGGCTAAGCAAGGGCCGCGCAAGAAACTGCCCAAAGAGATCGCCGTCATCAACGCCGACAATTGCACCGGCTGCGAGGCGTGTCTCGAGGTCTGCCCCGTCGACTGCATCGAGAAGGTGCAGCAGTACAACGACTTGGGCAACTTGCAGAGCTGGTGCCAGATCGACTTCGAGCGCTGCGTGGGCTGCGAAGTTTGCGTGCGGATTCCCCAGAAGAAGACCAACCCCTACGACCTGCGCGTTTGCCCCTGGGACGCCATCGAGATGGTGCCGACCGAGCAGTTGGCCCTGGTCGTCTCGCAGATCGGCGGCCCGCCGGAATACATTCACGAGCACTGGGACCGGCTGGTTGGCACCGCCCAGCATCTGGCCGAGCTCAAAGCCACCAACGGCTAGGGCTTACGGTGGGTCCAACTCGTAGGGTGGGTCAAGCGAAGCGCAGACCCACCTCCACATAGGCGGCAGCTTGGTGCGTCCGCGCTTCGCTTGACGCACCCTGATATGGTTGGACCCGTCTAGGGGCGTCGATTCGTGTTTTTGTCGAGGCGCTTACATGGCTGCTTGGGCAGCAGGGGGAGACACGGTCGGACTGGGGCGACGGTGGATC
>JBGAPH010000013.1:0-138311 GCA_044221365.1 Pirellulales bacterium
GAGCGTGGCAGCCGTCAGCCCTCCGCCGACGATCAGCAGCACGAAGAACATTTCGGAATCGAGTTCGCGCAGAAGTTCGCCAAGCATGGCTTCAGGCTCTTGTTCTAGGGCTAGCAGGGGATTCCGTCCGTAATTCGCCGCTGAAGGGCGAATCTTGGGGCGGTTGCCACGATTTTAGCCTGGGAATCGTCGGGGAGCCAACTCGGTGTCACAGGGCTGCCGGGGGGCGCTGGCATTCCTTGGGGCCTCCGGCAGGCTTTCCAGCCGATCAGCCGCCCTTTGAAACTCGCGCCACAGCCTGGACCGGAAGCGCCCAACTTGCTCGAGCAGTTCGCGGCGTCGCGACTTCGGCAGGTCGCAGGAGACGATCTTGCTCAAGACGACTGAATACGCCCCTTGCTGAGCGACGATCACGTCTCGGGTCTGAAAACTATGGTCGGGCAGTCGCGTGGCCCGTTCGCCCGCGCGCATCGCGTTGAAGGCGTCGATCGTTGCGAAGACGTCTTCGCAGCGGGAGGCGTAGTCCACTCGCGCCGCCGCCACACGGACCGCGGCCGACCGTCGCCAGTCGGGGTCGTAGTAGTTGATATGAGCGAACTGTTGCTCCAAGTCGGCGAGTTGCCGCGCGGCCAGATTCGCGTCGAGCCAGACCTCGCGCGAGAACGATACCAGACAAGCCTCGAGCCAGGCCTCCGTGCCCACGGGTGCTGCTGCGATCGCAGCAAGAAAGTACTTGCGGGCTCGCTCGTCATCGCTTCTATACCCATGGGGTGGATCGTGGTTTTCACACAGATGCCCCATCGCCAAGAATGCGGCCGAGCGAGCTCGATCATCGGGGTGTCGCACGAGCGCCTTGCCGTACTCGCGCACGAGCGCATCACGACCGAATCCCGCCACATGCACTTGCGACAGGCGATCGAGCTCCGCCGCCAAATCGGCCTGCGCCGTGCCTGCCGTCAGGCTCGCAAGGGCAAGCGCCAGCAGGATCGATCCCCACGATAGACCTTCGCTGCGTACACCGCGTTGAGCACTACGCATTTTCGCCTCTCCCGGGGAGTTTGCTCGGGGATTCGGCCCGTAGGTTAGCCGAGCCGGCGTCCCGAGGCCAAGATGAGTGCCAAAACCGGCCTGGCTCGCGCTGCGGAGCAGGAATGCGGCAGGCTATCATGCGAGACATGCCGAGGTTGTTGTTCACGGTCGTCGATCGGTTCGATATCGAAGGTCGCGGAGTCGTTGCTGCGCCTGGCCTCGCCGCGGCTGACAGTCGTCTCCCTCTTGGAACTCCCCTTGAGATCCGACGCAGCGACGCCCCGGTACGACGCACGCGGCTCGCTGGCATTGAATTACTGACTCCTCCGCCCAAAGACCGCGTTGTGCCAATCCTTTTCCCTCTCGACATCACCAAGGCCGACCTCCCCGTCGGCGCCGAAGTCTGGTCGGTCGATCCATGAACCCTTCGCGTCCCCATCTCCTGCTCCTCCCCTTCGCCGTCCTCCTGGCCGACATGGCCGCGCTCGCGCAGGTGACCGGCGAGGAGAAGTGGCCCGAGCTGCGGTTGCTGCTCGTGGTGTCGCTGGCCCTCAGCCAGGCCCCGCTCGTGGCGGTGTGGGCGACGCTCCAGCGTGAGCTGACCGCCTCGGCGCGGTGGGCCCTGTCGGCGGGCGTGGTGTTTCTCTGGAGTTGGCAGTTGCGGCAGAAGGCGCCCCAGCTTGCCCCCGAACTGGCCGACTGGCTGCTCGTGCTCGGCTCGACGACCTTTGCCGCGGCGGCCTTGGCCTGGTGGCTCAGTCCCACACGCACGCCCAGCGCAGCGCGCTGGCAGTTCTCGCTCGGCACCCTGTGCGGGTTGCTGACGCTCGCGGCCGTCGGCGCGACGCTCGCGCGGCACGTTTCGCTCGCCGACAACGCCTGGACCCGCGCCGTCGTGATCGTGGCCGGGGCGGCGGCGCTCGCCGCCTGCGCTTGGCGGATGGCGCTGCCGGCCACGCGCATGCTGCGGGCAGCGGTCCCCTTGGCCGCCGCGGCGCTCGTGGCGGGTCAGGCGATGGTCTGGGTCGAATCGGCCGCCGCTTCGCAGTGGCGGCTGGCGATGGGCCTGGTCGCCGCACAATCTGCGGCGATCGTCGTCGCCGGCAAGACGCTGGCCTCATCGAGCGGCAAGGCCGAGGCGCCGGCGGATAATTCATCCGCGCAGCTTCCTGGTCCGCACAGCGGACCCGCCTCGTAGGGTCCGCTCTCGCGGACCAAGAAGGACTAATCCGCGTCACTGTAGCCCGGCGAATAGCGAACCAAATGCCAACCCTGGCCGAGCGGGGCCGAGCGGATTAGCGAGTGGCGGTCGCCCAGGCCGCCGGTGAACGAAGTGGGGCCGCGCCCCGCAGGATGCCACTCGAGCCAGTCGCCGCGTTCCTTGCCGGCCAGCGCGAACCGCAGGCCGCCTCCGTCATCGACGCGTTCGACCGCCGAGAACCGCGCGCCGACGTCGGCGCCTTCTTCGGAAAGCATCAACAGCGTCGTCGGCCGACCGATCGGGTAGGCGGTGAACGGGCCGAGGCCGGTTACTTCGCCATCTTGGCCGGGCCAGCGGTCGCTCAAGAGTTCGGCGGCCCGTTCGAATTCCGGCAGCCGCGCCGCCACGCGCCGCTGTTTGCCCCACCAGGCCAGGTCGGACCAGCCCACGCCGAGCGCCAACCAAGCGCAGCACACGGTGAGCAGCGCGAGCCAAGACCGCAGCCCGCGCTGCCGCGGTGGTCCCACGAACAGGAGGACGAAAGCCGCGAGCCCTGTGGTCAGTCCCACGGCGAGCAACGCCTTGAGCGCGGCGAGCGACAGGCCGTAGCGCGACCAAGAGCGCACGAGCGGGAGCGAGCTTTCGCCAGGCCGCCGCCCCAGTTCCACGAGTTGCCAGTGGACGGTGCGGCCGAAGTCGGCGTCGGTCAGGGCCCAAACCGTCAACGCTACGAGCGCGGCCAGATTGACGACCAGCGCCAGCCACTGCCAGGGAAGGCGCTGTAAAGGGGGTGCGACGGTCATTTGTGCTGATCAGATGGCCCGGCCAGACCCATTGTCGTACGAGAACGCCCTTACGATTCTACGCAGCGCACCGCCGTTGCGCCCGCCGCGATTCAAGCGTGCAGACCATGAAACGCTACGTCACGGCCAGACTTGGCCGCCTGCTTGTGGGCGGCCGAGACGCTGGGTTGCCCACTTGGCGAACTTGAAGGAGCGCCAAACGACGAACCCTAAGCCCAAAGCGGCCATCGTGAACTGGGGGTGAATGAGCAGGGCCATCGCCGCGGCCGAGACGGCGGCGAGCGAGGCGTAGTCGATGCGGGCTGGGGA
The DNA here is from genome assembly GCA_044221365.1 of Pirellulales bacterium. GTDB lineage: Bacteria > Planctomycetota > Planctomycetia > Pirellulales > JBGAPH01 > JBGAPH01. The sequence goes on from JBGAPH010000013.1 coordinate 3,343, forward strand.
CGCGCTCTCAGCCTGCGGCAGCTTGGCCAGGGCGGCCAGATACTCCTGCCGGTCGACGCCTTCCCACCATTCGTTGTCGCTCGTGTCGGTCATCCTGAAGCGGCTCGCGACAGGCCCCAGAGAAAATACTGGAAGAACTTTCCCAGCATCAGCGCGAGGAAGGTGTTCAAGATCGCGCGTGCGGTGCTGTCCCGCGAGCGGCGGCACAGGCAGGCCCACCAACTCCAAAGCATCACGACCACGGACACCGGCGCGAAGGCCAGCGCCCAGACACAGGCCGCGGCCCCCAGATATCGCCACCAAGCCTGGGCGTCCGCCAGCGGAGCGCCGACCGCGAAGGCCAGGAACGTGAGCGCGTTCGCATAGGTTGCCGTGCGCAGCGGATCGTGTTTTAGCCACGCGAGGAGTTTGTGCAAGCGAGCGCTGCTCATGCTAGGGCTCATCAGGGCGTCCGCATGGACGCCGAGAAGGCGACCCAAGCGCTCATCACGGCGGTGATGGTCAGGAATATGAAGTACGCGACGAGCAGCCTCCCCACCGTCCGCGCGGCCGGGCCGCTTCCGCAGCGCCAGAGCCAGAGGCCGCTGAGCAGGATGGCGTTCATAACGCATATCGACACCAGCGCCGGCAGCGCCGATGCCAGTTCGCCGTGCCGAAATGCGGTCACCGCCCAGCCCAGGCACAGCAGCGCCCAGCCGAGCAAGGCAAGAATGACCGGCCGCGGCCGGGCGGCGATTTGCCAGCGGTGGGTCATGGGCTGCCATCCTTTCATCGCAGCGTCGCGGCGAGGGAACGCATTGTTCGCGGTCAGCGAGGGTCCTGCCAGTACGAGAGGGCAAACGGCGAGATGACGGCGATCCAAGTGAGCACCCCAACCTCCAACCCCCAGCGCCAGCCACCGTCGATCGTGGCCGCCGCGGCCAGAAAGCCGGCCGGCAGCAGGGCGACGAGGCAACCGAAAACGCCCACCACGTACCAAGGAGGCAGCAGCGCCACCTGAGTCAACAATCCGAGCGCGACGAGCGACGTACAGATTTCGGCAATGGCGGCCACCCAGTCGCGGCGCGGGACGACCGCTCGGCGTTCGACAACGCCCAGCAAGCCCACGCGCTCGATAACAGCTTCGAGGGCCGCGAGGACCACGGGTTGGTCGTCGTAGAGATCGGGCCGAGCTTTGCCTTTCATCCTTGCTGACTCCCATCGTCCGGAAGCCTTGCCGATGGAGCAGGCATAGCCGCAACGTTGCGCCGCTGCACCGCGCGAGCCCCCAGGATGTCGCCGGCGACGTAAAGGAGCGGCGACGCGAGGAGCAGCGCGAGCCAGAGTTCCGCCGGAAACCAAGGGCACTTTGCCGCCACCATCCACCCTACGAACGCGAGGGCGCCCGGAATCCGGTAGCAAGCTCGCAGCCAGAAGTCGCTCATGCCGCCATCATACCCGCGCGGCAAAGGCTGCGCGGAGGGCGACTGCGCGGTCAATGCGGGTCGGTAATCAGGAGGGCCAGCACGACCCCCGACGGGATTCCAACCAGCGCTCCCCACCCTGTCTTGCCGAAGATTGCGCCGAACCCGGCCCCGAACGGAGCCCCAAGAATCAGTAAGACCGCGCCGTAGTAGATCCTGGCTTGTCCGCCCAGCCCATCCGGCTCGAAACCAATGAAGGGGTTCGGCAGAAGATGCCTTGCCAGGGCAAAGCAAACGCAAAACCACAGCGTTGCGTGGAGCAGGCGACGGATCGTGGGTCGCGAGGTGCGCTTTGCAGCCATGACCAACATCCTAGGCACTGACCAGTGCCCAAACGATCCCGATTACCACAAGGATGATCGCCCACCGATAGGGCCCGCCAAAGAAGGTTCCGATCCCTGCGCCGATCGCAGCAACGCCGCCGAAGAATGCGGCCGCTCCGGCAAGAAGCCCCGGATCGTATTTTGCCGGCAAGTTATCGAGCGCCCGAAGGATTCCCAGGCCAACGCCGATCCACAGAATTCCTAGAAGGATTCGTCGAAGCGTCAGGCGGGAAGGCGCGTCGGGTTCCATGCCATGTCCTTCTAGGCCAGAGGCCTTTGCTCGCGCTCTAAACGCCGCCGAACAGCGCGGCCGCCCATGATTTCGCCGCCGATGAAGAGAACCGGAAACGCGAGAAGCAGGGCCAACCAAAGTATGGTGGGTCCGTCGAATCTCGCCACTGCCATCCATGCCACCCAGGCAGTGGCGAAGGGAATCCGATAGCAAGCACGATGCCAGAAGTCGCTCATGCTCATGATAGCAGCGAGAGGGGGCGCCGTGTGCATAGTGCCGAGGCCGCAGGGCGGCATCGGGACCCGTCGCGGCGCGCCTCGATCCGGGATAGCATGAATCCAGTTGCCGTGTCCATCCTCCCCTTTCCTGCATCCCGCCATGCGACGCGCTATCACGCTCGTTGAGGTTCTCGTCACGATCTCCGTGGTGGCTTGCCTCGCCGTGCTGCTCGTTCCAATGGCCGTAATGGTTCGAGAGGCCGCTCGCCGGGTGCGGTGTGCGGACAACCTCAGACAAATTGGGCTCGCGCTACACAGCTACGCGAACCACCATCAAGACCACCTGCCTGCGTTCCGTTCGCAATTCGTAGCCGGCTTCGACACCTCGTGGCGGTTGACCATTTTGCCCTACTTGGAGCAAAGCGACAGCCTCGATTTGGCCGGCGCCGAGAGAGCTTATTCCGGTTTCCGAACGGACGCCGACACGCTGAGGCGGATCGTCGAAAATCCCTATCCGGTCTACCAGTGCTCTAGCACCCCGGGGGCCTATCGGGTCATCGACGACGTCGACATCGGCAAGGCGATCAAGGTGCGCCGGATGGGCGCTCGTGACTACACCGGAGTTTTCTCGGTCGGGGATGGGCCCGCGCGGCCCGGAGCATTCTTTGGTCCATCTCCGCAGCAGGCATCGGCGGCGGTAGAGTTGCTTGGCGCCAGTCCGGGACGATTCGCGGACGTTCGCGACGGCCTGTCGCACACGGCCCTTGTCGTCGAGCAAGCTGGGATGCCCATTCTGCAACCAAGGCGAGAACATCCAAAGTGGGATTGCTTCCCGCCGCTCGTGGGCAACAACAACTACATGGGGGCTTGGCCGGCATACGATTGGGGCATCTTCTATCCTGATCGGCAGCAGGTCGATTTCACGAACTGCGGCGCGCTCTACGCCTGGCATGAGGGGGTTGCGAACGCCTGCTTCTGCGATGGTTCTGTGCGTTCGCTCAGTTGCATGAACGACGAAGTGGTCGCCATGCTGACCCGCGAAGACGGGGACGAAGTGTCAGAACCATGATGAAGTGCTAGCTTGGTCAGTATCGCCCGCGGCCATACTCGGGCCTCTCGGGCCAGCACCTCTACGGCAGGCCCACCGCGTCCGGCCCCACCGGCATCACGCGCAGTTCTGGCGGCGCTTCGTCTTGGCCCGGCATGCCGGGGCCGAGTTTGGAGATGTTCACCGAAATGAACTGCCCGCCGTTGTCCTTGGCCAGCAGCGCCAGCGTGCTCTCGGGACGGGGCAGGAAGCAGAAGTGGATCACGTTGATGCGGCTCTGCCGGCGGTTGAGCTTTCGCAGCTCGGCCAACTCGGCCGACGTGGGGTCGTCCTTCGCTTCGCCGTCGGTCATCAGATAGATGACCTCGGGGCGCAGCTTGATGGCGTATTCGAGCGGATCGAAGTGTCGCGTGCTCCCTTCGCCGGGCGCCTTGAGCACGAAGTCGCGCGCCCTTTGCAAGTTTTGCTTCGTGGCCGGCAGCAGCGAGAAAGCCATCGAGTGCTGCATGAAGCGGTGCGTCGTGTGGTTGTAGAGCACGAGCTGGAATCGCTGCCGGGGGTCGAGGTCGTCGAGGCTACGGAGCAGTTCGGCCTTAGCCGCTTGCAGCGGCGTGATCGAGAACACCACGGCCCCTTCGGAAGAGTAGGTGAGCACCGAGTTCATGCTCTCCGAGCGGTCGAACACGTAGACGAACGACTTCGCTTCTTCGGCCAGTCCGAAGACCTGCGTCTTCGTGGGGACGAGGCCAAAGCCCTCCCCTTCGCCGGAGAAGCCGTCGCCCGAGCCCAGGCCGTCCCCCGTTCCGTCGGCGCCTTGGCTCCCGGCGTTCGCCAGCTTGGCGGGCGACAGGTCGGCCGTGGCCAGTTCCAGCGCGGGCGCGAGCGCCTCGACCGGCAGCTCCGCGGCGTCAAGAGACTCGGTGGGAGCGGTGTCGAAGGCGGCGGTGGCCGCCGTGTCGATCTCGCCCCCGTCGGGGCTGCCGGAACCGCGGCCGAGTTCCACCTCGAGCGAAATCGGCCCAGCCGGGTTGCGGACGACGAGCAGGCTCAGGATCAGGATCAGCGCCAGATGGAACACGCCCGAGGTGAGCCAGGAGGGAGTGCCCTCCCAAAACCGCAGGGAGAGCGGTTTGGTCTCTTCCGGCTCGAGTTCCTCGGGGGGCAACGCAGCGACCGGCAGCCGGGGAGGCGCCGGAGGCGCGCGATCAACACGCGCTGGCACGGCCTCAGCCCCGCGCGCCATGTGGGATGATGAGATGCTCATACCGGCTCTGTTCCACCCGGAATGGGGCCGCCCGGAGGCCGCTCGCACCGAGGCCTGCGGCCGCCAAGCTCCCTTAGTATGTCATCCTAGCCAGTGAAACCGTTCCCATGGCGAAATTTTACTCGCTGCGGCGAAAATTGCAGCGGGGCGCCCGCCCGGCTGACGGGGTCGTTAGAATCTTTGGCGGCCCCGCGCCCGAGAGCGCAACCCAGTTTCTAGGGGCCCCGTCCTTCCGGGAGATTACGCGCAATGTCGGCCAACACGAAGTACTCCAAGACAGCCCGCGCCCTGTTGATCGCGGCTCTCTTGACGGGCAGCCTGCGGCTGGCCGGGGCTCAAGAATCGCCCAAGGAGGCTGCTAGCGGCCCGACGCCTGCGGCCTTCGACGAGGCGGTGAAGAAGGGGGTCGAGTTCTTGAACGCCAAGGGGCAGTCGTCCGACGGCTCGTTCAGCAAGCAGGCGGGGCCCGGCATCACGGCGATCGTGGCCACCGCGCTCCTGCGCAACGGCCTGACGCCGGACGACCCCGTGGTGGCCAAGAGCCTCAAGTATCTCGAAACGTTCGTGCAGCCCGATGGCAGCATCTGCGCCCCGAATTCCCGGCTGCGGAACTACGAGACCTGCCTGGCGGTGATGTGCTTGAGCGCCGCCAACAAAGACGGCCGCTACAAGGAGCAAATTGCCAAGGCCGACGCCTTTCTCAAGGGTCTGCAGTTCGACGAGAAGGACGGCCGAGCCGCAAGCGACATCACCTACGGCGGTGTCGGCTACTCGGGGCGCGAACGCCCTGATCTTTCGAACACGCACTACCTGACCGAGGCCCTCGAGGCGGCCGGCAACGGCCCCGACGACCCGGCGGTGCAGCGGGCCCTGGCCTTCATCTCCCGCTGCCAAAACCTGGAGTCGGAGCACAACAACACCAAGTTCGCGGCGCTGAACCCGGATGGCGGCTTCTACTACACCCCAGCCGGCGAGGGGAGCAGCCCGGCGGGCAAGACCGACAACGGCGGCCTGCGGAGCTACGGCTCGATGTCGTACGCCGGGCTCAAGAGCATGATCTACGCCGGCCTCAAGGCCGACGACCCGCGGGTCAACGCAGCCGTCGAATGGGCCCGCCAGAACTACTCGCTCACCGAGAACCCAGGCTTGGGAGACGCCGGGCTGTACTACTACTACCAGCTCTTCTCGAAGGCCCTGGCCGCCACGAAGATGCCCGAGCTGACCGATGCCAAGGGCAAGGCGCACGACTGGCGGCGCGAGCTGGCTGCCGAGTTGATTCGCCGGCAACAGCCCAACGGCTCGTGGATCAACGCGAACCGCCAGTGGCTCGAGGCCGACCCCAATCTGGTGACGGCCTACGCACTGCCGGCGCTGGCCGATTGCCGCCCGGGCATTCAGCCGTAGGGCGACTTCACTCGGCAACACCGGCCGCGCGGAGCGCTTCGCGCAGGCTCTTGCGAACGCGTTCACTCTGCGGGCGGATGGCGACCGCAGCGGTATAGAAGCGCGCGGCTTCCGCCGGTTGGCCGGCTCCCATCAACGATCTGGCCAGGTCGTGGTTGATCCAAAAGTCCTCGGGATGCGCATTTTGGGCGCTGCGCAGCAGCTCCGCGGACTTCTCCTTGTCTCCGAAATACCCTAGTGCATAGGCCAGGCGCGAGACGATTTCGCGGGGGAGCGCGTCGGTTGGAACCGTGGCGGCCAGGTCTTCCAGCTCCTGGCGAATTGCGGCCGGGTCTTCGCCTTGTCGATCGAGCACGTCGCGCACTCGGCAGCGCCAAGGGTTCGAATCGGCTGCCTTGGCGATCGCCGACAGCTGCTCTGCGCCGGGTTGCTTGCTTGTTTTGCGAATGAAGCTCCACTGGTCGAGCGAGTCGACGAGTTCCGCGGCGATAGGCGCGGCGGCCACGAGAGAGGCTGCCTCGGGCGTTGGAAGAAGTTCGACATCGATGCCGTAGTTGCGGAACGCGGTCGCGTGCTCGCGGTCGGCGCGAACGTAGTCGAGATCGGCGTCGATCTCGGAGTGGATCGCGGCAAGCCGCTCGAGCATGCGGGAGTCCTTCGAGCGCAACTCGGCTTGGCGGTGTTCCCGGTCGACCATGTCGGCAAAGTCGGCGATCTCGCGCTGCAACTCGGGCGAAAGCTCAGGTCGGTTGAGCAGCCCCGCGGCGCGCTTCGCCGCCTGCGAAGCCTCGGCCCAGGGCGCCTGGTCGTCGTCGGCCGCTGCGCGGGCACGGCCCAGCGACAGCGACGCCTCGTGCAACGTCGTGCGCGCTTCTCGGCCTGCCGCTTCCTGTCGCGCCGTCCGCTGCTGGGCCAGCCACCAGCCTCCCCCTCCGCCCAAGACGGCCAAGGCCAACAGCGAGGCGGCCAAGCTAGCCAGCAGCACCCGGCGCTTGCGTTCTTCGGCCGCTCGCAGCTCCGCGCGTGACCGCGCCAGCTCGGCCGCTTTGAGTCTTTCTTGCACGCCGGCCAGGTAGGCCGTGAGCGAGGCTACGACCACGCCGGCGTGCCGAGGGCGATCGCGCGGCGCCGCCGCCAGGCAGGCCTTGGCGAGCGCGATCAGTTCCGCGTCGGCCGCGCACTCGTCCAGCCTGGCGAGCGTGGGCGAGAGGTCGGCTCGGGCCGCTTGTTGGTAGATCTCGTCACCGCTGGGGGCCGAATAGGGAGGAAGGCCCGTGAGGATCTCACACAGGATTGCTCCCAACCCAAACACATCGGCCCGCTCGTCCAACGTGTCGAGCTTCCCGAGGGCTTGCTCGGGCGGCATGTAGGAGGGAGTGCCGAACACGGATCCCACGTGAGACTCATCGGCGGCCGACCCCGTGCGCAGGGTATGCACGGCGTCCCGCTCGGCCTGGCCTCGTTGTGATCGCTCCTCGTCGGCCACGCCTCCCAGGGCGATGACCTTGGCCAATCCCCAGTCCATCACCAGGACCTCGCCGAAGTTGCCCACCATGACGTTCGAGGGCTTGAGGTCGCGATGCACCACGCCGCAGGCATGGGCATAGGCCATTGCCTGGCATACTTGTTCGAAGATTCCCAGATAGCGCAGTCGCTCGTCGGCAGGGTCCGCGCGCCCCTCGAGCAGCGAGGCCAACGTGCGGCCGCGGATCAGCTTCATTGCGATGTACAGGCGATCGTCGGGCAGCCGCCCCAATTCGTAGATGGGGATGATGCCAGGGTGCTGAAGCTGACCGGCGATCTGCGCTTCTTCCACAAAGCGGCGCAGCATCTCCGAACGATCGCAGTGCTTCTCGAGCAACACCTTGACCGCCACATCGCGGCCCAGGTCGACATCGCGCCCCTTGAGGACCACGCCCATGCCGCCGCGGGCGATCTCGCCCAAGAGTTGATAACGCCCGGCGTCGCCGGCCTCAGTCGGCAGCTTTTCCGAGCTCGGCAAAGCGGGGCCGTCGCGATCGGCCTCCACGTCGCGCAAGAGCATGCGCGGGGGCGGACCAAACGTTTCGGCCAGCCCCGCCAACACGCCTGAGGTCCGCTGGCGCTTCCGGACGTCGAACGAAAACGCCACAGCCTCGGGGGATTCATTCTCCGGTTCGGCCTCCGGAACATGCGCGAGCCCCTGCTGCAGCAGGCAGCGCGGACAGAGACCGGCCGGTGCGTTAGCGAGTCGGGGCGCGCCGCAACGCGGGCAATTGGGCGACGGCTCCATATTGAGATTCCTGAGCGATCGGGCCGAATCGTAATTGGGGCGCGCCCCTATTAGGTATCAAGCGAACGACGGTCGCACGTTACACGGGCGCGGCCGAGATCGCCCCATCATCCAGGCTCGAGGGCGGCAAAAAGTTCGCGAATCTCGCCGTCGACCTGGGCGGGCTCGGCCAACGTCGCGGCAATCTCGCTCCGCAGCAGCTCGCCGTAGCGGCGGCGGAGCCGATGGGCCGCGACCCTCACTGCCCCCTCGGTCGCCCCCAAGCGCGTGGCCAATTTGGCATAGGAGCCTAACTCGGGCTCCGGCTTCCGATAGCACGCCCTTCTCGAGCAGGCGCACAAAAAAGTCCTGCGTTAGATCGCGAGCTTGCTCGGGGTCGTAGCCCCGGCGACGAATGTAAACGTAGGTCGGATACCAATATGCGCTGCAAAGTTCTTCGAGCGAGTCGCGGGCCCGAACGGCATCAGCGGCTCCCGCCGAAACGACGCAGCTCCAGCGCGTCGTGGGGAAGTTGCCGCCAAACGGTGGGTTGGAGGGTTGCGACACGGGATCAGAATTCGCAGCGACGGGCCAAAGCATCGGGGCGAACGCTATTCTAGGGTGCAACCAGCCCCACTCAACACTCACCAGGCGACCGCGGCAAGGCTGGGCAGCGAGTCGCGACTGGTCCGCTGACGACGAGGCGAAACGAAAAAAACTCACGCTCCGCTGGTAACGCTTCGGGCTCTTTGCTTGATCTCTTACTGCGGGGCGTTCCGACCAAGCCAGGGCCTGGGCTAGAGGCCGACCAACTCCCAATCGCTCGAGATACTCATGAAGATCACGCCAGTCCTCGTCGCGGTTCTCATTATGGCCGGATCATTGCCCGCCCAGGACGCGCCTGAGCCGCGCAGTGAGCCCAGCGCAACGGACCACGCCAAAAAGGAGATCCTCGAACTCTCGCGAGAAAAGTGGAGCTGGATGGCCGATCGCAAGGTCGATGCTCTCGACGCGCTCTTTCATGAGGAGGCGGTGTTCGTTCACATGGGGGGAACCATGTCGCGGGCGCAGGAACTCGAAGTCATCAAGAGCGGGAGCATCCAATACAAGAAAGCCGACATCCAGGAGGCTTCGGCGCGGGTCATCGGCACGACCGCCATCGTCTTGAACAGAATCCGCCTGTTGGCGGTGGTCGGCGGCAACGAGGTTACCAATCCTTTCATGGTGACCGAAGTCTACGTGCAGCAAGACGGCAAATGGTTGTTGGCCTCGCTCTCGTTCACGAGGTTGCTCGGAGCATAACACGCTCCCCGCCCTTCGCCTTAGTCATTGCCCTACGTTTGACGCGATCAATCCAGGTACTTGAAGGCGCCACACATGAATGCCGAACTACTCCGTCACGAGTCGCCGAAGCTGCGATTCATCCCGTGGTCAGCCGCGGCCCTGACAGGGCTGCTCGCCCTCTGGGGCGCCGAGGCCGCGGCCGCCGATTGGCCGCAGTGGCAAGGGCCCGACCGCAACGCCATTTCCCAGGAGCGCGGGCTGTTGCAGGAATGGCCGGCCGGCGGGCCGGCGCTGGCCTGGCGGCATGAGGGGCTCGGCGGCGGCTATAGCACCCCGGCGGTGGCCGGCGGGCAATTGTTTGGCTTGAGCAATCGAGGCGAGGACGAGGTGGTGTGGGCCCTTTCCGAGGCCGACGGCAAGGAGCTGTGGGCCGTCCGCATCGGCCCCGCGCTCCGCGAGGGACCGCCGCAGGGAGTGGAAGGACCTGGCAGCACGCCTACGGTCGACGGCGATCGCTTGTTCGCGCTGGGCGCCGGAGGAGACCTGGTTTGCCTCGAGACGGGCGACGGCAAGGTCGTGTGGCAGGTAAACCTGATGCGCGATTTCGGCGGCCGCTTGCCGATGTGGCGGTACAACGAGTCGCCGCTGGTGGATGGCGACAACGTGATCGTTACGCCCGGCGCCGAGGATGCGACGATGGTGGCGCTCGACAAGCAAACGGGCCAACTCGTTTGGAAGAACAAGGTGACCGGTGAAGCTACGGACGCGGGTGGTCCCGGCGGTCCCGGCCCCGGACCCGGCGGCTTCGGCCGCGGGCCGGGAGGACCCGGCCCTGGGCCTGGGGGCCCGGGCGGGCCAGGTGGCCCGGGGCGCGGGGGCCGTGGTCCCGGCGGCGGCCGCGGACCCGGTGGTGGACGGGGCGGCTTCGGCTTCGGACCGCAATCGGGCGCTGGCTACTCCTCGGCGATCGCGCTCGACTTCGCCGGCCAGCGGCAATACGTGCAACTCACCGCCAAGACGCTCGTCGGCGTGGCGGCGAAGGACGGCAAGGTCCTCTGGCAATATGACCGCCCCGCCAATCGCATGGGCATCAACTGCTCCACGCCGCTTCACCTGGGCGATCAGGTGTTCGCCGCTTCGGCCTATGGCACCGGCGGCGGCTTGGTGAAGCTGAACGGAACCGCTGAGGGGGTCGAGGCCGAGGAGGTCTACTTCACCCCGAAGATGCAGAACCACCACGGCGGCATGGTCGTGGTCGATGGCGCGATGTACGGCGCAAACGGCGGCAACGGCGGCGGCTTCCTCGTTTGCCTCGACTTCCAGTCGGGAGACATGCTGTGGAGCGAGCGGGACGTGCCTAAGGGCTCGATCGCACTGGCGGACGGCCGGATCTACTACCGCACGGAAGAGGGCGCCGTGCTGCTGATCGAGCCCAACAAGGAGCGCCTGATCGAGCGCGGCCGCTTCGAGCAGCCCGACCGCACGAGTTCTCCCGCCTGGTCACACCCGGTGATCGCCAACGGTAAGCTCTATGTGCGCGATCAGGACACGCTGTACAGCTATAACGTGAAGGCGAGCTAACAGGCACCCTCTGGCGGAAGGCGTCTTTCGCGCTCGCCCTCGCGAACGATATCGAGAAGGCCATCATGCAGAAACGCACGCTCGGAAACAGTGGCCTCGAGGTTTCTGCCCTCGGCCTGGGCTGCATGGGGCTGAGTTTCGGCTACGGGCCGGCTGTCGAAACTCAGCACGGCATCAAGCTGATTCATGCGGCCGTTGATCTGGGTATCACGTTTTTCGACACCGCCGAGGTCTACGGCCCCTACACAAACGAGGAACTGGTCGGCAAAGCGCTCCTTCCCGTCCGCGATCGTGTGGTGATCGCCACCAAATTCGGCTTCAAGATCGAGAACGGAAAGCAGGCGGGTCTCGACAGCCGTCCCGAGCATATCCGTCAGGTGGTGGAGGCTTCGCTCGCGCGGCTGCGTACGGATCGCATCGATCTGCTCTATCAGCATCGAGTCGATCCGGATGTGCCAATCGAAGAGGTCGCAGGCGCAGTGAAGGACCTGATTCGTGAAGGCAAGGTGCAGCATTTCGGTCTCTCAGAGGCCGGCGTCGAGGTCATCCGCCGCGCGCATGCCGTTCAAGCCGTCACGGCGCTGCAGAGCGAGTACTCCCTCTGGTGGCGCGAGCCGGAAGCGGCGATCTTGCCGACCCTGGCAGAGTCGGGCATTGGCTTCGTCCCGTTCAGCCCGCTCGGCAAAGGGTTTCTGACGGGAAAGATTGACGCAGCGACCAGCTTCGCTGCCTCCGATTTTCGCAACACGGTGCCGCGGTTTTCGCCTGAGAACCGCCAAGCCAACCAAACGATCGTTGACCTGGTCGCGGGGATCGCCGCCAAGAAGAGCGTAACGCCGGCACAGGTCGCGCTCGCCTGGCTGCTTGCGCAGAAGCCCTGGATCGTCCCGATTCCGGGCACGACGAAGCTCGATCGGCTGCAGGAAAACACGGCCGCCGCCGAAGTCACCCTCACTCCGCACGAAGTCGGCGAGATCACCGCGGCGGCCGACCAGATCGTTGTTCAGGGAGCGCGGTATTCGGAAGCGGCGCAAAAGATGATCAATCGATAAGGGCCTCCTGGCCCGACCAGATCACTTCGCACTTCGTCGCGGCGCGGCTGGCGGAGTGGTGGCGGCGGAGACCGCCGAGGGCGCGCCGTTTTCCGCGCTCGCCGGCGGCGATGTCATGTCGGGTTGCATCCTCACCAGCGTCTCCGGCAGTTCGATGCCGGCCACGTCGCGCAGCACCTGCATCATGGGAGGCATGGTGCGCGACACGCCCTGCAGAAAGTTGGCCACGCTCGTTTGGCCGTTCTGCTGGCCATTCTCCCAGACGACGACCTTGTCGAACTTGATGTTCGAGATCGCCTTGGCCGAGGTTTCGGCCAGCTTGTCGAGATGTTCGAGCATCAGCAACTGGAAGGCCTGCTGGGCGCCGCCGCAGGCGTCGACGAGCTGCCGGAGGCCTTCGGCCTTCTTGGCGAGCAGTTCGTATTCGCCGCGGGCCTGAGCATCGAGCGCGGCGAAGATGGCCGACGCTTGGCCCTGGGCCTCGATGCGGCGCTTTTCGGCTTCGGCCTCGGCTTCGACGAGCACGCGGGCCTTGTCGGCCTTGGCCGGAGCCTCGACGGCCGCCCGCCGCTCGGCTTCCACGCGCTCGGCCTCCGCCAAAGCGGCCTTGGCCATGGCGCGGTTCTGAATCTCGAGCACGGCCGCTTCCGCCTGACGCTTGCGAGCTTCGCCGATTTCGTAGGCTTCGGCCTTCTTGACCGACAACTGCGCCTGCGACGCGGCGATTCTCGCTTGGGCTTCGTTTTCGCCGGAGATGGCGGTGGCTTCGGCCGACGCCAGCGACACGCGCATCTCGCGTTCCGACTCTTTCACTTGGGCCTGCCGCTGGAAGTCGGCGGCTTGCTCGCCTACGACCTGCTCCTTGTCGAGCTCAGCGATGCGCACGGCCTGCTCGCGGCGCGCCTCGCGGGTGCCGATTTCACGCAGCTTGGTGGCGCCGGCCACCTGGATCAGCTTGTCGCGTTCGGCCTCGGCCACGCGGATTTCACCGAGCTTTTCTTGCTCGGCCACGTCGCCGCGGGCTTGCTGAATCGCGGTCGAGGCGGCCTTTTGGCCGATGGCGTCGATGTAGCCGGCTTCGTCGGTGATGTCGGTAATGTTGACGTTGATCAGCACCAGACCAATCTTCTTGAGCTCCGGCTCGAGCGACCGCTGAATGTGCTCGAGAAAGGTTTCCCGGTCGCGGTTGATGTCTTCGATCCGCATCGAGGCGATCACCTGCCGCAACTGGCCGAAGATGATTTCCTCGGCCTGTTTCTCGATCGCCGCCGGCGTGAGTCCCAATAAGCGGACCGCCGCGTTCTGCGTGAGCTCAGGCGTGGTGCCAATGGCGACTGTGAACACGCTCGGCACGTTGACGCGGATGTTCTCGATTGAGAGCGCGCCTCGGAGCGGCGTTTCGATCTGGATCGGCTCCAGGCTCAGATAGGCATAGTCCTGGATGAGCGGCCAAACCATCGATGCGCCGCCGTGGATGGTTTTGGCCACCTGGCCTGCGCCGGTCTTGCCAAAAATCACCAGGATGCGGTTTGCCGGGCAACGGCGGTAGCAGCTTGCCACTACCGAGACCAAGCCGAACACGACGATCGCCACCAGCGCGGCTGCGACCCCGAGGTAGAACGTCGTCGACGAAGTCAGAGATTGAGCCAACAGCACATGCGGCGCGTACATAGTTTCCTCGTGGGCCGGCGTTCGGGCGCGGCTAGATATGGGAGATAGGGATGGCGGGCGAATTGGCTTGAGCAGGCTTCATGGCCCGGCGTCGGCGGGCTCACGGAGCGGTTCGACTTCCACGGCGTCGGCGCCGGCCAAGCCAACCACGACAATCGTAGCACCCGCAGCGATTCGCTCGGCCGAGGCGTTCACCGCTTCCAACTCCACGAGCCGGTTCTGCAGCTTGAGATGAATCTTCCCGGCTCCGTGGCCGGCCGGCGGAATTGCCAAGTAGACCGTGCCGGATTTACCGATCGCCCGCTCGAGCCGCAGGCTGCCATCGGCATTCAGCCGCGTCGTCAGCCGCAGCAGCTTGTGCATGCCGACAAGCGCCGCTCCGCCGCACACCACGGCGATCACGAGAGCCTGGAGCGGCGGGAACTCAGCGGACTGCGCGGCCAGGCCGCCTAAGCCAAAGAAGGCCAGGGCCGCCACTGTGGCCTTGAACGACAGCAGCTTGAAGAGCGCCGCGGGGTCGAAGGCGTGCTGCGATCCGCCGGCGCCGTGGGCGTCGCCTGCGTGGGAATCGTGCCCGCCGAAGTCCTGGCTTCCGCCATCTGCAAAATCGACCGGTGCGTCGAAGTTGTCGACCGACTCGCCGCCCCCCAAACCGAGCAGCAGCATGACGAACTGGCAGACGAGAATCGTGCCGCCGAAGACCGCTGTGATCAGAAAGAGCATTTGCATGGCAGGGGCTCACTTTCGCAAGACTTGGCCCGGATTAGAGGCGGTCCTGTGTCGTTGCCAGTAGTTCGCGCCGGGGGAGGCGTTCTTGCTGCAGAAAAACCGTGCGCCGAACGTCTCCTCCGACCGCTTCATCTTCCGCCGCGCAAGTGCAGTGTGTCAAATCGGTTTCGACGAAAATTCAGCCGTAAGCTCGCCCAGGACGCCAATCGAGCCAGTTCAATCCATCAGCAGCGGGAGCGGGCGGCGGCCGTAAACCGGCCCGAGCAAACCCGCAGCGCACTGCGACGCTAGGCGCTCCGCCGCGCGATGCGTTAGAACAGGTCGCTTCTCTGGACACCCGCTTTTACTCGTTCCAACACGCGCACGGTTAACGATGTCTCGACTGGTCTTGGCGTTTCGCGCGTTCTTCGCCGTGCTGTTCGATCGCAGCTCGGCGGAGCGTGTCGCACAGTGCTTGTTGCCGGCGCCCGCCGCGGAGACGGCGCCGGAACCTGCGAAGCCTGCGCCGAAATCTGCGCGGCGCAGCGAAGCGGTGCAACTCTTGGCCACGCTGCAGCGCGAGGCCCGGTTGGTTGACTTTCTGCTCGAGCCGATCGACGGCTATACCGACGACCAAATCGGCGCCGCCGTGCGCAGTGTCCATCGCGATTGCCAAGCCGTGCTCGAACGGTCGTTTGGGCTCAAACCCCTGCGAAGCGAGGCTGAAGGCGCTGCGCTCGAAGTGCCGACCGGGTTCGACGCTGCCAGCATTCGCTTGACAGGACAGGTGGCCGGCGCGCCGCCCTACCGAGGCACGCTCGTGCATCCCGGATGGGTTGCCACGCGCTGCGAACTGCCGGAGTGGACGGGCAAGGCCGAGGGAGCGCTCGTCGTCGCTCCGGCCGAGGTCGAAGTGCGCTAGCGCGACGACGCGCAAAGTCGGCCCTGCGCGGGCAAACGAGGAGGAGAAGCATGCCGGCTGAGTTCGTCGTGGGGATCGACCTGGGCACGACCAACAGCGCGCTCGCATTCGCGCCGCTGGGGAGCGATCAGCCTCAGGTCCAATTGCTCGAAGTTCCGCAGCTCGTCTCGGCTGGCACGGTCGAAAGCCGCACGCTGCTCCCCTCTTTCTGCTATCTCGGCACGGCGGAGGAGGCCAAGGCCGGCAACTTCGATCTACCTTGGGAGCGCGGACAGGCCTGGGCGGTCGGCGAGTTGGCCCGCCGTCAAGCGGCCGAGGCGCCGATGCGCACCGTGGCCGCCGCCAAGAGCTGGCTCTGCTACAGCCGCGTCGACCGACGCCAGCCGATCCTTCCCTGGAACGCCCCGGAAGAGGTGCCCAAGATCTCTCCGCTTACCGCCACCGAGCGCTATCTGCGGCAGCTCGCGGCGGCTTGGAACGCGGCCCATCCCCAGGCGCCGATCGGCCAGCAACAGGTCGTGCTCACGGTGCCGGCCTCGTTCGACGCCAGCGCAAGGGAATTGACGCGCGCCGCCGCATTGGCCGCTGGACTACCGGAAGACCTGGTGCTGCTCGAAGAGCCGCAGGCGGCGGTGTATGCCTGGCTGGCCGATCAAGGAGACCGTTGGCGGAAGCAACTCAGCCTGGGCGACACGCTCTTGGTCTGCGACGTGGGGGGCGGCACCACCGACTTCACGCTCATCCGCGTGGCCGAAGAGGAAGGCGAGCTCGTCCTCAAGCGCGCCGCAGTCGGCAATCACATCCTCGCCGGCGGCGACAACATGGACCTGACGCTCGCCCACTTCGTGGCCGGCCAGTTCCAGGGCAAGGGGATCGAACTCGATCCCTGGCAAGCGGTCGCGCTCTGGCACTCGTGCCGCGCCGCCAAGGAAACGCTGTTCGCCGCGGGCGGCCCGAAGAAGCATCCGGTGTCGGTGCTGGGGCGCGGCCGCAAGCTCGTGGGGGGCACGGTGTCGGTCGATGTCGATCGCCAGGCCGCCGCCGAGTTGTTGCTCGAGGGCTTCTTTCCGGCCTGCGAACTAGGCGCGAAGCCGCAGACGCGGCGGGCGTCCGGCTTTCGCGAGATCGGCCTGCCGTTCGAATCCGACACCGCCGTGACCCGCCACCTGGCGGCGTTCTTGAGCGCCCACGGCGACGGGGCTTCGGCCGCCCAGCCTACCCACGTGTTGTTCAACGGCGGCGTCTTCAAGGCCGACGCTTTTCGCGGTCGGTTGCTGGAGGTCATCGGCCGCTGGTTCGGTCAGGCCCCGCCGCGCGGCCTCGAAGGCAACCGCGACCTCGACCATGCAGTTGCCCGCGGCGCGGCCTATTACGGCTTCGCCAAGCAGGGCAAGGGGGTGCGGATTCGCGGCGGCACGGCGCGTTCGTATTACATCGGCATCGAAACGGCCGGCCTGGCGATTCCTGGGGCCCCGCGCCCCTTGCGAGCGCTCTGCGTCGCCCCCTTCGGCATGGAGGAGGGAACGGAAGCCGACGTGCCGGGGGAGGAACTGGCGCTCGTCGTGGGCGAGCCGGCGCTGTTCCGCTTCTTTGGTTCCGCGGTGCGCAAGCAAGATCAGCCAGGCGACCTATTGCCGAAGTGGACCGAAGACGAACTGAGCGAAACCGATTCCCTCGAGGCGACTCTCCCCGCCAGCGAAGGCGCCGCCGATGGCTTTGTGCCGGTGCGCATTCATTCGCACGTCACCGAGCTAGGACAGCTCGAACTCTGGTGCGCGAGCACCGTTTCGGATCATCGCTGGAAACTCGAGTTTCGGGTGCGCGAGGACGTCGAGGCAGGCTAGCGGCATGGCGGCCCTTCGCATGCGAAGCAATCGTCGCTGTCGTTTCGGAAAGCCGGAGGGAGTGCAGCCCTGACTCCTCCTAGAAGCGGTCGATAGATCTTCTTGGGTGGCTGCCTTGGGAAAGGTGCCTCCAGAGGCTGCTCGACCGTTGCCGCCTGAGCGGATGTTTGCGCGAACCCTCCGACTCCCGGGGGCAGCGGCCGGGCGCCTCACTTCTCGCCCCCTTTTGGGGGCCTGGCAACAAGCCCGCGCGCCGAAAGTGCGGTTTACCGTACCCCCGATTGCGGGGGCCGGTCTCGAGGCTATGCTAGCGCCCGTTCCCTCGCGAACTCGGGGCCGGGCCGCTTCTTAGTGGCATTCGAAGCGGCCCGCCCCGGATTCTTGATTCTTTCGGGGCTTCCGGTGATCTCGTGGCTCGTGATCGCTGCCGTCATCCTCGCGGCGATCGCGCTGTTGCTGCGCGCGATGTCAGGTCCCTGGTCGAGAATCAATCCCCAGGATCATCCTGACGAGGACGACAGCGACGGCTGGCCAAGCGTCTGACCGAACTTCCACGAGCGGCAGAAGCTTGGGGACCGCTGAGACCAGGGAGTCGACAGCCCACTCACGGGTCTGCTTCCTAGCGGGGCTGTTCGCCCTCAGCGGGGGCACCGGTCTGCACGACGAACTCCGCGGGACTTGCCGGCTCCAGAATCGGCGGCGCGGGCGTTCGGACCGGCGCCGCTCCGACCGTGGTTGGCGCCGGCCGCCGCAACGGTGGCCGAAGGTTCACCACTTGATTGAGCAACTCGAACGAAGGCCGCACGGCCGGCGGGTTCGAGCGGGCTCGCACCCCAACGACCAAGCCCACATTGACGACCAAGAGCGCGAGGACAGGAGCGTAGGTCTTCATCGCACGAATCTCCTTGAAGGGCGATTCGTTCAGCCTAAGCGGTTTCGCGGCGATCTCCCAACGATTTCCGCGCACTTCGCGCGAAAATCTCGCGGACCCCGGCGCGAGAATCGATTCAAACCGGCGATCTTCGCCAACCCGCTCGGCTTGCGGCCCAGGGACAAAAACCGACAATGGCGCGACCGTCGTGTTCCCGCGCCGCCCCCCTTAACCCGTCGCGTTTTCGGCCATGCCTGCGTCCGTCGATTCTTCCGCGCTCCTCACTGCCCTTGAAGCCGCTCAGCGGTTTGGCCAGCTCACGGCCGGCGCGGTGCAAAACCTGCGCACCTGGATCAAGGAGCCAGCGTATCGCGACTTCTTGCCCCAGGTGGCCGAACACGTAACCGCCGGCAAGTGGAAGACGCTCGACGACGTCTTCTGGACGATCATCCCCTTCGGCACGGGCGGCCGACGCGGGATGATGTATCCGATCGGCTCGAACGCCATCAACGACCGCACGATCGGTGAGAGCGCCCAAGGTCTGGCCGACTACGTGCTCTCGCTCCCCAACGTGCCCAAGCCCCTCTCGTGCGCCATCGCCTACGACACTCGCCACCGCTCGCGCGAGTTCGCCGAGCTCTGCGCAGAGATCTTGGTCGCGGCCGGCTTCACCATCTACTTCCTCGACGGCTACCGCAGCACGCCCGAGCTCTCGTTCGCCGTGCGCCACAAACGCTGCACCGCCGGCATCATGGTCACCGCCAGCCACAATCCGCCGTCGGACAACGCGGTGAAGGTCTACTGGTCGACCGGCGGCCAGCTCCTGCCCCCGCACGACAAAGGGGTCATCGGCCGCGTGCAGCAGGTGCAGGAGATCAAGCGCGTGCCGTTTGCCCAGGCGCTGGCCGACGGCCGCGTCGTCTACTGCCAGCAAGAGGTCGACGCCGCGTTCCTGGGGCAGGTCGCCGCGCAAGCGCTGCCGGGTCCACGCGAGCTCAAGGTGCTCTACTCGCCGCTGCACGGCGTGGGGGGCTCGGCCGCGCCGCCGGCGCTCGCCGCCGATGGGTTCAAGCAGGTCGAAATCTTTGGCCCCCATGCCAACCCCGATGGTGACTTCCCCAACGTGCCTCACCATGTGTCGAACCCCGAGAACCCCGAGGTGTTCGACGCCCTGATCGCGCGGTGCAAGGAAATCGGCGCCGACCTCGCGATCGCCACCGATCCTGACTGCGACCGCGTCGGCTGCGCCGCCCCGCTTACCAAGAACCTGCAAGGCCCCTGGGGCACCTTCACCGGCAACCAGATCGGCGCGCTCTTGGCCGAGTTCGTGCTCGCGCGGCGCAAGCAGGCCGGCAGCCTGTCGCCCGAACACTATGTGGCCAAGACGCTGGTCACCACCGAAATGATCCGCCGCATCGCCGACGCCTACGGCGTGAAGACCTACGGCGACCTGCTGGTGGGCTTCAAGTGGATCGCCGGCCTGATCGACGAGGTCGGTCCAGCCAAGTACGTGCTCGGCTGCGAAGAGTCGCACGGCTACCAGGTAGGCAGCTACACCCGCGACAAAGACGCCGCGGTTGCCTCGATGCTGCTGGCCGAGCTGGCCGCAGCCTGCAAGGCGGCCGGGCAAACGCTGCACGAGAAGCTCGACTCGCTCTTCTGGCAATACGGCTGCCACGCCGAGCAGACCTCGAGCGTGACCATGCCAGGGTCCGAAGGGATGGCCCGCATGCAAACGTTGATGTCGGCCCTGCGCGCCAACCCGCCGAAGGAACTTGGCGGCCAAAAGGTCACCCGCGTCCGCGACTACGGCAACCTGAAGACGCTCCTGCCCGACGGCCGCAGTGAGCCGCTCGTCGGCCCCAAGGGGGACATGGTCCTCATCGACCTGGCCGAAGGCAACTACGTGGCCGTCCGCCCCTCCGGAACCGAGCCCAAGGTGAAGTTCTATCTCTTCGCCTACGAGCCAGCCGAGCAGCTTGCCAACCTGGAAGACACAAAGACCGAGCTGAAAAACCGCCTGGCCGGCTTTGCCCGCGACCTGAAGGCGTACGCGGAAAAAGTATAGGGCTTCGCCGTCTGGACATCATCGCCGGGGCGAGGGGCGTCGCTCGGTCTCCCTCTCCCACCGGGCCCCCGTAAAGGGGGGCCGGGGGTGAGGAAGCTCCAGACGCCTGTCCTGCCAGCTTGCTAGGCCGCGCTTCCCTCGGCCTCAGCCATCTCCGGTTCCCAGCGCGTGGACTCCATGGCCGGTCCGTCCTCCGTGAGCGAGGGCTCCTCGAGCACCATCAGCAGCTTGGTGATGCACAGCTTGTTGACGCTGGTCTGCTTCTGGGTCGCCTCGTTCTTCAGGCTCTCGTGCAGGCTCTCCGGCATCCGCACGGTGATGACGCGGGTGGGCTCGCGGTTCTCGGAGGCCGAGGGGGCCTTCTCGCGGAACTGGGCCACCATCCGCAGCAACTGGCGGTACTCGTTCGAGAGCTCGAACTGCGCCAGGGCCTCGGGCTCGGGGAACAGCCGACGCACCAAGCCGCCCTCGCCCAGCACCTCGCGGTGGAACGAAATCCAGTCGGGCGACCGATGAAAGAGTTCGCCGGCCGTCTGAAGAACTTCGACTGACTTGCTCGACATCACGCGCTCCTTCACAAAAAAACCGAATCCCTGGCGACCGAGGCGTTCTCGTGTCGCTCTTGCCGATCATTCTGAAGGGGCGGTCAAGGGAAGGACTGATGTCATTGCAACGCTAGCACTTACGTGCAGGCATGCTAGCTGCCCGTAAGTTGAGCAGAGTCGATGCAGAGCCCCTCCTCGCGTTGCTGCGCAAAGTTTGCGCAGTTGGGCCGCCAGGATCCTCCCAGGTGTCCAGCTCGAAGCGACGCGTTGGGGCCTATGCAGATTCGCTAGCCTTCCTGCTCTCTGCATGCGCGTGACGATCGCGGCGCCAGCGAAGGCGCACGAAACTCCCCTTCCTTGTCATGCTGGTCAGCTAACCGAAGTTAACGCACGGCGCTCCAAGCCAAAGGCGCTGCGAGCAGCGCCGGTTCGATACGCGGTTCGCCGTTCTCGGCGGGGGGATGCGTGCGTAGGCGCCGTTCCAAATCCCGGCTCGTTGTCAGCCTGGCGCGGCAGGGGCATAATGCCGGTTTACCCTTGTGCGGCCCCCTACGGAGCGCTCCCGAATGAACGAGAAGATCAAGCACCAGGGCATCACGTTCGACGACGTCCTTCTCGAGCCCCGTTACAGCGACGTCGTCCCCTCCGAGGTCAGCGTGGCCACGCGGCTCACGGAGCGCATCTCCCTCAACATTCCGCTCCTCAGCTCACCGATGGACACGGTGACCGAAAGCGCCATGGCGATCGCCTTGGCCCAAGAGGGGGGGCTGGGCGTAATCCACAAGAACCTCTCGGTCGCCGACCAGACGACGGAGGTCGACAAGGTCAAACGCTCCGCCAACGGCATTATCTTCGACCCCGTCACGCTGCCGCCGGAGGCCACGGTCGGGCAAGCCCGCGAACTGATGGATCGGGCCAAGGTCTCCGGCGTGCCCATCACAGCCAAAGGAGGCCGCCTGGCGGGCATCATCACCAAGCGCGATCTGCGGTTCCTCGAGGGGGGCGACCTCCGGATCTCCGACGTCATGACCCGTGAG
This sequence comes from Pirellulales bacterium, assembly GCA_044221365.1. Classification (GTDB taxonomy): domain Bacteria; phylum Planctomycetota; class Planctomycetia; order Pirellulales; family JBGAPH01; genus JBGAPH01. The sequence continues at coordinate 25,129 of JBGAPH010000013.1, forward strand.
AATCTGGTGACGGCGACGGGGACTGTAACGCTCGAGGAAGCTGAAAAGATTCTGATGGCCAAAAAGGTCGAGAAACTTTTGCTGGTAGACGAAGATTACACCCTGACGGGACTCATCACGATCAAAGACATTGACATGATGAAGCGGTTTCCGCAGGCCTGCAAAGATGGGCAAGGGAGGCTGCGAGTAGGGGCTGCGGTCGGCGTGTTCGATTTCGAGCGCGCCGCCAGCCTGATCGATAAGGACGTCGACGTGCTCGTGGTGGACAGTGCCCACGGCCACACGTCGAACGTGCTGGAAACGATTCGCCAGATCAAGAAGCGCTGGGACATCGACGTGGTGGCCGGCAACGTGGCTACCCGCGAGGGCGCCCAGAGCTTGATCGACGCCGGAGCCAACGCCGTGAAGGTGGGGATCGGCCCCGGTTCGATTTGCACGACGCGAGTGATTTCGGGAGTGGGGGTGCCGCAGGTTACGGCGATCTACGAGGCAAGCTTGGCCGCTAGTGCGGCCGGCGTGCCGGTGATCGCCGACGGCGGCGTCCGCTACTCGGGAGATGTGACCAAGGCGATCGCCGCCGGGGCCAACGTGGTCATGATCGGCGGCTTGTTCGCCGGCCTGGCCGAGAGCCCAGGCGAAACCATTCTCTACCAGGGCCGCACCTTCAAGGTGTACCGGGGGATGGGTTCGCTGGGCGCCATGGTCAAAGGTTCGAGCGAGCGATACCGACAAGCGAGCGCCGACCGCGGCGCCGACAAACTGGTGCCAGAAGGGGTCGAAGGCCGAGTGCCGTTTCGCGGCTCGCTCGGGCCCTTCGTGTACCAACTGGTGGGCGGGCTGAAGGCAGGGATGGGCTATTGCGGGACACGAACGATCGACGAGCTGCGCACTCACGCGCGGTTCGTGCAGATCTCGCCCGCCAGCGTTAGGGAGAATCATCCGCATGACATCGCCATCACGCAGGAAGCGCCGAACTATTCCATGGAGCATTCCCTGGGCGAGTAAGGGGCTGCTGGGGCTGTTCACGGGGCTCGCGCTGGCGGCGCCGCTGGCCGTGGCCGGCGAAACGCCGGCGCCGCGGCGCATGACGAGCGCCAACTGGACCCAGCATCGCAAGCTGGGCGCCGCCCCGGCCAAGTCGGAAAGCGCGGCCGAGGGCAGGAAGCTCGTTTGGCGTTCCCTGCAGGAATCGCCTGCCGCACACGTTTCGGATGGCGCGGTCGCCAAAGCCCGGGAAACGGCGACAGACGAATTGGAGACGCCGGCTAAACCGCGGCGTTCGGCCGCCACGCAGCCAGCGGGCGGCGCGACACGTCTCCGCGTGCAAGTGCAGCCGAGCGGCAAGCGGGCTCACCAAGCCAAGGCCGCCCGCAGCAGCGGCGTGGTGCGCGTGGCGCACGAAGGGAGCGACGACGAGCCGGTGCTGCAACTGGCGCAGCAAGACGCATTCGATCCGTTCGGCGGGACGCAGAACGAAGCGCCCGCGGAGACGCCCGCCCCCACCCCCGACGAGCCGCTCGGGGACCAACTTCCGGAGGACAACGATCCCCTCGCGCCGTCGGCCACAGAACCGGCCACGACCGAGCCCGCGGCTGCCGAACCCCCTTTGATGGAAGAGCCCGCGGCCGAGACGCCGGCCGCGGAAACTCCGGCCCCCGCTCCGCAGATCGACGAGCCGCCCGCTCAACAGCCATACGCACCCGACCTCGACAACCTGTCGCCCCAGCCGCCGGAAGAAAGCCAGGACGAATTTCCCACCAACAACTTGCCAGGCGACCTGTGCGCCAATGGCAAATACGGTTGCCGTCAGGCGCTCGATATCTTGCAGGACGACACGCTCCGCAAGGTGGGGCCTGGCATCGCCCTCTCGGGGGCCGAAGGGGTGAACTTCCCCTGCGTCTGCCCGCTGGGCGACGAGCAATACGCGGGCCGCAGTTGGAGCCAAACCTGCTTCGAGTGGAAGGCCTCGGCGGTGTGCCACAAGCCGCTCTACTTCGAGGAAGTGGGCCTGGAACGCTACGGCCATGCCGTGGTGCTGCAGCCGGTCGTGTCGGCCGCCCAGTTCTTCGTGCGGGTGCCGCTGCTGCCCTACGAGATGGGCATGCGTCCGCCCTGGGAGTGCGTCTACCCGCTCGGCCACTACCGGCCCGGCAGTTGTGCTCCGTACTACATTCCGCCCGTGCCGGTCAGCTTGCGGGGCGGCCTGCTCGAAGCCGGTGTCGTGACGGGTCTGGTCTACATTATCCCGTAACGGGAGCGATTGGGACCGCGGCGTGAATCCGGCAGCGATGCCGGGCTTCACGCCGCGGTTTTTTGTTGCGCGCTTCGCGTGTCAACGGCGTCATTTCGCATCCCGCAGCCCCATTCAATCCGCTACGATACCGCTTCGCTCCCAGCTCCTAGCCCCCCGCTCCTAGCTTCGTCCATGGTCCGCACCCGTTTCGCCCCCAGCCCGACCGGATACCTGCACATCGGCGGCGTCCGCACCGCGCTCTTCTGCTGGCTGTTCGCCAAGCGGCACGGCGGGCAGTTTCTGCTGCGGATCGACGACACCGACCAGCAGCGGAACGTTGAAGCAGCCCTGGCCCCAATCTTGCACGGCTTCCGCTGGCTCGGCATTCAGTGGGACGAGGGACCTGAGGTCGGCGGCCCCCACGAGCCGTACTACCAGTCGCAGCGGTTGCCGCAATATCAAGCGGCCGTCGCCAAACTGCTCGCTGGCGGCTTCGCCTACCGCGACTACGCCACGACCGAAGAGATCCAGGCCGAGCGCGAACTGGCCCAGGCAGAGAAGCGGGCGTTTCTCTACAGCCGCAAGTGGATGGCCGCAACGCCGGCCGATGACGCCCGCTTCGCCGCCGAGGGGCGAGCGGCCGTGGTGCGGCTCAAGATCCCCCGCGAGGGAACGCTCGTCATCAAAGACTTAGTCCGCGGCGACGTGGAGTTCGAGTGGGCCAAGGAGCAGGATCACGTGGTGCAGCGCGCCGACGGCACCTGCCTGTACCACCTGGCCAGCGTGGTCGACGACTACGACTTCGGCATCACTCACGTGATCCGGGCCGAAGAGCACCTGTCGAATACGCCGCGGCAAATCTTCATCGCCCAGGCGCTCGGCTACCCGCTGCCAGAATACGCCCATCTGCCGTTCGTGGCTGAGCCAGGCAGCAAGAACAAGCTCAGCAAGCGCAAGCTCGACAAGTACCTGAAAAACCGCGACTTCGCCCAGGTCTACGAGCATGGCCAGGCGATCGCTGGGCAACTGGGGCTCGAGACGACGCCGGAGACGTTCAACCCTGTGATCGTCGATTTCTACGAGCAGGTAGGGTACTTGCCCCAGGCGATCCTCAACTACTTGGCGCTGTTGGGCTGGTCGTTCGACGACCGCACCGAGTTCTTCACGCCGGACGAGCTGGTGGCCAACTTCTCGCTCGAGCGGGTGACCAAGGCGCCGGCCAGCTTCGACTCGAAGAAGCTATGGTCGTTCCAAGACCACTACATGCAGCAGCTGCCGCTCAAGCAGAAAGTGGCCAAGATGCTCGGCTATCTGCAGCGGGCAGGCCTGGTGACCGATCCCGCCCCCTGCGAGGTCGGCCCCAAGCTCACGCGCATCGTCGAGGCGGCCGGCGACCGCCTCAAGGTGTTTGGAGACATCTTGGCCTACGCCGACTTCTTCTTCCGCGACCCGCAGTACGACGCAGCGGACGTCGAAAAACGGCTCCGCAAGCCGGGCGTCGCCGAGTTGCTCACCAAATTCCGCGCGAAGCTGACCCCGGTCGAGCCCTTCGAGCCCGCGCCGCTCGAGGCGGCGCTGCAAGAGTTCGTGGCCGCCGAAGGGCTCAAGCCCGGCGATCTGGTGCATCCGGTCCGCGTGGCAATCACCGGCAAGAGCGTGGGGCCGGGGCTATATGATTGCTTGGCGATCCTAGGCCGCGAGACCTGCCTCGCGCGCTTGACGCAGGGCGCTGCGCTGGCCGTCGGCGGTTAGCCCGGCATCCCGCCATTGCACCAGGAGAGCGGGACCGAGTGTGCGGATTTTGCCGAGGTTCTCTGCTCAAAAACCGCGCGGGTAGCCGCCTGCGGGGCCGATCGCTTATCATAGTGCTTTCTTCCCCAGGAGGGTTTGGAAGCGGCCCATGACTCGGCATATTTTCGTCACCGGCGGTGTCGTCAGTTCCCTCGGCAAGGGGCTCACCAGCGCCTCGATCGGCATGCTGCTCGAGCAACGCGGACTCCGCGTTCGCATGCAGAAGCTCGACCCTTACATCAACGTCGATCCGGGCACGATGAGCCCCTATCAGCACGGCGAAGTCTACGTGCTCGACGACGGCAGCGAGACCGACCTCGACCTGGGCCACTACGAACGCTTCACCCACAGCCCGCTCACCCGCGACTCGAACTACACCACCGGGCAGATCTACCAGTCGGTGATCAACAAGGAGCGCCGCGGCGAGTTCCTGGGCAAAACGGTGCAGGTGATTCCGCACATCACCAATGAGATCAAGGGAGTGATCCAGAAGCTGGCCGGGCCCGATGTCGACGTGGTGATCACCGAAATCGGCGGCACGGTGGGCGATATCGAGAGCCAGCCGTTTCTCGAAGCCATCCGCCAGTTCCCCCTCGATGTGGGCAAGCAGAACTGCCTATTCATCCATCTCACGCTGGTTCCCTATCTCAAGGCGGCTGGCGAGCTCAAGACGAAGCCTACTCAGCATTCGGTGGGTTTGCTGCGGCAGATCGGCATCCAGCCCGACCTGCTCATCTGCCGGTGCGAGCGTTCGATCAGCCGCGACGACCGCGAGAAGATCGCGCTCTTCTGCAACGTGCCGATCGAGGCCGTGATCGAGGAGAAGGACAAGGACTTTTCGATCTACGAAGTTCCTCTGAGCCTCGTTGAAAACAAGCTCGACGCCCTGATCGTCGACCGCTTGAAACTGCCGGCCGGCAAGCTCGAGCTCGACGACTGGCGCGAGCTCTTGCATCGACTGCGCAATCCCGACCACGAAATCTCGATCGCCGTGGTCGGCAAGTACGCCGAGCACCGCGACGCCTACAAGTCGATCTACGAGTCGCTCGACCACGCGGGCATTCATCATCGCTCGCAGGTGCGAATTCAGAGCATTCATAGTGAGAAGGTCGAGAGCGAAGGCCCCGAGCGGCTGCTCTCCGGCTTCGATGGCATTCTCGTGCCGGGCGGCTTCGGTGAGCGCGGCATCGAAGGCAAGGTCGAGGCGATTCGCTTCGCCCGCGAACGCAAGATCCCGTTCCTTGGCATCTGCCTGGGGATGCAGTGCGCCGTCATCGAGTTCGGCCGCAACGCGATCGACCTGACCGGCGCTCACTCGACCGAGTTCGACAAGGACACGCCCCACCCGGTGATCTGCCTGCTCGACGAGCAGCGCTCGATCACCGACAAGGGGGGCACGATGCGGCTCGGCGCCCAGCCTGCCGTGCTCGAGCCCGGCAGTCGTGCGGCCGTCGCCTACGGTCGCGCGCGGATCAGCGAACGGCACCGCCACCGCTACGAGTTCAACAACGTCTACCGGCAGCAGTTCATGGCCAACGGCATGAACTTCTCAGGCACGAGCCCCGATGGCGCGCTCGTGGAGATCGTGGAGATCGCCGACCACCCGTGGTTCGTGGCGGTGCAGTTCCACCCCGAATTCAAATCGAAGCCTACTAAAGCCCAGCCGCTGTTCGCGGCGTTCGTCGGGGCGGCGATCGAGCGGCACGCCTCGCGCGGGGATCGGGCGGGCGTGGCCTAAAGGCGCCGGGTGGCGGGAGCCTCGGCAAAGCGGGGCTAGTCTAATGCGCGAATGGGTGCTGGCCTGGTAACTACATGCGAGGTGGAGTATCCGTTTGCGCATAAATCTCGAAAAGTTCTTGACACTTCGCGCATGGGCGGTCTATCGTAGGCCAGCTTGGCGAACAAGCACCTACTCGTGAACGTGGGCTCACTTGGCCAAGTCGCTACGTCGCCAGGTTGCATCGCAAGACTGACAATACTAGTGGCGCCGAAGCGGCGGCAACCAGGTTGCTTACCGTGGATGACCTGCACGCTCCGAACCCAGCCTGGAACCCGCTCGCTGCGTTGGGGCTCGCACTAAGCGTCTTCGTTGTCACTTTTCTCGCCGGGGCAGCCTTGCCTGAGTCGGTGACAACACACTATCCGTGGGCACGACAAGCGGTGTCCCAAGGTCTGCTGGCAGCGTTCTCAATTGGGGCAATGGCGGCGTCCAGGCGGCCTTTCGCCGAATTCGGCTTCCGTCGGCCCATGCCGGCACGAGGTCATTTCAAACTGTGGGGCTTCCTCCTGGGCGCGGCGAGCACGGGCCTCATTCTTGCGCTCGGTCTCCGCGGCATGCGAGCGACGGCTGCAGGCGACTACGGCCTCCTCGAGATTGTCCTGTGGTTTTGGATCATCTCCAGCTTTGTGGAGGAACTTTTTTGCCGTGCCTGGTTTCAAACGCTTGTGGGTGAGAGCACACGGACCGCAGTCCTCTGGAGCGCCGCCCTGTTTGGCGTCATGCACCTGGCTTTGTTGTTCAGCGACATCGAAATCGAAGCAGTTGTCATCCTCCTAATCTCGGTAACGGCCCTCGGATACGTTTGCTCGACGGCGAGAGCGCGGACCGCGAGCCTGCGTCCCGCCATTGGAGCGCACCTGATGTTCAACGTCGGGGGATTGATCGGAGGGATGATCTACGCGATCGGGTACCGCATCATCACCGGGCACTTGCCGCCCGCATGAGCCGTTTGAGGGACCACGGGCTCGACGCCTCGCCCACACACGCGTCAACAATTGACAGAGACAAACCACTTCGGAATCTTGAGAGGTCACTCATGAACGAAGTAACGACGCGGTGCCCCGAGTGCAATGGCGAGATGCTTCAAGGATTCGTCGTCGACAGGGGGCACGGGATGTCTTCTCGCGTCAGCGACTGGGTGGAGGGGGCGCCGGAGAAGTCCATGTTTACTGGCGTGAGCGCGCCAGGGGACGAACGGATTCCCGTGGGCACCTTTCGCTGTACTTGTTTACCGGCGGTGGGCGGCGCTGCGCGGTTGCCGCGGCGCGTGGTGGCGCTGGTGCAAGCAGCGTTCGCGGTGCGCCGCGCGTTTCGCGCCGGCGAACTCGACGCCGACGAGCAGGCGCTCTGGGGACTGGAGTTGGAAGGCCGCTTGGAGGCGGCGGTGAAGGGTCGCTTCCCGCAGGCGTATGACGGCGTATGACGGAACGCTGAGAACAGGCGAGCAGGCGAGCGACAACCACAGCAGTTCGACCTGATTTCTTTTCGGGCGCGCGAGCACCTTGAAAGCATTGGCTGTGTACTTGGGCCGGCTGACGAAAAAACTCTTGCCGAACGCAGGACGCGAGTAAACGTCCGCAGAGCGAAAATCAACGGCTCCGCAGCCGCACGCGAGAAAGCAGTCCGCTGGCAAGGGCCAAGAGTGCGAGCGTTAGCGTCGATGGCTCTGGCACGGCGGCCGCCGGGCGGCTGAAGCCGAAGTTGGCCTTGAGCGCGCCGAAGTCCGAGAGGTCGACCGTGCCATTGCCGTCGAAGTCTCCGCCGGCCCAGCCCCCCGCCTGGCCGAAGCCCGCCTTGAGGGCGCCAAAGTCGGAGAGATCCACCTTGCCGTCGAGGTTGGTGTCGCCAGCCACCGTTTTCAACACCGTGCCGATCAAGTAGTCCACGTCGTGCTGGTCAACGACGTTGTCGCCGGTCAAGTCGTAAACGGCCGGATCGGCCTCCTCGAGCGGGCCGCCGCGTTTGGCGAAGAGGTCTTCGATGTCGGCGGCGTTGAGCTTGAGGTTCAAATCGACGTCGCCCAGCAGCACTTCGGGGCCGAACAGCGGATCGGACACCTCGAGAAAGCCCGAGCCGGTCGCCGTGGGAGCGAACTTCACGTTCCGGTTCCAGAACAGGTTCATGCCCAGCACGCCGTCGAGGGGCCCCCCGGCGGGCGACTGCAGATCCAGCACGAGAAACGGCACATGGGAGAACTCGAGCGCTCCACCCGAGGCGTTCATCTTCAGGTAATCGACGAAGAACCCCGGCACGTCTTTCTTCACGCCGCCGATGCCCAGCACATCCTGCGTGAAATCAGGATGCCGCAGATCAAGGTTGAGATTCGCCGCCGTGGTGGGACTGATGATCGAGGTCTGGGCGCCGGTGTCGATCAGCACATTGAGCTGCTGCACGGGATTCGTCGGACTCAGTTCCCCCTGTCCCACATTGAGCTTGGCGAAGGCGGCGCCGCCGGTCGGGATCGAGCCCTCGATCGAGGTGAGCAGCGTGGGGATGTTGGGGGTCTTGAAGTCGGTGCCGCCGCTGAGGTCGAGAGCCGAATAGGAAGCCGTGGTGATCGGCAGGCCGCCCAAACCGGCCATCGTCATGGGAATCTGGTGCTGGAATTCCGGAATGCTGGGGTCGCCGATCGGATAGATCTGCACGTCCGGGCTGGTGATCTGCTCCCCTTGATACGTGATCGTGCGCGGGGTGTCGTTGCGGATCACGCTCGTATAGAAGGCGAGCATCGGAATGCCCAGCACGGTGGGAATCAGTTGATCGGTTCCCGGCGAGTCGGCCGGCAGCGCCACGGTGGACACATTCGAGTGGCCGTAGAGCTTGTCGAGGTCGAGGCGACCGTCGTCGCCAATGGCGCCGAACCCTTGCGCGTAGACGCCGATCGGCTGCGAAATGGGCACCTCGATTTCCCCCGAGGCCCCCGTGATCGTAGTCGTGTTGCTGGTGAGGCGTTCGCCCACCACGCCGAGCTGATCGACCGCCTGCGCACCGATCAGGTCGATCGAGGCCCCCGTGTCGAGCACGCCAATGGTGTAGTTCGTCGCCGCATTGCCGGCCATCGGGTTGCCGGTGTAGCCGCTTTCCAGCACGTGCGACCAATCGAATTCCTCGGTGGTGCCGGCATCCGACGTCGTGACCGCCACAAGCGGGGAGAACCCCAGCAGGCGCGGGCGCGGAAAGGAATCGGCCGCGCCGGCGGGCGACGACAAGCTGTGCGAGAACGACACAGCCAGCAGCACGAAGGCCAGTCGCCCGGCCCAACGAGCCCGGAGAAGCAACAATCGCGGCACGAGCGCCTCTTTCGAAACCGAGCGGAAAAAAGACAGAGAAGAGCTGCCAGCCCCGAGAAATCACCCTGCGCATCGTAACACGCCGCAAAAAAAGGGGTCAAGGAATTGGCTGGTCCCGCGGCTAACAAGCGGCGAGGCCACCGGCGGCGATCGGGCCGGCGCAGGCCTTTTGCCCCCGCGCACCCCTCCGATACAATCCCCTGTGGGCAGCGAGTTCCCCTTCGAGAGCCGTGCAGCGACGCCGGCGATTTCCGCGATGAATGTGTTGGTTTTGGGCGGCGGCGGCCGCGAGCATGCCCTGGCTTGGAAGCTCCGGCAAAGCCCGCACGTGCAGCGGGTGTTCGTGGCGCCAGGCAACGCGGGGACGGCGCTCGACGCCGAAAACGTCGATTTGGCGGCCAGCGATATCCCGCGGCTGATCAAGTTCGCCAAGCAGAACAACGTGGGGCTGACCGTCGTCGGGCCCGAGGGCCCGCTGGTGGCCGGCATTGTCGACGCCTTCGCCGCCGAAAAGCTGCGGATTTTTGGCCCCAACAAGGGAGCCGCCGAGCTCGAGGGGAGCAAGATCTTCTGTAAGAATCTGCTCCGGCACGCCGACGTGCCCAGCGGCGAGTACCACGTCTTCCGCAGCATGGAGAGCGCGCTCACCTTCCTGCGGGACCGCGAGGACGTGCCGGTGGTGGTCAAGGCCGACGGCCTGGCCTCCGGCAAAGGGGTTTTCGTGTGTACAGGGCGGGACGAAGCGCTCGATGCGGTGGAGCGGATTTGCAGGAAAAAGGAATTCGGCGACGCCGGCAATCGGCTGATCATCGAGGAGCGGCTCGACGGCGTGGAGGCGAGCGTGCTGGCGATCACCGACGGCCGCACGATCCTCACGCTCCCCCCGGCGCAGGACCACAAGCGAGCTTTCGACGGCGACGCCGGCCCCAACACCGGCGGCATGGGGGCCTATTGCCCCGCGCCGATCGTGCCGGCCGACATGCTCCACCTGATCGAAGAGCAGGTGCTCGTGCCCACCGTGCATGCGATGAAGCGCTCCCGGCATCCGTTCCGTGGCGTGCTCTATGCGGGACTGATGCTCACCAATCAGGGCCCGAAGGTGCTCGAGTACAACGTGCGATTCGGCGACCCCGAGTGCCAGGCGCTGATCATGCGCTGGAAGAGCGACCTGTTCGAAGTGCTCGACGCCACTGTCGACGAACGGCTCGAGCAACTGACCGGCGTGGAATGGGACCCGCGCCCGGCCGTGTGCGTGGTCATGGCGGCCGAGGGCTACCCCGGCGACTACGCCCGCGGGCGGCCAATTCGCGGCCTCGAGGAGGCCGCGCGGATTCCCGACGTCAAAGTGTTCCACTCAGGCACGGCCACGAGCGACGGCCAAGTGGTGACCAACGGCGGTCGCGTCCTCTCGGTGACGGCGCTCGGCAACAGCTTCGCGGCGGCCAAGCTGCAAGCTTACACGGCGGTGAAGGCGATTCGCTGGCCGGGCGCCTGGTGCCGGAAGGACATTTCCGACCGGGCAATGCCGTTTGACCATGCGGAGGCGGCGGCCGAGCCCGATTAGCGCACTAGCGGCGCGGCACACCCGCGACGACCCACCGCCAAGACCGCGATGGCGGCCAGCGCCGCAAGGCTAAGGGACAGCGCCCGCGGCTCGGGAACGGCGGCGAATTCCGGTCCAGCCGACTCGCCAAAGTGGTCCTTGAGCATGCCGAAGTCGGTCAGGTCGACCTTGTTGTCGCCGCTGAAGTCGGCGGGATTGCTGTCGTTGTAGTTGCCGAAGGCCAGCTTGAAGAGGCCGAAATCGGTCAGATCGACAGTCCGGTTCCAGTCAACGTCTCCAGGGAACAAGTATTTCGACGACCAGCTCACTTCGTGGAAGACCCCCGCCGATTCGGGCGCCGCGCCTTGAAACACGAGTCCGGCTTGGCCCTCGCCATAGTTGGCGTCAACCGCCGAGATTCGAGCCAGAATCTGATTCTGCGCCGAGCCCGCCGAGAAACTCAGTTCATTGTTCCAGAGGGAGAGTTCGAGCCAAAGTTCGGCGCCGGCAGGAAACAGATTGAGGGTGGACGCGGCCTTCAAGACGGTGGCCTGGCCGTGGTCGAGCCGCAGCAGTTCGAGCTGACCTGACGAATCCAGCCAGCCGGCGTACCCAGAGTCGGTTGCCAGGTCATAGCGGGCCGTGAGTCCGATCTTTCCGCCGCCGTTCAGGCGCGCCGCGGACCTGTACCAAAGTTCGTCCCAACGTTCAAAGGGGCCCGGCCCCGCGGTGATCAGCAGTCCGTCCGCCGACTGGCCCGAGGGCCGCAGGGTGTAGTCGCCGTTTTCCCGCAAATAACTTCCTGGAAATGTGCCGGCGTCAGGAGTCCATTCGACGACGTTGTACTCGAACGTGTCGATCGAGAGCGCGTCGGCCGCAACGTTCGAGGCCGTAAGCAGAAGAGCGGATGCGCTCGTCGCCACACACAGCAAGGCGCAGTAAACCCACCGGGCGAGGGCAGGCAAATCGAGTTCGGGTGAAAGCCGCCTCATCGCACGTCTCCCGGCATAGAGCGAGCAGGAGCCTAGACCTAGATTGGCCACCGCGATGCTACATCGGCGAACCTCGGGAAGCAATTCTGCGGAGATGGATCGCTCCGCCCGCTACCCAAGCGCCTTGGGGCTCGGTGGCGGATGCCCTTCGTGGCCGATGATGCTGATCCGGCCGTCCCCCTCGATGAAGGCCTCGCGCACCTGGTGCAAATCGTCGAGGCCGCTCTGATGCAGGGCGCTCATCAACTCGTCGTAGGTGATCAGTTCTCGGCGCATGTTCTGCCGCAGGAGCTTGCCGTCTTTCACGAGCAAGAGCGGCTTGGGATGCACGAGCGGCGCGAACCATTTGACGTGATAGGCCAGCCAATCGAGGGCATAGCTCCAGAACACGATCGTACCCACGAGCAGCAGGCCATCGGCCACCGACTGATACGTGCCGGCCATGCCGTTCTGCGCAGCGTCGGCGATCAGCACCACGACCAGCAGATCGCTGACGCTCACGGCGCCCGTCTGCCGCTTGAGCACGGCCCGCAATAGAAAGAACATGCTCAGGTAGACGAGCGTGCCGCGGATGAAGATTTCGATCGGCGCAGTGTCTGGCAGCAGGACGTGGGCCCAGTCGATGTGCATAAATGCCTGTGCGTTGTCCAAGTAGTTACGATGAGAAAGCAGAGGCGTCCCACCATACTAGTTAGCCCGCAGCGCGAGCAAGGAAGAGCCGCGCGTCCGTAAGTCAACCAGGCCGGACCTCTTCGCGGGCCGGATGGCATCTCAGCCGGCGCGCCGAACAGGCGCTCGCGTTCCTTCCTTGAGCTGCGGGCTTGTGTGGCGTAGCCGCCGGCAAGCGAACACCCCTGGCAAAAAGCAAAGCCCAGGGAACCGCATGGATTCCCTGGGCTTGCCCGGAACTACCCCGAACAGAGTTTTCAAGCCGCGGCCTATGGTCGCGGCGCGGCCGGCGGCGGCGGCGCGGCCACCGAAATCTCGGCGCGGCCCCCGCGCGGCGCGGCCAGGGCCTGCACGAGCTTGGGCACGTTCGGCAGCCCGCTCACGGCGGCATGCAGCACGAGCTCGGTCGGCCCTTCATTGGTAACGACAACCACGGCCAACCGGTCGAGCAATTCGCCGACCTGCGCCATCTTGGGGCCGTCGCTGCCGCGGTCGAGCGACCCGGCCACCTTGAGCATCCGGCCCACATGCACCAGCAGCGCCTTGCTGCTGTCGGGCGTCAGGCTGCCGAGCAGCGGGCGGAATTGCGGATCGTCGGTCAGGCGGCTGCCTTCGCCGGCGCCCACCGCGGAGGCCACGGCTTCTTCGGTGCCGCCGACAATCGCGCTTCCGTCGAGCCGCACCAGGGCCAGCGGCGGCGCGTTGGGCAGCAAGTATTGCTTGCCCGCTCGGCCCGCGATCGTCACGTCGCGCGGCGGCGGAACCTGCGGCGCGAACAGAGCTGGGAGCGCCAGCAACTGCCCCCACAGGGCTTCGCTCTTCGCCGCGTCGCGCACCGCCAGCACGACGCCAATCTGCGGCAAGCCAGGCTGCTTCGACGGGGCGACAAAGAAGGCCAGCTCCTCGAGATTGCCAAACAGCTCGCGTCCCAGATCCATGGCGGCCACACTTTGCGTGGGCGCATCGGAGGCTGACGGACTACCGTGCTCGATCGCCGGACCCGCGGGATTCAGGCCCAAGAGCGCCACGAGCCCCGCGCCCTGCGGCACGTGGGCCAGCGACCGCTGCGAGAGGGGCGCGGTGCGGATCAGGCTGTACACCAGGTTCCGCTGTCCCTCGGCCAGCGTGAGCTTGACCTCGAGGTTCACGTTGTCACGCGTAGTGCGCAGCGCCGCGGTCAGACCTTCGAGATGATCGAGGTCGAGCACGGCGTTCACCTGCGGCGGCTCGGCGCCGCCATTCAGCTCTTTGATCGCCGCCCGCATCCGCGGGCCATTCACATGGACGAAGAGGAGCGCGTCTTCGCGGTCGGCCTGCACGCGGCCGAACTCGTTCTGCGTGGCCAGGCTCTCGGAGGTGCTAGCCCCCAAGCGTTCGAGAGCGCCGGCCAACTGATCGCGATCGAACGAGAGTACGAGCAGCCGCGTGGTGACGGCCAGCCAGGCTTGGTCGCGTCCGCCAGGGCCCAAGCGGTAGATTTTGTGCCCGGCGATCGGTTCCTGCGGTTCGAGGAATTGCGCCACGGTCTCGACGATGCCGCGGAGCAAGCTGGCGTCGCCTGGATGAATGACCACCAGCCCGCCCGGCGGCCCGTGGCGCGGCAGCGACGTCATGGCGACGGCCACGCCGCGCACCGGCTTGAGGCTGTCGAACAGGGCCGGGCTGATCGCGAAATCGCGCGGCAGCACGATGCCGGGCCCCAGCGGCACGGCGTCGCCCGGCTTCGAATCGCTGGCTTTCGCGTCAGCCTCGCCACTGCGTGCGAGTCCGGCCATCGAGGCCAGGCGAGCCAGGTGGTCGCCGGGGCGGCTCAGTTCGGCGTAGACCAGGGCATTGGCGGGCATCAGGCGGGCCAGGTCGGCCGCGGCCAGGTCTTCGCGGCATTCGGCCAATCGCCGTTCGGCTTCGCGACGCAGCTCCGCGGGTAAGTTGCCGTCGGCCAGGGCCTGCTCATAGGCGGCCGCGGCCGCCTGCAGGTTCCCTTGGTGCTGTTGCAGAAAGAAGCCGCGCTCGAAGCTCGGCGCGGCGGGCGGTTCCTGCGCAACTGCCCGCGGCGCCGCCAGCAGGGCGGCAAATCCCAGGGCCCAAAGGGCCGTCGTGCGGTGAAATGGCATCTCGGTTCACGCTCCATGTGACGCCGTCGCCGGCAAGCTGGAACTCCGGCAGCGGCTTGCGGAAGGGGTTTCGAGGCCCAGCGGCAGGCAATTCGCGGCCCAAACGCAATTCTTGGTGCTGGCACGCAGAGTTTCTGTGCGACCGGACCGCCCAACTGGCGAGCGGCCGGCGTCAGCCGGCTGACCAACCAGGCATCCGCGCCCTCTCGCGTGCAAATCGGCCAGCTTAAGCTGAGCCGCTCGCCGGCGGGGTCGATCGCAACGGACAACGCTGTCCGAAAACCGATCCGTCGAGCGGCCGGCGTCAGCCGGCTGGCTCTGCACCCCTTGACGTTCCTCGCGAATCGAGCGTAATGGAGGGCTTCCTGGCCCCGCCCAACCCGCACTCCCCTGGTGCCGCGCTGACCGTCCCCCTCCCGCTGGAACGAACCATCGCCCCCACGTCCACCGCCGAGGTGGTCGAAGCGCTGCGCGGCGCGAGCGCCGCCCGGCGGCCGGTCTATCCCCTGGGAGGGAACACGAGCCAGAACTTCGGCCTCCCTGCCCGGCAGCCGGGCCTGGGGCTCGATCTGACCGGCCTGCGCCAGGTGATCGACTATCCGGCCCGCGACATGACGATCACCGTCGAGGCGGGCATCACGCTGGCGGAACTGGCCCAAACGCTCGCCGCCGAGCGACAACGGTTGCCGATCGAAGTGCCGGCGCCTGCCCAGGCGACGCTCGGCGGCGTGATCGCCACGAATTGGAGTGGCGCCCGCCGCTACGGTCAGGGAACGATTCGCGACTACGTGATCGGCATCTCGGCGGTCGACGGGCGCGGCCGGCCCTTCAAAGGGGGCGGCCGGGTCGTGAAGAACGTCGCCGGCTACGACTTCTGCAAGCTCCTCACCGGTTCGCTGGGGACGCTCGGCGTGATCACGCAAGCCACGCTCAAGATCCGGCCGACCGCCGAGCGCTCGGCGCTCGTCGCCTGCGGCGTCTCGTCCTTCGAGCGAGCCGAAACGCTGCTCGCCGCACTCGTCCACACGCGCACGACGCCGACGGCGCTCGAGCTGCTGGCGGGTCCTGCTTGGCAATCCGACCGGTCGCTTGGTCCGCCGAGGCAAAGCGACGTGTGCCGGTTGGTGGTTGGGCTGGAAGGGACCGATGTCGAAGTCACATGGATGATCGACGCGCTGCGCGACGAGTGGTCAGAGCTCGGCGCGGAGACGCATGTTGTGGCGGCCGAAGAAATTCAGTCGCTGTGGGATCGGTTGGCGGGGTTTTCGGCGGATGCGTCGGCCCCGCTCGTGATCAAGGCCAACGTGCTGCCGGCCGAGGTCGCCGGCTTCGTGCGGCTCGTGATTTCGCTCGATCCCCAAGCCTCCGTGCAAGCCCATGCCGGAAACGGCATCGTGCTAGCGCGGTTCGCCGATTTTCCGGGCGCCAAAGTCTCTGCGCAATTGATCGGTCAACTGCAGCCGGCGGCTGCCAAGGCCGGGGGCAACGTTGTCGTCCTCTCGTCGGCCTACCAAGCGGAGTTGACGGCCCGCGCCGTCTGGGGCGTCCGCCGCGCCTCGGCCGACTTGATGCAAGCGGTGAAGCGCGAGTTCGACCCGCAAGGGATCTTGAATCCCGGGCGGTACGTGGTGGATTGAACGGCGATTGGCGGTGTTGCGGGGTTGCCCCCCGTGACTCACGGGGGGCTAAAGGAACCCAAACCGCCGTCGAGCGCCCTTAGCCCCCGGCGAGTCGCCGGAGGGAAAGACGGTAAGCCCTCCTGCCTCCGTTGGGCTCGCATGACCGCACTACGCGAGCCGGTCCCCCGGCGCCGGCGGGCCGCATTCCAAATTCCCCAGCCGCGCACAGTACGCCCCCACGATCGCCCCCACGAAGCACCCGGCCACCACATCGCCCACGAAGTGGTAGTTCATCGCCACCAGAGGTGTGAGGAGCAGGATCGACAGCAACGCGAGCGGCAGCTTCGCCCGCGGGTAGGCCAGCCAGAAGACGGCCACCATCGACAACACGCGCACCGCGTGCCCCGAGGGAAAGCTGGCGTAGCCGTCGCCATTGTGGAAGAAGTTGAAGTGCGACACGCCGTCGCGGATAAGCGACGGGTTGTTGTCGACCCAGGTCTCCGGCCAGGTGCGGCCGAAGATGTACTTGAGCGTGTCCTTGAATTGCACCGACACGAGCAAGCTCAGGCACGCCAAGAACACCGCGTGTCCACAACGGCGGAAGGGACCGGCGGCCCGGCGGATCATCAGCACGATCAGGGCCGCCGGCGCCCACATCTGCAGCTGTGGTGGCGGGTAAGTGAGCCACTCGACCCAACGCGGGCGATCCTCGCGATGGGCATAGACCCAATACGCCACGGGGCGGTCGATCCAGACATAGCAGATCGCCACGAGCACGGCGCCGATCACGAGCGCAAGCGCGGACCGCACCAACAGCCGACCAAAGGGATCGTTCTTCACCGGCAGACCTTCCGCAGACTGATTTGCACGGTCGCAACGCCCGTATCTTAGGCGAAAACAACCAGCGTCGGGGAGGCCAGGCGCAAGGTGGCGTGAGAAGGCACTACGGCGGCACGGCAACCGTGCCGAACTGTAGGAAATGCTGGTCGAAGGAAAAGGCGTTGGCGATTCGCAGTCGTTCCATGACGACGCGGCTCACGCAGTCGGTGAAGCTCCAGCCCTTGTCGTGGAAACGAAAGTAGACGTTGGTGGCGGCTTCGACGTCTGCTTGGGTGACCCAGACGAGTTCGGCTCGCCCCAAACGCAGCTCCGTCATCCACAACGCGGCTCGGGCTGGTTGACGGCGCCGCCGAAACAAC
Source organism: Pirellulales bacterium (assembly GCA_044221365.1). Classification (GTDB taxonomy): domain Bacteria; phylum Planctomycetota; class Planctomycetia; order Pirellulales; family JBGAPH01; genus JBGAPH01. Next base: position 42,359 of record JBGAPH010000013.1, read on the forward strand.
GTCAAGAGTTCATCGTAGATGTAGTCGGACGTAACCAACGGCTCCTGGTTGGTGGCCAAGAACGCCACCGCGGCGGCATGATTGGCGTCGCTGGGCACGGACAGGGCAAACCACGCGCCGGTGTCGACGAAGACCATGATCAATCGCCATAGATCAGGCGATCCTCATCGGAGACGGGAGTATCGCAGGAGTTGGCCTCGGCCTCAGGCAAGGCTTCCATCTGAGCTGCGAATCTTAGCCAGGCCGCCTGATTCTCGGCGACCTCCGCCTCCGAAAGTTCCTGCGTCGGTCCGCCTACGGCCTGAATCCACACCGTCACCACTTGCTGCTCGGCCAGCGGCGTCGGCAGCGGCGTCAGGGGGCGGAGGAAGCCGTTTTCGTAGATGGCTTGAATGGGCTGGCTCATGCCCATCATTCTAGGCCGCCGCCGCGAACTGCGGCTAGCGGAACGCCGACGACGGTCCGCCGAACCGACGACGAAGCCCGCCGCCGCACCTCGCCGCGTTGCGGCAGCCGCCCAGACAACTAGAATACGAGAACTTCGCGGTCCGTCGGCCGCGGCCTCCGCCTTCCCCGCCCACCTCTCGGACTCCCGCCCATGCTTCGCCGCACAGCTGCCCGCCGCTTGCTCACGTTCCTGCTGCCGCTGGCGGCCGTGGCCGGGTTCGCCCTCTCCGGTGTTTCCGACGAGTATCTGAGCGGCATCGTCTGGCCCGAGCCGAAGCGCGTTACGCCCGGCGAAGCCGGCGGGCCCCCCTCCGACGCCATCGTTCTCTTCGACGGCACGAACCTCGACCAGTGGGAAGGGGGGGACCAGTGGAAGATCGCCGACGGCTGCGCTATCCCGCAACACGGCGGCATCCACACCAAGGAGAGTTTCGGCGACTGCCAACTGCACGTCGAGTTCGCCACGCCGGAGCGCATCGAGGGCTCTGGGCAAGGGCGCGGCAACAGCGGCGTTTACCTGATGGGCCACTACGAAGTGCAGGTGCTCGATTCGCACGACAACCCGACCTACTTCGATGGCCAGTGCGGTTCGATCTACAAGCAGTCGCCGCCGATGGTCAACGTTTCGCGCAGACCCGGCGAGTGGCAGACCTACGACATCCTGTTCGAGTCTCCGCGGTTCGACGCCGCCGGCAAGCTCGAGCGCCCCGGTTACGTGACCGTGCTGCAGAACGGCGTGGTCGTGCAAAACCACCATGAACTGCAAGGGACCACGGCCTGGGACGCCGCGCCTTCCTACGAGGCCCACCCGCCGCGGCTGCCGCTCCACCTGCAGTTCCACGGCAACCCGGTGCGGTTCCGCAACCTCTGGATCCGCGAGATGCAGCCGGTGGTGGGCAAGAAGCCGAGCTAGGCCGCGTCCACGATCCCTCTCCCCCGGGCGACGCGCCGGGGGCTAACTCGGCGCATCAACGCGACCAGGTTCACAAACCCCATCACCAACAGTACAAGCGTCGCCGGTTCCGGAACCGCCACCGCTCCTCGTTGCCCGAAGTTCTGCTTCAGAATGCCGAAGTCGCTGAGGTCGACGCGGCCGTTCAGGTCGAAGTCGCCATCGGCCAACTGCGCGCCGTTGTTGCCGAAGTTGATCTTCAGCGGTCCAAAGTCGTTCAGATTCACCAGGCCGTCTTGGTTGGCGTCTCCCTGCAAGCCGCCCACCGTGGCCTGCCCGGCGCCGGTCCACCAGGCCAAGGCGTCGTTCTGGCCGCCGAGCGGCGCGTCGACCTGGCGGACCCAAATCTCGTAGCTGCCGGTCGTCGGCACGGGGAAGAAGATGTGCTCCAGATTGTCGACTGTGCTGATCGACGAGGCGACCGCCTGCGACAGGCTCGTCGCCCCGCGCGGCATCAGCAGCAGGTCGAGGTTCGTCAGCCCGAGTTCGCTGAAGGTCTCTCCCTGGTCGTAGGCCCCATCCTGGTCGGTGTCGTCCAGCTTCACTTGCCGGTCCCAGGCCAGCGTGACCGACACGTAGTTCCCGCGGCCAATCGCGTCGGCCAGTGGATACTTGTTGATGGCGCCCGCGTCGGTCAATTGGCCCCAATCCCAGCCGAGCCGTGGCGCGGTCTCGCCGGAGTTCCACTGCCCGGACTCGAACTGCCGCTTCGCTCGGTCGACGTTGAGTTGTCCTGCGCCGAGTTCGTCGTCGAGCGGGATCGCGGGATCGCTTAGGGCGTCGGAGTCGAGCCACTTCTTGCCGTGGGTGTCGACGATTGTCTTGGTCATGCCCAAGAGCAGGCCGTCGCCGGCGTCGGCTACCTTGTCGGCCGAGTTCAGGAGCACGGCCTTCATCACTTCGTGACGGCGGGCATCGGCGTTCCAGCGGGCCGCGTTCGCAGCGATCCGCGCCTCGGCATGCTGCTGCAGTAGCGCCACGGCCCCCACTACGTGCGGCGGAGCAAAGCCGGCGCTCGTCTCGATCAGCGTGCCGCCCCCCAGTTTGGGAGTTGTGATGTTGGCGCCCGGCGCCACCAGATCGATCGTACGGCGGGGGCCGTCGGCGTCTTCGAAGAAGTAGTTCGACTCGTGCAGGCGGGTGTACTTGCCATCGACCGGGGCGCTGAACGAAACGTCGAGCCCGTTGTAGTTGTCGGTCGACAACGGCGAGCCCCCGTTTCCTTCGTTGCCGGCGAACACCTGTAGCACGTCCTGCTGCGTCGCCAGCCAGTCGACCCCGAGGGTGAGCAGCGATTGGCCGTCGAGCGTGGCGCCCGTACGCAGTCCCTTGCCCCAGCTATGGCCGATCGCCCGCACCGTGCCGGCAGCCTGCTGGCCGACGTGCTGCGTTGCGAGCAAAGCATGCTGATAGCCGGGGTCCGTGCCGAGCGTGCGATATGCCGAGGCGTAGAGATCGGCGCCGGGGGCCACGCCGTGCAACGACGAGGCGCTGCCTACGAGAATTCCGGCAATCTGCGTTGCCCGCTTCCCGGCATCGCTATTTGCGGTCGCGGCGGCGTCGCGTACAAACACGCCCTTCGGACGGACCTGATCGTGGCTGTGCTCCGCATTGTCGAAGCCTGGCAGCCCGGGCCGAAGCTGGTCGACCATGCCAATGGCGATGCCCGTGCCCGTCAGACCGAGGGCCGAGGAGTTGATGCCGCCAGAGCCGGTGGAGCGTTCGTCGCCCCGCGCGGGCCACCCAGTCGCCAGCAGCGCGGCCGTCAGCACAGCGACGCGAAAGGCTTTCATGACACCCCGCTGACTCAGGATTCCCTTCCAGGCTTGCCCGCCCCCAGCGGGGCGGACCCGGGAGTGATAGTGTTCTCCGCCAATTTGCGCAAGAGCAAGTTGGCCGTGCCTACAATGCTAGCGGGCAGAGCCTGGGGCGCCCGGAGCGGAAGCGAGGAGATTTGCCGATGCTTGTTGCGGCCCTGCTAGCCCTGCTCCCCCTGGCGCCTTGTGCCCCGGCCGACACGCTGGTCGTTTGCCCGGCGCCTTATCGCGCGGCCCTCGAGCCGTGGCTCGAACTGCGGCAGGCCCAGGGGCACGCTTGCGAAGTCATCGAGCCCTCGCCGACGGCGCGGGGACTCGAACGTCAGATCCGCAGCCGTGCAACGGCCTTCCTGCGTCATGTCGTGCTCGTCGGGGATGCCGCTCCGCCCCAGCAGCCGCCGGTTCCCGGCGTCCCTACCTGCCTGCGGCCGGCGGAAATCAATGTGAAGTTCGGCTCCGAGCCCGAAATCGCCAGCGACCAGCCGCTCGTGGATTTCGACGGCGACGGCGCGCCCGAAGTGGCGATCGGCCGGCTGAGCGTGTCGACGGCCGCCGAACTCGAGCGCCTCGTGGCCAAGATCGTGCGCTACGAGCGGCAAGCGGGTTTCGGCGCCTGGCGGCGGCGCATCGACATTGTGGCCGGCGCCGGCGGTTTCGGTCCCGTCACCGACGCCGTGCTCGAGGTCACCACGCGCAAGCTCGTCGTCGATGGCATTCCCCAGGCCTACCACACGAACTTCACCTACGGCAGTTGGACCAGCCCCTATTGCCCCGATCCCCGACGGCTGCGCGAGTCCGCGCAACGCGGACTGGGGGAGGGGTGCCTGTTCTGGGCGTATCTAGGGCATGGCCATCGCCGCCATGTCGATCGGCCGCGCTTGCTCGGCCGGCCCTGGCCCGTGCTCGAGTCGGGAGACGCCGCGCGGCTGCCCATGCCTGCGGGCACGCCGATCGCGCTCTTGATGTCTTGCTACGCAGGCGCGTTTGACGACGACCAGGCTTGCCTGGCGGAAGAACTGCTGCGGGCCGATTCCGGCCCGGTGGCGGTGCTATGCGGATCGCGGGTCACCATGCCTTATGGGATGACGGCGCTCGCGCAGGAGTTGCTCGACCACGCCTTCAGCGGGGAGCGGCAAACGCTGGGGGAACTGCTGCTGCGCGCGAAGCGTGACCTGGTCGCACGGACGAAGCAGTCGCCGACGCGGCAGACGGTGGATCTCTTGGCGAGCGCGCTGAACCCGGCCGACTTGGCGCAGGAACGCCGCGAACACGCGCTGCTGTTCAATCTGCTGGGCGATCCGCTGTTGACGCTGGCGCCGCCGACGCCGGTGGAGCTCACGGTCGCTCCCACCACGGAGCGGGGCGGGCGCCTCGAAGTCGTGGCCAAATGCGCGGTCGACGGCCCCTGCACGGTGGAACTCGTGGGCCCGCGCGATCGCGCGCCCCCGCTGTCGCGAGCGTCCCTCGAGCCGGCGACGCCGAGCGACCTGACTGCGCGGCAACAGCTTTACGAGCGGGCCAACAATCCACGGCTCGCCTCGGCGACGGTTCGCGCGGTCGACGGCCGCATTCACTGTTGGCTCGACGTGCCGGAGAACGCGCCCGAGGAATGCCACGTGCGGCTGTTCGTCGAAGGGGCTAAGGCCCACGCCGTGGGAGCGGCCAAGGTGAAGGTCGCCGCGCCGGTTGCTGTCGAACGCATTTCGGCCGTACCCGAGGCAGGACCGCAGTAAGGTAGGTTTGTGAGGAATGTGTTCAGCGAGTTCCGCGGGCCTGCCCCGGCGGGCGGCGGGGCATTAGAATGAGGGTCCTGCCCTCCGGAACACTCCGCCACCACCTCGCCTCGGCTGTCATGCGATCGTTGACCGCTCTGCTGTTGTGCTTTGGACTTGGCCTGCTCGTGGCCTCGGGACCGCTTGCCGCGCCTGCGGTGGAACCGCCGCACGATCATCTGCGGAGCCTGCAGGGGCTGGCGATGAACGCCGAGGAAGCTCCCTGGGGCCATTGGGGGCCGGTGCCGAGTGAGTACTCGGCCTGGACCTCACATTCGAACCGGTTGATTCCGGTGTACATCTTCGGCGGCTCCCTGGCCGAGGTGTCTGGCCGCAACAGCGTCTATCGCGACGCCCAGCGGCTCACGCAACTCTACGGCCGCCTGCCGCCGGCGACGCTCAACCCGGACGCTGAATACTTCGATCAGACCGATGTGGCCCGCCTGCAGCGAGCGGCGGTCGACGCCGGCAAGAAGCGAATCATTCTGTTCGTGTTCGACGGGATGGACTACGAGACCACGCGCGCCGCGGCTATTTATGCGGCGGGGGGCGTGAAGTACGATCGCGGCCGCGGCACGGGGCTCGCCTTCCAGGATTACCGCGGCGCCCCCACCGATTTCGGCTTCTGCGTAACCAGCCCCTACAGCGACGCCACCGCTGTCGACGTCAACGCCCAGGTGGTCGTCGATGGCGAAGGTGAAAAGTACGGCGGCTTCGACCCGCGGCTCGGCGGCCGCGCCCCCTGGGAACTGCCGGCCGATCCACGCTACCCGATTAGTCAATCGAAGGCGCAAGCACACGCCACCACAGATTCCTCGGCCTCGGCCACCTCGCTCAACGCCGGCATCAAGACCTTCAACTCGGCGGTCAACATCGATCCGCAGGGGAGGCCCGTGGAAACGATCGCCCACCAGTTGCAGCGCAAAGGGTGGTCGATCGGCGTGGTGACGAGCGTGCAAATCAGCCACGCCACGCCCGCCTGCACCTACGCCCACAACGTCGACCGCGACGACTACCAGGACCTGTCGCGCGATCTCTTGGGCCTGCCGTCGGTGGCGCATCGCCAGATTCCGCTGCGCGGGGTCGACGTGCTGCTGGGCGCCGGCTGGGGAATCTCGAAAGACGCCGTCGCCGAGCAGGGCGCAAACTACGTGCCCGGCAACATGTTCCTGACCGACGCCGACCTGGCGCGGATCGACCAGAGGAACGGCGGCCGGTATCGCGTGGTGCAACGCACTCCCGGCGTGGACGGCGCAGCCGCTCTGAAAGCCGCCGCGAGCGAGGCGATTGCCCACAAGCAGCGGCTGTTCGGCTTCTTCGGCACGATCATGGGGCACCTGCCGTTCCGCACGGCCGATGGGGGATACAACCCCACGGTGGGCGCCAAAGGCATTCCCGAGATGTACTACGCCGAGGACCTCCGCGAGAACCCCACGCTCGCGCAGATGGCCGTGGCGGCGCTCGACGTCCTGTCGACGAACGATCAGGGTTTCTGGCTGATGGTCGAGTCGGGGGACGTCGACTGGGCCAACCACGACAACAACCTCGACAACAGCATCGGCGCGGTCATCTCGGGGGACCTCGCCTTCCGCGCCGTTTGCGATTGGATCGAAGGCCACGGCGGTTGGGACGACACGCTGCTCATCGTGACCTCGGACCATGGGCACGACCTGGTGCTGCTCGATCCGGCGGCGATCGTTCCGCCCCCGGGGCGTCCTCCCACGCGCTGACTGAAGGGACCAGGTCCCTACTCGTCGGGGGTGCGTTGCACCGCGAGCACCAGCCGCAAGAGCTCGGCCAGCGAATCGGCGTCCAACTGCCGGAAAATCGCGGCCCGGCGGGCCTCTACCCAGCGCAGGCTTTGCCGCGCCTCGCGGGCGATGACCTTGTTGGGCTTGCCGGCGACGATCTGATCGAGCACGAATTTTTCCGGCGGGCTCAAGTTCGTCAGCCGTTGCTGCATGAGACGCCGCTGCTCGTCGGCCTCCCAGAGTTCGCGATCGCGCTCGAGCACCTGGGAGACGCGGGCGATCAGCTCGGCCGGACGGCAAGGCTTCTCCAGGAAGTCGATTGCCCCTTGTTGCATCGCTTGCACCGCGGTGGGCACGGTGGCGAACCCCGTGATCATGATCACGGGCAACGCGAACCCCCGTTCCGCCAGCCACTGTTGCAGTTCGAGTCCGCCGATTCCGGGCATCCGCAAGTCGACGATCAGGCAGCCCCGGGCCGGGGCCGCATAGCCTTGCATGAACTCATCGGCAGAACCGAAGGACCGCACCAAGAAGCCCCGCGCTCGAAACAGCGCATGCACCGACTCGCGGACCGCCGGGTCGTCGTCGACGATGAACACCGTTTGCTCAGTCATCGGCCCCCTCGTGCAGCGGCAACGTCAGCGTGAACTGGGCCCCGGGGCCGGAAGCGGGCGCTGCCGCCAAATCTCCGCCCAAACTGCGGGCAATCTCACGGCTAATGGTCAGCCCCATGCCCGACCCGTTGGGTTTGGTGCTGAAGAAGGGCTCGAACAAGCGTTCAATCGGGACGGAGTCCAAGCCCCGGCCACGGTCGCGTACGATGAGCGCGGCCTGTCCCGCGGCATCGGCCAGTTGCACGCGCACCGTCAGCTTGCGATGGTTCGCCTCACTGGCCGACATCGCTTCGATGCCGTTGAGCACCAGGTTCACGAGCACCTGTTGCACCTGGATGCGATCGGCGAACACATGAATGGGCTGTCGCGTCTCGATGCACTCGAGTTCGACCCCGTGCAAGCGTGCGTCGACGGCGACCAGCTCCAGCCCTTCACGAATCAGCTCGGCCAACTCGAGCCGCTGATGCTGGGTGGGGGACTTGCGGACGAACCGGTGCAGGCGGTGAACGATCTGCCCCGCGCGATCGGCCTGGGCCGCGATCTGGGTCAGCCAGTGGCGCAGATTCGCTGGCGACGCCTCGGGGAGCTCGTCGAGGGCTTGCAGGCTGGCGGCGGCGAAGTTGCCGATGGCGAACAGCGGCTGATTCAATTCGTGGGCGAGCTCCGATGCCATCTGGCCGAGCGAGCTCACCCGTTGGACATGCGCGATCTGCGCCTGTTGTTGCCGAACCGTTTCTTCGGCCCGCACCCGCGCCGTGATGATGTCGACGACGAAGCAGTACTGGTCGGCCGGGGCGCCGGTGAGTGGGCAAACCGTGGCCGAAAGCCAGTTCGCCTGGCCGCTCACCTCATAGGAATATTGAAAATTGACCGGCTGGCCTAGTTGGCGGCTGGCAAGCAGTTTCTGTCGCCATAGTCGCAAGTGTTCATCGGAAATGCCGAGCGAGCCCGAAGTGCGTCCTTGCATCGCCTGGGGCTCGAGCCCGAAGGCCTGAGCGCCGAAGCTATTGATGCGGACGATCAGCAGATCTTCGCCGAGGTCTTCAATGACTCCCATGAAGAGCGGAGCGCTGTCGAAGAAGCTCCGCAGCGCCGCTTCGCTGGCCTCGCGAGCCTGCTCGGCTTGGCGGCGCTCGGTGATGTCGCGGATCGTCGACAGGACGCCCACTGAGCCGTCGCCGCCATCGATGAGAATCGGGCGGCAGCAGCACGAGACCCAGGCCGTTTTGCCGTCAGGGCGCACGATTCCCACCACCTCGTCGATCGTCGGCAGCCTCGTGCGCAGGCAGACCATCGCGGGATATTCCGTGTGGTCGAGGAGTCGGCCACTGGCGTCGTAGCACTGATACTTGGGTGCGTTGAGCGGCAGACCGAGCATTTGCTCGGCGGACCACCCGCTAATTCGCACCGCCGCGGCGTTGAATGCGCGCACGATGCCCTGAGAATCGAAGACTGCGACCCCCTCGGTCATTGTGTCGAAGATCGTCTGATAGATGCGCTCGCTCGGGGTCTCCGCCGGCAACGGAGAGCGCGTGAGCCCCAGATCGCGGGCGATCGAAAAAGTCAGCGCCAAGCGGCCGAGCACGTCGGGCAAGTTGTGCTCGCCTGGCGCCGGCGGAGCCGGTTGCAGTGCATCGCGCAACCAGGCGACTCCATCCGCCAGGGCGGCCGTCAAACCGTCGTTGGCGTCCCGCGGCGTGAGCAAGCACACGGGCCAACCACGTGGCCACTCCTGAGAAGGAAGCCACTCGTGCGTGCCGGGAAGCAAGAGCACCGGCCGCATTTCACTTGTGCTGAGTTTCTCCCTCAGAGATGCGAGGGACGCCACCGGCTCCCAGCGAAATCCCTGGGCCTCGAGCGCGGCGCCATACTGCGAAAGAAAGCCTGGGTCCCCTCCGGCGAGCAGCACGGTCGCATGATTCCGGTGCGGCGCCATCCAATTGGGCTTTCTACGGAATAACGAATATGTATCAAGGCGCGATTGGGTAGGCTCAAATCCCGCCAAGCCGCGTCAAAAGCGGGCGAAACAACGTCCGTCGCGATGGGCGGCAGTTCGTTCGCACCCGTATGATATCAGGCGCTGCGCAAATCGGCCAAAGTTTGTCACCCCCCGAAATCGCTGCTCCTTCGGACCAGAGATGCGGTTTACCGCACGCCGAGGCTATCGACTTGCGAGACTTTCACTTTTTGCCGACCATACAAAAGTTGCCCATCTTCGGAGCGTGCGCACGGCCCTCGGAACCGCCGGGCGAAACCAGATCCTCTTGTCGCAGTTCCCCGGACGGAATGCGCCGACAAGGCGCCGCGGCTAGGCCCGATTCACTCGCGAACTGCAAAGACTGGATTCAAGACATAAGGCCGTAAGGCTTTATGTCTGGGGCAGGTTGAATCCAGTCTTTTTTCATGCGCTGACGATCAGCCGGCGCCCAGAGCGGCCCGCACCGCGTCCACCGGCACGTCGTCGACCCCTTCGACGTGCCCCAGGCGGCTCGGCAGGATGAACCGCAGCCGCCCGTGCTCCACCTTCTTGTCCCGGGCCATGGCCGCCAGCAGGGACTCTGGATCAAGCGCCGGCGGCTCGACCGGCAGCCCCAGCGCCTGGAGCAGCCGCCGTTGGCGCTCCACGAACTCGTCCGGGATTCGCCCCAGCCCCGCGGCGAGCCGAGCCGCACACTCCATGCCGATCGAAATCGCCTCGCCGTGCAATAGTTCGCCATACCCGGCCACCGCCTCGAAGGCGTGGCCGAAGGTGTGCCCATAGTTGAGCACGGCCCGCAATCCGGTTTCCTCCCGCTCGTCGCGCTCCACGACGTCGGCCTTGAGCCGGCAACTGCGGGCAATCGCCTGCGCGAGCGCGGCCGGGTCGCGGGCCAGGAGGGCCGCCGCGTTGGCCTCGAGAGATTCGAAGAACGCCGCGTCGAGGATCACGCCGTACTTCACCACTTCGGCCAGCCCCGAGCGATACTCGCGCTCCGGCAGCGTGGCCAGCAGATCGGTGTCGATCGTCACGGCGAGCGGCTGCCAGAACGCCCCGACCATGTTCTTGGCCTTGGGGAGGTTGACTCCCACCTTGCCCCCCACCGAGCTGTCGACTTGAGCCAGGAGCGTGGTCGGAACCTGCACGAAGGCCAGGCCGCGGGCAAAGCTGGCCGCCACGTAGCCCGCCAGGTCCCCCACGACGCCGCCGCCGATCGCCACGACCACCGTGCGGCGGTCGGTTCCCAGCTCGAGCATGTCGCTCCAGAGTTCGGCGGCCGAATCGACCGACTTGCTCACCTCGCCCGCCGGCACCGTCAGCATGTCGGCCCGCAGCCCGGCTTGCTTCAGGCTCGCCAGTCCGCGCTCGCCGTGCGGCCAGTCGACGTTGTCGTCGGTGATGACCACCGCGTGCGTCACCTTGCGCAGCCCGGTCAGCCGCGCGCCCAACGCGTCGAGCAGGCCTGCGCCGATGTCGATGTCGTAGCTGCGCTCGCCGAGCGCCACGCGCACGACCTGGGCCGGCTTCACGCTCACACCGCCACGCCCAGCCGCGCCAGATCAGCGGGGGTGACCGTGATCTTGCGGCAAAAGCCGCTATGAATCCGCACGTACTCGAGTTGGGCCGCTTGCTGCGGCTCGGCCTGCAGGCTGGCGGCCAGCCGCTGCTTGTCGGCGGTTTCCCAACCGTCATATTCCTCGGGCCACTCGGTGACCTGCTCGAGGACGAGCGCTTCGCGGTAGGGATCGAACTCGTTGGCCATGGGCGTGCTCGGGGACGGGATCGGTTGCGCTGGGCCGCCGCCCCTTGGTGAGGCGGCGGAACACAGTAGTATACTTGCTCCCGCCAACGCGCGAAGCGCAGGGGGCCCTCAGGCATTTCTCGGAGATCGGCATGTCGGTTCGCGTGATCGCGTCGCACAATGGGCTCGAGGGCGCTCGATTGGCCTACGAGCTGCTCGCGGCCGGAGGCGATCCGCTCGAGGCCTGCGTCGTCGGGGCGACGGAGGTCGAAGACAACCCCGACGATCTCACCGTCGGCTATGGCGGGCTGCCCAACGAGGAAGGGTTCGTCGAGCTCGACGCTGCGGTCATGCACGGGCCGACCCACCGCTACGGCGCGGTGGCGGCCGTGCGCAACGTGCGGCACGTCACCCGGCTGGCTCGCCTGGTCATGCAGCAGACCGACCACAACCTGCTGGTGGGCGAAGGGGCGCAGCGATTCGCCCGCGCCCAAGGGTTCCTCGAAGAAAACCTGCTCACCGACAAAGCCCGCCGGCATTGGCTGCACTGGAAGCGGACCCGTGGCCCGCACGAGGACTGGCTGCCGCCGGCGGCCGACGAGGTCGACGCCGACGTCGCCTCCTGGTTCCAGCGCACGACCGGCACGGTCCACTTCGCCGCCCGCAGCGCCGCGGGGGATCTTTCCTGCGCCACGAGCACGAGCGGGCTGGCCTTCAAACTCGTGGGGCGCGTGGGGGATTCGCCGATCATTGGCGCGGGGCTCTACGCCGACAACGACCTCGGCACGTGCGGCGCCACCGGCCGCGGCGAGGCCAGCCTCGACCACCTGGCCAGCTTCGCCGTGGTCGAACTGCTCCGCGGCGGACTCTCGCCGCTGGAAGCCGGGCTCGAAGTTCTGCGAAGAGTAGAGCGCAAGGCCGCCTCCCGCCTGCGGGATGCACAAGGGCGGCCGAACTTCGACCTCCAACTCTACGTGCTGGCCAAAGACGGCCGCTACGCCGGCGTGGCCCTCCGCGGCCCGCGCAAATTCGCCGTGGCGGATGAAGCCGGCGCGCGGCTGGAAGACTGCGTGGCGCTCTTCGAGCGGGGGTGAGCGTTCTACTCGAGAGGTCTGCGAACTACAGGACTATCAGATGGCCAAAACCAAGAAAGCGCAGCAGGCGAACAAGGCAGCTTCGCCGACGACCCGCCCCAAGTCTCCGCCGAAGACGAAGGCGAAAGCCAAATCGCCTCCCTCAAGCGCCGCGTCGGAACGAGCCGAAGGGGCCGCCGCCTCGCGCAAAATCGATGAGCGGATCAAGTCGCTCGCGGACTGGCGCGGCAAGACCTTGGCGGACATGCGCCGCCTGATCCACGAGGCGGACCCGCAGATCGTGGAAGAGTGGAAGTGGATGGGCACGCCCGTCTGGTCCCACGCCGGCAACGTTTGCACGGGGGAGACCTACAAGCAGGTGGTCAAGCTGACCTTTGCCCGTGGCGCGGCCCTGCCTGATCCGCGAGGGCTGTTCAACTCCAGCCTCGAAGGCAACACGCGCCGCGCCATCGACCTGCACGAAGGCGAAGCGATCAACGCAGCGGCGTTCAAGGCTTTGATCAAGGCTGCGGTGGCCGAGAACCTGCGCGCGAGCGCCGCTAAGACGAAGCCGCCTGCCAAGGGCGCCGCAGGCACGTCAGGAGCGAAGCCGGCCAAGGCAACCAAGTCTCCCCTGCCAGCCAAAAAGCCCGCGGGGAAGGTCGTGCTCCTCTCCGGCGGCAACCCGCAGATCGCCAAGGCCGACGGCGACGCCCCGGTGCAGGCCTACATCGCGGCCCTGCAGGGCTGGAAGCGTGATGTGGGCGAGCGGCTCGACGCGCTGATCGTGCGCGCCGTTCCCCAGGTGCGCAAGGCCGTGCGCTGGAACTCGCCCTTCTACGGGGTCGAGGGGCAGGGCTGGTTCCTCTCATTCCACGTCTTCACGCGGTTCGTCAAAGTCACTTTCTTTAGCGGCCTCTCGCTCGCTCCCATTCCCCCAGGCGGCACGCCGAAGAGTCGGAACGCCCGCTGGATCGACCTTCACGAGCACGACGCGCTCGACGAGCAGATGGAGTCGTGGGTGAAGCAAGCGGCGGCGCTGCCGGGTTGGAATCCGTAGAAATCTGGTTGCCAACCAGCGATTTGTCCCAGCCGCGCGGACGGTCGCGTTGCGCCCTACTTCAAATGGCGTTCGGTGGGCCCGACGTACACCTGCCGCGGGCGGGCGATCCGCCGGCTCTTCGAGAAGTTCATCTCCCGCCAGTGGGCAATCCAGCCCGGCAGGCGCCCCATGGCGAACAACACCGTGAACATCTGCACGGGAATGCCAATCGCGCGGTAGATGACGCCGGAGTAGAAATCGACGTTCGGATAGAGTTTCCGCTCGATGAAGTAGTCGTCGCTGAGCGCCACTTCCTCGAGCTGCTGCGCGATCTCGAAGATCGGGTCCTTGATCTTCAGCTTCGCCAGCAGCTTGTCGCAGGTGCGCTTGATGATCGTGGCCCGCGGGTCGTAGTTCTTGTAGACGCGGTGGCCGAAGCCCATCAGGCGGAAGCCAGAGTTCTTGTCCTTGGCCATATCGACATACTTGCGCACGTTGCCGCCGTCGGCGCGGATTTGCTCGAGCATGTCGACGCAGGCCTCGTTGGCCCCGCCGTGCAGCGGGCCCCACAGCGCGCAGATGCCGGCGGCGATCGAGGCGAAGATGTTGGCGTCGCTCGAGCCCACCATCCGCACCGTCGACGTGCTGCAGTTCTGTTCATGGTCGGCGTGGACCACGAGCAGCAGGTTGAGCGCCTCGACATGGTCCGGGTCGACCTCGTAGGGTTCGCTCGGCACGGCGAACATCATGCGGAGGAAGTTCTCGGCGTAGCCAAGATCATTGTGCGGGTAGATAAAGGGCTGCCCCACCGACTTCTTGTAGCTGAAGGCGGCGATCGTCGGCAGTTTGGCCATCAGCCGCTGAATCGAGATCTCCACCTGCTCCGGATCGCGCGGGCTGAGCGAGTCTTGATAGAACGTCGAGAGCGCGCCGACCACCGAGCTGAGGATGGCCATCGGATGGGCGTCGCGCGGAAAGCCGTTGTAGAACCAGCGGAGGTCTTCGTGCAGCAGGGTGTGCCGCCGAAGCGACGCGCGGAATTCGGCGGATTGTTCCTTGGTGGGCAACTCGCCGTAGATCAGCAGGTAGCTGGTGTCGAGGAAGTCGCACTTCTCGGCGATCTCCTGCACAGGGTAGCCGCGGTAACGGAGAATTCCCTGCTCGCCGTCGAGAAAGGTGATGGCGCTCTGGGTGGCGCCGGTGTTGGCGTAGCCGTCGTCGAGCGTGATGCAGCCGGTATCGGAGCGGAGCTTGCTGATGTCGACCGCCACCTCCCCCTCACTGCCGACGATCACGGGCAAAGTCACCTGGCGATCGCCGATTTGCAGCTTGGCCACGTCGCCCATCGAGCGGATCCTTTCTCTCTCGTCCCGAGAAAACGCAAACGTGCGGCAGTTCCGCGAGTCCGGCGGGCCGAACCCCGGAAAACACCCAATTTACCCCGCCGCTGCCTGCTCCACAATTCGCGATCGACGAGTCCCTCACCACGGAGACACGGAGGCACGGAGAGGAAAGAACCGTTGGAGGAGCGGAAGCGTTCCCCGAGTTTCCGGGTGTGCCAGGTCAAAGGTTTGGCGGCGACGACCGACCAAATCCTCTCCGTGCCTCCGTGTCTCCGTGGTGCAGAACTCCGGCCCGAATGGGCACTCCGATTTCGTCGAGTCTGCCGGATGTGCCGCCGATAACGGTTAGGGGAAGCCAACTGGCGGTTCCGCAGGCGCTCGGGGCCTTTTTTCGCCCACGAGACCGACCGCGAATTCGATCCGCCGGAAAGTCACTTTGGGGGGAAGATCCACATGTTGCGTCGACTGTTGATGGGCGGCGTGGCCGCCAGTCTGCTGGCCTTGAATACGGGCTGCGGCTGCGTGCAGTCCCTTCTCTGCCACTGTTGGAACGAACTGAGTCCGTGTCACTGGGGCTGCGACCGCGCGTTTGGTTGCCACGATACATGCGAGCCGTGCGACGAGTACGGCAACTTCGTCGGCGGCTGCGACTCCTGCGGCGGGGGCGGCTGCAGCAGTTGCGCCTCGTCCGGCGGCGGCTACGGCCCCGCGATGGCGCAGGGCCAAGGGGCGCCGCAATACGCCCTGGAAGACCAGGGGCCGCCGCCGAGCGCGTCGTACGCGAGTCAGGGCTACGGCCAGCGGCCGGCCTCGCGCGGAAAGTATGGATACGGCGATGGCCAAGTCGTGCCGGGCTCGGAAGTCTGGACCGAAGGTCCGGCCCCGGGGGGCGCCGGGAGCGCCATGATGGTCGAGGCGCCTCCGGCGGCTGGACCGGCTGCGGCGCCCGTCGCCGCGCCGCCGCAGCGCTATCGCACGGCCCAGCGCACGCAGCCGGCGCGGCAGCCTGCCGCGGTGGCCCAGCGGAGCGTCCCCTGGAGCGGCGAAGCCCGGCCGATGCCTCCTACGCGGCCGACGCGCAAGGCCTCGTACTCGCGGTATCGCTAGCTCGGCGGTCCGCAAACACGCGGACACGAGATCGAACAAGGTTGTTCGGCAGCCCAGCGACTTCGGTCGCTGGGCTGCTTTCGTTTGCCGACAAGGCTGACGGCCGCTACGCTGCCGACGCCTTGGGTCACGGATACGCTGCTCGACGGCCTGCGGCCGGGTGATTGGCGGGGTTGGCGCTCAGCCTTTACACTGCCAGTTTGAGCCCTCCCCACCATCCGCTCCGCTCAACCGCTCATGCACGTTTCCGGCATTGAGGCCTTCGTCCACCTGCTCGACCAGGCGGGCGTGCCCTACATCTTTGGCAACCCTGGCACGAGTGAGCTGCCGCTCAACGATCTGCTCGTGGGGCGCCAGCGGCCGCAGTATGTGCTGGGCTTGCAGGAAGTGCCGGTGATGGCCATGGCCGATGGCTACGCCATGGCCTCGGGGCGCGTCGGGGTCGTGAACCTGCACATCAGCCCCGGCCTGGGGAATGCGATGGGCATGCTCTACAACGCCTTTCGCGAAGGCACGCCGCTCTTGGTGACCGCGGGGCAGCAAGACCGGCGGCTCGAGTTCGAGGAGCCGATCTTGGGCTCCGACCTGGTCCGCGTCGCCAAGCCTTGGACCAAATGGGCTGCCGAAGTTCGCCGCGTGGAGGACATGCCGTCGGCAGTGCGGCGGGCGCTGCAGTTGGCGACAACGCCGCCGACGGGCCCTGTGTTCCTCTCCCTGCCGATGGATGTGCAGCTCGCACAGGCAGAGCTCGACCTGGCGCCGCCGGCCAAGATCGACACGCGCGTGCGGCCGCCGCTGGCGGCGGTGCAGCTGGCGGCAAAGACGCTGCTCACGGCCGAGCGCCCCGGCATTTTGGTCGGCAGTCGCGTGCTCGAACGCGACGCCGTGAGCGAGTTGGTGACCGTGGCTGAGGCGCTCGGCGCCGCGGTGATCTCGGAGCCTGGCACCACGCACGGCCGGCTCGGTTTTCCGGCTGACCACCCGCTCTACGCCCAAGGCTTGCCGCTCTGGAGCCCCGAGGTCCGCGCGCGGCTGGCTGAGTTCGACGTGCTGCTCGTGGTTGGCATGGATCTACTGCGGCAGTACGTTTATCACGAGCCCGCCCGGGCCATTCCCGAGCACATGAAGCTCGTCCACCTCGACGAAGACGCCTACCAACTCGGCAAGAACTATCCGCTGGCCGTGGGCGTGCTCGGCGACACGAAGGCCGTGCTCGTCGATCTAGGAGAGGCCCTGCTCCGCGGGCAGACGCCGGAGGGGCGGAAGGCCGCCGCCGCGCGCACCGACGCCCTGACCACCGCCCACGCCAAGGCCCGGCACGAGCTGTGGCAAGAGATCGAGCGGCAGCGACACCTGCGGCCGCTCACGCCGCTGGCCTTCATGGGGGCGATGGCGCACGTGCTGCCGCGCGACGTGGCCCTCGTGGAAGAGGCGGTGACCACCACGAACACCACGTTCGAGCGGCTGGGCGTGCTCCGCAACACGAGCGGCTACTTCGGCCACCGCGGCTGGGGACTCGGCTGGGGGCTGGGCGTGGCGATCGGCGCTAAGCTCGCCTGGCCCGATCGCCCGGTGCTCGCGCTCCTGGGCGAGGGCGCCGCGATGTACGGCATCCAAGGCCTGTGGAGCGCGGCCAAGTATCGGGTGCCGGTGACCTTCGTGATCGCCAACAACGCCCAGTACCAGATCCTCAAAATCGGCGCGGCGGGGCTCGAGTTGCCGGCGGCCAAGACAGGCAAGTACCTGGGGCTCGACCTAACGGGCCCGGAAATCGACTTCGTGGGGCTGGCGAAGTCGCTGGGGGTCGAGGCGCGGCGGATCAGCGAGCCGGAGGAGTTGGCCGACGCCGTGGCCAAATCGCTGGCCGGCGACCGCCCGATGCTCTTCGACGTGCCGATCGAGCGGCGCGTGCCGGGGCGGTTGAATTACGGCTAAGCCGCCAGCGAGAATCAATCGCTTCCTGTTCGCTCCCCGCTCTGCTCGTTTGGCCCTATGCGTTTCTTCCTCGCCGGCATCATGCAAGGCTCGCACCTGGGCCTGTTGCTGCACAACCAGGACTATCGCGCAGGGCTCAAAGCGCTGCTGGTCGAGCGTTTTCCCGAGGTCGAAATCTACGACCCGCTGGCCGACCACCAGAACTCCCTTGCTTACGACGACGACTTCGGCCGCCGCGTCTTCTTGGGCCACAACGAGCTCTGCGGCCAGGTCGACGTCCTCCTGGCCTTCGTACCCCAGGCCTCGATGGGCACGGCGATCGAAATGTGGGAGGCCTACCGGCACGGCAAGGTCGTGCTCACGGTGAGTCCCCTCGAGCACAACTGGACGGTAAAATACCTGAGCCACCGGGTGTACGCCGACGTCGAACAGTTCACGGCGGAATTGCGAAGCGGCGCGGTCCGCCGCTTGATCGACGAAGCGCTTGTTCGGCCAGCGCCTCCCTTAGCCCCCGGCGAGTCGCCGGGGGGTGATCGCGTCAACGTTGCTGACCCCCGGCGACTCGCCGGGGGCTAATGACAATAAGCTCAAGCCACTCGCTGCATGCACCTCCTTGCCCCCACCTCCTGGTCCGCGCTTGCCGATTGGCTGGCCGTCCGCGGCTTACCCAAGTATCGCGCCGCGCAGGTGCGCAAGGGGGTGTTCGGGGGCCGTGCGGAGGGCTTCGACGACCTCTCCGGCCTTCCCAAGACGCTGCGGAGCGAGTTAGCCGCGGATTTCCAGCTCTGGACCACCTCGATCAAGGAGCACAAGCAGTCGCCCGATGGCACAGAGAAGCTGCTGCTCGCGCTGCACGACGGCCAGGTGATCGAATGCGTGCTGCTGCGTGATGGCCAGCGCCGCACCATCTGCATTAGCTCGCAGGTCGGCTGCGCCATGGGCTGCGTGTTTTGTGCGAGCGGGCTCGACGGCGTCGTTCGCAATCTCACGGCCGGCGAAATCGTCGAGCAGATGCTGCGGCTCGAACGCCTGTTGCCCCCCGACGAACGGCTTAGCCACATCGTGGTGATGGGCATGGGGGAGCCGCTCGCGAATCTGAAGGCGGTGATTCCGGCCCTGGGCGAGGCGACCGATCCAGCCGGCCTAGGGATCAGTCCCCGCCGAATCACGATCTCCACCGTCGGCCTGCCCGAGGCGATCCGCCGGCTGGCGGCCGAGAACAGCCCGTTCCACCTGGCGGTCTCGCTGCATGCCCCCGATGACGAGCTGCGCAACAAGCTGGTGCCGGTGAACAAGAACGTGGGCATCCAGCCGATCCTGGCCGCGGCCGACGAGTACTTCGCCGCCACCGGCCGGCGGCTGACCTTCGAGTATGTGCTCCTCGGCGGGCTCAACGACCGCCCGGCCCAGGCCGACCGGCTGGTGCGGATCTTGCGGGGGCGGACGGCGCTGCTCAACGTCATCCCCTATAATTCGGTGGCCGGGCTCCCCTACCAAACCCCGGCCCCCGCGGCCGTCGAACGCTTCCTCGGCATCCTGCGCCAGGGCGGCGTGAACGTGCAGGTGCGGGAGCGCAAGGGTGACGCCATCGACGCCGCCTGCGGGCAGTTGCGGCGGGTGCGGGCCCAGCAGGATCAACTGGTGGAGTTGCCGGTGGCGGCGCCGGGGGGGACGTAGGCGAAACCGGGCAGGGCTCGGCGGGGTTCTAGAAGGATGCAGAGGCGGACCGTTCCCATGCGGCGTTCGAGATTCCCGAAATGAGCGCCGGCGTGGCTGACGATTCCTCGACCGAGCGCTCTCCCCTGCACGATCCCGACGTGCGGCTGATGCTCGAGGTCCAGGCCGGCAGCGCCCCGGCGTTCGAGGAGCTCGTTTCCCGCTATCAAGGCCGGCTGCTGACCGTCCTCGAGCATCTGGTCGGCCGCCGCGACCAGGCCGAAGACCTGGTTCAAGAAGTCTTCCTGCGGGTCTACCGTGCCCGCAAGCGCTATCAGCCGGGGGCGCGGTTTTCGACCTGGATCTACACGATTGCCAACAACGTGGCCTCGAACGCACTGCGGAGCCGCCGCCGCCGCCGCGAGGTCGACGCCACGGTCGGGCAGGACGACTCGTCGGGCGTGAAGCCCCTGGCGGAAATGGCGGCCGCGGCCAGCGGCCTGATGCCGGCCCGCCAGTTGGACAAGGCCGAAATGCGCGAGATCGTGCGGCTGGCGCTCGAAACGCTCAACGAGCGGCAGCGGATGGCGGTGTTGCTCAACAAGTTCGAGCACATGAGCTACGCCGACATCGGCGAGACCATGGAGCTCACTCCGCAAGCCGTCAAATCGCTGCTCTCACGGGCCCGGGAGTCGCTGCGGGCGACCCTTGAGCCCTACCTGCAGCAGGGGAAGTATCCCGACCTAGGCTAAGAAAAAGGGCGGTCCGCCGGGCGGCCGCAGGGGTTCAAAATCACATGGCACAGCCGCAAAAACCCGTTGCTGCCGAAGCCCGCGAGACGCTGGTGGCGTATCTCGACGGGGAGCTGTCGTCGGCCGAGCGGCAGCGCGTCGAGCAGCAACTGGCCACCGACCCCGCCTTTCGGGCGGAGCTCACGAGGCTCGAACAGGTTTGGGGGCTGCTCGACGAACTGCCGCGGGCAGCGGCCAACGACACCTTTACCCGTAGCACGGTGGAAATGGTGGCGGTCCGGGCGGCGCAGGAGCGCGCCGCGCCGCCGCGGCTGCAGCGGTCGGGCTGGATCGTGTGGGGGGGAGGGCTGGCGCTGGCGGCGGCGATCGGGTTCTTTGCTCTGTGGCTGCGCCCTAGCGAGAACGAGGTGCTGCTCCGCGATCTGCCGGTGATCCAAGATCTCGACGCCTACGAACGGGCCGGCAGCATTGAGTTTTTGCAGTTGCTCGTCGACCGCCACGTGTTCGAGGAGACGGGCGATGGGCAGTAAGCGCTGGGGCAGACGATCAGTTTTGGCCGCGATGGCGCTGCTGGCGGCGCCGTGGCCGCCCAGCTATGCACGCGCGCAAACTCAGCCGGCGCCAGTGGCCATCGATCTGTCAGCCCGCCGGGCGACAATCAAGGCCCTCAGCGCCGACGAGCGCGAGCGGCTGCGTCGCAACCTGGAGCACTTTGAGTCGCTCGACGAGACCGAGAAACAGCGGCTCCGCGAGCTGGCCGCGCGCGTGGAGCAGAGCCCGCAGCGCGACGAACTCCGGCACGCCATGCTGCGCTACCAGGACTGGCTGCGCCGCCGGCCGGCCGCCGAGCGCGCGGCCCTGGCGGCCCTGCCCCCCGAGCAGCGGGTGCAGCGCATTCAGGAGCAGATCGCCCAGCAGCGGCATCAGCCGCCACAACGATTGCGGCGCGAGGATGGCGAGAAGCTGCGGTCCTGGCTCGGTGAATACCTCCGCGATCACGAGGAAGAATTGCAGGCGGCGTCTGGACCCGCGCCGCGCTGGATCGACCCCAGCGACACCCGCGCCCGCCAGGCGTGGCTGGCGATGATGGTGTTCGGCGGCCGCCGCGGCGCTCCGGTCCCCCCTAAGCTGCTGCCGAGCGACGAGGAAATGCAAAAGCTCACCGCCGATCTCACTCCCGAGGCCCAGCGCGAGCTGAATGCCCGCGGCAATCGCCGCGAAAAGCTGCAACTGCTCGCCCAGTGGATCGGTCTCGAGCGGCGCGGCGGCCGCCGCAATCAAGACCGCGATGCCCAAATGGCGGCCATCAGCCAAGCGGAACTTGCACGGTTCTTCGAAGAAGATCTCGACCTCGAGGATCAACTGCGATTGGTCTTCCTGCCCAAGGCCGAGGATTTCGATCGGGAGTTGCGGCGGCTGTACGTCGAGGAGTACATCGTAGCGCGGGGCGACCCGGCTAATTGGCGCCCCGGCGGCGAGCCCCGCCCCGGCCCGCAGCCTCCCCCCGCCGAGGCGCCCAAGCCCGAATAGCCTCGCTGCGCTGTTCGCCTCTCACGCGCAACGCTACGATGACCGTCCCGTTCCTCCTCCCTCTCCTTGTGGGAGAGGGCCGGGGTGAGGGGCCGTTGGGTTTTTCTCGCCGTCTGCGCGGCCAAGTCAGCCGGCTTACGCCGGCCGCTCGCCATCTTCGTGACTCCCATTTCCAACGCCATGGACGAACCGGCTGATCCCCTTGTCGAACGCGTGCGCACCGGCGACATCGCTGCGCTCACGCAGTTCATCGAAGCCCGCCGCCCTCAACTGCTGGCCTACATCGAGCGCCGGCTGGGGGCGACGCTGCGCCGCAAAGTCGAGGCGGAGGACATCTTCCAAGAAGCCAGCGCCGAGGCGGTGCGCTCGCTCGGCGACATGGACCTGAGCCAGCGCGATCCCTTCGGCTGGCTCTGCCAGGTGGCCGAGCGCCGCATTATCGACGCTCATCGCCGCTACGTCGCCAGCCAAAAACGGGCCGCCGGCCGCGAGCTCTCGATCGAAGGGGGCGGTCCCAGCGGCGACGACTCGCAGCACGCCGGCATCGTGCAACTTCTCGTCGCCAGCATGACCACGGCCAGTCAGGCCTTCTCGCGCAACGTGCGCGAGCACCGCCTGCTCGAAGCGCTCGCGCAAATGCCGGAGGAACAGCGCGAGGCCCTGCGGCTGCGCTACCTCGAGGGCCTGCCCTCGAAGGAAGTTGCCCAGCGGCTCGGAAAAACCGACGGCGCCGTGCGGGTCATGCTCACCCGCGCCATGAGCAAACTGCAGCAGCTTCTGGGCCCCGACGCGGCGCCCCGATCCTGAGCATCCCCTAGGTCTCGCGGCTCTCGGGCGCTCCCTCGGCTCCTATGACCTAGGCTTGTCTGGCCAATCGTCATCGAGGGGGTTGCGCTTCCCGCAGCCGAACACCATGCAGCTTAGCCACTTTTGGGTCGCAGCCGTCGCGCTCTGTGCGGGGCTGTTTCTGTCGTGCCTAAGGACGGGCAGCGACCGATCGGAAACGGTCTACCCCGAGGCGAACCGGCAAGGCGTTGCCGCGCAAGCAGCCAGCGGCTTGGATGCGGTGGCGGCGCAGTGCCGGGCGGAGTTCGCCCGCTTTGAAGCTGGCCACGCACAGCGGACGCACGCCGCGGCGTCGACGGCGATCTCGACGCCGCGTTCGCGCCAATTGCTGGGCGATTTGCGTGCTGCGGCCGACAGCGTAACAGCGCGGACGCACGAGTTCGAGCGGCAGCTCGAAGCGGTTGCCGCGGGAGATGCGAGCGAAGCGACCATCACCGGGCTGCACGCGGCCGCAGACAAGGTTCACGACGCCCGCGTGTTCTACGACGGACTCGCCGAGCGCTGGGATTCGCTCTCGGGGGCGCTCGCTCCGAAATAGCGGCCGCGGTGAGAGCAACCCGCTTCACCGCGAGAGAACGGCGCGACCGCAGCGTGGACTACGGCCTTGCCGTGGAATTCCCCTCGTCATTGACGGGGGACCAACAGCGCGGGGACCACGCTAGACCCCCAGCAATCGCGCCGCTTTGAGAATCGCCACGCAGGTCGGCGCGTGGCTGATGCGGCCGTCGAGTGTTTGTTCGAGCGCTTCGGCGAGCGGCAGCCGCACGTGGGCGATTTGCTCGGTCCCTTCGGGCGCGGCCGTGGAGAACGACAGGCCGCGGGCCAAGAACAGGGCCGTCGGCGAGGCGACGATCGTCGTGAAGGGATCGACCGCCCCTAGCGGCAGCAGTTCCGCGGCGACGATGCCCAACTCCTCGGCCAGCTCGCGAGCAGCAGTCTCGAACAGCGTTTCGCCCGAATCGCAGCCGCCGCTCACTGCTTCGAGGGAACGCCGGCCCACGGCGTAGTGGAACTCGTCGGTCAAGTGGACCTGCTGTTCGTCGTCGACGGCCAGCACGCACACGCCCGGCTTGAGATCGAGCACGCAGTGGTGCCCGGGCCGGCCGTCGGGGCGGATGACTTCGTCGCGCCGCAGCGCAATCCAAGCGTCGCGATAGACCTCGCGCGAACTGACGATCTGCCAAGGCCCGTGCGGGATCATGCCGTAAAGGTCTCGGAGGGCGCTGCGGCCGGAGCGCTGGCGCGCGACGCCTGCACTTCCTGGCAGAGTTCGGCGACGCAGGCGGCGTTGCGCTCGACCGTGAGCTCGCGGGCGATTTCCCAGCAGTGCTGCGACATGCCGGCGCGGAACGCCATCGAGGCGCCGAGATGGCGATCGATGCGCTCGACCATCTCGTCGACCGCGAAGCCGTTGGTCACCACGTAGCCGTTGGCGCCCTCTTGAATCACGTCGGCGCCGCCCGAGGTGGCGGTGGTGAGCACCGGAGCGCCGCAGGCCATGGCCTCGAGGTTTACGTTGGGGAAAGGCTCATAGATGCTCGGGAGCACGAACAAGTCTGCCGCGCCCAAGTAGTGTTCGAGCTGTTGTTGCCGGGGCAAGAACCGCACGCGTTTGCCGACCCCCAACCGCTCGGCCTGCCGTACGAAGGGCTCGCTGCGCGCTCCGCCAACGACCAACAGGTGCGTTTGCCGGTGCGTTGATTTGGCCAACGCCTCAATCACGCTGCCCAGCCCCTTGCCCGAGTAGTCGGCCACGGAAGCGAAGACGAGCAGGGCGGCGCCGCGCGGAATATCGAGCTCCGCCCGCACTGCGGCGGACTCGGCGCGGACGCCCGGATGAAAGGTTTTGGTGTCGACGCCGTTGTAGATCACGCGGACGCGCTCGGGGCCGACGCCGTAGTAATCGTCGACGAGCGCTCGTTCGAGTTGCGACTGCACGATCACGCGTTGGATCGACGGCGCCCGCTCGAAGATCTCGCGTTCCAAGTGCAGAATCGCCTGGTGGCGGGGATTGAACTCCTGCACCAGCCGCCACAGGGGATGCCGGTAGCGGATGCTCATCCAGTACGGATGGATGCGCCCCGTGACGCGGAACAGGTCGACCGCCATCGTCGGGCAGAGCCCGATCGACACATCGCAGCCCGAGCGGCGCACCACGCCCGCCGCATTCCAGGCAAACGACAGGTTCTTGGCCCAACTCGCCGCGTGCCACACACGGACCGGCAGAAAGCGCACTTCGCCTGCCAACTCGGCGTCGATCCGCTCGCCCACTACGGTGACCCGGTGCCCCAAGCTCATCAGGCCCCGCGCCAGGTTGACGCAATACCGCTCGGCCCCTCCGCGCCGCAGCGAGTAGTGCTTTTTGACCAGGGCGATGTGCATGGGATGCGGCCGTTGCCGAAGGGAGGAACGGGTCTAGGTGGACGACGGACTTGGCCGGGCGGCCATGCGCGTCAGTTCGTAGATCAATACCGTGTGTCGCTTGGCCCGGCCGGTCCCCTCGAACCGTTCGGCCAGCGAGTATTGCGAGTTCAGCGCCTCGAGCCAGGCCGGGTCGTAATGCTCGCTCGCCCCAGTGTCAAAGACGATGAACCGCGCGGTCTCGCCGCGCACGCGCTCGGCGAGCGGCGGCGGATGGCCGTAGTCGGACCAACCGTAAATCTCGGTCTGCCGCTGCGTATAGAAGGCAATGTAGGGAGAATTGGCAATCAGCGGATCGCTCGGCGCAGCGTGGGCATTGATCCACGCAGCCGCGGCAAGCTGCGGGCGGTAAGGCTCGTGCAGCGGCCGCAGGCTGCGCGGCAGCAAACAGGCCGACACGGCCAGCACCAGCCTGCACGCCCACACGCCGGCCGCCCGCGGCCGTGCGGCAAACTGAGGTCGATCGGCAAGCCACGCCGCCAACGCGAGCAGTCCCGCCGCCGCCCACGGCATGGAGAGCGCCACGAGCACGAGTACGTGACGGCGGTCGATGTAGCCGCCGAGGATGAACAGCGCGATCAAGAGCGCCGCGTGAAACCAGGCCAGCGAGCGAACCAATCGCAGCGATTCGGCTCGTGGCGCGGCGGACCGCGTCCAAAACAAACCCAGCGCCGCCAGCGGCAGCAGCACATTCATTTGCGAGGCATACTGCTCGACCAGTTCCGCCCCCGCTTGCAGCAACACCGAAGTCGTGACCAGCGCCGCGGTGGGGCTGATCGCTGCCAGCGGCAAAACGCCCGCGGGCCGCGATCCCATTGCCAGCCGCGGAACCTTGGTCAGGCTGGTTGCAGCCGGCGACAGGTTCTGCTTCTGCCGCAACTTGTCGGTCACCTTGCCGGAGAGCACGACGTAGGGAGCCGACACCGCGACCGCAAACGCGAGCATAGCCGCCAGGCTCGTCGCCCAGCGAAGGCGCTCCCCGGGAGCGCCCCACACAACCTTCCCAACGAGCAAGCCGGCGACGACGATCGCCACGCTCGCCCCTTCAGGACGGATCCAAAAGGCCAAGGCGCTCGAGGTCCCTGCCAGGGCAAACCAAACGACGCGCCCCGTCTGCAAGCCGGCTAGCGCCGCCCAGGCGGCCAGCAGGTAGCCGAGCAGGTGCGGCGCATCGCCCAAGGCGTCCGCGGCATTCTGGCGCGCGAGCGGCAGTACTGCGAACAAGATCGCGGCCACGCCGGCCGTCCGCTCGTCGAACATCTGCCGCGCGAGCAGCCACAGGGCGCCCACGCCGAGCACGCCGGCGACGAGCGACGGCAGCCGCGCCGCCCACACCCAATGCTCCACCGATCCCGTGTCGCCTCGCGCCAACGCTGCGTGGCTCGCAGCCACCAACAGTGGGTAGCCGGGGTGCTGCGCCTGGATCTGCATCGTGCGCCGGGGCGCGGCCAGCAAGTCGCGGGCCAGGGCGATGTAGTGAATTCCGTCGGGCGCGATGATGGGCGACCGCACGGCCACGGCCCCTTCCAGCAGCGCCGCGAGCGCGAGCGCCGCCAGCAGCGCCAGCCGGCCCGATCGCGAAGGAGCAGGAGCTGGGTCAGTAGGCATTGCGCCCTCCGACCAATTCCCAAGGCGTCCGCAGCAGCACCAGCAGGTCGAGCCACAGCGACCAGTGCTGCACGTAGTACAGATCGCACTCGAGGCGTTTCTCGATCGAGGTGTCGCCGCGCCAACCGTGGATTTGCGCCCAACCGGTTACTCCGGGCCGCATGGCGTGCCGGTCCATGTAGCCAGGCAGTTCGTGCGAAAATCGCTCGACGAAGAACGGCCGCTCGGGACGCGGACCCACCAGGCTCATTTCGCCGCGGAGCACGTTCAGCAGTTGCGGAAGTTCGTCCACGCTGAGCCGCCGCAGCCAGCGGCCGACCGCCGTGCAGCGAGGATCGTTGTGTGTGGCCCAAATCGGACCGGTGCGAGCCTCGGCGTCGAGCCGCATCGTGCGGAACTTGTAGATCCAAAAGGGCTGCCCATGCCGCCCGATCCGTTCCTGCCGATAGAGCACGGGGCCGCGGCTGGTGAGCTTGATCACGAGCGCGATCGCCAACAGGGGCAACCCGAGCACCAGGCCCATGGCGAATGCGACAGCGACGTCGAGCAGCCGCTTGGCGGCCGCCGCCAGACGACGCCGCTCGATGGGCCACGCCGGCGCGCTCGTGGGATCGGGGCGCATGGCGCCGCGCAGCCGCTCGCTGCGGCTGGGCGCCCGTCCTCGAGTCTGCACGTGTCGCGGGGCATCCATGCCGAGCTTCGCTCCTCGCGGACTGCGCCGCGAGTTTCCAGGAAACAAACCGCTACGCTGCTCGGGCCGCCGCCGCGGGTGCCTTGCCCACCGGCCGCGCCGTCAGACACAGGTGCCAACCGAAGCACCGCTCGAACGCGCGGAAGACGGGCCGCGGAATCCAGCGGAAGTACCACACCTTCTGGTAGCGGTACTGCTTATATTCCTCGATCTTGTACGGGAACACGTGGTCGACCAGCGTTTCCGTCGTCTCGAAGCCGTGGTCGGCCAGAAACTTTCGCCCCTCGGCTTTCGAGTAGATGTAGGTCACCGGGCAGCCGGTCTGCGCTTCGGAGTACTTGGCCACCCACTCCGCGGTGCGGGAAAAGTTGGCGCCGCCGTGGCGGAGCATGATCCAGAGCACCTTCCAGGAGTAGCGGTAGTAGACCATCATCTTGAACGTGCTCTGCGGACCCACGAAGGTGCGGATCTGGTCGAGCACGGCGCCTGGATGCGGCGTGTGGTGGATCACGCCGAAGGAATAGACGAGGTCGTAGGTGTCGTGCGGCACCACGCTCGTGAGCTGTTCGGCGTTGGCGCGATAGAACTTGATGCGGTCGGCCACGCCCATCACCTGAGCCCGCTGCTTGGCCAGCTTGAGCGACTCCTCGGAGAGATCGACGGCGGTGACGAGGGCGCCCGCGCGGGCGAAGTTGATCGTGTCGGTTCCCAGGCCGCAGCCGATTTCGAGCACCTTCTTGCCCTTCCAGCGGGCGAACTCGGCGAAGCCGGGAATGTGCGGCTCGACCAGGTACTTGCGTTCCTCGACCTGGTCGAAGTATTCGCGCGTGCCCACCGGCAGCGGCGAGTGGCGGATGTTGCAGGGACGCCGATTCCAGTAGTCGCTCACGGCGTCGATGGGAACTTCGGCGAAGGTCTGTGCTGCCATGGGAGGATGTTAGCCCTGGGTTCTAAGCGGCCTGGCCGCGAGTGAGCGTGAGCGAAGCGGGGTCGTGCGCCGCCGCGGCGCCCGACGAGGTCGAAGCGCTCGGCGTCCACTCCGGCAGGGAGTGTTGGCCGCAGCCCCAGTCCTCGGTGTTGAACACGTGCTGTCCGCCCGAGGCAATGAGCTGCAGGCGGAGCGCGAACAAGTCGTCGTTGGTCAGGTAGGTGATCTTCTTGGCGTCGAGCCGCCGCCAGAGCTGGTCAGCTTCGTCAGGCTTCCAGCCGCCGGAGTGCTCGATGTGATAGACCGGCATCGGCAGCACCACTTCCTTGGCGCCGCCATGGAAGCACGAGTAGATGAACAGCGAGTCGAGGTGCCAAGAAAAGATTTCGAACTCGGCATAGCCCCGCAGGCGGGCCCAGTCTTCGCGGGAGAGGAGCGTGAAATCTCCGCAGGCGTTGGTGTGGAGCACCGTGGCCGACACGACCGTGCGCTTGAAACGCCGCTTGATTTCGGCCGACAAGAAGCTGGGAAAGCCCCAGACGCCCAGAACTGCCCCTTTGGCGAACTTCCAACTCAGGCGAGGTCCCTGGCGTCGCAGGCTCTCTCTGAATCCCAACAGCCGCACGTAGATGGCGACGTTGTTCGTCTTGTTGCGAATCCGCTCGACGAGCCGCGTTGCACGGGCCCGGTGCTTCCTCACCCGCTGCATTCCGTAGTCGAAGCACTTGGCGGCCCACCACTGCACCCGATGGCGTGAGTACCGGCACCACTCGTCCCAGCCGAGGATGCCGAACTTGGCGTTCACCCGCAGCACGGCGTTGGCGCAGTAAGCGAGTTGGTCGTCGACCGAATCGATCGCGGCCACTTCGGTCGGCACGTCGTAGCGGTCGACCCGGTAGTAGCGTCCTTTACGCAGCGGCTTGCGGCCCAAGTACTCGAACAGCTCGTTGGAGAACAGCAAATCGATGTTCGTCGCCAAAATGAAGCGGCCCGTCGCGCGGCGAATGCCCACGTTCTTGCCGATCATCTGGAACAGCGGCAGGTGCTCGGCGTGCTGCAGCCGCGCATGCACCTCGCGCGGGACTTCGACGACGCGGTAGCTGCACCAGCCGCCGCACTCAGGCCACTCGAGCGATTCGGAAAGAGGGGCTCGGCCCGCCGGCGGGTTCCACTCGACCATGATCACCTCCGTGCGCACGCGATGCCGCGCCGCCAAGAAGGCCAGGTTGGTGAGGAACGCCTGGGTGCGCAGCAGCAGATCGCCGCCATGGTTGTCGTTGCGTGAAACGACGACCACGCTCAGATAGGGGCGATCGGCGGTGGGCACCATGGGACTCTTCCCGAGCGTCTTGCCGAAGGAAAGGAGGGCGCCCGGCGGGCCGCATGCCCCGCCGGGCTCGAAGTACTTTGGATTAAGCGGCCGCGGCCACGTTGGGGCGCGCGGCGGCGTAGCGCCGCGAAGCGTCCATCACGTCGCTCGTCCCGAGTCCGATGTAATGGCACACCGACTGGAAGCGCTGCCGCTCCCAGAGCCGCCAACAGTCGATCACCACGGCTTGCCGCCGCATCCGCACCAGGTCGGACGGGCCGACGGCCTTGAATTCCTTGCAGGGGGTGCAGACCACCACGACGTCGGCCTGGCGGGCGCACTCTACGGCCGAGGCGGCGAACTGCACATTCAGCGGCACGACCTTGGCGGCATTGTCCATCGCGGCCGGATCGTAGGCCACGACGCCAATCCCCTCGGCCGCAAGCGCTTGCACCAGCTCCACGCCCTGAGCCCGCTCGATGACGTCGGTCTGCGGCTTATAAGCCAGCCCCAGCACGCCCACCTTGCCCCCTGGGGGAAGGCATTCCTGCACCAGCTTCACGAGCCGCGGAACTTGCAGCGCGTTCACGCGCGTCGTGGCCTCGGGAAGCAGCGGTTCGAGCTCGATGCCGCGGGCCAGGCTGGCCAGGGCGATGCTGTCGCGCGGGAAGCAAGGGCCGCCGAAGCCGGTCGAGCCCTTCAGGTACTTTGGTCCGATGCGGCTGTCGAGGCCCAAAGCGCTCGTCACCACGTCGACGTCGCCGCCGTCGAGCCGCTCGCAAATCTCGGCCAGCATGTTGGCGTAGCTGATCTTCGTGGTCACGAAGGAGTTGAGCGCCAGCTTCGTGAGCTCGGCGTTCACGTAGTTCATCCGCATCACCGGCGGGTGATTGTTGCACACGCCCTGGTAGATGTCGGCCAGCCGCTGCCCCGAATGGCTGTCGGACTCGCCGATCAGCACGAAGTCGGGATGCAAGTAGTCGCGAATCACGCTGCCCAGCGAGATGAACTCGGGGCTATAGCAAACGCCGAAATCCTCGGGGCAGCGCTTGCCGGAGGCCTTTTCCAAGGCCGGCACGAGTTCAGCGCCGGTGGCGCCGGGCATGACGGTGCTCGTGAGCACGACGACGTGGTAGGTGTCTTTGTGGCGCAGGGCGCGGCCGATGGCTTGGGCGGCGTCGAGCACGTACTTGAGCGAGAACACGCCGTTGGGCAGGCTGGGCGTGGGGACGATCAAAAAGGTCAGCTCGGTTTGGCTGATCGCCTGCTCGCAGTCGGCCGTGGCGCGGAGGCGGCCGCCCGTTTGGTCGAGCATCTCTTGCAGGCCGGGCTCGAACACCGGCGGCTTGCCGGCGTTGATCGCCTGGACGAACTTCTCATTCAGGTCGACGCCGACGACCTGATGCCCCTTGGCGGCCAGGCAGGCGGCCATGGGCGAACCGAGCTTTCCCAGCCCAACGACGCTGATGTCCAAGATGGAACTCCTTTTCCTACAAGGCCGCATCCTTGCCGCCAACCGGCCGCGACAGGCCACGGGTCGGGCCGCCGCCGGGGAAGCTACCCCGTCCAATTGCTGTTCGAAATGAAACTTTGTGGGGCCGCATCCAGCAGCCCGCGCGTCTATCGACCGCGGCGTATTATGCCGCGGCGCTCTTCGGCGGCCTAGAGCGATGTCGCCAGCCGCCCGCCTCCACACACAGCCCGGCCCGCTCGGCCAGGTTTCGCGCCCAGCGCAGGCCCGGTTTGGCGAACCGCCGCCAGTTGGCGACGAGCGGTTCCCCCGCCGCGTCGCTTTCACCGGCCGGTCGCAGTTTCCAATGGGCGTCGTGGTAGGTGTACCACCGCCCCGCGGCGCCCAACTCGCCATTACGGAGCACTTCGATGCCGGACCGCAGGTCGCCGTCGGCCGAAGGATGGGCGTAGTCGTGGTCCTGGTGGATCGCTAGCACGGCGTCGGAGCCGTCGATCACTGGGAATCCCCGGCTGGCGGCCGAATAGACGAGCCAGTTGTCCCACCAGAAACGGCCCACCGCAAAGGCCGGCATGCCGCGCCACAGCCCTTTGCGGTAGACGAAGTAATCCATGCCGGCCGGCGTTTGCCGGCGGCCTTCGAGCCGCGCTCTTGCCCGCAGTTGGTCCGCCCAATCGGCGTGGCCGAAGGGGAGCGGCTGGTCGACCTGTAGGTTGCAGCGGGCGCCGACGAGCAGGAACTGTTCGTGCGGGATCCGCGCCGCGCCGGTCACGAAGTCGTCGAGCAGCAAGATGTCGGTGTTGACGAAGGCCAGCAACTCGTGGCGGGCCAGGCGTTCGGCGGCGGCGAACACGGAGTTCACGAGCGGCGTGCCAAACTCGTTCACCGCCACGTCGGGCAGATGGTCGACCCCCAATTCCTGCGCGGTCTCAGCCACTCCCTGCTCGTCGCCGACCAGAATCACCTGGCACGCCGGCGCGAGCCGCCGCCAGCTTTCGAGCGCATTGCGCTGGATCAGGCCAATGTGGCCTGCGAACGCCTTGGGAATGGTGAAGATCGTCAGCACGGAGAATCGAGTCGCTCTAAAGGAACCAGAGATGATTCGAACGCTCAGGTCGGCCGCAGTCAGCCGGCCCGCAGCATCGGGTACGAGGCGTCGAGCGCGAGCGAATGACGGCAGGCCACCGGCATCCGCCAGCCAGTGCCGAAGGCGCGGCCCGTCATCTTGAGGCCCGGCGCCGCCTGACGACGTTTGAACTCCGCCTTGTGCAGCAGCGAGAGGACGCGCTCCACCGCTGCGCGATCGAGGCCGCTGGCGACCAGGCTCTGGGGCGGCTCGTGCTCCTCGACGTGCCGGCGAAGGATCTCGTCGAGCAACTCGTAGGGGGGAAGCGAGTCTTGGTCCTTTTGCCCGGGCCGAAGTTCCGCCGAGGGGGGCTTGGTGATCGTGTCGTTGGGAATGATCTCCCGCTCGCGATTGATCCAGCGGGCCAGGTCGTAGACCTGCCCTTTGAACAGATCGGAGATCACCGCCAGGCCGCCCGACATGTCGCCGTAGAGGGTGCAGTAGCCGACGGCCAGTTCGCTCTTGTTGCCGGTGGTGAGCAACAGCGAGCCGAACTTGTTCGACAGCGCCATCAGCAGCGTGCCACGGATGCGGGCCTGGATGTTTTCTTCCGTCACGTCGCGGTCGCGCCCCGCGAAGGCGGGCACGAGCGTTTGATCGAAGGCGTCCATCGGGCCGCGAATCGGCAGCGCGAGCGTGCGGATGCCAAGATTCTTGGCCAGGATTTCCGCGTCGCCGACGCTGCCGCGGCTCGAATACGGCGAGGGCATCATCACGCCGAGCACGTTCTCGGCGCCCACCGCCGCGGCGGCCACGACGGCGGTCACCGCCGAGTCGATGCCCCCCGAGAGCCCGAGCACCACGCCGCGGAAGCCGCACTTGTTCACATAGTCGCGCGTGCCGAGGACCAGCGCGCGCCAGATTTCGGCCGATGGGGTGAAGTCTTCGGCGGCGATCGAATTCTGTTGGTCGAGGTCCACCAGCAGCAAGTCGGTCTCGAAACCCTTCGCGCGGGCCACCAGCTTGCCGGTGGCGTCGAAGACGCAGCTCCGGCCGTCGAACACGAGGTCGTCGTTGCCGCCGACCTGGTTCACATAGACGATCGGCAGCCGATGCTTGGCCGCCATACTGGCCAGCATCGACTCGCGGAGCTGCTGCTTGCCGACGCCGAACGGGGAGGCCGAGAGGTTTAGGAGCGCGGTCGCGCGGGCAGCCGCAAGCTCGGCTGCGGGATCGACGTGGTAGCGCCGCCGTTGCCAGAAGTCGCGGTCGTTCCACAGATCCTCGCACACGGTGACACCGTAGCTGGCGTCCTGGAACGGCAGGATCTGCGGTCCGCGGGCAGGCTCGAAGTAGCGGTCTTCGTCGAAGACGTCGTAGGTCGGCAGCAGCGTTTTGCGGTAGCGCGCCCGCACGGCGCCGGTTTGCAAGAGCGCCGCGCAGTTGAACAGCGGGCGACCTTCGGGATCGTCGTTCGGCTCGGCCAGCCCTACGAGCACCGGGGCCCTGTTCGACAGGCGGCGGGCCATCTCCTCGAGAAGCTGCCAACTGCGGCCGATCATCGCCCGGTCGAGCAAGAGATCGCGGGCAGGATAGCCCAGGAGCGAGAGTTCTGAGGTGACGACCAGCCGAGCGCCGGCGTCGGTCGCCCGTTCCACCGCCTCGACGATGCGGGCAGCGTTGCCTTCGAGATCGCCAACGGTTTGGTTGAGCTGCGCGAGAGCGATGAGCATGCCGCATCCTTGCTGCATTGCAACGCCAAGTCAACGGGCGGCGCTCGCGCTCCCTCCTGGAACGCACGGTGGCGACGATCCCCTCGCGCGGCCGCGCGATCGGGGGGCTTCCGCTGGCCTTGGCTAGCCATTCAAGGCCGGCAACATAGAGCGGGCCCGCAACGGGCGTCAATGTCAGTGCGCGAAAACGGTTGGGGCTTTTCCCCTGCCCGCTAGGGGCCCGATCCTTTGGCTACCCCGCGCGGCAATAGGTTATGTGCAGTGAAAGCACTCGGATTTGCCCTAACTCCTTGCCCAGTCGCTCTAGGTTCAAATCACCCCCTCGGTTAGAATCAGCTTTTGGGGCGTTCTCGCCCCGTCCCATCCCCCATCGGCGTTCGCCCCGAGTTCAGATCAGGCATGCTGCAGTATTGGACGGCCGGCGAATCGCACGGCAAGGCCCTCACCGCGCTGGTCGACGGCTTTCCCGCCGGCGTCGAGATCGACGTCGCGCGGATCAACGTCGAGCTGCGCCGGCGGCAAGGGGGCTACGGCCGTGGCGGCCGCCAGCGAATCGAGACCGACGAGGTCGACATTACGGCCGGCATTTGGCAAGGGAAGACGCTGGGCAGCCCAATCGCGCTGGTGGTGGTGAACAAGGACTATAAGCTCGAGCGGCTCGGAGACTTGCCCCGCCCCCGCCCAGGGCACGGCGACCTGACCGGGGCCATCAAATACCTGGGGTCGATCCGCGGCGTGCTCGAGCGGGCAAGCGCGCGAGAGACGACCGTCCGCGTGGCGGCCGGCGCTCTGGCGGCCAGCTTGCTCGCGGCCTTCGGCATCGAGTGCTTTGGCTACGTGGTCGAGGTCGGCGGCCAAGCCGTCGCTCCGCGCCCCGGCACGCTCGCCGAACAGCGCGGGCTGCGCGAAGCGAGCGAGCTCTACACGCTCGATCCCGGCCAAGACGAATCGCTCAAGGCGCTGATCGACCGTACGGGCAAAGAAGGCGACACGCTGGGGGGCATTGTCGAGGTCCGCGTCGAAGGGCTCCCCTTCGGCCTCGGCAGCCATGCTCAATGGAATCGCAAACTCGACGGCCGCCTGGCCCAGGCGGTGATGAGCGTGCAGGCGATCAAGGGGGTCGAGATCGGCCTGGGGTTCGAGGCCGCCCGCCGGCCCGGATCGCAGGTGCATGATCCCATTCTGTTTGATGAAGCCCAGCGCGAATCGTCGACCTTAGGCTATGCCAGACCGACGAATAACGCCGGCGGGCTCGAGGCGGGCATGACCAACGGCCAGCCGCTCGTCCTGCGGGCCGCCAAGAAACCGATCAGCACGCTCCGCAAGCCGCTCGATTCGATCAGCCTGGAAACGAAGCAGCCTGAGGCGGCAAGCTACGAGCGGAGCGACGTCTGCGCGATCTCGGCGGCGAGCGTGATCGTGGAAAACGTGGTGGCCTTCGAGATCGCGGCGGCGCTCGTGGAAAAATTCGGCGGCGACAGCCTGCCAGAAATGCTGGCCCGCTACGAACTGTTCCAGCGGATGGCGCGGGAGCGATGAAAATGTAGAGCCGGTAGCTCGTAGAGTAGCGGGTGGCCAGACGCGGCCCTTCGCTACCAGCTACCAGCTACTAGCTATAAGTTACGAGCCACTGGCGAAGGGAGTCGCCTGCGGTGGGGATGCACGAATCTACGCGCCGTCGCCTGTGCCGGGCAGCCTTTTGGCTGGTCTGCGTGTTGCCCACCGCGCTCGTCCTGGGTTGGTGCCACTGGCAGCGGCAGCCCGGCAGAGTGGCCGAGGCCGAGACCCTGCTCTCTTCGCTCACGGGCCTGACTGCTCGCGTGTCAGCCGTTTCTCGCCCGCGCCCCGGCGTCGTGCGCTTGGTTGGCGTGCAGCTTCGCGAGCCGGAGAGCAGCGCCGAAGTGGTGAGCTGCGAACGGCTCGAGATCCGCCGTTATCGCAACCTGATCAAGGTCTCGCTCGCCGGCGCTGAGCTCGATGCCGACCGCGTGGGCCGGCTGTGGCCGGCGATCGACCTGAGGATGCAGCGCTGGCAGGCCGACTGGCCCTCGGTCACGGTGCAGTCATCCGAGGTCGCCGTTCGTTCGCAGCACGGACAACTTACGCTCCGCGCGAGTGACTGCGACTTGGCCGGCCTGCGATTCGTCGGCGACGAAGTGCAGGGTTGGCTGGCGTTTCGCGTGGCGGAACTGGACAACACGGGCCCGGTGACGGCGTGGGCCAAGCGCGAGAAGCAGGCCACCCGGCCCACGACGCGGTTCGAGTTGACCAGCACAAAGGCCTGGCTGCCGGCTTGGCTGTTGGCCGGGGGCTGCCCACCCCTAGCGCAGGTGCATCCACGGGCAAAGCTGCGCGGGGCCGTGTCCGCGGCGCACGCCCCTTTGGGGTGGGACGCCAAGCTCACCGGCATCGAGTTGCAAGGCCAAGAGCTGCTGCGCGTGCTGAGCAGCAAGCTGCCAGCCCTCGGATCCTGGCCGCTGCAGGTGCATATTGAACAGGCTGCGCTGCAGGAAGGCCGGATCGTGTCGGCCCAAGGCAAAGTACGTGGCGGCGTGGGCCAGGTTTCGCCCGCCACACTCGCACGCATCCAGTTGGCACTGGGAGCGGCCCCGCCTGGGCGAGCACCTGCCTCGCCCCGGTCCAGCGTCGACTTCGACGAGCTGAACGCTGCGTTCCGGCTGGATCGCGAGGGGCTGCAACTCACAGGACTCTGCCGCGGGCCAATCGCTGGCGTGGTGCTGCGCTCATCCAAGGGGCCGTTGCTCGCGCTCCAGGAGCATCGCCTAAGATCACCGAAAGTGCTGCTCGACATGTTCGCGCAGGAGAACGCAGGCGCCGTACCTGCCGGCGCCGCCACCGAGGGGCTGCTGTCGTTGCTGCCGACGCCACCCTTATTCGAGGTCAGCTCACGGCAGTTCGATGAACGCCGTTAGCGGCTAGCGTTGCGGCGGGGCCAATCGGTCGAGAGCGCCGCGCTATCGCGCCGCCTGC
Organism: Pirellulales bacterium; assembly: GCA_044221365.1. Taxonomy (GTDB): domain Bacteria; phylum Planctomycetota; class Planctomycetia; order Pirellulales; family JBGAPH01; genus JBGAPH01. The sequence continues at coordinate 78,933 of JBGAPH010000013.1, forward strand.
CCAGCGGGCGCCGTTGTCGGGTTCAAGGTGGCGACTACGCGCCACCGATCCCCGTCGACGGAGTACAACGTCCCGGTCGTCGTGTCGAGCATTCGGCCCCCGTCGGCCGGAACGAAGCGGCCGACGACATGGGCGGCCGCGCCCCGGTAGCCGGGCAAGTCGGAGAGCAACTCGTAGTGCAAGATGTTTGGGTCAGCGGGCCGGAAAGATTCGCTGTCCACGGGCGTTCTCGCCCCGGTCAGTTCATCGGCGGAAACGGGCCTCAAGTCAGGCTGGACGTCGGGAACCGGTCTGTACGGCGATGGATTCGCCGGAGTCGGCTGTGGTGGGCTTAGGTCTGCCGGTACTGGCTTTGGTTGAGGACTTGGGTCTGATGACGCCGGGGCCGGCTGCGGCGGAACCAAGCCGTCAGGCACAGGCGTCGGTTGCGGAATTGGGTCCGATGACACCGGGGTCGGCTGCGGCGGAGCGAGGGCAGTTGGCTGCTGCCCCACCACGTACCCACCGATGAGCGCTGCCAACACCACGACCGGAACGACGACGCGAGCCATGACCGTTTCTCCGAGACAGGACACAGGGTGAACCAGCTCGATTATCAGGCAGCCGGGAGTCGGCCCGCAACTGCCCGCCGGCGGTCGGCGTGAGCTATGCTTGCAGTGAGACGCAGGCGGGCCGTGGTTCGTGTGCTCCACACGGGGCAGCCACGGCCCGCCGCTGTCTTTCTCTGGTCGAGCCAGTTCTGCTCGGCGCCAGCCACAGGTTTTGAACGCCGCCATCCGTCGCAGGACAGCGCGAGTAGGTCGACAAGGGGAGCTACTGGCCGATTGGCGTCCATTTGGCCTGCGGGTTCCCATCGTCGAAGGACTCGACGGCGCCATCATCGAACGCGCGATAGACCCGAGTGATGGTGGGACTCTGCCGCAAAATGGATGATGTGATGCCGATGCAGCGACGGGATGCGTTGTCAGCCTGCGTCCTCGGCTGCTGGCCAACCACGTAGCCACCGACGAGCGCTGCGAACAACACGACTGGAAGGACGAAGCGAGCCATGATCTACTCTCCTGTGGAAAGGCGAAGGAAGACGGCTCGATTATCGGGCGGCCTGAAGAGGGCCTGCAACTAACGCTTTGCCAAGGGCCCCTCCTTCAGCCGCCTGGTAGCGCTAGTGGTGAATTAGCGGAGGCGCACCGCCGATGCCGCGCTGGTAGAACCGGCTTGCCACGGTCAGGGTTTTGAATGAGGCGCCCGGCCGCGGCTCTTGCTTCCTGCCCGCGATTCTACCGAGGCGCAGCGATTGCGCTGCGGGGACTGATGAAAACGCCCAAGAGCACCTTTGTCGCCTGGCTGATGCTCGTGGCCGCCTTGTGGGCTGGCGCGACCATGATCCAACGCGGACCGGACCGATTGCTCGCGAATGACGTGCTTGGCCTGTGGATCGGGAGCACGGTCGCGTCGCTGGCGGCCGTGGCGCTGGCGGGAACTGGCATCGCAATGTCTAAAGGACGCTCGCTCACTTCATGGACAACCGCGTTCCTGGCTCTGATGATTGGCGTGCTGATGGGCGGCGCTCCCATCGTGGCCGCCCTGCTGGCGTTTCTGCGCAACCCTCCGACCCGGCTAGGCAAGTAGCCCCCTTCCGCCCCGCGGGTTGCTAAGATGCGGGCATGAAGCGACTTCAGTTCAGCCTGCGCGCTATCCTCTGGGCCATGCTCCTCGCGGCGTTGGTCTTGGGCTGGTGGACGGATCGGACGCGGCTATCCACAGGTCTCGACGCCGAACGACAGCGTCGGGCAGCCCTCGAAACGGACCTACGAGCGCAAACAGCCGATGCGGAGAAGTACAAGTCCGACCGTGATAGGTACAAGTCCGAGTATCTTCACAAGGTCCTATCGGGGCGCCGACTCGACGAATTCAACGACGCCCTAAATCGAAAGCTGCGAGAGGACGAGCAGCGCATTCAGCAATTGGGGCTAGAAGTCGAGTCGCTCCGTCAGGCCAAGTCGAACTCCCCTTAAGCCGTGCAGTCGACCGCCGTCTGCACCGCCCCAGAAAACGACGCGCCAGACTGACCTAAGCAACGCACCGCGCGGGCATTGCGGCTCTTGGGTGGCCGGCCTGCGCATGCCGCGCTCTACGGGGCGGGCAGGCGTTCAGCTCGCCTCATTCTGATGGAGCCGCAAACTGGGCCTTCCACGGGCTACCTTGGGACCTAGCTGCGGAATTCCGGTCGGCAGACCACTTCGTTTCAGCGCCGCGAGCCAAACTGCTCGCCGTCCTCTGCCCAGTAGCCGGTCCACCCTGACTGGAAGAGGTGCGGCTTATCCGCCTTGACCTGGCTCACCGCGTGGCGGGGCTCCAGGCCCGCGTCGATGGCATCGCCCACGAGCTTGGCAGCAGGCAGGCGGTTCCCGTTCGTTAGGCCGTCGAGTCGGCCAAAGGCAAGGATTTGCGAGGGGGTGAGATTGAACGGGTTCCTGGCGACCACATTGACCATGCGTGCTTTCGTTCTATGGAGAGACTGCGCCCCGAAAAGGCAATCATAGGCTCATCGGCCGGAAAGACCAGGGAGCGTTGGGCGAATGCGCGGAAATTGGTCATCTTCCGGCGGCTCGGCACGACTGTCCAAGCGAAGTCGGTTTGCCCAAGTTGCCACTCATGAGCGGCGAGCGGGCAAGGCGCCCCTTGTTGGGGGCCGGTAGCGGCGGGGAGCAGGGGCGTCTCGCGTTCACTTCGTCACGCCGCTACCATGCGCCCACGGCCGAGGGCTGGCGGGGCGGAGAGGCGGGAGCTCGTGAGCCGCTGGACAGGCGGCCCCTGGCGGCATCCGCTCGGATTCTGTTGCTGTAGAACAGGAGATCGCGATGACAGAAAAGCCGACCTTGCATTTGGAAGAGTTGAATCTGAAGTACGAGGGCGACAAGCCCGCCAAGTACGGCTACCGCGCCCAAGTCCCTGGAGGCTGGCTGATTTTCATTTGGACTCCGGGCAGGAATGGCCTAGGCGGCGCCACGTTCTACCCCGACCCAAATCACGCGTGGGGCGGGGGGACCCAGGACACGGTGGCCTAGGCTTGCCCGGAGTACTCGGTTTTGCCTCTGACCCGAGAGCACCATGATCGGCTTCCTCATTCATGCCGTCGCTTTTGTCTTGGTCATGTTGCTCTTATGCGCCATCAATCTGTTGATTGGACCACCCTATTGGGTCCGGTGGGTGCTCTTTGGATGGGGGATCGGGCTCTTTGCCCACTGGGCGGCGGTTTGGCGCCGTTAGGAGCCTCGCCGGCGGGCTGCTTCGTCAGCGGGCGGGTCCGAAGCCAGGCAACGGCGGCGGCATCGGTTAGTTGCATCCCACCTACAACGGGCAAGGCTGGGCTCTTTCGGTTTCCCCACCCGCGATTCTACCGCAGGGCCGCGTTATACCTGATCCGGTAGGCCGCCTGACTGGACACGGGCCTTAATGCGGAGAGCCCTGCAATGGCTTCTGGGATGGAAGGAATGGCGTGGGCCCTGTTCTTTGCGATCGGCCTGGCTGTTCTGGTTTCGGTGGCGGCTGGCGCGGGCATTGCTTGGGCCGTGGTGCGGCGAACGGGCAACCGCGTTTACTGGTGGCTTGTACCCCTGGCGGCACTCGCGCTGCCTTTCCTCTACTATCAGTTGATCGTGTTCTTGCGCTGGACCTAACCCCTTCCGCCCCGCCCGCTGCTCGGAAACACGGCATGAAACCGCTCTTGCGTTTCAGCCTGCGGGAGGTCTTCGCCGTCTGCGACGTGGTGGCCGTTGTGTGTTGGTCAGGTTGGCGCGTACGGCAGGCGGAAAGGGCGTTCGAGGCGAAGCTGGCGGACCACGAACGGCTCCATCGACTGAAGGTGGAAGCGGTGCGGCAATCGATGAAGTGCAGGCGGAGCTCCGCGAGTTGAGAAGTGGACCGCGACCGTCTGCGAAGGCTGGCCTATCCCTGGACGTACAGCAACTTGCCGTCTTCGATCGCCTGGCCGCCGATCCGGTCGCCTGGTCCCCTGCCGGTACCCTGGGATGCACCGTGGTTGGCGCGTGTCAACGAGCCCGCGCCGCCCCAGGTTCTTCTAGAGATCGCGCCGAGCGGGGAATCTGACTAGCGCTGCGTCACAGCTAGAAGTTCGGGTTGCCCCTCCGATACTAGCCCGCAGCGCAAGCAAGGGAGAGCCACGTCTCCCTGGCCGAGCCTCGCAGACCCCTGCACGGGCCGGGCGGCATTTTCGGCCAGCGCGCCCAAGCGACGCTCACGTCCCTTGCTTGCGCTGCGGGTTAGTGTGGCACAACCCTAAAATCCGTGCGTGACGCAGCACTAGCGAGCTGGATTGCGGAGCGGCGGTCTTCTGTCTGGTTGGCTTGCCGGGCAAGGCGGCTGGCCCCTGCAAAGTTCAGTGGGCCCTAGGGGGCGAGATTGCAAATTGCAGGCTCCGAGGCTTCTCGACGTCAGCTTCGTCGTCTCCCGTGTGGCGGCGATTCACGAATCGGGGCAAGCACTTAAGGCCGCCAGGATTTGCGAATCCGCAGACGAGGAACGAGATTCGCGTAAGATGTTGGTCCGCGTTGCTGTCCTAAGGAGCCAGCGACGTGCAACCGTTTGGAGCGTCTCTCCGCCCTTATTCGGCGGACGCTCCTTTCCTCTTGCAGCCCGTGAGGGCTTCCAAGGCAATGAGCGAACAAAACGCCGAGTGTCCGAAGTGTCACGCAAGGTTTACCGCGGAACGCGCCGGCCAGGGATGCCCGGAGTGCGGGACTCCGTTGCCAAAGTCCCCAGGGTTTCTCGTCAAGTCACCGACGACTTTCGGCCTGACGACCCGGGCGATGGCGATCGCCACGTTTGTGATCCTTGGGGCGCTGTTGGTGTTGCGAATGGCTGGCTGTTTCGGCTAGCGCTGATGTGCCCTGGCCATCGCCCTCCCCATTCGCCCGACTCTCTGGTCTCTGCGGGTGACACCCGGTTTACCTGCACGGACAGTTGGGATGTAGCTGTGGAAACCGTGTCGGGGTGGCTCACTCAGCAAGGTACACTTGCGTATGCCCCTAATCATCAGCCTTATGATTGTGCTCGTTGTGGTCGTCGTCGCATCCGTGGCCATGGTGTTGACCAGGCGGCCAACCCGCTACCGCCGATGAAGCCGCGGGCCCCGGCCGGGGCCTAACGGCTTGCCCCGCCCCAGCTCCCCAACTACCGTTGACCTCGCCCTACAGAGGCTCGCCGCGGTCGGGGACACGAACGCACCCAGCCGCGGTTCTTCTTGCTGGCCCGCATTGCAACGAGTCGGAGTAGGCGCCCCTGCACCACGCGAGACTCCGCATAGGCTTCGCAATGAACGCCGCCATCGCTTGCGCCGTAGCGGGCATGATCTGCTTGCTGGGCTTCCCGCTGATCTACCTCACGCTGGCATCCGGACTGCCAGGCGTCGACCCTGATTTAGTTGCCTGGCCGGTGCTCCTGGTCGGAGTTGGTCTGCTCGCCGTGGCGGCCCGGTTGGCACTGCGGCAGCGCTAGCCCCTTCCGCCCCGCCGGCTGCTATGATGGGCGGCATGGCTACGACATTGGTCGCAACCGTCGAAGTCGGTCGAGCAGCGGTATTGGTAGTCATCGCAACGATGCTGGTCTTGGGCTTGCCGATTGCTCTGGTCGCCTTTCTTTCCATTCGACGATTCCGCCCAATCCCAGGCTGGTACTTGTTTCCGATGGTCATGGTCGCGACCGTCGCAAGCCTGATCGTTCTGACGGTCTGCTCGACGCCGCCACACTTTCCAATCTGGTTCCTACGCGCCCTTAGTCGCGTAGTCTTTCCGGGCTGGTGGCCTGCCGAGTCGCTTTGCCACACAAACCGACGCCCCAGATTGCCCCAAGAACGCGGTCGAGCGGGCTGGGCGAGGCCCGTCCGGCGTCGGGCAGCGTCTACGGGGTCCGTTGTTCGGCTCACTTGGTACGCGGTGGCGGCCACAACGGGCGTAGCGTGTCTCAGGAAAGGCCGCAACTACATGCTGCTAGGCGTTCACTCTGACGTCGTGGCATTCTGAACCTGGCAACACGCTGTTACCCGGTTCCCCGCCCTCCCGCGGGCCGCTCCGTCAGCCCGTGACTTGGCAAGGCGTTGGCTGATGGCTTGCCCGCTGATCCCAAGCCTGGCCGTCCATTCGGACGCGGTTGGGGCCGGAATGCCGCCTGGCGACAACTTCCTTTTGTCGCGGTCTCCCGGATGAACCATTGCCGCTTTCGTCAACGAATGCAGTTCAGAGAATGGGTGTCTTCCGATGCATCTCCCTTGAGAGAGATACAATGCCGCTCTTCTCCGAAAACTCCGCTTCGTCCTGGCGTCTTGGCGTGATTTCGCTGCTCTTGACTCTGAGCGGCGGTTCTTCGGCCCATCCTGAGTCGCTCGTCGCAACCGGCGGAGATCAGGTTGTGCGAACGGTGCAACTCTCCGTGGGCTCGGGCGAGAAACTACAGCTTTCCGGGGTCGGGACAACCGTCAACATTCCGCCGCAGGTTGTGGTCAACGGAGGAAGCATCGAAGTGTCAGACGGCGCTTGGCTGGCCACATCGAGCAACGAAGGTGCAAGCTCGCGGCTCGCGGAAGGCAAGGCCACCGCCGTTGTTTCTGGCCCCGGTTCGACTTGGACAGTCGACGGGAACCTTGAGATCGGCGACGCCGGTGAGGCGCACCTTTCGATCCTCAATGGTGGGAAGGTAATCAGCGGCAGAAGAGAGCTACGCACAAGGATTTCCGGCGGAAAGTCGACGGCGCTCGTCGACGGTCCCGGCTCGAGCTGGGCGGTCACAGGCTACTTTGAGATCGGAGACGGTGGAGAAGGCCACTTGACGATCGCCAACGGTGGCACGGTCGTGAGCGGCCTTGATGGGCAGCGCAGCCGAGTATCTGGCGGCGGTGGTTCGCCAAACGACGGTTCGAGTGCCATCATCAGCGGCGCGGGCTCACGCTGGCTCGTCAACGGAGACTTTGAGGTCGGCGACAGCGGCGAGGCGCATCTTACGATCGAAGGCGGCGGTCAAGTCATTAGCGGCTTGAACGGCGACCGTACGCGGGTCTATGGCGGCGGAGGGAGAAGCGAGCCGGCCACGACTGCGACGGTTCGAGGGCAGGGATCCTACTGGCAGATCGGTGGCGATTTCGTGGTCGGCGGCGGGGGCGAGGCCAAGCTCTCAGTGCTCGATGGAGGGAGAGTTCTGAGCGGCCTGAGGGGCGACAGCGTAGTTGCGAGCGCAGACGGCGAAAGCGCCTCAGTCACCGTCGATGGGGTGGGATCGAGTTGGAGCGCGCTCACTGACCTGCGCCTTCAGGGCGATAGGCCAGCCCGGCTCAACGTTTGGCACGGCGGCAATGTGTCGGTCGGCCGAACACTGCGCGGCGACCAAGATAGCGTCATCGACTTGGACGAAGGTGTTCTGAATGCCACCTCGATCATTACCGCAGGAGTGATCCGGGGAACTGGAGACCTCCGCGGGTCGGTAGCCAGCGGCGGGCTGATTGATCCAGGACACTCGCTGGGCCATTTGAGTGTCCAAGGATCCTTGGAATTGAACCCGAAAGGCCGACTAATGATCGAACTCGGCGGCACACCGGACACCGTCTCGTCGGATCTGCTGTCGATCACAGGCGTAGCACTCCTGGATGGGCACGTTGACGTCACTCTGCTCGATGGTTTCATGCCCAAAAGCGGTGACATTTTCACGGTCCTTGAGTTTGGCCGCCTGCGGTCGACGGACGGATCCAGCCTTCTCTCGCGGCTGGAACTGCCCGACCTGGGACCGGCCTTGCGATGGAACCCGATTCTCGAGAGCAATGAGTTGCTCCTGGCCGTGCGGCCGGTATCGGAACCATCGTCGGGATGCATTGCGATCTGTCTCTTGACAACGTTGGCCATGTGCCGCAGTTTTCGATCGGTCAAGGACCGTCGAGTAACCTTGGCCCGTCGCAGAGGAGATCATATGCGGCATGCGTGGCATGTAATCGGTTTGGGGCTGTTGAGCCTCGGGTTTTGCAGCCAGAGTCATGGAGCGGAGTTCATTCCGCTCGGTACTTTGCCGGGGAATTCGATTAGCTTCGCGGAAGACATTTCCGCCGATGGTACGACGGTTGTCGGCGGCGCTCGGATTGCGCGGAGCGTTGTGGGCGGAGAAGCCTTTTCGTGGACTCGTGCCGGCGACATGAAGGGTCTGGGAGATTTGCCCGGAGGCGGAGTGTGGAGCCTTGCCCAAGCAGTATCTGCCGACGGCTCAATTGTCGCGGGAAGAAGTCAGTCCAGCCTCTCCGGCAGTGACGGTCCTTTCGAGCCATTTGCATGGACGTCCAATGCAGGCATGACAGGGCTGGGTGGCTTTGCAGGAAAGCCGGTCGATGGCAGTGCCTTGGGGATGTCGGCAGATGGGGGAGTGCTGGTTGGCTTTTCTTATCACGAAGTCGGCGGCACGCCGGAGCCCTTTCGTTGGACCGAATCCACCGGCATGCAACGTCTTGGTACGCTCACGAACGGACACGCAAAGGCGGTTTCTGCCGATGGCAGCATTATCGTCGGGTGGGCGGAGGATTCCGGTAAGAGTGAAGCATTCCGCTGGACTGAGGAGCAGGGCTATGAGTTCTTGGGGCAACTGCCTGGCGCACCAATTGAAAGCAAGAGCATTGCGAACGGCATTTCGGCTGATGGCCAAACGATCGTCGGGGAAACTTGGGCGCTCAGAGGGGGTCCGGCCGAAGCGTTTCGTTGGACCAGGGCAGAAGGGATGACGCCCCTTAGTTTCGAAGGCAGAAGCGGTCGGGCCAACGACGTGTCGGCGGACGGTTCCATGATCGTTGGAGCCATGGACTTCGGAGGAGGCACTGCGGGTCAACGGGCGTTCTTCTGGAGGGAGACTGGAGGAGTGCAGCTGTTGGACGATTGGTTGAGGCAAGTAGGCGGTCTCGAAGCTGAGTTGCTGGGTTGGCGGTTGACCACGGTGAATGCAGTCTCCGACGACGGCCAAGTCTTAGTCGGATACGGTACGAACCCGAGCGGAAACAACGAGGCATTCGTTGTTACGGTCCCCGAGCCCTCCACCTTCCTGCTCGCCGCACTGGCCGGGATCGGGCTGCTGGCGTTTCGTGCGAGGGGATTGCGAAAGCGGTAGCCCGCCCTTATGCTCGGCCCCCATCCACGACAGCCACGATGGCTCCGTGGCTAGCCCGTTTAAGCCGCTCCGCCAGGCTGCCGGGCTTTTTCTTGCGCCCGGCTTCAGCCTCTCTGCCACAAGCTCGCGGATCGTCAGGCCGTACCTTGCCCCAGGCGGGGCTTCCTGCCGGCCAGCAGATCGTCTTTCCGTCGAGCCATTTCCGCTCGGCGCTCCGGGGTCCGACCAGGGACCGAATAGACGAGCTTGCCACGAACCTTTTTTGCCCAGCGGCCCGTGGCGTGGGGGAGGAGCGGGAAATCTGGTCTTGGCTTGGCGGGCTTGCGGAGTGACTTTGGCACGGCATCCGGTCCTGGCGGGTTTCTTATCGGGTGTCAACCGATGACAGCAGTCCGCCGAGAACTGACAAGTTTCCCGAGAGAAAGAGAAACTGCCGATTTCTCAATCCTCCTGCACATCCTCAAGATACGTATACCCCCCCAGCCCTTCCTCGTAGAACTTCAGCAGGCGGCCCGACTGTTGGTAGTCGATGCGGCCTTCGCGGACCGCTTCTTCCACCGACGTGCGGAGCTGCTGCACCAGGGCGTTGGGGTCGTATTCCACGTAGTCGAGCACCTCGCGCACGGTGTCTCCCTTGATCACCGAGTCGAGCACCACCTGCCCTGAGTCGTCGAGCCCCACGTGCACAGCGTTCGTGTCGCCGAACAGATTGTGGAGGTCGCCTAGGATCTCTTGGTAGGCGCCGATCAAGAAGGCGCCCAGGTAGTAGGGCTCGTGATTGTAGGCGTGCAGCGGCAGCGTCTTCTTCACGTCGCGGCGGTCGATGAACCGCTCGATCTTGCCGTCGGAGTCGCAGGTGATGTCTCCTAGCACGGCGTGCCGGGTGGGGCGCTCGCCAAGCCGGTGGATCGGCATCACCGGAAAAAGCTGCTTGATCGCCCAGCTATCAGGCATCGACTGGAAGAGCGAGAAGTTGCAGAAGTAGGTGTCGGAGAGCAACGCGTCGAGCCCCTCGAGTTCCTCCGGCACGAACTCCACCTGCTTGGCCAGCTTCTGAATCTTGTGGCCGATCGCCCAGAAGAGCTTCTCGGCCAGGCTCCGCTGGTCGAGCGGCATGTAGCCGCCGCTGAACAGGCTCATCGCCATGTCGAGCGCTTGCTGAGCGTCGTGGTAGCTCTCCAGCATGTTGCGGACGGTCAGGTTATTGTAGGTGTCGGAGAGGTCGACGATCGGCTGCTCCGAATCGGGCGGCAGATCGATCGGCAGGCCGTTCTCGCCCTGGGTCGACACTCCCAACACGCTGAAGACGAGTGCGCTGTGATAGGCCACCACGGCGCGGCCGCTCTCGGAAATGATCGTGGGGTGTTTGACGCCCGCCTCGTCGCACACCGTTTGGATGTGGTAGACGACGTCGCGGGCATACTCCTCGAGCGTGTAGTTGGCGCTCGACTCGAAGTTGGTCTGCGAGCCGTCGTAGTCGACCCCCAGGCCGCCGCCCACGTCGAGGTACTGCAAGCCTGCGCCGCGTTTGGCGAGCTCGGTGTATACGCGGGCCGCCTCGTTGAGCGCGGCCTTGATGTGCCGAATGTTGGTGATCTGGCTGCCGAGGTGGAAGTGGAGCAGCTTGAAGCAGTCTTCCATCCCCCGCGACTTGAGATCCTCGAAGGCCTTGAGGATCTCGCTCACCGTAAGGCCGAACTTCGAACGGTAACCGCCCGAGGCCTGCCAGCGGCCGGAGCCGGGGGACGAGAGCTTCACCCGCATGCCGATTTGCGGCCGCACGCCCACCTTCTCGGCGTAGTGCAGGATGAGGCCGAGCTCGGTGTATTTTTCTACGACGGGAATGACGTGCCGGCCGATCTTCTGGGCCAGCATGGCCATTTCGATGAACTCGGCGTCCTTGAAGCCGTTGCAGATGATCGGCGTGTCGTTGTCGGCCAGAGCCGCCACGGCCAGCAGCTCGGGCTTGCTGCCTGCCTCGACCCCGAAGCGAAAGGGCTTGCTGAACCACAGCACCTCCTCGACCACCTGCCGCTGCTGGTTGACCTTGATGGGGTACACGCAGTGGTAGCCGCCGGTGTACTGCTGCTCCGACATCGCCTTCTGGAAGGCGTCGTGGATCTCCTGCAGGCGGTGCTGGAGGATGCCGGAGAAGCGGATCAGGATCGGCAGATCGATGCCGCGGAGCTGGAGCCGGTCGACGAGCTGCTTGAGGTCGATCGCGCGCGACGGGTCTTTGTCGGGGTGGACCCGGACGTGCCCTTCGGGGCTGATCGAGAAGTAGCCCTTCCCCCAGCGTTCGATCTCATAGAGCTCCGTGGCCTGCGTCGTCGTCCACAGTTCGCTCTGCTGATCGGTCACCATCGCCATGCTTGGCCGCTCCCGGTCGCGTTCCGAAGTGCAATTGGGTAAACGAGACATTGTATAACCGCCGGCGACAGCAGTCGATAAGAAAACGCGGGCCGCGGAAGGCGGCTGGTACGCGCAGCCGCCCACTAGCTGCCGGCGAGGCGCCGGCGAGGCGCTCGGGTCGTCGCCGCTGAACCGCTGGCAAAAGCTCTTGCATCGGGGCCGCGGACAAAGCTCCTGTCGACAGCGAACCCCGGCCGGTTCAGGACTCGCGGAGTGCTTCGTCACAGTTCCAGTTCGGGTTTCCCGAGCCCTACTAGCCCGCAGCGCGAGCAAGGGAGAGCCACCCGTCCCTGGTCGAGTCTCGCGGACCCTGGCGCGGGCCGGGCAGCATTCTCGGCCAGCGCGCCCAACGATCGCTCGCGTCCCTTGCTTGCGCTGCGGGCTGGTGTAGCGCACCCGAAAACCAAGCGGTGTTGCGGCGCTACGCGGCTCGCTGGACGACTCGTGGAAGTCCGCGGCATGGCGAAGGCAGCTCGGTCCGCTCTCACGGATCGCTGCTTGACAGATACTACTCCGGTAGTAGAATCACGCTTGAACCTACTAGTCGACTCGTAGATGGAGCCGCCCCTTGCCCAAGCCCTTTCCCCCCACCGACCGCGAGCTCGATGCCCTCAAGGTGCTCTGGGAGCGCGGGCAGGCCACGGTGCGCGACATCTGCGACGCCATCAATGCCCGCGGCGAGGAGTTGGCCTATACCACGGTGCTCACCGTGCTGCAGACCATGGAGCAGAAGGGGCTGGTGGGGCACAAGCGGGCCGGCAAGGCGTATGTCTACTTCGCCCAGGTCGAGCGCGAGCGCACCTTCCGCGGCCTGGCGGGGGACTTTCTCGAGCGGGTGTTCGACGGCGCGGTGAGCGAATACCTGGTCCACGCCCTCGACCCGCGCCGCCTGAGCGCCGCCGAGCTCGAGCGGCTCGAACAGGCGATCGCCGCAGCGAAACAACAAGCCAAGCCACGCAAGAAGGGATCGGCCTCATGACCCTTGCCGCGTTTGCCGCCTGGATCGTCAACTATCAAGCCCTGGCCGCAGCCGTCTTGCTAATCGCCACGCTGGCCGGGCTGCTCGTGCGGCAACCGGCGCGGCGGGCCGCGCTGGACTGGGCCGCGCTGGCCGGCTTGCTTGCCCTTGCTGCGTTGAGCGCCCTGCCGGGTTGGCCGCGGGTGGCGCTCTTCGAGCGGCCGGCCGCGGAGCTTCAAGTGGCTCAGCCGCCAGCGCCGGTCGTCGAGCATTCCGAGATGCGGAGCATTCCGCCGCGAGAGTTTGCGCCGCGCTTCGATCCGAGGTCGCCGCGGGCAGCAACTCAGCCAGTCGCCGCGCCGCTGGCGGCGCCTGCCCCAACGCAGGTCGCGCCGCCGCCGCCCAAGCCGGAACCTTGGCGGTGGAGCGATCTCGCTGCGCCGCTCGCCACTGCGTATCTCGCCGGCATGGGGCTTGTCGTCGCTTGGTTATTGTGGGGCGCGGTCGAATCGTGGCGGCTGGTTCGGCGAGCGGGGCCGCCTGCCGCCGATCTGCTCGCCACGTTGGCCGGCCTGGCAGAGGGCAAGTCTCCACGGCTGCTCGTGAGCGGCGACGTGTCGGCAGCGGCTGCGCTCGGGGCACTGCGGCCGACGATCTTGGTGACGCCGCAGCTTGCGGTCGCTCCCGCCGACGTCGTGCGGGCGGTGCTGGCTCATGAGCTGGCCCACCTCCGGCACGGCGATCTGTGGTTCCTCGCCCTGGGGCGGGCAGGCCTGCTCCTGCTCTATCCGCAGCCGCTCTACTGGTGGCTCCGCCGCCGGGCGGCCGATGCCCGCGAGGCCCTGGCCGACGCGGCGGCCGCCGGCGCTGCCGACCGCACGCAGTACGCCGAGCTGCTCGTGGCCGCCGCGCGCACGCTCTCGGGTCCGCCGCGGCGCGGGCCGGCGCTCGCGATCCTCGAACGCCCCTCGCAACTCGGCCGCCGCATCAAGCTGCTGCTCGACCCGCGCGGCGCGATCGAGCTGCACTCGTCGCGCCGCTGGCGCTGGCTGGGCGCGGCGGCGGCGGCCGCGGTCGTGTTGGCGGCGTCGCTGGTGCAGGTGATGCCGGCGGCGGTGGGGCAGGCTGAGCCAGAGGCCACTCAATCTCATCCGGTGGCTGCTGAAGAGTCGACGCATCGGAGGCCGGCGAGGGCCGTCGAATACACGGAAGAACGCTCCGCATCGACTACAGGGTTAAGCCCACGTGCCCCGCGCATGATCGCCGCTCCGAGCAAATGGAGTCGTTTCCAACTCGAGGACAATGTCGCCGATCCCCAATGGCTTCCTGCAAACGGCCCGCGAGTTCAAAGGCTACAGGAGCTAGATCCCCCGGAAGTCACGGCAGCTCGCGTCTACCGTCCCGTCCAGCTAGACGCCGCCGGCGCCCTCACCTACCGCAGCATGGTCGTCGACCGCGAAACCGGCATGCCGGTCGAGGGGGCCAAGGTAGTTGTGAAGCGGTACGACTACGGCGCCGGCAGCTTGCGCGTGACAGCCGAATCCGAGGCCACGACCAACGATGTCGGCGAGTTCAGCTTCACGCTGTCGGCCGAGCAGGTAGCGTCGCCGCGAATGTATTTGGCGTTCGACATTCAGCATCCGGGGTACGTGCAACAGCATTTCAGCGGCGGCGAGTTGAGTGCGGTGCGGGCACTTGAGCAGATGGGTCTCGCGCCGGAGTTCCAGAAGCTCGAGCTCGCGCCGGGAGAGCCGATCTTTGGGCAGATCGTGACGCCAGCGGGGCAGCCGCTCGCCGGGCTCGCGGTCCGTTACCTCACGATGTCGCCCAACGCCCACGGCTCGAGCGAACGAGTGCGGACCGAATCGCAGACGGCGACCGACGCGGAGGGGCGCTTCCGCTTTAGCGGCGTCCGCGGCGGGCTCACGAGGTTGTGGGTCGAGCCGGCCGACTACGCTCCGCGTACCCTGCTGCTCGGCAAACGTAGCGGCGATCTGGGGCGCATCGGAGTGCAAGCAGGCCAGCGTCTGACGGGCACGCTGCTCGACGTCGACGGCCGCCCAGTCACGGACGCCTGGGTGCGCGTCGGCCCCAAGTCGTATCCCTTCGTGCAGCGAACGCCAGGCGAGCAAGGGCAGCGCACCGCCAAAACCAACGCCCGCGGCCGCTTCACCCTCGCGCCCCTCTTGCCGGGAGAATACCAGGCAAGCGTGTCGGGCCGCGATCCGAGCGACCGCGAGGCGCCGGCGCCGGAAACGCCGCTGCCGGCGGTGTTCCTCACGCAACTCGTGACGGTGGGGGCCGACGAGGCGACGAACGACGTGACGCTGAAGGCCGTTCCGCATGTGCGGGTGGAGGTGCAGTGCGTCGACGAGGCGGGGCAGCCGGCCGATGCGGAGCGGTTCGTCCCGTTTAGCAGGCTCGAAGGCAAGGTTGGCGAGGCCTACTCCTACTATCAAGCGCGGCTCGAGGGCGCGGACAAGCTAACGCTGCTTGCCCCGCGCGGCTTGAGAGACGCGACGCTCAGCTTGGGGCTCCTCGCCGACGAACATGTCTACACACACCGTGGGGAAAAGGGAGCCTGGGCGGCCGATCGCAGCCTGAGATTCGGCACGCTCGATCGCGATGTCGCCGACGTGTACGTCACCTCTAAGAAGTCGCCGGTGGTCGTAGTCGAGGCCTTCAATCTGCAAGGCGAGCCGATCGCCACTGCCCGCCCACGCGTCGACTATCCTCGCGGCGCGTTGGGCGTGCCGGAGCCACGCCGCTGGCCGAGCGGGATTGACGGCCAGGCAATGCTCGGCCTGCAGCCAGACGGCCGCTGGCGCAGCGAAGGGTTGATGCCCGATCAGGAATTCACGCTCACCATGCAGGCGCCCGGCTATCGCTCCCTGAACAAGGTTTTCAAGCTGGCCGCTGGGGAAACCGAGCGAGTGACGTTTCAACTCGAGCCCGCGCCTCCAGGCGAGCCAACAATCGGACTCGAGCCCGAACCGGAAGGTGAGCCGCTGATCCGGCTCAAGTTCGACTTGGGACCGATGGAAGAGGAGCCCGCAGAAAAGACACCGCAAGCAGGTGATGGAGCGGCAGCCACCAAGGACCGCGAGACCGACGGCTTCCGGTTGGTGTGGGACGAGGGGCCGATGGAGGAGGACGCGGTAAAGCAAACATCAAAGGAGACTCAGGGACAGAACGGCGCCGACGCCAAGTCCATCGAAGAGTCGGGCGAGTCGAACTCGCGCGGCTGGACATATTGGGGAGGGGCAAGCGGCGCACCGCTGACCGGCGCCCCGCCGGCTGGCAGTCCCCCGCGCTCGATTACGCGGCCCGAGGACCTTCCGAAAGGCTTCACCGCCTACCGCCGAAGCGACACGCCCCCGACGCCCGCTCCCACCACGCTCTTTGACCCAAAACCGATCAAGGCGGAATAGCGGGTTGTTCGGACCCGACGCGTAAGAAACCGACCGGCGCCGCGAGTTGCCTTGCTTAGCGCTGCGTGAGCCGCCGCAGAACCTGCTCCGCGGCCGCGGCGTCTTCGCGAGCCTGCTCGGCCTGGCACTTGGGGCAATACCACGGCGCCGGCGTCTTCACCGGCCGCGGGCTGCGCTTGTGGCACTTCGCGCAGAGGTAGCGCTTGCCTTTGTCGGCGGTCTTGGGGCGGATGCGTTTGCCGGTGCGGGGGATGGATTTTGGCATGACGCGGGTAGATCGACTGAGACCGTCGCGGCGTCCCGCGGCCGCGAATCACTTGGGAAGCGCGTGACGACGCCACCATTCTACGCCGTATTCTCCGCGCGAGACCATGACCACGGCGTCCTCCACGCCAATGCACTCGAGCCAGGCATGTCCGCCGCGGCCCAAGGCGACCGCTTCGATCTTCTCCGCGGCTTCCAACCATCCCTCTGCGGAGTGGCGCCAAGTAAAGCAGGGCCAGTCCGCATGGCGACGGCGCACCCCGAGCTCACAATCGACTGGGAAGGCGGTCAGTTGCAAGGTCCCGCGCGTTTCGACGTAGGGGAGCGCGTGAATGCGGAGCAACTCGGCCGCAGGATTCTCGAGCTCTTTGATCTCAATCGCGAGCGCGGCCAACGCTTCCTGGTCGCCGTCGATCAAGATCGTGTCGGCGCCCAGGAAGTTTTCGAAGAAGCCCAACCGCGCGAGCATGGCCAGTCCGATGGAAGTCGTGCGAGGTTTCGTTTGGCCCAGCGGGCGAGGTCGAGCATGATCGCCGCGCGAGGGCCTAGCAAGAAGCACGTAGCCACGGAGTGGCGTCGGAGGTTAGCCAGGGGCGCAAGCCCCTGGACCTCGGCCCGCGACGGACGAAAGCCCTGAAAGGGCGATAGCGCAATCGCCGAGCGCATTGTGTCGCCCTTTCAGGGCTTCATTTATCGTGCGGCTCAGGGGCTTGGCGCCCCTGGCTAACTTGTTGCGCCCCTGAGGGGCTGACAGCGAGGGACATGCCCAGCCCCTTAGAGCGGCACCCCATCCCAGCGTACGAACCCTTCGATCGCAAAATACTCTGGCAGCCCAAGCTGGTTGTAGACCGCGGCCGTGTTGCGGTTGCGGTCTTCGGCGCGTTGCCAGAACTCGCGCGGGTCGTCGGGGCCGGGGAATACGGCCGAGTCTTTCTGCGACTCGTGGCGGAAGATGGCCGCCCGCTTCGTCAGCAGATCTTGCGGGCTGAGCGGCACCGCCAGGTCGATTTCGTGCGCCGGCCATTCCTGCCAGGCGCCGCGGTAGAGGAGCACTTCGGGGCGCGTGCCGGTCGCCTGTTCGATTTCGGCGAGCGCCCGGAAGATCGCCTGGGCGCACACGCGATGCGTTCCGTGTGGGTCGGAGAGGTCGCCGGCCACGTAAACCTGCGCCGGCTGCACCCGTTCGATCAGCTCGCGGATGATCCGCACGTCGTCGCCCGAGATCGGCTTCTTGGCGATCATGCCGGTGCGGTAGAAGGGTAGGTCGAGGAAGTGCAGGTTCTCCTCGCGCACGCCGCACACCGCGGCGCCGGCCTTGGCCTCGCTCCAGCGGATCAGCCCCTTGATCGCCAGCACCGCGTCGCTGTCGGGCTGGCCCGGACGCTTGTCGTTGAGGGCCTGAATGACCTGCTGCTCGAGCTGCGGGCTCTTCTCTTGGTCGATGCCGAAGTAGCGGTTGATCTCGGTCACCAGGTCGACCAGGCTGCGGGCATCGTGGTCGAACACGGCGATGTTGCCGGAGGTCATGTAGGCGACGTGCGTTTCGTGCTTGTCTTCGACCAAGCGGATCAGCGTGCCTCCCATGCTGATCACGTCGTCGTCGGGGTGGGGGCTGAAGCAGATCACCCGCTTGGTGTCTTTGCCGGCCGGATGGTACTCGATCGTGTCCATCATCCAGCGGAAGACGCGGTGGGCGATCTTCTGCGCGGGGCCTTGGTGCCGCAGCAGTTGGTGCAGGTTGTGTTCGCGGAGATCGTTGTCGTCGAACTTGAGCAGCGCCTTGCCGGTTTTGGCGGAGAGCCAGAGCATGGCCCGCTTGACCAAATGATCGGTCCACTCGACGTTGCCGAGCACCCAGGGGGTCGCTTCGCTCGTGAGCTGCGCGGCGGCCGCGGCGTCGAGCACGAACGAGGCGTCGGGGTGCTCGCGGAGGATCGAGGCCGGCAGCTTCTCGCCCACCGGACCTTCGGCGGCTTCCTTGATGATCTTCCCCTTGTGCTCCCCCTGGGCAATGAGAATCACCTTGCGGGCTTCCAGGATCGTGCCGATGCCCATCGTGATCGCCTGCGTCGGCACGGCGTCTTCGCTGTAGAAGTCGCTCGAAGCGTCTTTGCGGGTCACCGGGTCCAGCGTGGCCAGGCGGGTGCGGCTGCCGCGGGTGCTGAACGGCTCGTTGAAGCCGATGTGCCCGTTGCGGCCGATGCCCAGGAGCTGCAGATCGATGCCGCCGGCGTGTTCGATGGCGGCTTCATACTGCCGGCAGTAGAGCTCGACCGAGTGGAGCGGCACCGTGCCGTCGGGGATGTGGATGTTCTCCTTCGGCACGTTGACGTGGTTGAAGAAGTGCTCCTGCATCCAGCGGTGGTAGCTTTGCAGCCGGTCGTGCTCGAGGCCGTAGTACTCGTCGAGGTTGAACGTGATCGTGTGCGAGAAATCGAGCCCTTCCTCGCGGTGCATGCGGATCAGCTCGCGGTACACGCCCACCGGCGTCGAACCGGTGGGCAGCCCCAACACGGCCGGCTGGCCGCAGGAGTTGCGCTCCCGGATCAGATTGGCCACGATCTGGGCCACATAGCGGGCCAGGTCGCGATGCGATTCGAAAACGTAGCAGGGAACGCGGGTGCCGCGAACGCGCCGAGCGGTGCTGGTCGTGTTCGCCGTCAAAGCGATGGAATGCATTGCGCGAGCGATAACTCTACCGGAAGGGGGGATCGAGATTTCCGTAGCCGCCAATTATGGCACACCGGGGGGGCCGACGCTATTCCAGCGGCATTCCGCGGGGAAGTCCTGCGATCTGGCTTGGCGCATTCCTCCCCTCTCCCTGTGGGAGAGGGGCCGGGGGTGAGGGACCGTTGGGGCGAAGATCGCGTGACCAAACCGCGCCAGCCTCATTGCCGACATGCTGGAGCGCTGCGGTGGCGCCCAGGGGCGCCGACCCTCACCCTGGCCCTACCCTAACCCTCTCCCACAGGGAGAGGGAAATAGCGAACGACCTATCCGGCGAGCCAGGCGTCTCGGTGTTCGGCCACAAAGGCGTCGTCCAAGAGGTCTGGGCGTTCGCGCGCCGCGCGGGCGATCGCCTCGGCCTGACCGGGACTGAGCGTTTCGGCCGGGTCAAGGCACCAATCTCCCTCGAGCAAGCCTTGGCGGCGAAGCACTTCGTGAATGCCGGGCACGCAGCCGGCGAAGTGGTTCGCGGCGTCGAAGATCGCGGCGTTCGCGGCGGTCAGCGCCGCCCCTTCCGCCAAGAGGCTGGCCGGCACAGCGCCTGCGGCTTGTGCGGCGCGGCATTCGTCGAGCAGCCGTACTGCGCTCCGCGTGCCTACGGCCCACTGCCCGAGCAGTCCGCCGACGATGCGGCGTTCGACGATCCTGCCCGCGAGTTTGAAGCGGAACGGCGTCACCAGGTCGGCCACAATGTTGTCGTCGTTGCCCGTGTAGAGGGCCAGGTCGTCGCGCCCCGAGTCGATGACGGCCCGCACGACGTCGAGCGTTTGGTAGCGATTGAACGGAGCGATCTTCACCGCGACCGCCGCCTCGAGTTCGGCGAATGCACGCCAGAACGCGCACGACAGCGTCCGGCCGCCGACGGCCGGCTGGAGGTAGAAGCCCATGATCGGCAACACGCGGCCGACCGCCGCGCAATGGGCGACGAGCGCCTCGTCGTCGCGATCGCGCAGCGCGGCGAGCGACACCAGGCCGCAGTGATAGCCCAGCTCGGCCGCCAGTTCCGCTTCGCGAACCGCCTGCGCCGTGTCGCCGCAGACGCCGGCCACGCGGAGAAACGGCGCGTCGCTTCGCGCGCGGTTGAGTTCGTCGGCCACGACGGCGAGCACCGGCCGGAGCAGCGCATGCTGCGGGTCGCGGATTGCGAACTGCGTGGTATGGACCGCCACGGCCAGCCCGCCGGCGCCCGCGGCCACGTAGTAACGCACGAGCGCCCGTTGGCGTCGCTCGTCGAAGCGGCGGGCAGCATTGAGCGCAAGCGGGCAGGCGGGAATGACCTGGCCCTGTTGGAGCGCTGCGAGAAGCGGCTGCGCGAGCGACGGCATGCGGCGGTTCCGAAAGTGCCTGTGGGACCTTCGAGCAGGATATCCGAACCGTCCACGGCTCGCGCGGCGCACTGCGTTGCTTGGGCGCTACGGCGTGCCGACGCACTCGAGCGCGGGCGCTTCTGCAAGCGGCTCAGTCTGCGGATAGACGCCGTAGAACCGCTTGATGAAGTGACGCCGGCGGCTGCCGGGCTTGTGCGCCGCCCAGCCCCAGCGGCGGAGCAGGCGGTCGGAGATCCGCAGGTTGCAGGCGTCGCAGAGCAGCGCGTCGCTCCGTTTAATGCGGGCGATCTCGTCGAGCACCGTGAGCGCCCGGCGGAACGTGGCCAGGGTCCCCTCGCGCGAAGACACCACGAACGTGAGGGCCAGGAAGCGTTCGTGTCCCCACGGCTGGTTGTAGTAGAGCCAGCAGCGGTCGCCCGCGAGCCGCTCGTGGCGGCGACGGCCGAACAAGTGCACGTCGGCCACGGTGCTCCACTTGGGAAACGGCCTCAGCCGCAGATGCTCGAACTGGCCGCCCGCGGTGTGAACGACCCCATAGCGGCGCGCGGCGATGCGCGCCATGTTGGCGTCGAGATCGGTGATGGTTTCCCACAGGGACATCGGGGGCCTTTGAGGGAAGTATAGGACGCGGGAGAGCTGGTGGCCAGCAAGGCGTTTTCTGGCTACCAAACACAAGCCGCTGGCCGCTGGCCGACCGATTTTGGCGGTGTCGCGCCGGCACGGGGTCCCGCCGTTGCCCTGTCTGCCGGTAGGCAGAATCGAAAGTAGCCCCACGTTTAACGTGGGGAAGGCGCCCACCAGGATCTCGCTGCGTGCCGGCCGGCACGCAATGACATTGCGGCGTCGGGCCAGCCCTCGCAGTGAAACTGCGGGGCTATTGCCGGTCGTCGCTGCCGCGACTGCACTATGGGCCCAGTCGGCAGCGTCTGACTGTGCACTTCTTGCTACCAGCTACCGGCCACGAGCTACCAGCCATCAACCACTGGCCGACCGCAACTTCGCCCAAGTACAATCGACGGCTGGCCGCTCACCTCGCGGAGAAGGCAACGTGCGTTTGCCCATCATCTTGCTGAATACCCTCCTCCTAGCTGCGTTCGCGTTGCCGCAGCGTCTGGGAGCGGCCGAGGTGCGCTTCGATCGCGACGTGCGGCCGATCCTGGCCGGCAAGTGCTGGACGTGCCACGGACCGGACGACGCCAGCCGCCAGGCAGATCTGCGGCTCGATTCCCGCGGCGAGGCGCTCGCCGATCATGGCGGCGGCGCTGCCATCGTGCCTGGCAAGGCGGCCGAGAGCGGCCTCATGCTCCGCATCACCTCGTCGGACGACGAACAGCGCATGCCGCCGCCTGACCATGGGCCCGCGCTCGCGGCAGGAGACATCGAGATCCTGCGGCAGTGGATCGACCAGGGGGCGTCCTACGAGCAGCATTGGGCCTTCCAGCCGATCGTTAAGCCGGCGCCGCCGCCGCTCGAGCCCGGCGAAACTGCGCACAATCCGATCGACGCCTTCGTGCTGGCGGCGCTGCGGAAGCATGGTCTAGCCGCGTCTCCCGAGGCCGACCGGCACACTCTGCTGCGGCGCGTTTCGCTCGATCTGACCGGCTTGCCTCCCACGGCGGAAGAAGCCGATGGCTTCGCGCGCGATTCGCGTCCCGAGGCCTATGCCGAGGCGGTCGAGCGGCTGCTCGCCAGCCCGCACTACGGCGAACGCTGGGGCCGCCACTGGCTCGACCAGGCCCGCTACGCCGACTCGAACGGCTACACGATCGACGGCGAGCGGGAGATGTGGCCCTATCGCGATTGGGTGATCCGGGCGCTCAACGCCGACATGCCTTTCGATCAATTCACGATCGAGCAACTCGCCGGAGATCTGCTGCCGGAGCCGACCAAGGATCAGCGAATCGCGACGGGCTTTCATCGCAACACGCTCATCAATCAGGAGGGGGGCGTCGATCCGGAGCAGTTCCGCATCGAGGCGGTGGTCGATCGCGTGGCGACCACGGGCGCCGTGTGGCTGGGGCTGACCGTCGGCTGTGCGCAGTGCCACACGCACAAATACGACCCGATCACGCACCGCGAATACTACCAGCTGTTCGCTTTCTTCAACGACACGGCCGACGTTAACAACACAGGGCCGACCGTGGAAGTCCATGAGGGCGAACAATTCCTCCCACCCGACGCCGTGGCCGAGCGCGCGGAACTGAACGAGGCCGCCGCCCGCGTCGAGCGGCTGGTTTCCGAGCGGCCACAGCGGCGGGCCGCGTGGGAGCAGGAGGTCGCCGGGCGATCGAGCGGCAGTTCGGCCGCGTCACAGACCGCTTGGCAAACGCTCTCGGTCGCGGCGGCCAAGGCCGAGAAGGCAACGCTGACCGTGCTCGACGACCAGTCGGTGCTGGCCACCCCTGGAATCCTGCGTGAGATCTACGTCATCGACACCGTGGCCTTGCCGGCCGGCGCCAAGGTTGGCTCGTTTCGGCTGCGGTTCATCCCCCACGAATCGCTGCCCAAAACCGGCCCGGGCTTGGCGACCAATGGCAATCTGGTGCTGAGCGCGGTCGAGGCCTTTTTGGGCGACGAGCGGCTGCCGCTCGTTTCGGCGAGCGCCGATCATGCCCAGAAAAGCTACCCCGTGGCGGCGCTCATCGACGACGATCCCGGCACGGGCTGGGCGATCAACGTCGAGCCCGGCTCGACGGTCCAGATGAACGCCGAACACACGGTGCTGCTCACGCTCGCTCGGCCGATCGCTTGCGACGGCCGGCCGCTACGGTTCGTGCTCAAGCACGAACTCAACAACGACTTCAACGTCGGCCGCGTGCAGTTTTCCGTGGCCGAAGAGGTGGTCGACACGCTGGCCGACCCCGTGTTTCTCGCCGCGCTGGCCGTGCCGGCGGCCGAGCGCACGACCGAGCAGCAGCAGCTGATCGATTCCAAGTTCGACGCTCTCGACCAGCCCCTCAAAGAGGTCCGCAGCCAGCTCGACGAGGTGCGCCGGCGGCTGGGGCTCGGGCCCGCCGTGAAGGCGATGGTCATGCAGCAAGTTACGGCGCCGCGCGACACCTTTGTGCTGCGCCGCGGAGACTTCTTGCAGCCCGACAAGGAGCTCGGCCCCCTCGCGGCCGGCGTGCCCGCCGCGCTGCCGGCCCTGCCGTCGCGCGGCGATGGCCGCCCCTTCGACCGGCTCGATTTCGCCCGTTGGCTCGTGTCGCGCGAACATCCGCTCACGGCCCGCGTGACGGTCAACCGCGTTTGGCTGCACTACTTCGGGCGGGGCCTGGTGGAAACGGAGAACGACTTCGGCTCGCGCGGCTCGGCCCCCACGCACCCCGAATTGCTCGATTGGCTGGCGGGCGAATTCATGGATCGCGGTTGGTCGCTCAAGACGCTGCACCGGCTGATCGTCACCTCGGCGGCGTATCGGCAGTCGTCGCACGCGCGGGAAGACGCGGCAAACGTCGATCCGCTGAACCTGCTACTCGCGCGGCAGAATCGCTTGCGGCTCGACGCCGAGATCGTGCGCGACGCGGCGCTCCACGCCGCCGGCAAGCTCTCGCCCAAGATCGGCGGCCCCAGCGTTCATCCGCCGCAACCCGACGGCGTCTACGCCTTCACGCAGAACAAGAAGGTCTGGCAGACCGCTCAGGGCGAGGCCCGCTATCGCCGCGGGCTCTACACCATGTTCTACCGCAGCGCCCCGTACCCCACGCTCAGCGTCTTCGACACGCCCGACTTCCAGTCGGTGTGTACGCGGCGGCAGCGCTCGAACACGCCGCTGCAGGCGCTGACGATGGCCAACGACCAGGCGCTCGTGGAGTTGGCCCAGGAACTGGCAGCCGGCGCGCTCGCCCGCTGGCCCAGTGAGTCGCCGGAAGCAGCCGAGCGGCGGATCGCCTGGATCTTTGGGCAGGCGCTCAGCCGGCCCCCTTCCGCCGCTGAGTCGGACCTCCTGCGCGACCATCTGCAGCAAACCTCGGCATCGTCCGACGCGCGCGAGGTGTGGACCGGCGTTGCCCGGGCCGTGATGAACACCGACGAATTCATTACCCGCGAATAGCGAGGACGACGTGTCTGCAACCCGGCAACCTGAACGGCAAAGCGCCGCGCTGCATGCGCAGACGCGGCGGCACTTCTTCGCCGACTGCCGCGTAGGGCTGGGCGCGCTCGCGCTGGGACAGTTCTTCGGCCTGAATAGCGCGGCGGGGGTGCCCGCCGAGCAGGCATGCGTGCCGGCCACGCACTTCCCGCCCCGCGCCAAGCGGGTGATCTATCTGTTCATGGCGGGGGCCCCCAGCCAGTTCGAGCTGTTCGACTACAAGCCGGAGCTGCAGCGGCGCGACGGCGAGCCGGCGCCCGACGCCTTCTTCCCCAAGGACAAGAGCTTCGCCTTCATCGGCAAGGGGGCGAAGCTGCTGGGGACGCAGCGCAAGTTCGCCCGACACGGCGAGTGCGGCATGGAACTCAGCGAGCTCTTGCCGCACATGGCGACGATCGCCGACGACGTGTGCTGGATCAAGGGGATGAAGACCGACGTCTTCAACCACGGCCCGGCCAAGCTGTTCATGAACAGCGGCTTTCAAGCGCCCGGGCGGCCCAGCTTCGGCTCCTGGGTGATGTATGGCCTCGGCAGCCTGGCCGATGATCTGCCGGGGTTCGTGGTGTTGCAGTCGGGTCCGCGCGGCCCGCGGGCAGGCAACGCCCTCTGGTCGAGCGGCTTCCTGCCCAGCCACCTGCAAGGCGTGCCGTTCCGGGGCACGGGGGACGCGATCCTCAATCTCCGCAATCCCGAGGGGGTGAGCGCAGAGGAGCAACGGGCGTTCGTCGACCTGACGCGGAAGCTCAACGAAGAGCGACAACGGCTCACCGGCGATCCGGAAATCGCCACGCGGATCAGCGCCTATGAAATGGCCTTCCGCATGCAGACGAGCGCGCCGGAACTGATGGACCTGGGGCGCGAGCCGGCGCACGTGCTGGCCGACTACGGCGCCGAGCCGGGGCAGAACTCGTTCGCCAACAACTGCCTGCTCGCGCGGCGGCTGATCGAGCGGGGCGTGCGCTTCGTGCAGCTCTATCACACCGATTGGGACGACCACGGCGGCCCCAACGAAAACCTGGGCGAGCCGCTGGCGCGGCGCTGCCGGCAGATCGACCAGCCGAGCGCCGCCCTGGTGCGCGATCTCGCGGCCCGCGGCCTGCTCGAGGACACCATCGTCATTTGGGGGGGCGAATTCGGCCGCACCCCGATGGGCGAGGTCCGCGAAGGCATTCCCGGCCGCGACCACCACGTCGAGGCCTTCACGATCTGGGTGGCCGGCGGAGGGTTCAAGCCAGGGCACATTCAGGGCACGACCGACGAGTTGGGCTACTTTACGGTCGAGGGGCAGGTCCACGTCCACGACCTGCACGCGACTCTCCTGCACCAGCTCGGCTTCGACCACGAGCGGCTGACGTTCCGCTTCCAAGGCCGCGACTACCGCCTGACGGACGTCCACGGCGCGGTCCGCCGGGAACTGCTCGCGTAGTATTCCTCCAGGGCGGCACTGAGGAGAGCACGAAGCTGCGAGCAACTATTTACCGCAGAGGACACAGAGGACGCAGGAAGTGAGTTCGGCCTCAACTCTGCGTCCTCTGTGTCCTCTGCGGTAAAGCTGTCCTCCTGGTCAGACCCAATTGCCCTCTTCGCTGTTGGGCCGTGGGCGGTACAATTCCGCCAGCGATGACCAAGACCGTTGCCGCGGAACGGGATGCCGCCGGAGAGCTATTGGCTCTTTCCCGCCGGCTCGACGCCTACCCCGGGTTTCCCGAGGCCGTGGAGAGTCTGCGCGCAGGGCACGGCGCCACGCTCGACGGCGTTTGGGGCTCTTCTTCCGCGCTGGCCGCCGCGGCACTTGTCCGCCATGCACCCGGGCCGCTCGTCGTCGTGCTGCCGCATGCGGGCGATGTTGATGAGCTTGGCGACGATCTGCGGCTGTTCACCGAGGCCCGTCAGGGCCGCTTTCCCGCCTGGAATGCCGAAGACGCTGGGGCCGTCGCCCGCGACGAAGACTGGGCTGAGCGGCTGCGGCTGCTCAAGGCGCTGGCCGAGAACAACGCTCCGCAACTGCTGCTCACCACGATTCAGGCCCTGCTGCAACCGGTGGTCAGCCAGGCGGGCCTGCTCGTCGGCAGTCGGCGGCTGAGCGTGGGGCAGGAGATCGTGCCTGACGAGCTGCTCCAGTGGCTCGTCGAACAGGGGTTCGAAGGGACGCCGGCGGTGCAGTTGCCAGGCGAGTTCTCTTCCCGCGGCGGCATTCTCGACATCTTTCCGCTCGACTCCTACGACCCGGTGCGGATCGAGCTCTTTGGCGAGGAGATCACCTCGATTCGCCGCTTCGAGGTCGAAACGCAGCGCAGCCTGGCGCCGCTCGAGTCGCTTGACCTGACGACGCTGCCAACGCAGACGACCGATCGCTGCCACCTCGCCGATCACTTGCCGGCGAACGCCTGGTTCCTGCTGCTCGAACCGGCGGCGCTCGAGGAGGAGGCCAAGCACTTCCGCCAGCGTTCCGAGCGTCCCCAAGACCTGCACCCGCTCGACGACGTGTGGCGCTCCGTCTATCGGTTCCCCTCAGTACTGGCGGCCGGAGTGGCAGCCGGTTCGATGGAAACGACCTGCCGGCTGCCGATCGAGTCGGTCGAGCGCTTCAGCGGCGATATCCACAAGGTCCGCGACGAGCTCGACGCCGCCGGCATCGGCCAAGACGTTTATATCGTTTGCCAGAACGAGGCGGAGCAGCAGCGGCTGGGCGAGGTCTTCGCCGCCACGCGCCTGGCGACCGAGGGCCGCCTGCACTATCCGCTGGGTCGGTTGCGCAGCGGTTTCCGTCTGGTGCCGGATCGCGTGGTGCTCGTTGGCAGCGGCGAACTGTTCCACCGGGCCGACGTCGCCCGCGGCGGCCGCCGCCGGCTGGGCAAGGCGATCGATAGCTTCCTCGACCTCCGCGAAGGGGACCTGGTGGTCCACCTGTCGCACGGCATCGGCCGCTACCGGGGAATGTCGCTCCTCGAAAAGGGGCAGCAGGTCGAGGAGCACCTGGAGCTCGAGTTCCACGGCGGCACCAAGGTGTTCGTGCCGGCGTCGAAGATCGACCTCGTGCAGAAATACGTGGGCGGCACGAAGAGCCGCCCCACCTTGGCCCGCCTGGGCAGCCAAACCTGGGTGCGGCAGAAGCAGGCAGCCCAACAGGCCGTCACCGATCTGGCGTCGGAGATGCTTGAGTTGCAAGCGTCGCGCGCCATGCGCCCCGGCTACGCCTTTCCAGTCGATACCGACTGGCAGCGCGAGTTCGACGCCTCGTTCCCGTACCGGGAAACTCGCGATCAGCTTTCGTCGATCGAGGCGATCAAGCAGGACATGCAAACCCATCGACCGATGGACCGGCTGCTCTGCGGCGACGTCGGCTTCGGCAAGACCGAAGTCGCGATGCGAGCGGCGTTCAAGGCCATCGACGCCGGTTTCCAGGTCGCCGTGCTCGTGCCGACCACGATTCTGGCAGAGCAACACCGCCGCACGTTCACGCAGCGGATGGCCGAGTTCCCTTTCAGCGTCGCCGCGCTCAGTCGCTTTTGCACGACGCGCGAGGAAAAGAAGATCCTCGAGTCTCTCTCGACCGGCGGGCTCGATGTCGTCATCGGCACGCATCGGCTGGCGCAATTCGACGTCAAGTTTCAGAACCTGGGCTTGTTGATCATCGACGAAGAGCAGCGGTTCGGCGTCGAGGTGAAGGAGCGGCTCAAGGCGCTGCGGCAGACGGTCGACGTGCTCACGATGACCGCCACGCCGATTCCGCGGACGCTGCATCTTTCGCTGCTGGGCATTCGCGACATCTCGAACCTGGAGACGCCGCCTGAGGACCGCGTGCCGGTGGAAACGCGGGTTTGCCGGTTCGACCGCGAACTCGTGCGCCATGCGGTGCTTCGCGAGCTCAACCGCGGAGGGCAGATCTACTTCGTCCACAACCGGGTGCAAGACATCGAGCTCGTGGCTAAATTGCTCGGCCAGGTCGTGCCGGAGGCCCGGCTGGGGATCGCCCATGGTCAGATGCCGGAGGGGGAACTCGAGGCGCGGATGGTGGGGTTCGTCGACCGCAAGTTCGACATCTTGCTCTCGACGACGATCATCGAGAGTGGGCTCGACATTCCCAACGCGAACACGATCTTCATCAACGAGGCCGACCGCTACGGCCTGGCCGACTTGCACCAGTTGCGGGGGCGCGTGGGGCGTTTCAAACACCGGGCCTACTGCTATCTGCTGATTGATCCGGGGCGGCACCTCTCCGAAACCAGCGCCAAGCGGCTACGGGCGATCGAAGAGTTCAAGGACATGGGCGCCGGCTTCGCGATCGCCATGCGCGACCTGGAAATCCGCGGGGCCGGCAACATCTTGGGGACCCAGCAAAGCGGGCACATTTCGGCGGTGGGCTACGAGCTGTACTGCGAGCTGCTCGAGCAGGCGGTGCGCGGGCTCAAGCATTTGCCGCCGCGGGCGAGCGTCGACGTCAGCGTCGATCTGCCGGGGGAAGCGTACCTGCCGCGGAGCTACGTGGCCGACATGCGGCAGAAGATCGACCTCTACCGCCGGTTCACCCGCGTGGCGACGCTCGAGGAACTGGCCGACTGCCGCGCCGAGCTGGTCGACCGCTTCGGTCCGGCGCCGGCGCCGGTCGAGCGATTGCTGGCGCTCGCGGAGCTGCGGGTGCTAGCACACGGCTGGGCAGTGGAGTCGATCCACCAAGAGGACGATTACTTAGTATTCAGGTACACCAGTCCCGAACGGATCAAGCGGCTCGCGAAGGCGAGCCAGGGGCGTTTGCGGATCGCCGACGGGCGTTCGGCGTATCTGCCGACCGGCGGACGCCTTACCGACGCGGATAAGATTCTGGCTGCCGCCAGATCTCTGTTGCGGCTGACTTGAACGCGTGTCTATAATCCCGCCCCGCTTGCCGGGCGGATGCGCAAGCGGGCGGCGCCGGAGAGCAGCGTAAACCATCGAGGCGCAAGGACGTGCCGCGACTTTCATTTCCCGTACTGGTGGGACTGGCAGCTCTGGCCGGAGCGCTGCTCGCGCGGCCGAGCCTGGTTCCCCGTGCGCTCTCCGAGTTCGAGCGCAGTTGGCGCTTGCTGCGTTCCACGGCTCAAGCGGCCGGGTTGGGAACCGATCCGTTCTTGGTCGGCCAGCCCCCATACACGCCCGACCAACCCACATCGGCCAGCCGCCCGGCCCGTTGGCCCGGCGGGCCGGAAGCTCCTGTGGCGAAAGCCACACCGGCGCCTGCGCCGTTCGCGCCGCCTCCCCCGCCGCAGGTGAGCGTGAATCGCGTTTCCCCGCAGTCGCCTGGCATGCTTGCGGTTCCTGCGCTCCAGCAAGAAAACCAGCCGCTGGCCGAACTTCAGGCGGTGGAAGGGGCGGAAGTGCTGGCCCGGGTCGGGCCCGAGGTGATCCTGGCGGCGGACGTCATGCCGGCGATCGACACCATGATCAAGATGGGCTTGGAGCAGTCGAAGCAGCAGGTGCCTGCCGAAATGATCGCCCAGCAGCGGAGGTCCCTGGCGCAGCAATTCGTCGCCCAACTCGTCGTTCAGAAAATGGTCTACGCCGACTGCCGACGCACGGTCAACGAGAAAGCCCTGCCCAAGATCGACGAATCGCTCCGCAAGAACTTCGAAGAGAAGGAACTGCCTAGGATGCTCGAGCAGGCGAAAGCCACGTCGCGCGCCGACCTCGAACAAAAGCTGCGCGCCCAGGGCAGTTCGATCGAGCGTATGCGGCGGGCGTCGATGGAACGCAACATGGCCGGGCAGTGGCTGTTCGACCAGACCAAGGACGAGCGGGAGATCACTTACCTGGATCTGGTCGACTATTACGAAAAGCACAAGCAGACGTTCGCCGTGCAGGCCAAGGCCCGCTGGCAGCAAATTACCGTCAGCTTTGCCAAGCATCCGGCGAAGGCCGAGGCCTGGGCGATCTTGGCCGACGTGGGGCGGCGTTTGCAGCAAGGCGCCCCCTTCGAAGAGCTCGCGCGGCAGCATTCCGAGAGCGTGTACGCCGAAAAGGGGGGCCAGCACGACTGGACGACGAAGGGGAGCCTGGTTTCGGCCACGCTCGACGAAGCGCTCTTCCAACTGCCGATCGGCGCTCTGAGCCGCATTCTCGAAGATCGCGACGGTTTCCACATCATTCGCGTGCAGGAACGCACCGAGGCCGGCTACACGCCCTTCTCCCTGGCGCAGGACGAAATGCGCGACGCAATCAAGAAGGAGCGGCAAGAGGCGAAGCGGGAAGAGTTCTTGGCTGGCCTGCGAAAAAAATACCCGGTGAGGACGATCTTCGACGAAGCGCCCGGCGAGGTTTCGCAGCGCCCGGGCGAAACGCTACGCTAGGGCCATGGCCCGCAACCTCGAGTTCAAAGCCCGGCTGCACGATCCGGCTTTCGCCCGGCGGCTCGCGGCCCGCCTGAGCGGAGGTCTTCCCGAAGTCCTCGAGCAGACCGACACCTATTTCTGCTGCCTACAGGGCCGCCTCAAGCTACGCGAAATCGCCGGCCAGCCGGCCTATCTGGTGGCCTATCAGCGTACGGACGAGGCCGCAGCTCGTCTGAGCCACTATCAGCTTGTGCCGATCCCGGATCCCGCGGGACTGAAGCTGGCTTTATCGTCGACGTTAGGAGTTTGGGGAGAGGTGCGTAAGCGCCGCGAGGTGTCGCTCTTCGAGAACGTGCGGATCCACGTCGACCAACTGACAGGGTTGGGCGACTACCTCGAGTTCGAAGCCGTACTCACGTCAGCCCACGAAGCGGCCCGCGCCGCAGCGCAGCTCGAACTTCTGGCCCAACAGTTCGCGGTCGAGCCTGGCGACCTGGAGCCCAGGTCGTACAGCGATCTCGTGTTGTCTCCGCGGCCGAGCCGGTGATGCGCAGAAACAACCGCGCGTTGCCCGAATTCAACGCCGAGCGGCCAGGCCCGGCATAGCCAGGCAGATCGCGGTGTCGTTCTTAAGCTCCTGCAAAGGTTGGGGTTAAGAGAGCCGAGCAGCAGTTTGCGCCACGCGGTTTCCGGCCCAGGGCATGGCGGATGCAAAGGGTCGAAGCCACGACCCACTTGCCTGGGGCCCCGTCGGCCCTAGGACCTTCTCGTCCACTCTCGGCCAGAGACCGCCCATGAGCCCCGCTCCCTTGTCCCGCCTGTCGCGGCCCCGCCACCGTCGGGGCTTTCTCACGTTCGAGTGGATTCTGTTGGTCACCCTGCTGGTGATTGGCATCGTTGCCGGCGTCGCCGCGGTTCGCGACGCCGTGTTGGGGGAAATGACGGACATGGCTCAGGCCATTCAGGCCCTGTTCGCCGCGCCCCCGAATCCGAACAATCTCAGTCCGACCGGCGGCCCCCCGGTGACCTGCCCGCCCGGCTCGAATTGCTCGGGATTGCCGCAGCTTCCCTAAGCCGATCCCTACGGGCCGGCTTGGCGTAAGGCAAAGGAGGCGCTGACCGCCCCCAGGCGGAGGCGACCGTCCACTGGCCTTTGCGGCCGGAAGCCTTACACTGAAGTCTTGTCTGGGGCTCTCGTTTTTCGGCAGGCAGGATTGCGCCCGCGCCCCCGCCCGCCGCGTTCACCTTCTGCACCGATCAAGGAGTCTTGCGTGTCGAAAGCTGATCTTCCGGAAACCCATGCCCCGACCGCTGCAGAAAACGCCCCCGTGGCGCCTCCGCGTCAGCAGGTGGAAGTCGACGAGTCGAAGGCCTCGAGCTGCTACGCCAACTTCTGCCGCGTCACCGGCACGCCCGAGGAGCTGATCATCGACTTCGGGCTCAACGCCCAACCGTTTGGCGTGCCCACGGAGCCGATCCAGGTGAGTCAGCGATTGGTGATCAACTACTTCACCGCCAAGCGGCTGCTCAACGCCCTGCACCTGACCGTCAAACGCCATGAGGACGCCTTTGGCGTGCTCGAGACCGACGTCCAGAAGCGCGTGGTCGGCGGGTTGCGCATGCCCCCCGGTCAAGCCCGCTGACCAGCCGGCAGCCCTCAGAAGCGGCGCCCTAAATACCCATTCGCTGCAACGCCTCAACGAGGCCTGTGAGCGTGTTGGATAGATTAGGGTGGGTTTGCTGGAAGTGCCGTGAGGCCTCGTTCAAGCGAGCGGTCAAGGTCGCTTCCTCGGCGTCGGCCAGCCGCGGTTCGGCAGACGGACGTTTGGCGAGTACGTCTAAAATGTCGTCGAGCGCCTGTTCGAGCAGGCTGTGAACTTCGGGATCTACCTCACCGAGCGAGCCTAGTTGAGCGTGCAACTGGGTTACGGTCTCATGCAATTGACGATGCTCTTGGGCCACTGCCGGGGCTCCTTCGCTCTGCGGGGAATACTTCAGCGGCGTTCAGCTTAGGGCGTCCGCCGCCCAGGCTCAAGCGTTTGCGCCTGGCGGGTTGCTTGACAGAGCCCTGCCAGTCCTTTACCACGAGCGCTGCATGAGCCTGCGGTGGATCTCGACCGCAGGCGCCGCTCTCCCCTCAACCACCTGTCTTTCAAGTCTCCATGAACACCGCGACCGATTCCGACGCTCTCGACGAACCCGATCTGTCGGCCGACCACGACCTCCGCGACTGGAAAGCCCACCACCTGCTGGTGCTCTCCGGTGACGAGTCGGACGATCTCGACGATGACGATTTCGACGATGAGTTCGACGACGACTTCGAAGAAGAAGACGAAGACGAGCTCGACGACGACGACGATGTCGAAAAGGCGTTAAACCAGGGAAATGAGGAAGACGAGGAGGAAATCGACGGAGACGCCGATTTCGACGACGAGTAGCCCGCGCTTGCAACCTGGCTCTCGCCCGTTACGATTCCTGATAAGGGGACGGTTTCGGGCCTGATCCCATGCTCGGCCCCCTGATCAGCGTCGGAAACTCGAGGGCCTGGGCCATGGCATCCAGCGGTGATTCGAGCGCTTGGGCGCCTTCTCCGGAGTTGCAGTCGCGCTCCCCGCGCGATCGAGGGGGGCAAGTTGCCTTCGAAATCGAGTTTTTGGAGCGGCTGCTTGCGGTCAGCCCTCAGCATCTCGATGGCCTGCGTCGCTTAGCCGAGTTGTTGGCCCGCCATGGGCGACTGGAGGAGGCCTTGTCGCTTGATCGCCGGCTTGTGGCGCTGCGTCCACAGGACTGTGTGGCGCGCTACAACTTGGCCTGCACGCTCGCCCGCGGCAACCACGCCGACGAGGCGCTGGCCGAACTCGAGCGGGCCATCCACGCCGGGTATGACGACTTGGCGTTCTTGGAAACCGACCGCGATCTCGAGTGCCTTTGGGAATCTCCCGCCTATCAGGCCATGCTGCAAGACCTCCGCCAGCAGGTCACCTCGCGGAACTCGCGCAACTGACCGTTTTTGGCATTGCCTCAGGCGATTTCCGTGCGGAAAACGGGCCTTGCCCTCGCGACCGTTGTCGGCGAGAATGAGCGGTTTGATCGATCTGGCTTTCACGTGCCTAGCTTGAGTTAACCCCGGACCATCCATGGCCTTCCGCCCCACGAACCGCCCGAACCGTCCTCAGAAGCGCCGCGTCAAGGTGCGTGGCAAGCGCCGCGATCCGCTGTTCATCGATGGCGCTCGGCCGCGGCCCATGTATGTCGACTACAAGGACGTCGAGTTGCTGACCAAGCTCACCAATCGCCAGGGCAAGATCGTCAGCCGCCGCAAGACCGGTTGCACCGCCGCCAGCCAGCATGCCGTGGCTCAGGCGATCAAGCGGGCCCGTTTCATGGCCCTGCTTCCCTACGTGGCTGAATAGGCTGGGGCTGCCGGCGAGCCGCTGCGGCTTGCCGGCCAATCGCTCCCGGGGGGGTGGTTCGCGCTCCATGGCTTCGTCGTCCGTCGGCCCTACGGCTGCAGAGCCCCCGCCGGCTTGGACAGACTCTTCGCAAGCCGCCCGCAACTTTCTGGCCCTAGGCGCGTATCAGGCGCTGTTGCGCGTCGGTTGGATCTTCAAGACCGAGAGCGTCATCATCCCGGCGTTTCTCGATCGGATGGCCGGTCCCGCTTGGCTCCGCGGGTTGTTGCCGGTGCTCAACCGCGCCGGGCAGTCGGTTCCGCCGCTCTTGCTGGCGAACTGGGTGCAGCTGCTGCCGCAAAAGAACCGCGGCGTGACCCTCTGCACGCTGCTCATGACGGCCGGGCTGCTGGGGATGAGCGCCCTCTGGCTCGTTCATCACGAGGAACAACCGCGGTGGCTGGCCGCCGCCTTCTTGGCATGCTACTTCGGGTTTTTCTCGGCGCACGGCGTCAGCCAGCTTTGCTACAACACGCTGCAGAGCAAGGTGATCGCCCCCACGCGCCGCGGCCGGCTGCTCCTTTGTTCCGACGTGGTGGGCACGCTCGTGGCCGTGGCCTGTGCGCTTTGGCTGCTCGCCCGCTGGTTGGCCCTGCCGGGGGGCGGCTTCGACCGCGTGTTCACCTTCGCGGGCTGCGTGTTCCTGCTGGCGGCGTTCGTGCCGGCGCTCGCGAAGGAGCCGCGCACAGAAAGTGAACCTGCGGAGCTGGGCTCGGCAGGCAAACCCAGCGGCGGCGTCTTGTCGTTGTTGCGCGGCGACCGCAACTTCCGCCGCCTGGCAGCCGTGACGGCGCTCTTCAGCACGGTGCAGATCTTGTTTCCCCACTACCAAGCGCTCGCGCTTACGCGGTTGGGGCTGCCGCCGGTCAGCATGCTCGGGTGGGTGGTGGCGCAGAACCTGAGCGTCGGCCTGTTCAGCCTGGTGGCGGGCAACGTTTCAGACCGCTACGGCACGCTGTTGTCGCTGCGGCTGCTCATTGTCTGCGGGGCGCTCTCGCCGCTGGTGGCCCTGGGCATTGCCAGCGCGGGAGCGGAGGCCGCGCAAGCTTGGTATTGGGTCGTGTTCGTGCCGGTCGGATTCACGCCGCTGGCGATGAAGACGCTCAACCTGTACACGCTCGAGATCGCGCGGCCGGGGCAAGAGGCGCACTATTTGAGCGCCGTGAACTTGTTCTTGGCCCTGCCCTTCGTAGTGTCGCCGGGGGTTGGCTGGCTGGTCGATCACCTCGGCTTCGCCCCTGTGTTCCTCTGTGGCGCCGCGGTGATTCTGACCGCCGGCTTACTGACGTTCCGGCTGATCGAGCCGCGCACGCGGCTGCCGCTCGCGGCGGCGGAGTCGAGCGAAGGACTCGAGTTCGATTAAGCTTCGCGCGCGGCGACTCACCGCATCTGGCTCTTGTCCGCTGTTTGAGCATAGAGCGGCAGGTAGCGGTAGTACACCTCGAGGCACATGGCCCCGAGCGCGGTGCTGTAGATGCGGCCGCCGTACGTGCCCCACATCTGGTCGACGTCCCAGCTCCCGCTCAGCTCGCCGTCTTTGCGCTGCGAGCGGACGAGTTCGTTTTGCAGCGCCTCGTTCCAGCGCTGCCAGTGTTCGCCCTGCAGTTGGTAGGCGCCGAGCGTGGCGTAGTACCAGTAGTAGAGGTTGCTCAAACCCTGGCCGGGCAGCTCGGTCATCAAGAAGTCGCCCGCCTCGTCGCTGGCTGGATTCGAGCGGGCCATGCCCAGGAACTGCCGGCAAACGAGCGCCTCGGCCGTCATGGGGCGCGTCGTGCGTTCGCCGGGGCGATAGGCCGCCAGTCCGCCGTGCTGGCCGTACGACACCGACTTCAGATAGCGAATCATGAGCTGCTTCGAGCGCAGCGGCAGCGCAATGCCGGACGATTCGGCGCTGCGGAGCGCCATGAGCTGCCAGCCGAGCTGGCTCGTGTCGCCGCGGTCGCCCGGGCGATAGCGCCAGCCCCCTTCGCTCGGATGCTGCGCGGAGAGCGTGTAGGCGATCGCCCGCTCGAGCGGCAGCCGCAGCCGCACGTCCTGCGTCATGGCATAGGCTTCGCCGAGCGCGAGCGTCGCCATGCCGTGGCTGTACATCATGGCGTAAACCTGCGCGTGGCCGCTCAGGTTGCCGTTGTCGGCCTGAGAGCGGAGCAGGAAATCGAGCCCGCGCTGCACGTTCTCTCGGTACGGCCCGCGCTGATGGGTGTGCCCCGCGCCGAGAAAGGCGAGCAGAGCCAATCCAGTGACGCCCGTGTCGGCGTCTGCGCCCGCGCGGCCGCGGTCGCGCCCCTCGACCTGAGTTTCCCGGCCGGCGCCGTAGCGATCGGCGTCCCAGCGGCCGTCGGGGCTTTGGGCCGAGGCGAGCCACTTGAGCGCCGCTTCGACCGCTTGCTCCGTGGCCGCGCTGCCGCCCTGCCGCTCGACGAGCGCCGCCCGCCCTGGCGAGGTTCGCAGTTGATACGGGTTTGGCGCTCCGGCGAACGAACCGCTGGCCATGCCGGCTGCGGCGGCGCCGCCGGCCGAAGGTCCTTCGCCAGGAATCGCGACACCGCCGCCGAGCGTTGCGGCGCCGAGCGCCGCTCCCGCCCCGCCTGCTCCGCTGCCGCGCGACACCGTGAACGGTCCCGGCGCGGGGTCGATCGGCTGCGGGCCGGGATCGGCGGCGTCTTGATCCGAGGCCCAGTCGGCCGACGTGGCAGGGCTCGGCTGCGGCGGCGCGTCTGCAAGCGCTTGCGGCAGCTCGGGCGCGGCGGGCGCCGGGAGCGTAGGCAACGCGGCCAGCGGCTCTTCGGCCACGTTGGGCGCGCGGTCGGCCGCAAGCGGAAACGAAAGCTCGGGACCGCTCTCTTCCGCCGGCGGAGGCACGTCGTCGGGCGTGGGCCCAGGGGCGCTCGCAACCTGCGCGGGCGCCGGCGCGGGTGCCTGCTCGACTTCGGCGGCCGGCGCAAGCGGCGCTTCAACGGGCTTGGTCGCTTCCGTTGCAAGCACCGTGGGCGCGGCGGCGGCGACCGGCGTTTCTGCCGCCGCAGGGGTTGGTTCGGCGGCGGCCGTGGCGGGCGCAGCCTTCAACTCTGCGTCGGGGCCATGGAACGGATCCGCCACCGCGGCCGCTTCGGCAACGGCAGGGGACGTCGTCGGCAACTGTTCCCAGACCTGGCTATCCGACTCGTCCGACGACTCTCGCGCGACCGAGGCCATGTCGTCGGCGTCGCCGTCTTCGACCAAG
This sequence comes from Pirellulales bacterium, assembly GCA_044221365.1. Lineage (GTDB taxonomy): Bacteria > Planctomycetota > Planctomycetia > Pirellulales > JBGAPH01 > JBGAPH01. Next base: position 116,273 of record JBGAPH010000013.1, read on the forward strand.
CTCACCGAGAAGTCGCCGCCGTCGCGCCCCGGCGCGCCCGGCCGCCCCACGCTCACGGTGGTCGCGAAGCCGGCCATCAGCAGGTGCGCAAGCAGCGATAGCACCACGCACTTGCGCAGCGGACGCGATTGCCCCCAGCGCGTCCACATCAGCACCAGCAGCGCAAGCGTCAGACAGGCCAAGCCTGCCCACAGCGCCAGCCAGACCGGCGTGGTGACTGCGGGCAACTTATCGAGCAAGGCTTGCATGGAAGTGAACGGCGGCTCGAACGACGCATGTTGAAACCGAAGCATTCGGCCGCGACCGTCGCGGCCTGAGGTCGCTCGAGATGTTATGGCGTCTCCGGCGTCTCGCTTGCTCGTACGCTCACGCCCAGGTTGGAGACGCCGGCCGATTTGCAGACGCTCAGCGCGTCGGCCACGCGCTGGAACGAGCCGCGGCCGTCGCCGCGCACGAGCACCGCGAGCTTGGGATATTCGTTCCGCGCCGCTGCGAGCGACGTGCGCAGCGCCTGATCGCTCGTCGGTTTGCCGTCGAGGAAGAGCTGCCCGGCGCGATCCACGTTCACCACGCGCCGCTGCGGCGGCGCCGTGAGGGCGCCGGCATGCGCAACCGTGGGCACCTGCAAATCGAGCGTGCTCTCGGAGTCGGCGAATTGCGTGGCGACCATGAAGAAGATCACCAGCAACAGCACAACGTCGATCATCGGCGTTAGGTTGAGCGCAGGCAGTTCTTCGCGGGCGACTTTCAGCGGCACGGCCGTTGGACTCCTTTCTCGGGCGAGCGCGGTTAGGCCGCAGCCTCGCGGCGCGGGGCCTTGGGCTTGGCGGTCCGCTCGGGGACGATGCGGTCGGCGGCGATCAACTCCACCAACTGTTGCCCCAGGGCGTCGATCTCCATCACCAGCTTGTCGACGCGGCCCGTGAAGTACATGTACAGGCAGAGCGCGGGGATGGCCACGGTCAGCCCGGCGGCCGTCGTGAGCAGCGCGTGGCCGATGCCGGCAGCGAGCATCTCGGGCTTGCCCATGGCGTGCGACTGGGCGATGCCGTTGAAGGATTGGATCATGCCGAACACCGTGCCCATCAGGCCGAGCATGGGGCCGATCGTGTAGACGGCGTTGAAGACGCGGAGGTACTTGCGGAGACCGTTCGACACACGTTCGCCAGCGTCGATGATGGCTTGTTCCACTTCCACGGCCGGACGGCCCCACTTCTTGAGGGCCGCCACGAATACGGTCGAGGTCGGGCTGGGATTCTCTTGGCAGAGATCGATCGCCTGGTCGCGGTCGAGCTGGCCCTCGCGAATCTGCTGCAAGACGCGGCGCACGAACGGTCCGGGGATCACCCGCGACCGCCGCAGGCTCACGGTCCGCTCGAAGCAGAACACGAGCAGCACGAACGAGCAGAAGAAGATAGGCAGCATGAGCGGCCCCCCTTCGCTCATGATGTCGAACAGGTTGCGCGTGGCGATCGTCGGGTTGGCCGCGGCGGCAGCCGGGCCGGCCTCCTCTGCCACCACAACCGCCACTTCGCCGCACACGACCGCGGGCGAAGCGATGGCGAGCAGAAGGACGAACAACAGGCCGCTGCGCGTGATCATGGCTCGGAATCCGTTTCTCGCCGGGCGGGGCGACTTGCGCTCGAAGGACAGGCTCATAGCTCTTCGGCTCCGCTCACTTTTTCTTGGTCGCCACCGCCGGTTCGAGCTCCGCCAACCGCTGCCGCGCTTCGTCGGCAAACGGCGGCTCCGCGTGTTTCTCGAGCAACTGGCGGTAGAGATCGACCGCTTGGCGGCGATCGCCGAGCAACTCCGAGCACTTGCCCGCCTGGAGGAGCGACGCCGCTTGCCAGCGCGGATAGCCATAGAGGGTTTGCCCGCGGAGGTACTCGCGGATGGCCTGGCCATAGTCCCCCTGGTGAAACCAGGTCTCGCCGATCATCCACTGGGCCATGGCGGCCGTTTCGGTCTTTGCGCCGCCGGGAACGGCTAACGCGTCGCGATAGGCCTCGCGGGCCGCACGCAGCTCGCCGAGGCTCGCCAGGCAGCGGCCGCGGAGGTAGTCGACCTCTTGTTGCTGGCTGAATTTGGGATAGTCGCGGCGGATCGTCTCGACGATCGCGAGCGCCTCGCGCCATTGTTCCTGCTGGGCGCGAAGTTGTGCGCGCCGCAGCGGGACGGTGCCACGCCAAGTGAGCTGGTCGTCGCGGGGCAGGGCGTCGAGGGCGTCGAACCGCGTTTGCGCATCGAGGTGGTCGTTCAGGCGATAGGCGGCCTCGGCCCGCCAGAACTCGGCCGTGGACGCGAGCGAGCCGGCCGCGTTCTCGTTCAGCAGTCGATCGAGGGCCGTCGCGGCCGAATTCCAGTCTTGCCGCTTGAGCGCCATTTGCGCGGCCAGAAAGCGGGCGTGCGAGCGGAGTTCATTTTCCGGCGGCAGTCGAGTGGCGAGTTGCTCGATGAACGGGTCTGCGGCGGCGCCGTCGCCGATGGCCGCATGGTGCTTCGCCAAACGAAACGTGCTGTCGGGCCAGTAACGGCTCTCAGGGTATTCCCGATTCAAACGCGCGAACAATTCCAGCGCTTGGTCGGCGCGGCCCTGCTCTTGTTCGGTCCGCGCCCAGCCATAGAGGGCGGCGTCGGCTTCGGCGGAGCGGGGGAACTCCTGCAGCAGCCGCTGGTACTTGGCCGTGGCGTCCTTGAACTGCCGCAGGCGGCCGTGGAGCCGCGCCGCCGCGAGCAATGCCCGCGCGGCAATGTCGTCGGCCGCCTTGTGGTCGAGCAGCCGCTGGTACTGATGCAGCGCGGCGTCGGGTCGGTTTAGCCGCTCGAGCACCTGGGCCGCGATGAGTCCGGCCTCGGCCGACTCCGGCGCGTTGGGTTGCGTTTCGATCAACTGCTCGAAGCGCTCGAGCGCCGCTTCCCAATCTTGGCGTTCGTACAGGCAGCGGCCCGCGCCCCAGAGGCCCGCAGTCTGCATGTTCGGCGGCAAATCGTCGCCCGTGAGCGCTGCGAAGCAAGGCAGGGCCGCGAGCGGTTCGTGGGCGACCAGCAACTCTTCCGCGAGCAGCAGCAGATTTCGTTGGACCGCCGGGTTCTCGCGCGCGGCGAACCAGGTCCGCCGTTGCAAGTCGAGTGCGTCGGCCACGCGCCCGCAGCGCACCCATTCGAGGGCCAGCCGGCCGGCCAGCGCCGGCGACTCAGGCTGGGCCTTAATGGCCAGCTCCAATAGTTCGGCGGCTTCGAGGTGGCGCTCGAGCGAGGCGAGCACGTCGGCCTTGGCCACGGCCAGCCGCTCGGCGAGCGCCGGGCTGCCATCGGTCTTGGCCGCCTCGAACTGAGCGAGCGCCCCGGCCTGGTCGCCGCCGCCGGCGAGAGCTTGGGCAAGCAGCAGCCGCGTTTCCAGTTGGGCCGAAAGCGGGCCTACGTCGGCCAGCGGCTCGAGCGTGCGGGCGGCGGCCTTGAAATCGCCCTGCCGAAGCTGGATGCGGGCAATCATCTGGCCCACCGCGGCGCGGAGAGCGCTCGAGGCAAACCGCTCCTGATGCTCTTGGCCCAACCTCAGCACCGAGGCGTCGTCGTGCTGCGCCTGGGCCACGCGCATCCGGCCCAGCCACAGATCGGGCGCCCAGCGGCCCAGCGGCGACGCTTCCAACCCAGCCACGAATTGCTCGTCGGCTTGCTCCACATCGCCGGCCGCCAGCAGGCAATCGCCTAGTTGCAAATGGACGGCCGCGGCCAACCGATGGTTCTCGGCATCCGCCTCAGGCGCGATGCGTTCGAGCAGCTCGCGGGCCGCGCCGCGGTCGCCACGGGCCTGGGCGGACAGCGCGAGCCCATATTCGGCTTCGATGCGATGCGCCGGCAACTCGCGTAGCGTTTCGAAAAGGGGCTGGGCCTGCTCAGCGTCACCTGACTGGAAGAGCGACCAAGCCTGACCGAGCGTGGCCTTGGCCCGTTGCTGGTCGTCGGTCGCGCGGTCGACGAGAGCCCCGAAGTCGGCTGCCGACTCGGCGAACTTGCCTTGCGCGTAGTGCGAGGCGGCCAACTCGAAGGCCGCCGGCCAAGCCACGGTTGCCGAACTGGATTTGAGCAGCCGCTCGGCCGCGCCGTGGTCGCCTTGCTTCGCATGCAGTCGGGCGAGCGCCAAACGGCAGTCGGAGGCGCGCGGGCCTTCGGGAAACTTGCGGAGCGACGTCTCATACCGCTCGCGGGCCTGCGCCAAGTCGCCGCGGGCTTCGGCCAAATCGGCAAGGTACGGCCAGGCGAAGCCGGCCAGCGAATCGTCCGGATGATCGGCGACGAATTTGGCGAGAGCCTCTTCGGCCAGCGCCGGCTGATGCGCGAGATAGGCGGCTTCCCCCAAGCGGAACTGGGCCTGCCCTGCGTAGCGTCCGCCGGCGTCTTGCTTGAGCACGTTTTGATAGGCCGCAACCGCATCGGCGTATTGCCCTGCCTGCATGCGGGCTTCAGCCAAGAAGAAGCGGGCAAAGGGCGCCCGCGCGTGCTTGGGTTGGGCCTCGAGCAATTCGGCGAATTCGGTGGCTGCCAGGTCCCAGCGCTGATGGCGGTAGTGGGCCGCGGCGACCGCGAACTGGTCGTCGCCGCCGTCAGCGATCGCTGGGCACGGCGCCAATAGCGCCAAGGCGACCAGGCACTGCCCAGCCGCGCGCAAGAAATGCAATCCACCGACGCCGCGCAGAGGCGGGGTCGCGGCCAAGGCGTTGCGTGACGCGTTCACGAAAGAACCTGCCGAGGGAGGGACTGCCACGATCAACAGCCAGCCAGGCGCGCCGGCAGGCAGCCGCATCTGCCACAGACGCGGCTGCCCTGCGGCTTATCGTCGTCAAAATCGGCGTTCCGCAATCACCCCGCAGCGTCGGAAAAGCCAAGGCTCGGCAACTCGTCGCCGCCAGGTCGCCCCAGCTTGCCCGGCTTAGTACTCGGCGCTCGGGCCGCAGTCGACATCCCCCACCATGTGCAGGTGGTTGTGGTCGATGTAGACCACCTCGCGGGCGTCTTCGTCGACCAGCGTGTGCGGAATCGGCCAGCCGTTGCGGGTGGTCTCGGTGAAGAACACCTCGCACTTGTAATGGGCATGGTGATGTTGGGCCGGGCCCACCATCGGGTAGAAGCGCGGCGGATCGATGTAGTCGGCGATCTTGACCTTGGTGATGCGCACGTTGTCGCGATTCTTGCCGCTCAGGAACGGCGTGCCGCCTTGAACCGGGCGGGCCTTTTCCAAAGCCCGCATCACTTCGTCGTCGCTCGGCGGATCGAGCGCGACGGTGGGGCCGCCGGCGGTGAGCGGGCCGAGAATGGGCACCCGCTCGTACCGCTCTTTGTTCCAGAAGCGGTCTTCCTTTTCTTTTTGGAAGTACGGGCTGACCGGAATCGGGTAGGCGAAGATGCCGAGGCTGGGACCGAATTGGCCGCAGCCGGTGGTGAAGATCGGGAGCACGACGGCCGCCAGACAAGCGGCTAACCTGAGGCGGTGCGACATGAAACGGATCCCTCGACGATCGGGCCGCCGGGCGCAAACGCTCCCCGCGGACCCCGGGTGTTAGCTTGACACGGCCCCCTGGATGGGTCCTGCTCGGGCGGCCTCAGAACTAGTTATCGTGTCAAGCTGTAGCAGACTTGCGGTTATTTCCGGTCGTACCGGGAAAGCGGCGGGGAGCGGTTGCACTCAACGGGCGGGCGGCCGCCCGCCGGCTTGTGGGATCGTCGGCCGATCCCTAAAATGTTCGACACTTTGGCCGCTTGTCGTAACCACAAGCGGCAAAAGTACTTTTCATGCCTGCACGGGACATTCGGTTCGTTGCTGGCGGTCACTCGTCGCCTTAGAAAGTTTGGGAATGGTCGAGCGGAAACCGGTCTTTCCACACGTCATCGAGATGAACGTGCAGTTCGGCGAGCGGCTGGGCTGCAACGTGTACCTGGTCTACGACGGCCCGGAGTGGCTGATCATCGACATCGGGTTCGAGGACGCGGTCGACGACATCGTCGACATGATCCGCCAGCTCGATTTCCCGCTCTCCCACTGCAAGTCGATCGTCGCCACCCACGCCGACGTCGACCACATCCAAGGGCTGGCCAAGCTCAAGCAGATCCTCAAGTGCGAGGTCGTGGGGCATCCGCTGGCGGTCGAGCCGCTGGCCACCGGCGACCGAATCAAGACCTTCGCCGAGATCGCCGCCCAAGGCATTTCGATGCCCATGCCCCCCATCAAACTCGACCGCACCATCGAGGAAGGCGACAAGCTGCATGTGGGCAACCTGGCCCTCGAGGTCTGGCACACGCCGGGGCACACCGACAGCCAACTCTCGTTCCGGCTGGGCGAGTTGTTGCTCAGCGGAGACAACATCTACCGCGACGGCGCGGTGGGCGCCATCGACGCCCATCACGGCAGCGACATCCCGTCGTTCATCAAATCGCTCAAGCGGATCCGCGCAAGCAACTGCCGCTGGCTGCTCCCCAGCCACGGCCCCATCTTCCGCAAAGACGACGACCTGCTCGACAAAGCCATCGCCCGCCTCGACGGGTATCAACACATGGCCGACTTCGGCACCTGCGCGGTCGACTGGCCGCTGCTCGACCAGTGGGATGAAGAACTCGCCCAAGGCAAGCTGCCCGGCTAGCGCTCGCAGGTGCGGAGCGAATTTCAGAACCCTCTCCCCGTGGGAGTGGGCAGGGTGAGGGTCGGTAGCTTTAGCGCCACGAGTGCTCGTCACAGCTTGTTTTTCGAGTCCGGATCACCGAGAAGCAAACGCCTCAGCGAGCCGCCGGCTTCACGCCGGCGGGCCCCGGTGACGAACTCGTTCAGGGTGGAAGCTGTGATCACTCCCAACGTGCCGCGGGAACGGTTCGTGAATTGATCACGGCTCGCGGCGCCTGAGCCCCGATTCCCTCGTCGCGCGTCACGGCGGGGGTAAACCCCGCCGCTCGCCGACCCGAACTCTAAGTTAGCTGTGACGCGGCACGAATTAGTATGAGGGCCGCTACGGTACCACCGCACGCACCGTCACCCGATTCCGATAAACCCCCGCCCCATGCCCCACGCTGTCCCAGCCGCGGCCGATGCTCGTTGCCGACAACGTTACCCAAATCGCTGCCGGCGACTCCGGCGTGTCGCCCAATCGCGTAAACTCGATCGCGTTGACCGGCAGGCCCCAGCCGGCGGTGGGGGAAAGTTGCTGCCCGGCTTGAGCGGCGAAGTCCGCCAGCGTGAACTCGCCGACGGGACGGCCCTCGTCGCAGAGCGTAATCGTCAGCGGTGCTCCGCGCGCGAGCGGCCCCTCGGCCAACGTGGCGAAGGGCCCCTTCTCCCCTGATCGCGCTTCGACGATACGAAGCACATCCCCCTGCATCCACACCGCGGCCCGCGCCGGCCTGCCTGCGGGATAGTCGGCCGGGAGCACTTCGATTTCGGTGTCGGGGCAGGGAGAGAAACGGAGGCTAAGCCGCTTGTGTCCGCGGACATGGAGCTCGCAAAAGGCGTTCAGGTGAGAGTAGACCGGCGCCTCGAGCTGCGAGAACGCGTCCACGTCGACGCCCTGTTCGATTGGCCGCACGATCAAGGTCTGCACGAGCGGCGTTTGATAGGCCGCGGCGATCTCCTGTTCGTCTGCCAGCAGCGCGGCGAGCGCCCGGTTGGGGCCGACCACGATTGCCCGCGGCGCGAGGATCGTCCAGCAGCGGTCGGGCGACACACTTTCGAACCACAGCAAGGGCGCAAGCTCGAGGTGCAACGCGCCGGCGGTGCCCAGCACCGCGCCATCCGAGGGGCGGACCGACCAGCCGCCCGGCAATTCGAGTCGGCCCGGCGGCCGGGCGACATCGACCTCGCCGACGACTTCAGGCGGCGGCATGTTGAGCGGCCGAGTGTCGGGCTCAGGACCGCGCTGCGCAAACACGGCGGCCCCGCCCGCGGCGGCCGCCAGGAGGCCCATCGTGATCGCTCCTAGGCGCCCCAGCCGACGCGGCTCGGTCGAATAGACCCACAGCACCTGAAGCCCCAAGACCGCGAGCGACCCCGGCAGCCAGAACCGCCGCGAGCTGAGTGGAAAACAACTGGCGGCGGCGACCAGAGCCGCGGCGGTTCCGATCGGCAGCGTCAGTAGCACCGCTTGGGCGAGCGCCGCCCGGCCGTTCTCGATCGCATAGCTCCCCGAGACGGCCAGCCCCACGAGCGCCCACGGCAGCACCTGATTCACCCAGAACCGCGGATGCTCGGGGGGAAACCCGTGCGGCATGTTCCACCACCACACGAGCGCACCTGCCGCCAGTCCGGCGAGCAACACTTGCCAAACGAGCGCGAAACGCACGGGACGGACGGGGGTGGGCTGGCGGTTGTGAATCCAGGGCATCGATGGTTCCGCGAGTCTCAAAGCGGCACGAAATCGTGCCACTCGAAACCGTCTTCGAGCGTCGGTCGAGGGGCGAACTCTAAGTGTACGATGCGGCGATGTCCCGCGCCCTCGGCCGGCTGACTGCTCGCGTGCAACAGCAACGGCCGCATGAGCAGCACGCCGCCCGCCGGGCAGTGCAGTTCAGTCTGTTCGCCCGCGCAGTCGTCGGGTTCGGCCAGCGTTTGATGCGATCCTGAAATCACGCGCAGGGGGCCGTTTGCGCCGGTCATGGCATCAAGGTGAATCCGTGCGGTAAGCATTTGCCCAAGGAGGTCGGGCGGGGCCTGAACGTGCGGCGTGCCTGCCTTGACCGTCGGTTTCACGAAACGCGCCGATTCGAAATGCTCGCGCACGGCGATCGATTGGTCGCGGTGCCAAGGGAGACTCCAACTTGCTCCCGGAGGCTTATCGAAGAAGAGTCCGCGGACCAAACCCGCTTGCGGACCCAACGATTGGCGCAGCGCGGCGTTCAGCGGCGGCCATTGGGCGAGTCGCAGCACTTCCGGCCACACACGGAGCAGATTCCGCGCGCCGTAGGCCGCGCCGCGGCCGCTGGTGAGGACCGAGTCGGCTGCGGCGGCCGCGGCCAGCGCGGCCTCGCAGTCGTCGGCAGCCGCGGCGGTCTCGCGCGTCGAGAGCTTGTCGGGCAGGAAGCACCAGCCTTGTTCGGCCAACTGCAACTGCCAGGCACGAGCGATCGCGGTCATGGACTCTTTGCAAGCGGCGCCAGGCGTTGGTGGGTTCGACAAACAAGGGCGGACGCCACGAGTCTACCACGCCGCGGCCGCTGTCGGGCCTGGCAACAGTTTGGTATTCTCGCTCGCGGCTGGAGGACATGTTTGGTCGGTGGGCGGCCGGTCAAAGGCGAGTCCTTGTGCGCCGATTCTTCCTTCAATCCCTGTGAGAACGTCATGGTGAGCATGAACGTCGTTGCGGCTCGATCCTACCGCCTGGTCCTGCTGGCCGCCTTGGCTTGGGGCGCCTGGCAAACGCTGGCCGCCGCTCAGGAGGCCAATGTGCCTCAGGGAACGCCGCCGGTGGCGGAAACGCCGGCCGGCGCGCCGCGTGTGATTGACCGCGGCGACAACGCGTGGATGCTCACTTCGTCGGCCTTGGTGCTGCTGATGACGGCGCCCGGTCTGGCCATGTTCTACGGCGGTCTGGTGCGCCGCAAGAACGTGCTCAGCGTCCTCATGCAGTGTGTCTTTTTGATGGGGCTGATGACCTGCATTTGGTACGTCTACGGCTACACCTTGGCTTTCGGCGGCGATGCTGCCTGGATCGGCGATTTTCGCCACCTGTTCCTTCGCGGGGTGCAGGCCGAATGGAAGGACGGCGCCTCGGTCATTCCGCCCCACCCCGAGTTGCCGATTCCCTGGCTCACGCACATGCTCTTCCAAGGCATGTTCTTCATCATCACCCCGGCCCTGATCTGCGGCGCCTTCGCCGAGCGGATGAAGTTCAGCACGATGGTGGTGTTCAGCATTCTCTGGGGCACGCTGGTGTACTGCCCCCTGTGCCATTGGGTGTGGGGGAAGGGGATCTTGATGTACGGCGCCGGCCACGCCAAGCAGTATTGCGCGGGAGGCGCGCTCGACTTCGCCGGCGGCACGGTGGTCCACATCAGTTCGGGCATTTCGGCGCTGATTTGCGCGCTGGTGCTCGGCCGCCGGCTGGGCTACGGCTCGGAGCCCATGCCGCCCCACAACCTGACCTACACGGTGCTGGGCGCGGGGCTGCTGTGGGTAGGCTGGTTCGGCTTCACCGCCGGCAGCGCGCTGGCGGCCGACGGCATCGCCGCCAGCGCGTTTGCCGCGACCCATATTTCGGCCGCCGCCGGCGCCGTCTCCTGGGCCACCTATGAATGGATCACCCGCGGCAAAGCGACGGTCCTGGGCGCTTCGTCGGGCGCGGTGGCCGGCTTGGTGTGCATCACGCCGGCGGCGGGCTTCGTGCTGCCGATGCCGGCCTTGGCGATGGGGGCAATCGCCGGCGTGGTCTGCGCGCTCTCCTGCTCAAAGCTGAAGACGTCGCTGGGCTACGACGATTCGCTCGACGCCTTCGGCGTCCACGGCGTGGGAGGCACGCTGGGCGCAATCCTGACGGGCGTATTTGCCACCCGCGCGGTCTGGGACATCGGCAAGGGCGCGCCCTTGGGCTTGGTCGAAGGGGGCGACGTGATCAAGGCGCAAGTGATCGCCACGCTGATCACGCTGGTCTTCGCCGCGGTGGTGACGTTCGTGCTGCTCAAGATCCTCGACGCCACGATGGGCCTCCGCGTTTCGCAGCAGGAAGAACTGCAAGGCCTCGACCTGAGCGCCCACGGCGAAGAGGGATACATCTTCCTGTAGGCCGCTTGCGGCAAACGACGCGGAGACCAGGGTCCATTGCGGGCCTTGGCGGAAGGCTTCCTCCGGGCCATTTTCTGCGCCGATCGCTGCGCAAGCCGCTGCTGGCAAGGCAATTCGACCTTGTCCCTCAGGACCATCCTGCGTATGGTTTGGACCGACGGACGGTTGCGTTGCTGCTACGAACTTTCGCCTCGCGTCGCCGTGCTCCCAAGCCGGCCGGAAAGGACGTCGCCCCTGCCCCCACACCGCCTGCGTTCACATTGCTCGGAACCATTGTGACGGCGATCGAAATCTCATGGTGTGGTTGTGTGTCTTGGTGCGGCTGGTCGCCAATCCGCTCTCGTACGTCTATCAGAAGCTGCTGACGCAACAGGCCGCTGCGCCCCCGTTCGTGGTCGGCGTGACCTACGGCCTGTTGGCCGCAGTCAGTTTGCCGGTGCTCCTCACCAGCCCACCGCCGGCCTCGGCCTCCTTCTGGCTGAACATGGCCGCCTGCGCCGTGCTCGCGGTTACGGCCAACGAGTTGCTCGTGCAGGCGATCCGTCTCTCGGATCTTTCGCTGCTCGGCCCCGTGAGCGCCTACAAATCGGTCGTCAGCCTGCTGCCGGGCATCGTGCTGCTGCATGAACTTCCCGGGCCCTGGGCGCTGGCCGGCATCGGGCTGATCGTCGCCGGCAGCTACCTGCTCGTCGATCGGCGACAACGCGCGACCGGCCGCGCGGGTTGGGGATTGCCCCGCAACCGGGGCGTGCAATTCCGGTTGGCGGCGCTCGCGCTCTCGGCGATCGAAGCGATCTTCCTGAAGAAGGCCCTGCTTGGTTCAACACCCCTCACGACGCTGGCGGTCTGGTCGACGCTGGGTTTCCTGCTCTCGCTCCCTTCGTTGCTCGTGCGCCGCGGCGCGGCGGACGGAGGGCAATTTCAGATTCTGCGTACGAACGGGTTTTCCTACTCGTGCCTGGCGCTGGCGACGGGACTCATGCAGTTGGCCACGCTCGTGGTGCTCACCGGTTTCCACGTGGCCGCGGCGCTTGCCCTGTTTCAAACGTCGACGTTGTTGACCGTGGTCATGGGCGCCAAGATCTTCCACGAGCCCGATTTCTGGCCGCGCTTTTGCGGCTCGATCGTAATGGTGGCCGGGGCGGCACTGGTGGTGTTGACGCGCTGAGGCTGCCGTTGCGCGTCTTGTCGGCGGTTGTCGGCCGGCTTACGCCGGGCCGCTCGCCGGAGCGGTCATGTGCGCCTCGGCATTGCAGTGCGCCGCGGCGGGGGCTACGTTGACGGTCGCCTGCCCCGCCTCCCGCCTGGTCTCCGCCCCTCCTTGCCTTCCCCGGAAAAGGGCCCTGCAATGTCGCGTCGACATGGCTTCACGCTCGTCGAGTTGCTCGTGGTCATTGCGATCATCGGCATCCTGATCGCGCTCTTGCTCCCGGCGGTCCAGGCTGCCCGCGAGGCGGCGCGGCGGATGCAGTGCGTCAACAATCTCAAGCAACTGGGGCTGGCGATGCACCTGTATCACGACAACCAGAAGCGTCTGCCCTACGGCGTGATCGATTGCTGCACGCCCCCAGGCGGCACCTGGGTGGTGTTGCTGCTGCCGCACCTGGAGCAGCAAAACCTCCGCGCGCAGTTTGACCTGAGCAAGAAGATGACCGATCCGATTCACAAAACGCCGATCACGATTCCGCTGCCGGTGCTCATCTGTCCGAGCGACGGGCGGGCCAGCGACTCGGTGCTCGAGGGCCGCTTTTCCCACAACGCGCCGCGGATGATCGGCCTCTGGTATCCCGTGTCGATGGGGCCGACGCAGCCCGACGAATGTCCCTTCTGCCCGAATCCCAATCCCAGCCCCGATAATTGGTGCTGTCAGGGCAGCAACTACGGCACCAATCCGCCGGGCAACGGCGTCGGCATGTTTGCCCGGCACGCACTGCCGGTCGTGCGGTTCGCCGACGTCACCGACGGCCTCTCGAACACGATTTCCAACGGCGAAACCTTGCCGCGGCACTGCATGTTCAACGGCGCTTACGCGACGAATTTTCCCGTGTACCCCACAAACATTCCCCTCAACACCATGGAGGAGGACAACGGAGTGCCCGGCGTGTGGTTTCGCACCTGCGGCTTCAAGAGCCAGCATCCCGGCGGCGGAAATTTCCTCATGGGGGACGGCAGTGTTCACTTCTTTGCCGAGACGATCGACTTCCGCTTGTACAACAACCTCGGCACCCGCGAGGGAAACGAGGTGGCGAGTGCGCCGTGATCGTGCTGATTGGGGCAGGACTGCAGGCGGGCTGGCGATCACCTCGGCGGTATTGGCGCTCGCGGCCGCAGGCTGCGGCGGAAACCGGCCAAAGACCGTGCCGGTGAGCGGTAAGGTGACGGTGGCCGGCAACGCGCCGCCGGCCGGCGGCGCCGTCTGGTTTACGCCCGAAGAAGCAGCGTCAGGCTTTCCCATGCGGCCTGGGATCGGAGATTTCGCGGCCGAAGGCGCTTATCAGGCGAAGACGTTCGCCCCCGGAGACGGCCTGCTGCCCGGCCGCTACAAGCTGCGGATCGACTGTTGGAAAACGCCTCCCAACATGGAAGGCAAGCCGAAGCAGAGCTACTTGCCGGCCAAGTACCAGAATCCGCAGCAGAGCGGCCTGGAGTTGAACGTCCAGCCGGGCGACGATCCGATCACGTTCAACATCGACATTCCTAAAGCAGCCCAGTGAACCGCTTGCGGCAGACTAGCCCAGGAGCCAGCGGGCGAGGCCGAAGTAGAGCAGCAGGGTCAGCATATCGGCGGTGGCCAGGGCGATCGGGCCGGCGGCCACTTGCGGATCGCGGTCGAACCAGCGGAGCGTGGCCGGCATCGCCAGGCCCAGCACGGCCGCGCCCGTCACGCCGCCGGAGATCCCCAGCAGCAGGCTGGCGGCCAGTCGGGCGTTGCCCATCCACACGAGCGCGACGAGGGCCACGATGGCGCTCGTGCCCAAGCCCAGGAGCGCGCCGACGACTCCTTCCCGCCGCAGCCACAGGCCGATCTCGGCGCCGGTGGGCTGGCGGCCGCGCATGAGTTGCAAAGCCAGGCTCACCGATTGAATGCTCACGCTCTCCGCCAAAGACAGCGTGACCGGTACGAAGAGCGCGAGCGCCACGGTGCGCTGCAGATCGGCCTCGAACAGGCTGGTGATCCCCGCGGCGACCAGGCCGCCGGCGATGTTGCACAACAACCAGGGAAACCGGGAGCGGAACGCCGCGGCCGGATTGCCTGCCTTGTTGGCGGCCATCTGCACGCCGAGGAGTTGGAACAAGTCGTCGTTCCGCTCCCAGCGCTCCATCTCGCCGATTTCCTTGGTGTAGATCTCGACGTCGATCGTGCCCACCAACCGCTGCTCATCGTCGACCACGGGAAAGGCCAACAGGCGATGGAGAATGAAGTGTTCGCAGGCCTGGGCCACCGTGCAGTGGAGCGACATCGAGATGACCGGATGGATCATCACGTCGGCGAGCCGGGCTTCGAACTCGTTGAGCAGCAACCGCCGCGTGGGCACGACCCCAAGCAGCTTGCCCTCGGCGTCGAGGACGTAGAAATAGATGATGCGGCTCGCCGGGCGCTGGCGGCGGATTTCGAGCAAGGCCTCGCCGACTGTGAGTTCGGGGCGCAGCCGCACGAAGTCGCGGTTGATGTGCCGCTCGATCGGGTCGGTCAGCTCGATGGCGCTTTTCTGCATGCGGCCGGTTTGCACCTCAGGGGCTAGAAGGCGTGCCGCCGCAATGTAGAAGTGCCGTTCCACCGCGCCTACCGGCGATCTCGCGGGCCGAGCGTTCGGCAGCACCGCGAGCAGCGCGAGAAAAAGGCTCTGCCGGCCAAAGGAGCTGACCGGCAGAGCCTGAAAGGAGAGGTAGCCGCCTTAGATCGAGGTTGCTGAACTACGATGCCTGCGGGGAGCAGCGGCCGCCTGCGAAATCTTCTAGCAGCCTGCGCGGCGCTTCGCAACCCCCGCGAATGGTGCATTTCGACCGGGGTGTTTTCGCTTCTCGCTCACACTTCGGCCGGCGTGAGCGCGAGTTGCCGCAGGGCGTCGAGATGCGCGGCGACGTCGTCGCCCGAGACCTCGCGCCAGCCCGCCAATTTGTGCCGCAGGATGGCCAGCTTCACCCCTTCGATCGCCTGTTCCAGGTCGTCGGGCAGCGAAGGCAGGTGCGCAAAGGGGCGGACCACCGGTGGCGCTCCGTTGGCGTCTCCCGTATCCGCGTAGCCATCCGTCGAATCATCGTCGGATTCGGCGGAGGCCTCCGCGTCGTCTTCGTCGCCCTCGGCCGAAGGATCGAAGGCTTCGGCAAAAGGCGCCTCGAGATGCCGGGCCTGGGTGTCGGCTTCGCCGGCGTCAGCGTCGTACTCTTCCGGCGAAACTTCGTCGCTCGGCTCGGCCACCTGCCCCAGCGACTCCGCCCGTTGGGCGCGCATCTGCGAGATCGACCAACGGCTCTGCACGGCCCCCTCGAGCCACAGTTCGGCGTCTTCCCAGTCGAGCGCCGCCTGGAAGTGGCTCCAGAAGAGCCCCTGGTAGGTTTCGCGCACTTCGCCGAACCGCTCCCACACCCGCCGCAGCCGGCCCACGTGTTGCGGCGAGACGTTGCCGACCTGCCGGCTCCAAGCCTCGTCGGAGTATTCGCCGGCGCTAGCGCCGCGCTCGGCGAGGTCGGCCCTCCAATCGGCAAGGATCTTGCCTTTTTCCCAGTTGGTCGTGCTTACCAGGCGTTGCCAACGCCCCAGATAGACTGCGGTCTCTTCGCTAGCCACGCTCGCGACGACGTCTTCCATGGAGTTCCTGTTCCTCATGACATTTGCGGCCTGCTTCGCTGCAGGCGTTCATCGGAGCGGCGAATTCTAGCACGCCGTCTGCGGGAGTCGCGCTCGGTGCGCAGCGGATCTGCAAATGCGCTGCGGTTGCTGCGCACAACTACAAGCGAGCCGTCGGGTTTTGCGTTGCGACTACGCTGAGCGCAGCGTTGTGTCGTTGGGGAAAAGCTGTCGGTCACGCGTCGCGGCGTCGGTTCCCGGAGTGCGTGGCTTGCGCGCTTCCAAGCGCTGCCGCCCCCAGCTCCGATGCGGCAAAGCTTGCGGCCCGGCAGCCGTCTGCTCCCCACCGCTGGCAACCGCCGCGGTCGTCCACGGCCCTCATCGCCATCCCAGCGCCAAACGTATATCATGGGGCATCGCTGAACCGGCCTCGCGGCGTGCCCCAAGGCGTGCTCTTTGGCCTATCTGAATCCCTCCCCCTTAGATCCGAAAGCGAACCCGATGCCTCGTGCCCGCGCCCGTCACATTCTCGTCGCCACGCAAGACGCCTGTCAGAAGCTGAAAGACGAGATCGCCGGCGGCGGCGACTTTGCCGCCCTGGCCAAGAAGCACTCCTCTTGCCCCTCCGGCAAGCAGGGGGGCGAGCTCGGCGAATTCAGCCCTGGACAGATGGTGCCTGAGTTCGACAAAGTCGTGTTCAGCGCGCCCGTGGGACAAGTCCAGGGTCCCGTCAAGACGCAGTTTGGCTACCACCTGGTCGAAGTAACCAGCCGCACCTAGGATTTCGCGAGTCGGTTCTTCGAAGGAGTGAAGCGGATGACCGAGGTGCAACGTGCGGGGGCCCCGGCGCAATCGCCTGTGCGACGCAGGCGGGTGATCTTCCCTTGGGTCGTCCTTGCGCTGGCGGTCTTCGCCATCGGGGCGGGGCAGTGGCTGCTGCGCGACGGAGTTGAGAGCGGGCTGGGCAACATCGTCAGCATGCTCGGCGCCTTCTTGGGCGTAGTGCTGCTGTTTGGCTGGGCCGTGGTCCGCGGTCCTTGGCCCGGGCGGACGCGCCTCACGTTGCTGGCCGGCGGGTTGGCCGCGGCTGTGTTGATGGGGGTCTGCGTTCGAATCGAAGGCTTCTCGGGCGCGATGTTGCCGCGATTCGGGCTGCGCTGGTCGACGCCGGCCGATCGGCAGCTCGCCGAAGCTGCACCGCCTGCCGAAACACAAGCTGCGGCGCCGTTTCCGCCCGTCTCTGCCCTCGACTACCCGCGTTTCCTCGGCCCCAAGGGGCGGGCGGAAGTAGAGGGGGTGCGCTTGGCCCGCGATTGGTCGGCCAACCCGCCCAAACTGCTCTGGAAGCAAGCCATCGGCGCCGGCTGGTCTGCGTTCTCCACCGTGGGGGACTTCGCCGTCACACAGGAACAGCGAGGGGATCAGGAACTGGTCACCTGCTACGACGTGAAGACGGGTAAGCTCCTCTGGTCGCACGCCGCCCCAGGGCGGTTCGACGACTTCCTCGGCGGCCTGGGACCTCGCGCCACGCCGACGATTGACGCAGGCCGCGTCTACGCTCAGGGCGCGACCGGTCTGCTCAACTGTCTCGACGGCGCGACGGGCAAGGTCCTGTGGTCGAAGGACATTTTGGCCGACAACGGCGCGCCGAACGTGCAGTGGGGCAAGAGCGGCTCGCCGCTCGTGACGGACAAGCTGGTGATTGTGAGCGCTGGCGGCGGCAATGGCCGCTCGCTCGTGGCCTACGATAAGCTCACGGGCGAACGCGTGTGGAGCGGCGGCAACGAACTGTCGGCGTATGCTTCGCCGGTCGAAGCCACGCTGGCCGGCGTGCCACAAATCCTGATCGTCAACGAGACGCATGTGGCCGGGCACGACGCCGAGAGCGGCAAGTTGCTCTGGGAATTTTCCTGGCCGGGGCAGAGCAACGGCGCCGCGAACACCTCGCAGCCTGTGGTGCTCTCGGATGACCGCGTGTTCATCTCGAAGGGCTACGGCGTCGGCGCCACGGTCTTCACCGTTCGCAAAGGCTCGGATGGCCAATGGTCGACCGAGGACCAGTGGGGCGGCCCCAAACGCGTGATGAAAACCAAGTTCGCCAACATCGTGCTCCACGACGGCCTGGCCTATGGCCTCGACGATGGCATTCTCGAGTGCTTGGACGTAGAAACCGGCAAACCACGCTGGAAGAAGGGCCGCTACAACCACGGCCAGGTGATGCGGGTGGGCGATCTGCTGCTCGTGCAGTCCGAAGAAGGGCACGTCGCCTTGGTCGAGGCCACCCCCGAGGCGTATCGCGAGTTGGGCAGCTTTCCCGCCGTGGAAGGCAAATGCTGGAACAACCTCGCGCTCGCCGGCGGCCGCTACTTGCTGGTTCGCAGCGGGGAGCAGGCCGCTTGCTTTGAGCTGCCGCTCGAACGCTAGCTGGCCAGCCCGCTCGCCGGGTTGCCGGCGCGGCCGTCCGCGGGAGGGGGATGGCGGGTTTTGCCGGGGGCGATTAGTCTGTTTGTAGGCATTATGCCGTTGGCATGGCATTTGTAGCTGTTTGGGTTGCTGGGACTAACCTCAGCCCTCACAAGGAGCTATTGCCATGAAACCTTCTGGCGCGAAGCAGCACGATTCCCTTACTCACTCTCCGGACAAGGTCGACACGACCGAGGCGATTCGCGAGCGGTTGCAGCTCCATCCGCATGCCAACGCGCAAGAGATTGCCGGCATGCTCGAGCTCGACGGCGTGGGCGTAACCGCTGAGGACGTGGAGCGCGTGCGCAGCGAGCTCGGCTCGCATTAACCGCCGCGCGGCCGCCTGAGGCCGGGGGATAGGCGAGAATACCCCGCATGTCGGCCAGTTCCTCAGGCGCCGCCCCGAAGTTGGTTTATCTGACGACGATCGCACCGTCGGCCAAGAACTTCCTGCGGGGGCAGCTCGCCTACATGGCCAGGGCAGGGTTCGACGTCCACGTGATCGCCTCGCCGGGACCCGATCTGGCGTGGATTGCCGAGCACGAAGGGGTCGGGGTGCTAGCGTCGCCGATGGAGCGCGAAATTCGGCCGGCAGCCGATCTCAAGTCGCTCGCACGCCTCGTTGGGCAACTCCGGCGGCTCAAGCCAACCGTGGTCAACGCCGGCACCGCGAAAGGGGGCCTGTTGGGCTTGATCGCGGCGCGGTTGGCGGGCGTGCCCGTGCGGATCTATACGCTGCATGGGCTGCGGCTCGAAACGACTCGGGGATGGAAACGACGGGTGCTCGGATGGACCGAGCGACTCGCGGCGGGTTGCGCGCACCGCGTGGTCTGCGTGAGTCCGAGCCTGGCCCGCCTCTATGTGGAGCATGGCTTTGCTCCGGCCCACAAGGTGACCGTAATGGGCCAAGGCACCGTGAATGGCATCCAGGCCCAGCGTTTTCTGCCGACCGATGGGCGCCGTGCGGAGGCCAATCGCCTGCGGGGCGAGCTGGGTTTGCCGGAAGGTGCGCCCGTGGTGGGGTACGTCGGGCGCCTCGTGCGCGACAAGGGAACCGCCGATTTGTATGCGGCCTTCCAGCACGTGCGCGAACAGTTTCCAGACGCGCGGCTGTTGATCGTGGGCGATTTCGAATCAGGAGACGCCCTGCCGGCCGACGTGGCTGCGGCGCTGCGCGGCGATCCGGCCGTCACGATCACCGGCGTGGTGCCTGACCCCGCTCCCTACTATCTGCTGATGGACGTGTTCGCCTTTCCCAGTCGCCGCGAAGGCTTCGGCCTGGCGGTGCTCGAAGCCGCGACCGCGGGCAAGCCGGTTGTGGCTTGCCGGGCCACCGGAGTAATCGACGCCGTGGCCGACGGGGCGACCGGCACGCTCGTCGAGCAAGGCGCCGTGGAGCCATTGGCCCGCGCGCTGCTGCGCTATTTGCAGGATCCGCAACTAGCCGCCCGTCACGGCCAGGCGGGGCAGGAGCGCGTGCTGCGCGAATTCACGCCGGAACGGATCTGGGAGCAGACGCTGGCCTGCTACGAGGCGCTGCTCGTCGAGCGCAACCTAGCCCTGCCGGCGGCTAGGCCGGTGCCAGCGCCTTTGGCGCTGCCGACTGGTTCGCGGAGCGTTGCCGCGCGCACTTGACGGTCTGACGGTCTGGCGGACAAGGCGACTTCTCTTAGCCCCCGGCCTCACTTACCCGAGCGGCGCGCGAGCCGCGGCGCCGAATCGCGAGCAAGGCGACGCCCAGCATCGCCAAGAGGAACGCGTCCGGCTCCGGCATGAGTCGGGGGAGTGGCTCCCCTCGACCTGGAAGTGCCTGTTCTATACGGCGGTGGAGCCCGAGTAGCTCCGGCAGCAAATCGACGGCCGGTCCACCCGTTGGGAAGTGAACGGGCCGGTGGCGGCCGCCGCGTTCGAAGTGCCTGCACCGCCGCGGACCTGGGTGCGTTCGCCGGTAGCGCCGCGGGAGTCGATCGTCCGGGCCGACGGCTCGCGTCGTCCAATCCTGGGGGAGGAGTTGCGGCGCGGGGCGACCCACTGGCAATTGATCGAGAGCGAGCCGAGCCAAGCGGCGCTGCGCGATGTGACGGCGGCCCAGGAACTACAACCGCTGCTTTTGTGGACAGACTACTTGGTTGGGGCCGTGATCTTGTTGGGGCTGGTCGCATGTTTCGCGGTTGCCCGGCGGCGTGGTCCGCGGGGGACCGAACGAGTTGTTTCCTCGAGTTCTCGAGAAAAGGAGTGAAGCATGAACGAGCGACGGAAGTTTCCTACCTGGGTGGCGGCCCTGGCGCTGCTCTCCCTCGGCGCCGCCTACACCGGCGGACGCGTGTACGGGCAGGGTTGCACGAAAACGTGCGCCCTACAACATCGGCTATTGCGTGTACAGCGGGACGGGCCAGATCCTTCAACCGCAGTCGTCCTGCCTGTTGTTGCGGTGGTGGACGTCGGGCAGCGGGAGCTACTGCTATGGCAGCGTGACGACCAACGCAAAGTTCTGCGTCGGCGATGGCACGTATTGCCAATACCCTGGAAGCGGCGAGTACTCCAACCTCACTGGGTGTGGCTCCTGCAGCACGAACACGACGATGAGTTGCTGTTCGTCATGCACGTAGCTGGGGTGTCTTGGTCGAACCACTCTGCGGCGCCTGCATGCCGCAGAGTGGTCGTTTTGAGAGGGCGGTGCCTGCAAAACAATCGAATGGACGATTTGCGGACCCAAGTGTTTTTGCCATGAATCACCGCCGAGCCCTGACGCTGGTCGAGCTGCTGGTCGTGATCGCAATCATCGGCGTGCTGATCGCTTTGTTGCTCCCGGCGGTCCAGGCCGCCCGCGAGGCGGCGCGGCGGCTGCACTGCGCAAACAATCTCAAGCAGATCGGCCTGGCGCTGCACGTCTATGCCGAGGCCAATCGGCAGCACTTGCCGGCGTGGACGCGGGCGGCGTTCGACCAGAGTGGCCGCTCCGTGCCGGGCTACCGGTACTTTGCCGAGTGGCAGTCGTTCTCCTGGCGGAGCACGCTCTTGCCGCATCACGAACAGCAATCGCTCTATAACCAGCTCGATTTTCGCCGGCCGCCGGCCGCCGCCGAGGCCAATCAGGGCGTCCTGGCCACGATTCTGACGATCTATCAGTGCCCTCGACGCCCGGCTATCGGCGAATCATTCCCAACATCGGCGAGCCGGCCCCGCCCAGGGGACCGCCCGCCGCCGCTTGCGATTATGCGGGCTCACACGGCATCGGCGGCGATGGGGCGTGGAATCCCAGGTTCCGAGGCGTCTGGTCGACGGTTCACATCGTACTGGAGCCCGGTTCGCCCGAAGAAGGCCGCAGCGACCATTGCAAATCGCCGCGGCTGACCGACGTCGATGATGGGTTGTCGAACACGCTGCTGGTTGTCGAACAGGCGGGAAAGCCAAACTTCGTCTGGCATCCGCGAACAGACTACGAGCTCGGCCTTTCGCTAGGCCCTTGGCTGACGTGCGAGTTGGACATGTTTCCCGACGCCGTCAGAGTCAACGAGATCAATGTCTCGGGCATCTACGCCTATCATCCCGGAACTGGCAACGTCCTGCTCTGCGACGGCAGCGTCCGGGCGATGTCGACAGCCACTTCCGCGCGAGGACCTTCGCCCAGCGGCTCGTCTCCCGCAGCGGCGGCGAAGCGGATCCGCGACCAGGATTGGGGAAAGTAAGGACGAAAAGGACATCGCACTAACCCGTCGCCGAGCCCTGACGCTGGTCGAGCTGCTGGTCGTGATCGCGATCATCGGCGTGCTGATCGCCTTGTTGCTGCCGGCAGTCCAAGCCGCCCGCGAGGCGGCGCGGCGGATGCTCTGCGTCAACAATCTCAAGCAGATCGGCCTGGCGCTCCATGTCTATGCCGAGGCCAACCGGCAGCACTTGCCGGCGTGGACGCGGGCGGCGTTCGACCAGAGTGGCCGCTCCGTGCCGGGCTACCGGTACTTTGCCGAGTGGCAGTCGTTCTCCTGGCGGAGCACGCTCTTGCCGCATCACGAACAGCAATCGCTCTA
>JBGAPH010000014.1:0-137377 GCA_044221365.1 Pirellulales bacterium
CTTCACTCGAAACTCCTTCGTCGGGGTTGGCTTCATGAGCTTCGTACACCCATGAAACCCCGCCCACGCCCGAAGGATTTCGAGTTTTTTTACGCCCCCACCCCGCACGACCGCCGACGGTACGCTTGGTTAAGGTCTAGTTCCGCTCCCTTAGGACGTTTGGCGAGGATCTTTTCGGCTTCCCTGCGAAGAAACTGCATCTGCGCCTCCGACAGAGCGAACTCTTCGGAAGGACGACGACCAAGCAGCTTGCGCAGGAACTCGAGAATCCGCCACCTACCCATTAGGTTTCTTCCGCAACTCCAGCCACTCCGTATGAAACGTCCCTTCCTTGTCCGTCCGCTGGTAAGTGTGCGCGCCGAAGTAGTCGCGTTGGGCTTGCAGTAGGTTGGCCGGCAGGCGTTCGGCGCGGTAGCCGTCGTAATAGGCCAGGGCCGCGGCGAAGGCGGGCGTCGGGATGCCGAGGCGGACCGCTTGACCCACCACCTCGCGCCAGGCGGGCTGGGCCGCCTGCACGGCGTCGCGAAAGTAGGGGGCGAGCAGCAGGTTTTCGAGCTTCGGATCGGCGTCGAAGGCTTCCTTGATGCGGTCGAGGAACCGAGCGCGGATGATGCAGCCGCCGCGCCACAGCATGGCGATGCTGCCGTAGTTGAGCGGCCACTTGTGCTCGGCCGCCGCCGCCTGGAGCTGCACGTAACCTTGGGCGTAGCTGCAGATCTTCGAAGCGTAGAGCGCTTGCCGCACCGCCTCGACGAACTCGCTCCGCGGGCCGGTGTACTTGCCGTTGGGACCGCGCAGCAGCTTGCTCGCCCGCACGCGCTCTTGCTTGAGCGCGCTCAGGCAGCGGGCATACACGGCCTCGGTCACGAGCGTGCTGGGCACACCCAGGTCGAGCGCGAGCTGGCTCATCCACTTGCCGGTGCCCTTCGCGCCGGCGGTGTCGAGGATGCGGTCGACCAGGTAGTCGCCGGAGTCGGGGTCCTTGACGCTAAAGATGTCGCGCGTGATCTCGATCAAGTAGCTGTCGAGCTCGCCGGTGTTCCACTCGGAGAAGACTTCGTAGAGGTCTTCGTTCGAGAGGCCGGCGGCCTGCTTGAGCATCCAATAGGCTTCGCAGATGAGCTGCATGTCGCCGTATTCGATGCCGTTGTGGACCATCTTCACGTAGTGTCCTGCGCCGCGGGGGCCGACCCACTCGCAGCAGGGAATGTCGTTCTTCGGGCCGACCTTGGCCGCGATCGCCTGGAAGACGGGCTTCACGAGCGGCCAACCGGCTTCGCTGCCGCCGGGCATCATGCTGGGGCCCTTGAGCGCGCCCTCTTCGCCGCCCGACACGCCGGTGCCGATGAAGAGCAGCCCCGCTTCTTCCACACGCTTGGTACGGCGCTCGGTGTCGGAGAAGAGGGTGTTGCCGCCGTCGATGATGACGTCCCCCTTGGAGAGGAGCGGAATGAGCTGGTCGATGAGCACATCGACCGCCGCGCCGGCCTTGACCATGAGCATGACCTTGCGCGGGGCGGCGAGCACCTTGACCAGGTCTTCGAGCGAGTGGCAGCCGGCGAATTTCTTGCCGGCGGCGCGGCCTTTCATGAAGTCGTCGGTTACGCTCGTGGTGCGGTTGTAGACCGCCACCTTGTAGCCGCGGCTCTCGATGTTCAGGGCCAAGTTCTCGCCCATCACGGCGAGGCCAATCAAACCGAAATCACAAAGGTCAGGCATGGATGGTGTTATCAACCACGGAGGCACGGAGACACGGAGAATAACATTCGAGTCGCACGAAGATTGGAAACGTGGCGGGAAGGATGGCCCAAGACAAAGGACGCTCGCACTTTCAGCATCATCTGGCTTAACTCTTCTCCGTGTCTCCGTGTCTCCGTGGTTCAATCAAACAGCAATGCGGGAGCGGAATTCGGGGACGCCGGGCACGCTCGCTTCCACGGCGTAGAGCGCGCCGGCGGTGGCGCCGTTGGCGGCGCGGTCTTGGCCGCCAGCGGTGGTGAAGTACATGGTCGTGAGCTCAGGGCCGCCAAAGGCGACCGAGCTGACGCGTTTGGTCGGGAAGTTCAGCCGCTCCTGCTCCGCGCCGGCCGGCGAATAGCGCACGCAGCACGAGCCGTCCCAGCGGGCAGACCAGATGTCCCCCTGGCTGTCGACCGTCATGCCGTCGGGCTTGCCTTCCCCTTCGCAGTCAGGCACTTTCACGAAGGGGCGCTGGTTGGCCAGAGCGCCGGTCTTTTGGTCGTAGTCGAACTGCCAGATCGTCTTGATGCCCGTGTCGGTGTAGTAGAGCGTGCGGCGGTCGAGCGTGAAGCCCAGGCCGTTCGAGGTGCCGATGCCGTCGGCCAGCTTGTCGATCGAGCCGTCGCGATCGAGGCGGTAGAAGCGGCCGTGCCGGAGGATCCGACCCTCGGCGTCTTTGATCGACATCGTGCCGCCGTAGACGCGGCCTTCGGGGTCGGCGATCACGTCGTTGAAGCGGGTGTTCAGCTCCTCCGGCAACTCCTCGATGATCGTCCGCACGATCTTCCCCTTGCGCCAGACCGCCACCGTGCCGCGGTCCATGAAGAGGAGAAGCGAACCGTCTGTCTGCAGCGTGAACCCGCCGACAACGCGGCCCTGGTACACCTGCTCATGTTTGCCGGTAGCGGGGAAGTAGCGGAACAGGCGGCCGCGCGGGATGTCGGTCCAGTACAGGCAGCCCTCATCGGGATGCCAGAGGGGGTTTTCCCCGATCTCGCACTGGTAATCGCAGACGACGCGCGACGGCATTTGGGGCAACGGGGCAGTTTAGAGAGGCGTGGGGACAGCTCGCTCGGCAGGCCGGAACCGGGCTCGAACAAGCCGACCAGCCTAGCAGGATGAGGGCGAAGCGGCAACTTCCGCCAGTAGCAGGTAGCGGTGCAGTCTGCGCTGCCGATTCGCCGGGATTCCGCCGCCGTGCCGGCGTTGTTGCCGAGTAGCTTCCCTTCTACAATCCGCCACCCCAGGGGTGGCTGGGGTCGAGCGAAGCGAGCCCCCAGCAATCCACCGCTAGATTTCTCACGGAGGAACCCATCATGCGCCGCTTATGGTTGATCGTCATCGCGGTCTGCCTTTCTTTGTCGCCTGCTGCCAGCCAAGGCAAGGAGACCAAGTGGGCCGCCTGGGGCAGTTCCGGCGGAGCCGCCCCCGGCGGAACGAGGTGGTGGGTGCGCGTGCAAGACGGCGCTACGAACTTTCTGGTCTCCACCGGCAACCTGTTCTTCGGCCGCGGCGCAGCAGCGCCTACGACGCCAGCGGGCAACGCTTTCGCGAGCCCGCAGCCCAAACGCAGCGGCGGTTTCGGACGGAGCGGCGGAGGTCATTGGTCCACGGGCGCGCAGCCGCGCTCCCGAGCCGAAGGAGGCAGCTCGCAGACGATCGAAGACTTCATGGAAAAGGGTCGTCCTTAGCCGTCGACCGTTGATCGTCGGTCCCCTCGTCGGGCATAATGCCGGAGCGTCGAGTCCCGCCCCTCGGTCTCCCCGGCCACTCGCTCGATGTTGCGCATCCTCGGCTCCCCCTTGAATCTCTGCGGCCGCGTTTCGCGCCGCGCACTGCTCCAGGCAGGCGGCCTGGCGCTCGCCGGTTTGTCGTCGCAGCCAGGCGGCGCTCGGGCGGCGACGGCCAGCCCGGCGGGGCACGGACGCTTCGGGCAGGCCAAGCGGGTGATCCTGCTCTATCTCTATGGCGCGGCGGCGCAGCACGAACTGTGGGACCTCAAGCCCGAGGCGCCCGCCGAAATCCGCGGCGAGTTTCGGCCGATTGCCAGCGCCGTGCCAGGCTTGCAGCTCTGCGAGCACTTGCCGCGGCTGGCCAAGCTGGCCGACCGCTGCTGCTTCATCCGCTCGATGACGCACCCCTACAACATCCACTCGGCCGCCTACACGCTGACCGGCGTCGACCGGGTCGACATTCCGATGGAGCTGGGGCCCTACGATGCCCGTCACTGGCCGTTTTTCGGCAGCGTGCTCGAGTACCTGCACGAGCAGCGCGGCGGCGGACCGGCGACCGGCGTGCCCTTCGACATCGCCCTGCCGTTTCCCTTCAGCAGCCGCGCGCCCGAGTTCCAGCGCGGCGGCCCCTACGGCGGATTCTTGGGACGCGGGCTGAACCCGGTGTGGACCGAGTTCACCGGGCAGGCGACGCAGAAGATCGACCGCTGGCGCGGCGAGCGCGACGTGCCGGTGCCCGACCCGTATGCCGGCATCGCGCGCGAAGGGAAGCTCAGCCTGGCCAGCGGGGCCGAGCTGGGCCCCGAGATCACGCTCGACCGGCTGGCGCAGCGCCGCAGCCTCGTGGCGCAGCTCGAGGAGGGGCGGCGGGCGCTCGACCAGACGTTGTCGGGCCAGGTGCTGAGCCGCGCCCAAGAGCAGGCCTACGCGCTGATCGGCTCGCCCACGGTCGAACGGGCGCTCGATCTCGAGCAGGAACCGCTCGAGCGGCGCGAGCAGTACGGCATGACGCTGTTCGGCCAGGCGACGCTGGCCGGGCGGCGGCTGCTCGAGGCGGGGGCGACCGTGGTCTCGGTCTTCTGGGACGAGTATGAGACCGCGAACTCCGCCTGGGACACGCACTTCAGCCACTTCGAGCGGCTGAAGGACGAGTTGCTGCCGGGGCTCGACCGGGCTCTCTCGGCGCTGCTTACCGATTTAGAGCAGCGGGGAATGCTCGACGACACGCTCGTGTTGTGCCTGACGGAGCACGGCCGCACGCCGCGGTTGAGCAGCACCGTGCGCGGTGCGGGGCGCGAGCATTGGTCGGGGGCTTATTGCAACCTCCTGGCGGGCGGCGGCTTCGCTCGCGGCAAGGCGGTGGGGCGGACCGACAAACAAGGGGCGTTCGTCGACGAGGAGCCGATCAGCCCCAAGGACGTGCTCTGCACGATGTACCACTTGCTGGGAATCGATCCCGAGACGACGATTCTGGGACCGCAAGGGCGGCCCCTCAAACTGGTGTCAGAAGGCCAGGTGAAGTCGGTCCTGCTGGGGTAGCGGGCCGCTGGCCCCCCAATACGGCGGGCAGGCCGCCGACGGCCACGAAATCTTGCCGAACTTCCGCAGCCCCTCTCGCGTACTTTGTGATGTAAAGTTACAATCACCGGGGCAGGGCTGCATTTTGGGCCCTGCGAACGAATCACCTGCGTACGGTTACTGGGAGCTCCAGGCCTTGTCCACCACAGCCCCCGCCTCTGCCGACGAGCTTGCCGACCTCTCCCGCGACCGCTGGCCGCGGCACATCGCCATCATCATGGACGGCAACGGCCGCTGGGCCCAGCGCCGTGGACTGCCGCGCGTCGAAGGGCATCGCCGCGGTGTGGCCAGCGTGCGCTGCGTCACCGAGGAATGCGCCCGGCTCAAGATCGGCCAGCTCACGCTCTATTGCCTGTCGAGTGAGAACTGGAAGCGCCCGCAGCCGGAGCTCGATTTCCTCATGCATCTGCTCGAGCAGTACATGATCGAGGAGCGGGCCACGATTCTCGATCAGAACATCCGCCTGAGCGTGATCGGCCGCCGCGACGACATTCCGGCCGCCACGCTCCGCGAGATCGATAAGACGATCGAGCTGAGCAGCGCCAACACGGGCACGCACCTGTGCCTGGCGGTGAACTACGGGGGCCGCGGCGAGTTGGTCGACGCGGTACGCCGCGTGGCCGAACAGGTCCGGGCGGGTCAGCTCGACCCGGCTCAGATCAACGAACAAACCATCTCTGATTGCCTGTACACGGCCGGCATGCCCGACCCCGATTTGCTCGTGCGGACGGCGGGGGAACTGCGGCTGAGCAACTTCCTGCTGTGGCAGATCAGCTATGCCGAGTTGTGGGTGACGCGGCTCTGCTGGCCCGACTTCGCCGAGGCCGAACTCCACCAGGCGATCCGCGACTACGCGGCCCGCCGCCGCCGCTTCGGCGGGCTCGACGGCGGCGAGACGGTTGCTTCGTCGTAGCGGGCGAGGAACGCGGGTCAGCGTGGGAGCCGCGCTGGGCATTGCCCTTGTGCCTGTGAGCGCCAACGTGAGCGTCTCCGAGAGGCGCGGATCGATTTCCGGGGTCACGAGCCGGTAGTGATCCGCGCTAAGACGAGGCCCTTCCGACCTAGGGAACCTCTTGCGCTGTCGTCACTTGGCTTTCGGGTTGCGCCCCACTCGCCCGCAGCGCGAGCGCTAGGCCGATTCCGGCCGCGGCCGCAAGCGTGGCGATCTCCCCGCAACCAATCGATTTCAGCAGCTCTTCCCGCGTAAGCAATTCGACGTTCAGCACCTCGGTATCGTCTTCCTGGACGGCGGCGGTAGGCCGCGCGTCGCTAGCGAGAAACAGGTGCATGGCGCCGCATTGCCGATTGCCGTCGGCCACGAACCGTCCGAGCGATCGCCAACTCTTGGCCGCGTACCCCGTTTCCTCGAGCAGCTCCCGCTCTGCGGCAGCCTGCGGCGCTTCGCCGGGGCCAAGCAGACCGGCGGGCGGACTGAGCGCCACCTGCCGCGCGCCGTGCTTGTAGCCGCGAACCATGACGAACAGCCCCTCGGGAGTCGTCGGCACCACGAGCGCGAACTCCGGCAGCACGACGCGATAGAAGTCGTCCAACACCCGGCCCGACGGCAATTGCACCTGTTCTTGATGTACGCTCAGCCAAGGCGCGCGGACAAAGAGCTCCTGCGTGGCGAGCACCTGCCAGGGAGCCAGCCGCGCCGGCCGGCCCGCCGAATCATCCGCCGCTGCGCTCATCGGTCGCGCCTCCTGGCCGTCGCACTTAGGTCAGCAGAGATCGCAAGACAGCGATGCAGGCATCGCACTGGTCGTCCGTGCCCACGGAGATCCGCAACCCGTCTCCCCAATCGGGATAATTCATGCAGCGGACCAGAATCTGGCTCGCCTTGAGCCCTTCGTAGAGCGGCTTGACCGGCCGCGTGGGATGCGGCGCCCAGACGAAGTTGGCTTGCGACTCTACGGCCGCGAACCCGAGCGACCGCAGCGCCTGAGTCAGTTTCCCACGCGAGGCGATCACCTTGGCGCGGTTGTCGACCAGCCAAGTCTGGTCGTCGATAGCCGCGGTTGCCCCGGCGATCGACAGGGCGTCGCAGTTGTACGAGTCCTTCACCTTCATGAGGTGCTCGATCACCTGCGGCTGCGCCACGAGAAAGCCGAACCGCAGCCCCGCCAGCGCATACGACTTGCTCAAGGTCCGCGAGACCATGATCTTGGGGTTGCGCGCGACCAGCGACAGGCAGTTCTGCTCGGCGAAGTCGGCGTAG
This sequence comes from Pirellulales bacterium, assembly GCA_044221365.1. GTDB lineage: Bacteria > Planctomycetota > Planctomycetia > Pirellulales > JBGAPH01 > JBGAPH01. The sequence goes on from JBGAPH010000014.1 coordinate 7,270, forward strand.
GCCTCGTCCACCAAGAGCGGACAGGGAAGCCGTTCGGCCAGTTCGAGAATCCGCTCCGGCGACAGGACCGTGCCGGACGGGCTGTTGGGATTCGGCAGGAACGCCAGCTTGAGGCCCGGTCCGGCGGCGGCAAAGGCGTCGCCGAGCGACCAATCGGCCTCGAAGCGCACTTCTTCGGATCTGGCCCCCTGCAGTTCGGCCAGCGTGCGGTAGAGAACGTAGCTGGGCGTCGGCAGCCGGAGCAGTTCGCCGGCGCCGACGAACGCGCGGGTGACGATCGTGAGAATGTCGTCGCTGCCGTTGCCGCACAGGATCATGCTCGGTTCGACGCCCAACACGTCCGCCGCGCGAAGGCGAAAAGCCGTGCCGAGCGGATCAGGGTAGCGGGCCAGCCCGCCGCGCAGGGTGGTTTCGATCGCCTGGACGACCTTGGGCGAACAGGGATAGGGATTCTCGTTGGTGTTGAGCTTGATGAACTTGCCCCCCTGGGGCTGCTCCCCAGGCACGTAGCCGCGCATCCGCTCGATCTCGGGCCGCACGAAGGTCATGGCAAGGGAGTGGTCGGGGTTCTCATTCTGTCGGCGCAGGCCACAGTAGCCGGCTCATTCGTGTGCCGAGTGCTGAGCAGCGTCGAACGCCGTTGGTAAGGGCGTAGCCGCGAGCCAAATTGCGCGAGCGGCGCTTCACCGTTGCACACACGGGTTGTCCGGGCTACGTGCGGGTTACTTTAGCAAAGGCGCGGTGCGTTGGCCCAGGGCGATGACCTCTGGTGGCTGACAGCGCCGCCATGGCTTACGATAGTGTTCGCTCGAGGCGGGCCGGGCGGCCGCCGGTCGCCAAACTTGGCGGCGGGAGGAAAGTCCGGGCTCCGCAGGACAGGGTGGTGGGTAACTCCCACCGGCCTTTGCAGGCTAGGGAAAGTGCAACAGAAAGCAAACCGCCTAGGGCGGCGGGCTTCGGCCGGCCGCCTTCGGTAAGGGTGAAACGGTGAGGTAAGAGCTCACCAGCAGGCTGGGCGACCAGCCTGGCTAGGTAAACCCCACCCGGAGCAAGGCCAAATAAGGAAGGAACGCCCCATCGGCTCTGCCGGCGGGAGCGGCGGGTCGGTCCGGCCCGCTCGCACTTCCGGGTAGGCTGCTCGAGGGGCCGGGCAACCGGCCTCCTAGATGAATGGCCGCCACCGCGAAACGTTCGCGCTTCGCGGCACAAAACCCGGCTTACAGGTCCGCTTCGAGCGTTTTTTTCCGAACAAGCTGACTCTTTTCTCCTGCAACCGATGCTGCACCGCGCTCTCTTCACCGTGCTCGTGCTCTCGTTCCCAGCAGCTTCGCGCGGCGCCGAGCGGTTGATGCTCGTGGCCGGCGGCGGCTCGGGGACCGAGAACGTGCCGGCTACGCAGGCCAAGCTGAACGAGCCTTTCGCCACCGACTTCGACGCGCAGGGGAACTTGTACATCGCCGAACACTCCGGCGGCCGCATCCTCAAGGTCGATCCGCAGGGCAAGCTCACCCACTTCGCCGGCGACGGCCAAGCCGGGGACGCCGGCGACGGCGGCCCTGCCACCGCCGCGCGGTTCAACCACATCCATCACATCCTGGTGCGCGACCGCAAGCTGCTGGTGGCCGACACCAACAATCACCGCATTCGCCAGATCGATCTCGACACCGGCGTCGTCACCGCGCTCTTCGGCACAGGAGAAAAGGGCTTCACGCCCGACGACGTGCCGGGGCCGCAGGCCAAGTTCGGTGGCGTCTACAGCCTGTCGCTCTCACCGCGGCGCGACCATTTGGCGGTCGCCGACCTCGACAACCGCCGCGTCCGGACCATCGACTTCAAGACCGGCGCCGTGAAGACGATTGCCGGCAACGGCGAGCGGGGGGCGCCCAAGGATGGCGCCGTGGCGGCTTCGGTTCCTTTGATCGACCCGCGGGCAGTAGCGTACGACGCCCACGACAACGTCTACATCGTGGAGCGCGGCGGGCACTGCCTGCGGTTCGCCACTCCCAAGAACCGCGTCTACACAGTCGCCGGCGACGGCCGTGCGGGCTATTCGCCCGATATCGAGCTTGGCAGGCACGCGCGCTTCAATGGCCCCAAACACGCCTGCCTCGACCGCGATGGCAACGTGCTCATCGCCGACACGGAGAACCACGTCATCTGGCGGTTCTTTCCCGCCACCAAGCGCATCGAGCGGATCGCTGGCATCGGAGCGCCAGGCGAAGAGGGGCTTGGCGGCCCGCCCACCGAGGCGCGGCTCGCCCGGCCGCATGGCGTGGCAATCGGCCCCGACGGCTTCATCTACATCGCCGACAGCGACAACCACCGCGTGGTGAGGATCGAGCGGTGAACGGTGTGCGACGACTGCGCCGCGCGCTGCTGTTGGCTGCGGGGATGTGGTGCGCTATGGCCGCGGCCGCTGCGGCGACCGAGCGGCCCAACATCGTGTTCCTCTTCGCCGACGATCTGCGGGCCGACGTGATCGGGGCGCTCGGCAACCCGGACGTCAAGACGCCGCATCTCGATGGGCTGGTCCGCGCGGGTCGGGTGTTCACCAACGCCTATTGCTTGGGCGCGAACATGCCGGCGGTCTGCACGCCGAGCCGCAACATGCTGCTCTCCGGTCAGAGCTATTTTCGCTGGCAAGGGGCGCTTGCGCCGGCGGACCGCTTCAACCTGCCGCGGGCGCTGAATGAGCGCGGCTACGCGACCTACCATCACGGCAAGCGCGGCAACACGGCGACCGCCATCCAGGCGTTGTTCGAAGTCAACAAGTACGTCGACGACGACCGAGACCGCAGTTCCGGCGAGCCGGGGCGCGAGATCGTCGACCAGGCCATCGGAACCCTGCGCTCGCGCGACAAGTCGCGGCCTTTCTGCATGTACTTGGCCTTCAGCAATCCACACGATCCGCGCGTGGCGGCGCCCGCCTATCGCGAGCTCTATCGCCCGGAATCGCTGAAGCTGCCGGCGAACTTCTTGCCGTTGCATCCGTTCGACAACGGCGAGCTCGAAATCCGCGACGAGCGTCTGGCCCCTTGGCCACGCACGGCTGACGAGATTCGACGCCACCTGCACGACTACTACGCCGTGATCAGCGGTCTCGACCACCATCTTGGCCGGCTGCTGGCGGCGCTCGACGAGTTGGGCATGCGCGAGAATACGGTCATCGTCTTCTCGGCCGACCATGGCTTGGCCCTTGGCAGCCATGGGCTGATGGGCAAGCAGAATCTCTACGACCACTCGATGAAGGCGCCGCTCGTGATCGCGGGGCCGGGCATTGCGGCTGGCAAGTCAGACGCGCTCGTCTACCTGCACGACATTTGCCCCACGCTCTGTGAACTAGCGGGGGCGTCGCTCCCGGAGCGGCTCGATGGCCAGAGCCTAGCGCCGCTGCTCCGCGGCGAACCGGGGGCGACTCGGCCGACGCTCTTCCTCGCCTACCGCGATGTGCAGCGGGCCGTGCGCGACCAGCGGTTCAAGCTGATCCGCTATCCTCAGGTCGATGTCACGCAGCTCTTCGACCTCGCGAACGATCCGCACGAAACCCGCAATCTGGCCAGCGACCCCGCCTACGGCGGCCAAGTGCTCGAGCTGCGGCGAGCGTTGAGTTCCTGGCAGGAGTCGCTGGGGGACAACACTCCGTGGCGGGCGGAGAAGGTGCATTCGCCCGCCTGGACTCCGCCGAGCCGCTAGGGCCGGTCAAACGTCGATCGCGCCTTCGCCGATGTAGAACTGCAGGATTTGGCTCTGCACCTTGATCGCGCGGACGAGGGTCCAGATCTGTTCCGGCCCAAATTGGCGCGGGTCGGAGCGGGACAGCGACTCGAGTTCTTCGGTCATGGCGGCGTGTTGGTCGGCTGCCGCTTGCAGCCGCAGCCCCACTTCGTGCCAGGCCTTGGTGAGCCGCTCGTCGTCCGCCAGCGACTCGGTCTCCGCGCTGCTATTGGCCAACAGCAAACACAATCGCGCCACCTCCTGCGGCTCCGCCTCGGGCTGCAGCCGCTCGATGCGGGCAGCCAAGTCATGACAGGTCATCATTCCAAAGCCTTCGGGGTTGCGTCCGCTGGCAAACGAGTAGGAGCAGCGCCTGCCGTGGCGTCGCGGACCACGCGATCCAAGATGGAGAGGAGATGAGTCGGAAAAGCGGCGCAGCACGGCCAAACTCGGCCAGAAAACACGCCCATAAATTCAGTTTAGGCCACAGGAAGGCGGAGACCAGAAAATGGTCGTCCGTACGGCAAATTCCGTACCACACGGGGGGAGAAACCCCTGCGGACAGGGGGGCCGCCGCGATCCGCCCGCTCCCGGCCCGTCAGTTCCAGCGGAAGAGCTTGAGCGCGAGCGTGAAGGTGCAGAGGGCCCAGCCGAGCAGCACGAGCACGGCCAGCGTTTGCGACGCCAGGCTTGCTCCGTCGAGCATCACGGCCCGCAGCGCGTTGATCAGCACCGTGAGCGGCAAGGCCTGAATGAAGGGCTGCAGCGCCGCCGGAAAACGCTCCGACGAAAAGAAGACGCCGGAGAAGACCCACATCGGGAGCATCACCAGATTCATGAGTCCCGACACGGCCTCGATCGTTTTGGCCCGGCTGGCCACCAGCAGGCCCAAGCCGGCGAAGGCGGCCGCGCCCAACAGAATGAGCGCAGTTACGGCCAGCCAGTTGCCATAAACCTTCACGCCGAAGGCCAACCGTGAGAAGGCCAGCAGCACCAGCACCTCAGGCACGAGAAACGCCAACCGGCTGAGCATCATGCCGGCTAGAAACTGGCGCTTTTTGAGCGGCGTGGCTAAGAATCTCTTCAGCAACTTGCGAATCCGCATGTCGACGATCAAGAAGCCCACGCCCCACAGCCCGCCCCCCATCAAACTCATGCCGAGCAACCCCGGCACGAGGAAGTCGATGTAGCGGCCGCCCGGCTCCGCAAACTCCTTGTTTTCGACGATTGCCACGTCCTTGCGCCCCGCAATCCGTTGCAGCGCGTCGTCGACGGCCGCCCGCGCGACCAGGCTCTCCGGTCGACCGGGATCGAAAAGGTACTGGTATGCTGGCCCACTTGACGCCGCGGCGCCGCTTTCCGAGATCAGCACGACGAGCGCAACCTTGCCCGTCCGGAGCTGTCGGCGGGCCGTCGTTTCGTCGAGCACGCTGGTTTCGAACCGCGCGCCGGCCTCGGTCTTGCCTGATTCTCCCAGCTCCCGTGCGGTTTGCTCGGCGGCGGGCGCGCTGACGATCGCCACCTGCACCGTTTCGATCGGTCGGTTGCGAAAGGCGATGCCCAGGGCGAGCACCATCAGCACGGGGAAGCCGTAGACCCAGAAAACGGCCTCCGGCTCGCGATAGAACTCGCGCACCCGCGCCAGCACCAATTGGCCGAGGGGCCAATAGCGCGGTTGATCGGTCGCTTCCGTCGCTGTTTGACTCATGCCGCCGCTGCCTCCTCCGCCAGCCGGCGCCCTGTCAGATGAACGAACACGTCTTCCAGGCTGGCGTGCCGCGTCGACAGGCTGGCCAGTTCGCAGCCAAGCCCGTCGAGCCGGGCGAGCAGGGCCGGCAACGCCACGTGCGGCTCCGCCACCGACAGGCGGATCAGGCCGTCCTCGGCCGCCACCTCGCTTACGCTCGGCAGCCCGGCCAGTTGCCCATTCGTCGTCAGTTCGACCGTTCGACCGGCCGCTTCGGCGCGGAACTCGATCACGTGTTCGCCGCCCAGGCTGGCAATCAGTTCGCGCGGCGAACCGAGGGCGATGACTTTGCCGTGGTCGACCACGGCCACGCGGTCGCAAAGCCGCTCGGCTTCGTCCATGTAGTGCGTGGTGAGCAGCACGGTGCGGCCGCGGCTGCGAAAGTCGCGAATGATCTCCCACAGTTCGCGGCGCGATTGCGGGTCGAGGCCTGTGGTGGGTTCGTCGAGGAAGAGCAGCTCGGGATCGCCCACCAGCGCACAGGCCACGGCCAGTCGCTGCTTCTGCCCGCCCGAGAGTTTGCCGACCCAGGCCGGTCCCTTTTCGACCAGCGACACGCGCTCGAGGGCCGCTTGGGGCGCAATGCCCCGGCGGTAGAAGCTGCGAAACAGCGTGACCGTTTCCAGGACCGAGAGTTTCTCGCTCAGCCGCGTCTCTTGAAACGAGATGCCGATCCGCTGGCGAATTTCGTCGTCATGTTTGTCCCAACTCCGTCCGAGCACCTGCACGTCGCCGGAGGTGGCCGGCAGCAGCCCTTCGAGGATTTCGATGGTGGTCGTCTTGCCGGCGCCGTTGGGCCCCAGCAAGCCGAAACATTCCCCTTCGGCGATTTCCAGATCCAGTCCGCGCACCGCCTCGACCGGCGGCTTGCCGTCGTAGCGCTTCACCAGGTTTTTGCAGCCCAGGGCGACCGGCATCAATTTGGTCCAAGGCGCGAAGCGTAACGGCCACGGCGGTTTTGGGCGGCCGGGCTGGGCCGCACATTGTAACAGCCGGCGTGGGCAAATGCGCTGGGCGGCCACGACCAAACCCGTTCGTCTCCGGCGGCGTTCAGAGACACCGGCGCGCCGCAGGAGGTTCGGGAATCCGAACGCTCGGCCTGCCGCGGCTTGGCATTTGGTTTGCTTCCGCTATCGTGGGGACACAGAACCGCTCTGGGGAGTTGGTCGCAGCTTTCGCGGACTGCCCGAGCAACTACGCCGGTCGCGCAAGTTGGAGCAGCGGCGGGCCGGTGGGGTCGTTCCGATTCCGCCTGCGGTTCGCAGCGGCTCGAGCGTGGCTGGGCTGCGGGGCTGACCTGTGTCGATGGAGCGCGGATGAACGCTACGGCGGACGTTCGCAGTGTTTGGCGGCTGATTCACGCACCGTAACTTCTTACTCAGCGATCTATGCCCCCGAAACCAGCCGTCCCTGCTCCGTCCGCCGTGCCGAGCCCCGTCGAGCCCACCCCCACTGCGCCCCCGGCGATCAAGATCGACGAGCTGTTGGTCCGCGTCGTGCAGGTGTTCACGCTCAACGACGGTCAGCAGATGACCAACGCCACCGGGTTCTTCTATCTGCAGGACGGCTATCTACACCTGATCACTAATCGGCACGTGGTGATCAACGAGCCAACACAGCACCGGCCCGATGGGCTGGCGCTGCGGCTGCACGTCGACGCCAACGAACTGACCAAGACAAACGACATCCAGATTCCGCTCTACAATAATGGGGCGCCGGTTTGGAAAGAGCACCCCAAGCATGGCGCCGCCGCCGATGTGGTGGCCGTGCCGATCAACGATCCCCAGGTGATGGCCAACCACTTCGTCTCGGCTTTTCAGCCCGAAGATGTGCTGGCGAAGGACAAGGGGCTGCCGATCGGCCAAGACGTGTTGATCCTTGGCTTTCCGCTCGGCTTCCACGACACGCTGCATAACCTGGCGATCGTGCGCAACGCCACGATCGCGAGCGTCTACCCGATGCCGTTCAAGGGGGAGCCGTACTTCCTCACTGACGCGCGGCTGCACCGGGGGACGAGCGGCTCGCCGGTGATCGCCAAGCTGCCCAAGCCGACGGGCGTAGTCGGCGAGTTCGTGCCGGCTTGGTACGTGCTCGGGGTCCACTCGGCGTCGCTCGACGTCTCGAATCGCGACCCCAGCCAAGACGAGCCGCTGGGCCTGAACTGCGCCTGGTACGCAGCGCTCTTGAACGACATCGTGAGCGCACCGCCGGCTACCCTGCCGGCTGCCGAACCGGTGGCGCCCCCAGCGGTGGAAACGCCGGCGGTCGCCGAGCCTGCTCCCCCAGCGCCCCAGTCCCCGAGCGTCAGCACCGCCAAACGCGATTGGCGCCCCGAACCGCCCGCAGACGGCGAAGCGGTGATCGTGAATCTGCAGTAACGCCAACGGCGAGCATGGCCTCCAGAGCGAACGCCGCTCAGTGCGTGTCGCTCACGCGCCAGCGGGAGTTGAACAGCCAGATCACCGCGAGCAGCGCCACCAGGTTCAGCACCAGCGTGAAACCGTAGTAGGCGAAGAGCATCGGCAAGTCCCCCTTGGGGGAGAACTCGTTCGGGCTCAGATCCAGATCCAGCGGCACGCTGAACGCTGCCCGAATGGGGCTCGTGAGCCCAACGAGGTAGACCACCTCGGCCGCTTTGGAAAGCTGCGGTTTGGCGGCCGGGCTTGGGGCCGGAGGCTCGGAAACGGCTGGCTGGGCAGTGGCCGTCGGATCGTTGGCATCGTCGCCGGAGGCCTCCGCCGCGGGCGTTTGCGCGATCGCGGCCCTCGCAGTCCGCGGCGTGAAGAACCGCTGGGCGAAGAAGTTCGCCGCCAGCGGCCCAAAGAACAGCATCGCAATCAGCAGGTACGTCGTCATCAAGCTGATCGACGTCTTGCGAAAGACCACCGAGCAGAAGAGCGCCAAGGTCGCCGTTGTCAGGCAGGTGAGGAGGATGATCGCCAGATAGGCGAGCATCGAGAGCAGATTCGACCAGTAGGCGCTCACCATCACGCAGGCCAGCAGCACCGGCCACACGAGGAACAACGTGAGCACGCTCGACACCCGCAGCCCCGACACGAGCTTCCCCCAGAGGATCTGCCAGGGGGTGATGATCGTGGTGAGCAGCAGATCGAGCGTTTGCCGTTCGCGTTCTCCCGTCACGCGGTCGGCCGAAAAGACGGGGCCCACCAGCATGTTGAACAGGATCACGTAGCTGATGTACCAGGGGGCGTACTGCGGGAACATGTACAGGCAGAAGGCCATCAGCGGAATGGCCAGGAACATGCTCACCTGGATCACCACGCGCAGCATCAGCGTCCCCTGGCTGAAGAGCTCGCTGCGCATTTCCTTGTCGTAGACCGGATTCTGCCCGTCCTCCATCAGGTCGGTGCGTTTGGCGGGGGCGAACAGCCAGTCGGGAAACTGGTCGCTGCGAATCACCATGCCTACGGCCTGGTTCTGCTCGGTGTCGAGGTCGACGACCTCGTTCCCTTCGCTGCCAACGTCCGGCGGGTGCAAGAGCCGCCGGCTCGTGGCCGCCAGCAGCGCGCCGCAGATCACGAGCGTCCCCAGCGGCATGGCGGTCAATAGCAACATCAAGCGCAGCGCGCCCTGCGTGCTGAGCATTTGCCAGAAGAAGACGCCGATCATCGCCAGCGGCAGGATGATCAGATACGACACGACGAGCGAGGCTGCGGTGCGCTGAAAGTAGCTGCTGCACGCCAAGCTGATCATGCCGAACGTGGCCACCGAGAGAATCAACGCCAGATACGCCGCGAGCACCTCGAGCGTCGACACGCCCCCCAGCGGGATGCACAGCATCACGATCGGCAGCGAGGCGAAGATGAGGAGCGCCACGTGCGCGAGCGACGCCAGCAGCTTCCCCAGCACGATCGCGCCGGGGCGCATCGGGCTGGCGAGCAGCATTTCATACGTCTTGCGTTCCTTCTCGCCCGTGATCGCCCCCGCGGCAAAGCTCGGGGCCATGAGCGACGCGAGCACGTACTGCCCAAGAAAGAACAGATTCACCAGGTCGCGGGAATCTTCGGGGCGCGACGTGAGATCGAGCTGCACGTTGCTCGGCCAGGCCAGGTAGACCACCAGGCCCAACAGCCCCACGTAGGCCGCCAACAGGGCGAAAGCCCGCCCCATCCGCAGATTCACCAGCAGCTCGCGCTGCAGGACCGTATTTTCCAAGAGGTACATGGATCCGCTTCGATTCCGGCGCCTGCGACAGAACGGGCAGCTCACACTGGCCTCATCCTAAGGGAGCGGGCGGGCCGAATGCCAGTGGCGCCGATTTTTCCGTTCGCCGGGCCTTGCGGAGGTCGCCCGCGGTGACGATTTGCCACACGGTGGCCTTCGGGCTACGGTTGCCGGCCGGCAGGCGTGGCGTTTCGTCACGCGCTTGCGGGCGCCCGCCTTTCCATCCTGCCAGTCACCGCGCACTTCTCGAGGAGAAGCGATGTCGGCCGAAGCGCCCGCCGCCGTGGTTGCCCCGCAAGCTGCGCGACTCAAGAGACCGCCGCGGCCAGGCGACCGGGCTTGGCAACACGCCCGCCGCCGCGCGCACGACCGTCGCCGCCGCATTGCCTTAGGAGGCGGCTGGCTGGCGCTCGTGGGCTTGGCGGGGCTGCTTGTCTGGACGAGCAGTTGGTGGCAACCCCCTGCGCCCGTCGGCATGTTGATCGTGGGCGCGGGCTACCAAGATAACTTGGCGCTGCCCCCCAACGTGCTCGGCATCCGCGGGGCCCGGCAAATGGCAGCGACGCTGGGCGACGAGTGCGCCCGCTCCCACCGCTACGAATCGTTGATTTCGCTGGCCGGCCCGGTGGTCGACCTGTGGAGCGATACGAGCTGGGAAAGCCAGATCGCGGTCCTCCGGCAGCCGACGGCCGCCGTCTACATGTGCCTGCACGGTGGGGCCGACGCCGCCGGTCCCTACGTGCTGCCGAACGACGTCGACGTGGAAAGGTTCGAACAGCAGGCGTTGCGCATCAGCGCGGTCTTGCACGAATTGGCGGAGCTTCCCACGAAGCGCCGCAAGCTGCTGGTGCTCGACTGCACGCAGTTGATCGACCAACCCTCGCTCGGAATGCTCGAAAACGACTTCGCCCGCCAATTGCTCGCCCTCAACGACCAGATCGCCGCGGTGCCGAACCTGGTGGTGATCTGTGCGAGCGGCCCCGCGCAGAACTCGTGGGCGTCGGCCGAGCTAGGCAACACGCTCTTCAACTATTATTGGTCGCAGGGGCTGCTGGGCGCCGCGACCGACCTGAATCAAGACGGCCGCCTGGCGGTCAACGAGCTGTTCGAGTTCGTCCGCACGTCGACCGATCGCTGGGCCCAAGCCAATCGGGCCACACGGCAAACGCCGCTGCTGCTGCCCGCGGGGGAGGAAGGCGTGCGGCGCAGCGCGCGGATCGAACTGGCGGTCGTCCGCAGCGAGGGCGCGGCCCCAGTTTCGGCGACTCTGGCGGAGAGCATGCGGCTGCCGGTCGGCGTCGAGCCAATCTGGCGCACGGCCGAGGCCTTGGCCGCCGCCCAGCCGGCCCCGTGGACTTACACGCCCCACCGCTGGCGTCGTTATCAGGAGTTGGCTCTGCGGAGGGAGTCTCTCTTGCTGGTGAATGATTTGCCGGCAGCCGAGCGAATTGGCGAACGGCTGGTGGAGCTCGTGCATGAGATCGAACGCGCCCGAATGCTGGAATTGGCTTCGGTGGGCAACAGCCTGGCGATGCCCTGGGTCGCGGCGAACGTGGGGGCCGAGCCCCCGGCGACGAGCGCCGACGTCGCCCGCTTGTGGAACGCCCCGGCCGGCCAGTTGGGCCCGCAGTGGCAGGCGATTTCCAGCGGCCTGGCCACGCCCCGGGACCGGCGGACACTGCGCTACTTCGTGGTGCAAACACTGGTGAATCGTGCGACCGAAGACCCGCGCGGCAGCCTGCCGCGCGCCGCCGAGATCCTGCGGGCCCTATCGAGTCCGCTCGAGCCGTCGCCGAGCGAGGCCCAGTTGGCCCGCTTCATGGCCCGCGACCTTCCGCTCGCCTCCGCGCCGCAGGAACTCTGCATGCTCGCCACGCAGGCCCTGCAGGTGCGGGCGCTGGCCCAGCGAGCGGCGGCGGGCATGGCCGCCCCCGGTCCCACCGACGCCGGCGCGAACCTGGCCTGGGTGGCCTCCGCGGTCACCGCCGCCGACGTGCAGCGCCGAGCCGGCGAAGACCGCCTGTTTGCCGACGCTGCCCACTGGAACGACGCTCGGCAGGCCCTGAGCCAAGCCCAAGCGGGTTACGAAGCCGCGCTCGCCGCCGCGGCGCACGGTCAGGCGGCCCGCGAAGCCGTGGCCATTGCCATGGCGCGGCTGCCGCACTACGAGCGGTGGGTCGCCACCCGCGTGATGCTCGATACCCGCCAGCGCGTTGGGGGGCATCGGCTGCTCGACGACATAGAGTCGCTCTGGCAGCAAACGCATCGGCTGGAGACCGCGCTACAGGCGGTGAACAAGGCGGACGAGCAGGGTCGCCCTCAGCCGATTGCGGCGGAGACCGTCGCTGACTTGGCACGGCAGGCAGATCAACTCAACGCCGCCCGCGGAGAATTCGAACAGCAAGTGCTGGGGCAATGGGAGGCGTTGGCGAACGCCGCCTCGCCGGATGGCTGGCGCGATCTGGAAAACTGCCTGGCGTCGCCGCTCATTCCCTGGGAATTGCGGGCTCGCCTGCTCGAGGCCCGCGCCCGCGTGGGCCGCGCGCTGTGGGTGCAGAGCGGGCTGTCGGCCCCCAGCTCCGCCGAGATCCCCTGGGAAGAGCAGCGCGACCGGACCCACGACGTAGCCGCCCGCCGCGGCCGGCTGGCGCTGGCGGCGTTGGGGCAGGCTTGGTTCGATCGCCCGGCCGCCGCGGGGGAAGCCCGGCGCGAGACGTTTGAGCAAACGCTGCACCGGCTGAACACCTTCACCGTCGACGACGAGGGCTGGCAATCGCTGGCGGCCGCGGGTCGGCAAATCGGCCAGCGCTACCGCGCCTTGGCGCCGGCGATCCGCACGGCCGTTGGCGCGGCGACCTCGGCCACCTGGAGCGGCGCACTTGCGGATCTGACAGCAGCCGACCGCTGGTTGCGTCAACTGCGGGCGGACACGGGGCGCGACGTCTGCCGTCCCAATCTGCTGCGGGCATTGCTGCTGCAACGGTTCCTGCTCTGGCAGGCGGAGCGCACGTGGCTCGATCACTGGTGGTCGGAAGACGACGGCGAGCCTTACTATCGCGTGGCGGGGAACTTGTTTCTGGCCGATGCCGAACGGCTGGGCGCGCCGCTCCCCTCCCTGGCCGAGGCCCACGCCCAACTGCAAGCGCCCGGCGAACTGGCGTGGAGCGTGCCGGAAGGGCAGAGCCTGACGAGTGAGCCGCGGCTCGAAGTCGTCGGCCGTTTGACCGCCGCCCCCGGCGCTACGGTTCCACCCGGAGCGCCCACCGTTTGGGCAGCCGTGCACGGTCCCCTGGCGCTCGTCGCGCCCGTCGCCGACGGCCGCATGCTGCGGCAACTGGCCGGGGCCGGCAGCGAGTCATTGCTGACCTGCACGATTGCGAGCCCGCTGCTGGCGAAAGCCGAGCAGCAGTTGGTCGGCGAACCGCAGCGGGCCGACGCCGCGCTCGATTTGTTTGCACTGTTCCGCGGCCAACGCGTGCAGGCCGCCGCGCCGATCACCGTGGCGCCCACGCCACGGCTGACCGTGGCCGATCTGCCGATGCCCACGAAGGCCAACCTGGCGGTCCGCGGGGGCGCGGCGCCCGCCGGCCCGTCGGAGGGGACGGGCCGCGTCGTCTTCGTGCTCGACTGCTCCGGCAGCATGGGGCCGCCGGCCAAGGCCTCGTTCACGCCGCAAACCAAGTATGCCGAGGCCGTACAGGCGCTCGAAGACGTGCTCCGCGAGCTGCCCGCCGGCATCGAGGTGAGCATTTGGGTGTTCGGCCAAGCGCTGGGCATGGAGAAGACGACGCAAGATCCGGAGCGCACGATCCGCCGCGCCGTCGGGCCGCTTACCTGGCAAGGTCCGCAGGGAAACCAGCTCAGCAGCGTGGCGTCGGCGCTCCGCTATCCCACGATCGAGCCGTGGAACGAATCGCCGATCGTCGAGGCGATGCTGCGGGCCAAGCAGGACCTGTTGTCGACCCAGGGCTTCCGCGCGATGGTGGTGATCACCGACGGCATGGACAATCGCTGGGAGTCGCACGACGCCGGCAATGGCCCAACCTCGGTGGCCGCCGCGCTGCGGAGCGGCTTCCAGGGCTCCGGCATCACGGTCGACGTCGTCGGCTTCAAAGTGGTCGACGAAGAGGAAGCGGCCGCCCGCCAGCAGTTCCAAACGGTGGAAACGCTGTGGCCCGCCGGCCGCTATGTCACGGTCGATCGGGCGGAAGCCCTGGCCAGCACGCTCTCGGCGGGGTTGCAGCGCCGTCAGCACTACTGGATCGAAAGCGCCAGCGGCCGCCCGGCTCATGGCGCGCCGCCGCAAGGAATCGCCGTCGCCGCGCCGGGCGCGAACAATCGGTGGCTGCCCGAGGGGCTCGCTCCCGGCAACTACCGCGTTCGCACACAGCGCGGCGCTGCCAGTTCGCAAGATGTCTCGCTCACCCCCGGTGATTTGCTGTTGCTGGAACTCGAGCAGCACAACGGTCGAACGTCGTTCCGCCGCGTGCCCCTAGCGGTCCAGGACTACTCATGGAAGCCGCGGCAAGAGGCCGCCGGTTGGACCTGGGCAGTGCTGCAAAACCAACGACTTCCGGCCGGGGCGGCGCAATTGCTCGTGTCGGCCGAACTCGACGGACAGAAGCAGCAATCTTGGCTCCAGCAACAGAATCCGGTGGAAGCCTGGTTCAAGCTGACGGGCGAGGGCCAGCCTCCGGGCAGTTGGCGCTGGCGGCGCATCTACGGCTATCCGGCCGCCTGCTTTAGCCTCGACGCGGCAGGGTGGCCCACCGACGATACGGGCGTCTGGCAGAAGACCGGGCTCCAGCTCTGGTGGAGCTCCTATCAACCCACGCCGCCGGCGGTCGCGCTTGCGCGCGGCGCCGACTTCCAGCACGTTGCCGAGCTCGCGGGCCGCAAGGTCTACGCGTTCGACGACCAGGTGACGATCGAAGGCGTGGCTGTCGAGCGCCACGTGGTGGAAACGGCCCCCGGCCAGCTCCAGCCCTGCGACTGCCTGGTGGTGCGCTTGCAGCATGCTCCCGGCAAGCAATTCCGCGTGCGGGTGCAGGGAGTGCAGCCCCTGGGGGCCGAACACCGTTACTACGAGCCCGCGCTCGGGCGCTCAGCCGCGCTGTTCTGGCACTTGGGGACCGGGGCCGAGGAGGCGCTCACCGGGCTGAGCATCGTGTCGGTCGACGCGCTCCAGCAGGCCGCTGCTTCGCGCGGCGAAGCGATCAACTTCACCGGCTTGCCGGCGCCCCAGGCCGACGATGTCCGACCGACCGCCAACTTTAGCTTCCCGACGCCGTAGCCAGGAACGCCATGAGCTCGACCGACCAACTTCGCTGGCGGACTCCGCCCGAGTTCAGAGCCGCCCCCTGGCGCGTGCCGAAGCGGTTGCGGCGCCGGCTGGCGCTGGGGGCGACGCTGTTGGCCCTCGTGGGCGCCGTGGCGGGGCTAGCGTCGTGGTGGCGTGCCCGGCCTCATCCCCTGTTCATCCCCCTCTGGATTACCGAATATCCCAGCCCCCTGGGCGACAATTGGCCGGCTCGGCAAGACCGCCGCGCTCTGCTGGCCGGCCAGTATTTCAGCCACCCGCTGCTCACCTCGCCAGGCATCGACCAGCGTTTGCTGCGGCGCACGCTCAGCGAGCTGCCGGGCCGGCGCCAGCATATCGTGGTCTACCTTTCGGCCTATGCCCTCACGAACGACGAGGGACGGGTCGAACTTCTCGCCGCCGGCGTGCGCCCCGAGGACACCGGCGGCCGTCTGCCGCTGACCGAAGTGCTCAAGGCGATCAAAGACTCGCCAGCCGACGGCAAGCTGCTGATTCTCGACATCTTCTGGTCGATCGCCTCGCCGGCCAGCGGCGTGATGACCAACGACGCCGCGGCCCGCGTGCAGGCCGAACTGGCCGCCGTGCCTGATCCATCGCGGATCGTAATCACGAGCTGCGGGCCAGGCGAAATTGCCAGCGCCTCGGCTGCCTTGGGGCGCAGCGTGTTCGGCTACTATATGGAGCTCGGGCTCCGAGGTTATGCAGACACTGCATCGCCCACGCGCGACGGCCGCGTGACGGCCCACGAACTGGGACGGTTCGTGCAGGCCCGCGTGGCGCGTTGGGCCCGCGAAAACTGCTTGCGTTCGCAAACGCCGCAGCTCTTGGACGAAGGCCGCGACTTCGATCTGACGCTCGTGCCGCACGGCGTGCCGGCGCCGCTCGAGCCCATGCCGCCGGCGATCCAGTATCCGGCCGAACTTGCCGCGGCCTGGCGGCTGCGCGACGCTTGGGCGAGCGGCAATCTGCTCGAGTTGACCGAACTGACACATCGGCTCGAACGTTTGCTCCTGGCGGAAGAGGGCCGCCTGTCGTTTGGCGGAACGGCGTCGGACACGGCGGTCAACGTCACGGCGATCGTCAACTCACTTCAAGCAGCCCGCGCCAAGCTGACTGCGGGGCTAAATGCCCCCCCGCCGCGCACGCTCTTCGAGAGCGCCCAAATGGGCATGCCGCTCGACGCCGCGCTCTTTGCCCAGGTGCGACAAGCCGCGGCGCAGTGGTCGCAAACCGCCTCGCAGCCGCCCGACAAGCGGGCCGCGGCCGAAACAGCGCTCTTGCAGAGCTTTGCCGCGCAACATGCCAAGACTCCGCCAGCGGCGCTCGCACTGGCAGTCTTCCTGGCAGCCGCCAACGACCCCGCGCTCTCGCCCGCGTCCTGCCGGTTTTATGACGGCCTGCTCAAAACGAGCGCTCCGCAGCCCAAGTTCTTCGAAACGCTGCTGCTGCGCCGCTTGGCGGAACTGCCCGCGACCGACCCTACCCACGCCGACTCAGCGCTGCGGCCGTTGCTGCAGGCGACCCTGAGGCTTGGCGCGTGCAGCGTGCGCCCCCGCACCTACTCCTCGTGCGAGCCCCTGCTCGGCGCAGCCGCGCAGGCCCAGTACGAAGGGACGTACCTGTATCTCGCCGCTGGCTTCGCGCCACGCGGGGCTGCGGAACAACAGTTGAATCGCGCCAACGATCGGCTCGACGAAATCCGCGAGCTCCAGCAGATCATGGACGAAGCGTTCCAGTCGTCGGACCGGGCGCTGTATGCGTTGCCCGGCTGGACGCGGCTGCTCGCCCGCCGGCCGGAGTGGCTCGCCACGTGGCTCGGCACGGTGGAGGCCGCCGACGAAACGCTCTCCGCCCTCCATCCCCCGGCGGCCGGCGCCGGCGCGATGGCGCGCAGCGCCGCCGGCGAGCGCGCGGCGCGGGCGACCATGGCCCTTTCACTTCAGCGGCAACTCTTGAATCAGCCCCTTTCGCCGGAAGCGCTCGGCCAGCTCTCGGCCCGGTTGGCCGCCCCCGATCTGGTCCTCGACGACTTATCCCTGGCGGAAGAACTGCTCGAGTCGCCGCTGTTGTCCGCCGACGCTCGCGCGCAGCTCTGGCCCATCCAGCGGCAGGCCGCCCAGCGGCTGGCCGCCGTGACGTTGACGGCCGACCGCGCCGACGAGCGGCAACTCATTGTCCCAACCGACGCTCCGGCCGGAGACTCGGGCGCCGCCCTGCACGCCGAGCAGGAGGCGGCCACCCGTCGTCGGCAAATGGCTCAGGCGCTGTTCCAGTTGGCCGGTCTGGCTTCAGGCAAGACGCCGGTGGGGCGTCCATCCGAGAAACCACAAACCATCGACGTGGCGCCGCAACTGCTGGCCGCGCTGGCGGCGGCCGCCCCATCTGTTTCCGCGGAAACCGCCCGCGTCGCGGCGGTGCTGTCTGGAATCGAGCGTTCCCCCGACACCGCGCCGGAACAATACCCCGGTTATCGCTGGTGGCGCGCTGCCCTGCGGCAGCAATGGGCTTGGCGGGCCCGCCGCTTCTGGTACGCCGAGGCCGACCGGCAAGAGCCGGCGTTCTCGGGAGAGGCCGCCCGCGAATATGCCCGCGCCGCCGAGATTGCCCTCGAACCGGTGGGAATCGAGTTCATGGGGAACGACGAGGTGGCCGGCCTAACGCTCGAGAGCCCGAGCGTTCCCGTCGTGGTGCCCTGGCGCTTCGCCGCATCGAGCGATCAGCACGCGCCGCGCTGCCAAGTGCTAGCCCCCTGCGATGCCCTGGAGAGCTCGGCGCCCCGCGGCGGCTCGGGCGGGTCGCCCTTTGCCTTCGATCTGCAACTCGCGCTGGGCCGCCTGTCGGACCTCTCAGACGTGCGCGGCGTGCTGGTGCAGGTCCGCAGCGGCGAGCAGACCTATCATCAGCCGCTCGTGATCGAGGGGCTCGAGCGGCTCGAACACTTTCACGTGGCGCTCAGCACCAATCCGCGGACGCCCGAGCCGGCTCTCGACGACGTGCGCGTGCGGCCCACCGGGCAAGACCAGGCGTTCTATTTCTTCGTCACCAATCCGCGCCACGTCCCCCGCGACGTGCTCGTCGAGCTTCAGGCGGGCTCGCTCTACACCGGCAAGCTGACCCTGCCGCCGCGGACTACGGTTCCCGTGCAACTAGCGGGCTTGCCCAAGCCTGAACAAAGTTTGCTTCCCGCCACGGAATTGCTGCTCACCGTCCGCGATCCAGAAACGCAGCGACTCTTGGGGCAGCGCCGCGTGGCGATCGAGATCGCGCTGCCGCGCGAGTACGTGGCCGTCGCTGGCGCGGTTTATCAACCGGGCCCGGTGGACGTGAACAAGTTGAGCGTGCGGGTGGCCGGCCTGCGGGCGCTGCTCCCGCCGGCAAAGGTCGACCTGTCGCTTCCCACAACGCGGATTCCTGGGTTCGCCGGCGCGAGCGGCGGCGCGTTTCGCGCCGTGGTGGCGGGAGCGACGCCGATCGAGCTAACTGCCACCGGCCTGCGGCTCACGCCGACGGTCGACGACAACGGCTACTTCTACATCAACGTCGATGAGTGCCCGCGGGCGTTTGTATTCGCGGCCACGTTCGCCCCCCGCGGCCAACCAACGACGCCGACCGAGGAACTGCGTCCGGCGGTCCGGATCGATGCGCCGTCCGCGGCGCTCGCCGCGTCGAACTTCACCTTCGGCGTGGAGACCGACAATGCTCCCGGCGGCGCCACGCTCGACCTGGCGATCTGCCAAGGGCAAGGCTCGCTGCTCGCCGTCGAGCGCAGTCTGTCGCTGCCTACGCCCCGCGATCGCCAATCGCTCGTCTCTCCCAGCGGCCCGCAGGGCGCCGTGCTCGTGCGGGCGACCCTGCACGACTGGAGGCCCACCCTCGACGCCAGCGGACTCGTGGGGCACCGCTATCTGCGGGCGCGCCTGCTGAGCGACCAAGGCCAGGAGTTGGCCAGCGCCATCCAGCCGATCACCTTCGACGATCAACCGCCGCAAGGCCTGCAGTTCGTGCAGGCGGGGCCGTCGAGTACGCCGGGCGCCAAGGTGACCGTTTCGGCCGCGTGCTGGCCGGGCCTAACCGCCGTAACGGAGGCCAAGTTCTTCCTCGGGGCGCCGGTCGACGGCAAGCCGCCTGCGGGAGCGCCTCCGATCGAAGGCAAGCCCGTCGGCCCCGGCGGCACGCAATGGACGGCCATCATCACGTTGCCGGAGAAGCAAACGGGTCCGCAGCCGGTCGCGGTGCAGTTCACCAACCAGGTGGGGCTCTCGAGCCTGGCCACCGCGACGATCGAGGTCCGCGAACCGCCCGATCTCTCGGTCGGCCGCATCGCTGGGGTAGTCAACGAAGGGCCGCTGCCCCAGGCGGGTCTACAAGTGCAACTTACCGACCACGAAGGCAAGAACCCCCTGACCACGCAAACGAGCCCGCAGGGGACGTTCGTGTTCGACAAGCTCAAGCCGGGGGAATACAAGCTCTCCACGAGCAAATCGGCGAGCGACCGCAAGGCGAGCGCCACCGCCACGGTGGTGGGCGGTCAAACGGCTCAGGCGACGCTCGAGCTAAGCCTGCAATAACGTCTGCTGGAAAGGGGGGACTGGGGTCGGGCGAGAGCGAGCCCCCAGCACGGTGCCGTGCCCGGATGGCTCTATCCCGCGCATCCGTCCGCCGTAAAATCGTGGATTCCCTCCACCGTCCCGACACTCTGCAACGACCATGCCTGCACTGCCTGCCGTTGTCACCACGGTTCAAGACGCCCGCGATTGGACGCGCGCCGCGCAGCGCGCCGGCCGCACGGTGGGGGTCGTTCCCACCATGGGCGCGCTCCACGCCGGGCACTTAAGCCTGGTCGAGGCCGCCAAGGCCGAGTGCGACCTGGCCGTGACGACCATCTTCGTGAACCCAACGCAGTTCGCCCCCGGCGAAGACTTCGAGCGCTATCCGCGCAACCTGCAGGCGGACCTTGAACTGTTGGCGAGCGTCGGCACAGACTTGGTCTTCGCGCCCGCCGTGGCCGACATGTATCCGCCGGGGCACAGCACGTTCGTCGAGGTCGAAGGGGTCAGCCGGCCTCTCGAGGGCGCCCATCGGCCCACGCATTTCCGCGGGGTCGCCACGATCGTGCTCAAGCTGTTCCAAGCCCTGCCGGCCGACCGCGCCTACTTCGGCCAGAAGGACTTTCAGCAGACGCTCGTCATCAAACGCATGACGGCCGATCTCGACCTGCCGATCGAAATCCGCGTCTGCCCCATCGTTCGCGAACCCGACGGCTTGGCCATGAGCTCGCGGAACCGATATCTTGCGGCCGACGAGCGACGGCGGGCGCTTGTGCTCTCGCAAAGCCTGGCCGAGGCTCAGCAACTCGTCGCAGCGGGAGAGCGCGATGCGGCCGCGATTCTGGCGAAGCTGCGGCCCATGTTCGCCGCGGAAAATGTGCCGCTCGATTACCTGGTGCTCGCCGACCCCGACACGCTGGCCAACAAGCCGCGCATCGACGGTCCGACCGTGCTGGCCATCGCCGCCCGCGTGGGCACAACGCGGCTAATCGACAACGCAGTGCTCGCGCCGGAACGCTGAACTGGAACGCCGCTACCGGGCGGCTTCGAGCAGCTTGGCGATTTCCTGCTCGCGCTCAGCCACCAAGGGATCGAACATGGGGATCTCTTTGGCGTTCTGCCCCTGTTCGTGCTTGCGGAACAGGAACAAGTAGGTGTTGTTGGCCGGCCGCCAGCGATGGAAGTAGAGCTCGTTCTTGGCCAGGATCGCGCCGCGCAATTGCTCGTAGGCGGCGCGCTGCGGGCCCGATTCTGGCGGCGAAGCCGGCGTCCAACCCAACCCCTTGGCGAGTGCCTGAGCCGCAACTCGGTAGCCGCGCGCATTCAGGTGGAGGGCCGGGGTGAGGGGCCCCGCGCTCATCTCCGGCCCCAGCAGAGCGAACAAGTCGACGAACCGCGCCCCCCTTTCCGCGGCGATCTCCCGGATCACGGCCGCATACTTCTGCCGCCGCGCGTTGTCGGCGGCCGGATCAGGCAGCGGCGGTCCCAGCTTTTCGACAGGCAGGGGCGAGAGCAGCACGAACCGGGCCTTGGTTTCCGCCAAGGCGTCGAGCAAGGTTCGATAGCCGGCGGCGAACTGCGCTAGCCCCGCATCGTCCGCATACGACTCGGTCGCCCCGTAGGCGACGAAGATCACCGTGGGCCGCGCCTCCAGCACCTGCTCGCGCAGCTGCTTGAAGCCGTGCTCGGTTTGCGGGCTGGGGGGAATCCACTCGCTCGGATCGGTGGCCGGAGCGCCAAAGCCCGCTCGCGAGCGGCCGAAGACGTTGTCTCCGCTCCAGCCGAGGTTGCGGAACACGATCCGGCGGTCGGGCCAGCGCGTGGCCAGGGCCAGTTCTAATTCGCCGAAGGCCTGATCGCGCTCGATGAACGCGTCGCCCAGGAGCACCACGCGGTCGCCGTCGTGCAATTCGAACGCCGGCTCGGCCGACCAGGCCGCCGGGGGAAAGAGCACGAGGGCAAGGCAGCAAAGCGACAGGAGGGGAATCCGCATGGCGAGGATCTCAGGCGGGAAGGTCGGGTGCGGGTCCTAGTCTATTCGCAGGGGACATGGTGTGCCACGGGGCGAGAGAAACGCGGGAGCGGCAAACCGCGTTCGACATGCTCTTTAGCCCCCGGCGAGTCGCCGGGGGAGAAGAATCGCAAACCCGCCGATCGGGGCCGAACTTCGCGATCGGTAGGTCGCGATTCTCGTCCCCCCGTGACTCACGGGGGGCTAAAATCGGCGCTCTTACGCGTAGAACTTCCGCCCATCGCGGGCCATGTCGAGCAAAAGCTGCGTCGGCTGCATGCGCGGGCCGAGCGACTCGAAGGGCCCCAGCATCTCGAGAATCTTGGCCGCCCCGAGCGTGTCGGCCCAGAAGAGCAGGCCCCCTTTGAAGGGCGGAAATCCCAGCCCATAGATCAGCCCGAGGTCGACGTCGCGCGGGTCGCGCACCACGCCGTCTTCCAGAGCCCGCGTCGCCTCGAGCAGCATCGGCAGGAAGAGTCGTGCGGTCACTTGCTCCTGGGTGAGCTTGATCGGGTCGCCACGCAAATAGGTTTGCAGGATCGGGTCGAACGCCGGGTCAGGCACTCCCTTTTCCGGTTTCTTGCCGGGAGGGTATGCGAAGAAGCCGGCGCCTGCCTTTTGCCCCAGGCGGCCGCGCTTGACGAGCGTGGCCAAGAGTTGCGAGGGGATGATGCGATCCGGGAACGCCTCCCACATCACGCGGCCGGCGTAGAACGCGGTGTCGAGGCCCACGACGTCGTACAGCGTGATTGGCCCCATCGGCATGCCGAAGTCCTTGGCCGCCCGTTCCACGAGCTTGACCGGCACGCCTTCGACCAGCAGCTCGAGCGATTCCTGCATGTAGGGGAAGAGCAACCGATTGACCAAAAAGCCGGGCCCATCGTTCACCACGATCGGCGACTTGCCAATCTTCTTGGCGAAGGCCACCGCGGTGGCCACCGTTTCGTCGCTCGTCTTCGCGCCGCGGATCACCTCCACGAGCGGCATCTTCCGCACGGGGTTGAAGAAGTGGATGCCGCAGAACCGCTCGGGGCGAGCAAGCCCCTCAGCCAGCTTGCTGATCGGGATCGTCGAGGTGTTCGAGGCCAGGATCGCGTCGTCGCGAAGCTTGGGCTCGAGCCGCTTGTAGACGCCGCGCTTGACCTCCATGTTTTCGACGATCGCTTCAATGAGCAGATCGACCCGCGCGAGCTCGTCGTCCGACGTGGTGGCGTTGAACAGCGCAGCCAGCCCGGGCATTTTCTGCACGTCGGGGCCCTTGAGCGCCTTGTTGTAGGCGGCCTCGGTGAGGACGCTCTGAGAAGCGCCGGCCAGGGCCTCGGCCGCGGCGTCCGACATGTTGACCGGCAGACCTCGCTTGATGCAGGCCACCGCGATTCCCTGCCCCATGATGCCGGCCCCCAGCACGCTTACCGTCTTGACGGAGCGCGGCTCAATCGGGCGTTCGACGCCGGTGTCCTTCTTGTTGCGGTCGCTCAGGAAGAAGACGTTGAGCAGCGCCCGGTTCACCGGCGTGCCGAACAACTGCACGAAGGCCTCGGCCTCGCGCTGGCAGGCCGTCTCCAGATCGAGCCGCGCCGCGGAGAGCATCAGCTCGAGCGCGGCCAGCGGCGCGGGGTAGTGCCCTTTGGTCTGGCCTTGGATGTAGGCCGCGGCGGTGGCGCCCAGGAACGTCAGCTCGGTTTCGCTCAGGTTCACGCCTTGGTGGGCGTGCCGACGATCGGTGAGATATTGGCTCGTGTGCTTGTCTTGGCGGATCACGTTCACGGCCGCCGCGAGCAGCTTTTCGGCCGGCACGACGTCGATCGCCAAGCCCAGCGCTTGGGCTGCCTGCGGATCGATGTTCTCGCCGCCGGTGACGAGCTCGACCGCGTTGCCCAGGCCGACCAGCCGCGTGCTGCGCGCGGTGCCCCCCCAGCCTGGCATCAGCCCCAGCTTGACCTCGGGAAAGCCGAAAGCCGTCTTGGGGTTGTCGGAAAAAACCCTCCGATCGCACCACACCGCCAGCTCGGCGCCGCCGCCGACGCAAATGCCGTCGATTGCGGCGACGCTCACGCCGGGCAGCTTGGACAGCCGCTCGAACAGCTTGCGGCCGTGGGTGCAAAGTTCGATCACTTCATCGGGCGCGGCGTCGAGATCCTTGGCGAACTCGCGCAGGTCGGCCCCGGCGATGAACGTGCCAGGCTTGCCGGAGCGCACGATCACGCCGGCCAGGTCGGCGCGCTTTTCGAGCGCGTCGAGATGCGCCGCCAACTCGTTCAGCACCGAGCGCGAAAGGACGTTCGCGCCTTTATGGGGATCGTCGAACGTAAGCCTGGCGATATCGGGTTCGGGCCAATCCAGCGAGACGATAGGCATGGTGCGGTCCAGGTCGATGGGCACGGGGCGGGCAACTCGAGCGCATCCTGCGCCGCAAGCCGCCGCGCTAGAACATACTGCGTTGGGCACAGCGCGACAAACCGTCGCCGCTGCTTTCATTCTACGCTGCACGCGGAGCCGCTCGATCCCATGCATTGCCACGTGCAGACCCCGCCTCGGCAGGTCAGGCAGGTGCTTGACAAACGAGGTCGCATCCCTAGGCTAGACCCGTTTCCCACTGCCCCTTGGCCACCCGCCCGCGAGGATGACGATGCCGCGCTCCCCGCTTTCGGTCCCTTTGCGTTGGGGGCTGGGCTTATCGCTCGGGTTGGCCATGATGGTCGCCGCTGGCGCATGGGCCGGTCAGGAAGAGCAGCCCAACACGGCTGACAAGGCGCCGCCTCAAATCAAGCTGACCGTCGACTACGGCGACGGCGTCGAAAAGCGGTTCAAGGCCCTGGAATGGAAGCCGGGCCTGACCGCCCTTGAAGCGCTCGAGCAGGCCGGGCGGCACAAACGGGGCGTCAGGGTCCAGCATCGGGGTTCCGGCGCCACGGCGTTCGTCGAGGCGATCGACGATCTGGAGAATGAAGGGGGCGGCGGCCGAAACTGGCTGTATCAGATCAACGGGGAAAAGGCCAAGCGGGGGGCCGGCGTGTCCACGCTCGCGGCCGGGGACGAGGTCTTGTGGACCTTCGGCTCCATGCGGTAGAACCGAGATTGGCTCGAAGCCGCTGGCAGCGTATCGTAATGCGCGCTATCGGCTTGCGTCCTGACTTTGGCTGAGGAGACCGCTGTGAAGAAGTCGGCTGCCCAAGAACTGTTCGTATTCGCCCTGCTGGTGGTCTGCGGAGTCGCCGGCCGCTTTGCCTTCTTGGAAACGCCCAACTTCACGCCGACCGGCGCCGTGGCCCTGTTCGCCGGCTTCTTCTTCTCCCGCGCGCTGGTGGCCGCCCTGGCCCCCCTGGCCGTGCTCATCCTGAGCAACTTGTGGCTGCCGACCTACAACAACGCGGGCGAGATGGCCGCCGTGTACGGCGCGTTCTGGCTCGCGGCCGGGCTGGGCTGGATGCTGCGGTCGCGTGTGTCCCCCCTGCGCGTCGGGGCCTGCGTCCTGCTCCCGTCTATGGGCTTCTTCCTGGCCACGAACTTCGCCGTCTGGGCCTTCAACGACTGGTATGCCCACACCTGGGCCGGTCTCGCTGAGTGCTACCTGAACGCGGCCCCATTCTACCGCTACATGCTGGCGGCCGATCTGCTCTTCTCGGGGCTCTTCTTCGGCGTCTACGCCCTGGTCGGCGCACTGCCGCAACGCGGCCGGTTGGCCGAAGTGCGCGTGCCGCGCGAGCCGCGGCGCTAGAGAACGCGTTCGAGTCGACGTCCTGCTAGGCCCAGTCGAGCCCCGTCTCGTGGTGCAGGCGGTGTTCGAACTCGCCGATCAGCCCGCCGATCACATCCCAACCTTCGCGGCGGCGGATTTCGATGTCCCCCTGCTGGTTGATCCGGATGATGCTCAGATCCTTCACTCCGGCGGCCGCCAGTTCCTTGGGATCGACCTCGCCGTCGTTGATGATCTTCAGCAGTTGCTTGCCCGACATCTCGATGAATTTCATGGCTCGGTGATTTCTGCGGGAAGCGCCCCGGACGGAGGGAGTTGGGATTCGCTGGTGCGATGATAGCAAAGGAGGGGGCCGGTGGGGAATCGCCGTCTCGAGATTCTGACCTCGAACACGAACGCGGCTTACGGGCAACCGTTCGAGAGAGCCTAATCAACCACAGAGACGCGCCCCCCACCCTGGGATAGGTCAGCCAGGGCGACACCCATGCATGCCAACGTTCGACCTTGATCGCGCCGCAACGTGTCAAGGCGGTTGTCAAATCCTGGGGATGGCTGCTGAAGGTTAGGCGGCGCCATGGCGCTTGATTCCGTCGACGAAGGCGATCCCTGGGATGACCTCCGGCAAGAGCATGGCTCCGTTGAGCGTTCCCAGCGTTTGGCAGGCGGATTGCTTCCGCTTGAAGACGAACGTGAGGCGGGCCGGGCGAGCGCAGTGGCCCTTGGCGCGGCGGTGTCGGAGGCGGACCGTTGGCATGATTCGCTTAAGTCCCGGAATCACCTGCCCGTTGTCCCAGCGGACGATGTCGGCTCGGGGCCAGTGCGGTCAACAGGAACAAACTTGGCCAAGCATGCTTGCGCCGCGAGAACACGGCTAGGAGGACGATCGCCGTCAGAGCCAAGGAACCGCTTGCCGGCTCTGGCGCTGTGCCAATGTACCCGCCGATCTCCCCGGCGGGGTACGCCTCGGTGCGGATGCTCACCGACCATGCCCCTGCGGTCAGGCTTGCCACTTCAGACGGTGCAAGGCGTCGGGTGACCCCGCCCTTGTAATGTCCAATCGGCAGCGGGAACAGGATGTCCGCCGTCGAATCGGGCGCGCGCAAGTCGGCTCCAATCTCCGAACCCGCCAAAAGTTGATCGGTGAACAAGATCTCGTAGGAAAGGACATTGGTGGACGTGTCCAGTTCGAACACGCCTACGCCCTTAGCAGCCGATGCCGTGACGATCGGCGAATCGTCTTGACGACCGATAGCCTGGAACTACCTGGTCGGCTGCCAACGCAAATGGCAGCGAACTAGCCTCTCTTACAACGGGTAAGGGCTGGGGGCCCCCAACAAATGGTGAGACCGCGGATGCGGTAACCTTGGCGCCGCCGGCGGAAAACTCGACGGCATTGGCCGCGCTCGTCGTTGAGAGGCATGACGCGGCCAGCAGCGCGAAGACGCAGGCGATGCTCCGACAGTGGGCTGACATCACTCGCTCCGGGTTGCGGGAAAAGAGGTTCTGCTCATCGAAGTTGCGAGACGACGTTTTGCGGACCGTGGTGCGGGCTCGGATGGTGGTTTGCGGACGGTTACCCGCTATCGCGATCGGATCAAGGGCGGAGCCGGGGCGGCCCTACCCTAAAATGCTGGGCGTGGCGCAAACGGACGGGTGCGACCGAGCACACGACGCTGGGCGAGGAGCAGCAGCGCTAGCCCCAGCACCGCCAAGACCACCGTGGCCGGCTCCGGCAACGCCGCCGCGCTCTTGCCGAAGTTAGCCTTGAGCACACCGGCGAATCCTGGCGAGGAAGCTGGGCTAACTTCTTGGGTCGCATCCATCCCTCGGCGATCTTTGGCGAGGCATGTTGGGCCGGCCGCCCGGAAAGGAATTGTCGGGTGCAGCGTCCGTGAAATTGTCTGGTACACTCACCGTGATGACCCGCCGTCGCGTTGAGGCTCCAGCAATGATCTCCGTCTCCCCGCTCACCTTCAAAGTGATCGTGGTGTTCGCCTGCGTCCTTTGCGCACTCGGCGGCTACGTGGCAGGCCGGATGTCGCGGCGTTAGCATGTTCTCGCGGCCGGGAGTAAGGCCCGGCAGGGCTGAGACGGGGGCGCAATTCAGCGCCGGCTCTGTTCTCGGGGGGCGACGGAGGAGTCGCGGCCGGCGCCTGGCGTCGCCGGGGTCTGGCGGGCGCGCGGATCGAACAACTGGTCGAACCCCAGCCACAGGCTGCGCGCGTAGCGAAAGAACCACAGCGGAAAGATCACGCTAAAGGCCACCAGCGACCACAGCCGCTGCGGGTCGGTGAGCGTGTTCGTGAAGAAGAGGCCGAAGTATGCGGCCGTCACGAGCACGGCCGTCAGCCCGTAGTTCACGTAGATCGAGCCCAGGAAGAAACCAGGTTCGCGTTCGAACCGCAGGCCGCAATGTTCGCACTGCGGACGCATGGTGAACCAGCCGGCGAACAGCTTGCCGCGGCCGCAGGCGGGACAGCGGAGGCGGAAACTGCGGCCGAGGATTTGCCAAAGACGCATGGCGTGGTGGATCGCTGTCGCGATGAGGCGCGGAATCGTTGCGGAGAGCAGGGAACCAGACGCGCGAGCGGGAGTGCTTGCCGCGCGGGGCTGCTCAGAGCATCATACTCGCTTTCCCCAACGCCCGCGCACCCACCGTCGCCATGATCCTCTTCGGCCGCACCCTGCAAATGATCGGTCTTGCGCTCTTGCCGCTGGCCATTATCATGCAACTCACGGGGCTCGGCCTGCGGGAAATGCTGATGCTGGCCGTGGCGGGGGCGGTGATCTTCTGGATCGGCCGGCTGATGGAGGGGTTGGGGCGGAAATAAGCGCAACATCCTCACCCGACGCGTACACGAGGG
Source organism: Pirellulales bacterium (assembly GCA_044221365.1). Classification (GTDB taxonomy): domain Bacteria; phylum Planctomycetota; class Planctomycetia; order Pirellulales; family JBGAPH01; genus JBGAPH01. Next base: position 35,355 of record JBGAPH010000014.1, read on the forward strand.
CGGGCCGCCAGCGATCGCGCTCCGTGACCCGGACGCGAAGTGCTGTCAGCGCTCGATCGGTCCGCGAGAGCGGACCCTACTTCCTCGTCTCCACGGTGATGGCCATGACGACCGGCGCCGTGACGTCGTCTCCCTTCACCAGTTCGAGCCGTTCGATCGGTTCGGTGCGCTGCGGTTGCACGGAGAGGTAGCGAAGTTGCCGGCCTCCCAGGTCGAAGGCGAACTCCGAGCCCGGCACGTCGACGCGGCGGATGTAGTCTGCCAGGTGCTCGCCGTTCTTCAGTTCGTGATCTTCCGTCTGGCCGTCGCGGTAGTGCAGCCGCAGGATGAGCGAGGTCGTGGGCTCGCGGCCATACGGAAAGCCCCAGCCGCTCACGCCGCCCAGCAGATGAATGGCCGCAGCCGGCGAGTTGACCGGCAGGCTCACCGAGCGCGGCATGCCGGGGGGCAGCGCGCCCTGCGGGCCGTGCAGCAGGATCACGTTCGCCGCCCGGCCTCCCTGCGGATCGACGAGTACGAACGGCACGCCGCGGAAGACCTTCGGCCCCCAGTCGCCGAACACCAGCCGCTCGACTTCGTTCTCGCGGTTGTAGAACATCCCGCGGACGCTCGTGATCGTGGCCGCTTTCGTCAGATCGAGCGGCAGATACTGGCCACGCTGGGCAAGGAACTCGAGCAAATTCGTGAGCTCCTCGGGACTGACTTGCTTCTCGAAGCCCTCAGGCATGAGAGACTTGGGGGTGGCCACGAGTTGGGCCACGTCGTCACGCAGCAAGGACTTCTTGTTCCCCTCGGCGTCGACGATTTCGATCGCCGTGCGCGACTCGGAGGCCAAGAGCCCCGTGAGCACCTGGCCCTCCTCGGTGACGACCGTATAAACGCGGAAGTTGCCTTCCACGCTGCGGCTGGGATCGATGATGTTGGTGAGCAACTCCTCCTTGGGATGCACGGCCATGCCGGTGAGGTCGGGGCCGATGCGGCGGCCTTCGCCCGAATGGGTGTGGCAGGTGGCGCAGTGCTTGGTGAACACAAGCTTGCCGGCGGCGGCGTCGCCCGTGGCGTGCGTGAGCGGCAGCAGTTCATTGAGCACCTTTTGGCGGTCGGCGCTCGGCAGCGCGCCGCCGCGCTCGAGCAGCTCGCGGGCCTGACGCCGCAAGCGGCGATCGGGATGCGCGGCCAAGGCCTGCTTTTGATCGAGGGACAGGTCGGCGAGCTGTAAATCGCCGCGGTCGATGCCCGCCATCATTTCGAGCGTCCACTCCGGCCGCCCCAAGAGCACGCCGAGGGCGGCCGTGCGGGCGGCTGGCGTCATCCCACGGAGACGTTCCACGATCTTGCCGCCCGCCTCGCTCGACGTGCTGCCTGCGAGCGTCTGCAGCAGCCCGATGGCGAGCGCCGGCGACGTGCGCGGCGTCACTTGATCGAGCACTTTCTCGACCGGCGTCAGGTCGTCGGCCTGGAAGGCCACGAATTCCGTGGCCGCTGCGATACGCCGGTCGTCGCCCTTGCTCTCGTCCTCGATCGTGGCCACGAGAGCGCCGGCAATTTCGGCCGCCTGTTGGCCAAAACGCGTGCTCCCCCAACGCGTGGCCAACTTGACGAGCCCGCCGCGGGCGCCGGGAGAAAGCCGCGCCGAGAGCTGGTTGAGGTCGGCTTCCAGGGAATCGTTCAAGGCCGGTTTCGCGTCGGCGGGCCAGCCATCGACCAGGCCGCGCACCACCGCTTCCGCGAGCTTCGTGTCGGCCGCGGTGAGCGATCTGACGAGCGCCGCTAACCCGTCACTCGCGCCACTGCGGGCATAGTGCCCAGCGACGATGCCGGCAACCTCGATCTGCTTCGCCCGCGGCTGCTTCGCCTGAGCGACGGCCGGCAAGAAGCTCGCGCTGTTATGCGCGGCGGCGCTGGTGAGGGCGTCGGGAATCCAGCGGTCGCCGGCGTTGGCCGGATCAGCGAGCGCTGCGGCTACGGCCGCCCCGGCTGCCGGCGCGGCCGGCAAATCCGCCAGCGCGAGGGCAGCCGCCAAACGCACCTGGGCGTCGACGTCTTGAAGCAGGCCAGCTTCGAGGACGGCTGCAGTGGACGAAGGCTCGCGCGGCAGTACCTGCAGCGTGTTGCGGCGCACGCCGGCCGACTTGTGCCGCAGCGCGGCAACCGCGGCGGCGGTGGCCTGAGGGTTCGTCCCGTCGAGGGCGCCCAGGCCTTGCAGCGTCCAGAGGGCGTGGATCGCGCCGACGTTCAGGCCGATCTCGTCGACCTTCGGATCGGCCGCGAGCTTGAGCAGCCCCGGCACAACGTCCTGCTTGCCCCGCTCCACGAGCAGCCGCTGGGCATGCTTCCGCCAGAGCTGCGTGGGATGGCTGAGCGTGGCCACGAGGGCCTCGGGCGAGGCCTTGCTCAGGTCGAGCGGCCGCTGTTTCTTTTCCGCCTCATAGACCACGCGGTAGACGCGACCGTGCTTCTTGTCGCGCAGCCCCGACTCATAAGCGTTGCCGCGGCCCGTCTGGAAGCCGTTGGGCGTGGGATTGTGCTGCACAATGTAGTTGTACCAGTCGAGCACCCACACGTTGCCGTCGGGGCCGACCTCGGCCATGATCGGCGCGCACCATTCGTCGTCGCTGCCCAGCAAGTTGAACGAGTTCTTCGAGCGGAAGTCGGCGCCGTCGCGCTGCAGCACGAAGCCCCCCACGATGTGCCCGGTGGGCTCGGTGACGAAGGCCACGCGGTTCCAGTACTCTCGCGGGTAGGCGCGGGCGGTGTAAAGGGCGCTGCCGGCGGCCGCAGTGTAACCGCCGTGCTGGTCGACCTGGCGAACCTTGTCGGTAATCGCCTTGAAGAGATAGGTGTCGGAGATCATGTCGAGAACGAGCGAGGGGGTCCAGCCGCGGACCGACTCGTAGTACCGATTCGGAATCGGCATGTAGACGCTCGGGCAGCGGTTGGCCGTGGAGCCGAGAATCAGCCCTTCTTCGCTGATCCCCAGGCCCCAGGTGTTGTTGTTCGTCGAGCGGAGGAATTCGAGCTGCGAGCCGTCGGGGCGGAAGCGGAAGAAGCCCTGGCGGAAGCCCTGCTGCTCCTGGCCGTTCACCACTGGGTGCGAATCGTTGTAGCCCTGCATGGCCCAGATCCAGTTGTCGAGGCCGTACTGGAAGTTGCTCACGCCGCCGTGCGTGTCGCCCAAGGCCCAGCCCGTGAACAGCACCTTGCGCTCGTCGGCCTTGCCGTCGCCGTCGGTGTCCTTCAGGTACACCGTTTCTCGGCCGTCCTGCACGATCAGGCCGCCGCGGTGAAAAGCGAGCGAGGTGGGAATGCTGAGATGCTCGGCGAAAACGGTCGATTTGTCGGCGCGGCCGTCGCCGTCGGTGTCTTCGAGAATGCGAATGCGGTCGCGGCCTTTGCCTTCGGGCTGCAACTCATTGGGGTAGTCGTAGGTCTCGGCGATCCAGAGCCGGCCCTTTTCGTCCCAGGCCATCGTGATCGGCTTGCCCTCGATCAAGGGCTCCGAAGCGAAGAGTTCGACGCGGAATCCCTCCGGCACGGAGATGCGCGTTTGCGATTTGGCCGGCTCGAGCGGATCTTGCATCTTGCTGAAGGGTTCCCCCTGCACGCCCCACTGCTTGCTGGGCGTGTAGTTGGGAATCTGCTTGCCGACATCCGTGTAGGTAAACACCCCTTCGTCGGACGGCAGCGGCGTCATCTTCGGCAGCGGGAAAGGCTGGTCGTCGAGGTAGTTGCCTGCGTCAGCCGGATTGCGGCCTGCGGCCCACAAAATGCCCCGCTCCACCAGGTTCTGGAAACCTGGCTTGCTGAACGTGCGGTGATCGTGCCCCCAGGCGGTGTAGAACACCCGGCCGCGTCTCTGCGTGCGCACCCAGGTCCACGGTTCGCGATGCTCTCCTTCCACCCGCACTTCGAGGACGGTGCGGTCCTTCTCGTTGTGCTTGGTGTGAACGTAGGTCTCGTCCCAGCTTTCGAAGCCGCCGAAGCCGCGCATCAGCGGATGCTCGGGGGCGACGATTTCGGTGCGGAAGACGCCCGTCTCATGACGCTGGAACTGCGCGCCGATCAGGGCCACAACCTTGTCGGAGTTGCGAAAGCAGAACGACGCGCAGTGGAGCGGCACGAAGCCGCCCCCTTGTTCCACGTAGTCGAGCAGTGCCTTTTCTTGGCGGGGCTCGATGCGGTCGATGTTGGCGTAGACCACCAGCGCCTGGTAGCGGCCGAGCGTCTCGGGGTTGAGCGCATTGGGGTCTTCGGTATAGGTCAGCTCGATGCCGCGCGCCGCCAACACCGGCGCCAACTGCTTGAACCGCTCGGCTGGCAGGTGATGACCTTGGTCGCCGAGGAACAGAACCTGAAGGGGCTTCGACTCGGCCGCAAGCGCGGCCGAGAACAACGAAGACCACAGGAACAGCGAAAGCAGGAGGCGCGGCATGACTGGGAACTGCCAATGAAGGAGGAACTTGGCGGGCACAGGTTCGATTGTCTCTCGGCTGCCGGCTCACGGCAAGAACGTGCCCGTCCGGCCCCCGGCGGAGCGAGCCGGGACGGGCCAAGCGACGTTTTTCGCGGCCGCCGCGGAAACCGAGCTAATTCGACTTTTGGAACAGCCGCGGGGCAAAATCGTGCAGCGCCAGCCGCCAGGTTTGCCACTCATGGCCCAGGCCCGGCGCTTCCTCGAAGACGACGTTCTTGATGCCAGCTTCCTGCAAGCTCTCGCAGAGTTTGCGGGCGGCCGGGTGAATCCGGGCGTCCAGGCCGACGTCTCCCGAGTGCAGGTAGAGGAGCTTGCACTTCTGGTCGAACGCGGCCGGATCGGCAAACACGCCGTTGAACGACGTCTTGGGGTCCGCGTCGCGCGCTCCGCTGAAGGAAGCGACGGCCGAAAAGACGTCGAGATGCGTGAGCCCAATCTGCAGGGCCTGGCCGCCCCCCATCGAGAGGCCGGCCAAGGCGCGATGGTCTCGATCGGCCTGCGTCCGGTAGGTCGCGTCGATCAGCGGGATCAGGTCTTCGAGCACCACGGCCTCGAAGGCCCCCCCGTCTCCGCGCCGCCCGGGCTCCACCGTTTCGCCTGGGCGCGAGGCATAACCCCGCTCCATGACCACGATCATCGGCTGCGCTTTCCCCTCCGCGATCAGGTTGTCGAGGATGAAGTTGGCATGCCCTTGCCGGGTCCAACCCGTTTCGTCTTCGCCCCCGCCGTGCTGCAAGTAGAGCACCGGATAGCGCTGCGACGGATCGGCGTCGTAGCCGGGCGGCGTGTAGATCATGATGTGCCGCGGTTGCCCCGTGACCCGCGAGTGGTACCAGCGCGAGCGAACTTCCCCGTGCGGCACGTCCTTGATGTCGTAGAAGTCGAGTCCCGCGGCGGGGATCTCGATGCCCGAGGTGGGCTTGCCGGTGCCGAAGAAGACGTCGCTGCCGGGGTCGTTGACCAGGGCGCCGTCGACGTTGAAGGCATAGTAGTGGAAGCCGGGAACGATCGCGGCGGGCGACGTGAGCGTCCACACGCCGTCGTCGCCGCGCTGCATGTTCCAGGGGCCCCCCGAGCCCAACCCGTAGTTGGTGAACACCTGCACTTGCTTGGCTTCGGGCGCCTTGAGCGAAAACGTCACCTTCTGGTCGCGGTGTACTTTGGGGAATTGAGCGCGGCCGACATTGGTCGACGCGGGCACGCCCTCGTCCACTGCGGAGGTCGCCGGGGAAGCCTGCGGCGCCGGCGGTTCCGCTGCCTTGGCCTGCGGCGCAGTCACGGCAGCCGCGGGCTCGCGAAACAGCAGTTGGCCGAGGCGGTAAAGGTCGCTCTTCCAGACCTTGAAGTCGTGGCCGCCGCCGGGAATGACCAGGTAGGTGTGCGGCACTTGGTTCTTATCCAGCATCTCATGCACGCCCTGACTGATGCGGAACAGCCCATCCTGATCTCCGCACGCAACGTACAAAAGTTTGAGCTTCTGCTTCGCAACGGCCGGATCGGCGATGAGTTCTGCCGGACGGCGTGTGTTCGGCGCCGAGGAGAAGCCGCCGACCCAGGCGAACGTGTCGAGATTGTTGAGCCCGAAATTCAGCGACTGACCGCCTCCCATCGACAGCCCGGCCAACGCCCGCGACTCGCGGTCGGCCTGAACGGAGTAGTTCTTCTCGATGAAGGGGATCAGGTCGGCCAGCAGGTCCTGTTCGAAGGCGGCAAAGGCCGGCGATTGCTTGGGGATGGGGTCGCGGGCGGTGACGTCGGTCGCGGCGCGGCCGTTGGGCAAAACGACGATCATCGGCACGGCCTTGCCGTCGGCGATCAGGTTGTCGAGGATCACGTCGGGGGCGCCATGGCGGGTCCACTCGTGCTCGTCGCCGCCGATCCCGTGCAGAAGATAGAGCACGGGGTACTTCTTGTCGGGCGTGTAGCCGGGCGGCGTGTAAACCTGCGCCTTGCGCTTGGCGCCAACGGTCTTCGAGTCGTACTCGACGAGATCCAGCCTGCCGTGCTCGATCCCCTCGCGGCGGACGTCGTACCCCTCGGGGGGCGCGGCGGCGTTTTGCTCGGGCGCCTGGGCAAGGGCGGCCGCAGCCAAGGCCGTGAGAAGAGCAAAGACGCACACAGGCAGACAGCGGTTCATAACGTGGCCTTCGATGCTGGGAGGGGGAGGTCGTCGGCAGTTGCGCCAGCGGGCGACAGCGAGTCGGCCAGGCGCCCGAGCAGGCGGACGAGCAGTTCGTCTTCACCGGGCAACAGCGCCGCGGTCATCTGGTCGCGAATCGATTGGCCCGACTTCCAAAGCTGCAGGAACTTGCGCTTGCCGGCCGGGGTTAGGGCGACGGTGCGGGCGCGGGCATCGGTTGGATGCGAGTCGCGCTGCACCAGCCCGGAGCGTTCGAGCAGCACGAGCATGGCGCGCACGGTGCTGGGGTCCGACGGCATGCGCCGCGCGAGTTCGCGCTGCGTGAGCGCCTCTCCTCGGGCGAGTGTCGCCAGGAGCACGAACTGATCAGCCGTGACGCCGTGCTTGGCGAACCGCGCCTCGGTGCGGCGATGCAGGGCCAAATAGGCCGCGCGAAGCGCAAGCGGCAATTCGTGGGAGGCCGACATGATTGGTCCGGGAGGATCGTGCGTATACGCATCGATGGAGGGAGTGTAACGTGGCCAGGAAACGATTGCAAGAATCGGCGCCTTCGCGCCTCGACGACAACCCGCTATCAAGAGCGGTGGGGCTTGCAGAGCCCAGCCCCACCCTACGCGCTACTCGCCCGGCGACCATGAAATCGCACACCGAGCACCTCACGTTCAACGTCCCCGCCCGCATGGGTTTCGTGAACATCACGCCGGAAGTCGAGGCTGCGGTGGCCAAGAGCGGGGTGCGGGAGGGGCTGTGCCTGGTGAACGCCATGCACATTACGGCCAGCGTGTTCATCAACGACGACGAGCCAGGCCTGCACGCCGATTACAAGCAGTGGCTCGAGCAGCTCGCCCCCTTCGATCCCTCGCCCGAGCGCTACCAGCACAACCGCACGGGGGAAGACAATGCCGACGCCCACCACAAGCGGCAGATCATGGGGCGCGAGGTGGTGGTGGCGATCACCGCCGGCAAGCTCGACTTCGGCCCCTGGGAGCAAATCTTCTACGGCGAGTTCGACGGCCGGCGGCCGAAGCGGGTGCTGGTGAAGGTGATTGGGGAGTAGCGCCGTGTTTTGATCGCGCGGCGTAGGGTGGGGCGAACGAAGTGAGCCCCACCGCAGTTAGTCTTATTCACGCGCGCATCGGTGGGGCTCGCAAAGCCTCGCCTCATCCTACAGGACGAAGGATCGGCAGCAGTGACTTCTGAACGCGAAAAAATGCTCGCCGGCGAACACTATAACGCCGCCGATGAGGAACTCGTCGTCGCTCGCCGTCGCGCTCGCAAGCTGCTCGACCAGTTCAATCGCGCGCTCGACACCTCGCCCGCCGACCGTGAGCCCCTCCTGCGCGAGTTACTCGCCGTGATGGGCGAAGGCGTCTGGATCGAGCCGCCGTTCTTCTGCGACTATGGCGGCAACATAACGCTCGGCGACCGGGTGTTCTTCAACTTCAACTGCGTGGTGCTCGACCCGGCGGCGGTCATGATCGGCAGCGACGTGCTGTTTGGCCCCAACGTGCAGATCTACACCGCCACGCACCCGCTCGATCACGCCGTGCGCAGGGTGGGGCTCGAAGCGGCGAAGCCGATTCGCATCGGCTCCGACATTTGGGTCGGCGGCGGCGCCATCATCTGCCCTGGCGTCGCCATCGGCGACCGCAGCGTGATCGGCGCCGGCAGCGTGGTCACCCGCGACGTGCCGGCGGGGGTCTTTGCCGCTGGCAATCCTTGCCGCGTGGTGCGTTCGCTCGAGGGTTCGGCCTGAGCGTCGGCGTTCGAGGGCTGGGTTTCCCCTTTTCTCCGGGAAGCGACTTCGCCTACGCTTGGGGCGCTTAAGCATCCGCCGCGAACGCCAGGAACCACGAGATGCCGGTCGGCGCCCCTGCTGCCGTAGAACACATTTCGACTGCGGTGGCCGTGCTGTCGGCCATGATCACGCCGGCGGTGCTGATCCTGGCCAGCAGCTCCTTGATCGCCACCACGTCGGCCCGGCTCGGGAGAATCCTCGAGCGGAGCCGCAAGCTGGGGGACCAACTCGAACTCGATATCCGCAACGGCGGCAGCGCCGACTCTCCTTCGCGAGCGTATCTGCTCGACCAATTGCGGCGGGCAGTCCGGCGGGCGCGCTACCTGCAGTGGGCTATGATGGCGCTCTATATCGCGCTGGGGGCGTTCGTGGCGACCAGCTTCGCCCTGGGGGTCGAGGCTGCCCGCGGCTCGGCCCATCCGAACTTTCTCGTCGGCCTGGGGCTCATCGGCGTCACCTTCTTGCTCTCGGCCAGCGCGCTGCTGGTGGCCGAATCGCAGGTGGCCATGGCCACGGTGAACCGCGAGATGGAGTACATCGGCCGCCTGGGGATGGCAAAAGAGGAGCCGCCCAAGCCGGTCTAATTCCCGCCGCTCGCGCCCGGCACGCGGGCCAACCGCGCCACCTCGTTCGAGGTCTGGCGCTCCGCCGCCAGGCGGGCGATGTCGAGCGAAAGCTCGCCGAAGCGTGCGCTGACCGCGGGATCCACCCGGTTCAACCGCGTCGAGAGCCGCTGCACTCCGAGCGGGTTCACCTCGGCCGTGCGGCTCAGGCTGCCGACGAAGCCGACCGTTTCCGAAAAGTTGTAGTCCGCGATCCGCCCGATCCACGGCTGCAGCGTCTTGGCGATCAGGTCTAAGCCCACCTGATCGAAATCGATGAAGGCGTCGAGCCGGGCGGTGATGTATTCGCGGCCGTCGGTTTCCTGCAGCGAAGCCGAGCGGAGCACGAGCAAGCAGCGGCCGCGGATCGCCTTGGGAAAGGCGGGCCCCTCGTAGACTCCGTCCGCCAGCACGACCTGCATGTCTTGCGCGCGATGGATGACGCGCAGGTTGCAACTCGTGCCCGCGCCGTCCGAGGCGGTGAATTCATTCGGCCCGGTGCGGGTCATGGTCACCTTGCTGATGCCCATCACGTCCCAGATGTTCACCAGCAGCTCGGGGTTCTCGAGCATGAAGGAGAACAGCCGCGGATCGCAGGGAATGACCTGCGCCGGCAGGCGGCGAAAGATGGCGCCCGCCTTGGTGAGCTGCTGCACCTCTTCACGCGTTTCGCGGTCGAAGGATTGCCAGGGGATCCCCTGAACGCACTCCAGCCGGGCATTCCGCTGACTGAGGGGCTTCGCCGTGTTCGTCGCTTTGGGCGCCGCCTTAGGCGCCGACTTGGGTGTGGCCGCCGTGGTGCGGGCCGTCGGCAGTGGAATGGTCGCCAAGGCTGCTAGCAGGCCCAGGCCCGCCGCGCGCGTCGCTCGGCGCGCCCACCGGCAGAGCCCCTTTCGCAGATCCCAACGCATGCTCTTCCCCCCTGATCCTCGGGCCGCAAGGCGGGCAACCCGATCTCACGACCCCGAAAACCGGCACTTTCTGCCGGCATTACTGATCTTTCGGCAGCGCCTTGCAGGGAGAACGAACCTTTCTACCGCTCAAGTTTGCCTGAGCCGAAGCGCGCGAAGTTAAGCAAGCTGCCACGCGCACGTGGCATGCGTAGACGGCAAAAACTTTACGGCCGCGCGCTGGCCTTGTGCCTGCGCGGCGACGTCGCGAAGATTCGCGGTCTTTTCGACCCTTCCGCGCTAGGGCCGCGCCATGACTTCGCGTCCTCCTCGCACCGTTGCCCCTTCGCCGCCGGCCGCGCCGCGCCGGCGCGTCAGCCGGCTCGTGATCGCGGGGCTGGCGCTCAGTTGCCTGTTGGCCGCAGTCGCCGTGTGGCAATTGCGTTCTGCCGCGGACCTGTTCTTAGCCTCTCGGCTGCGCACGGAACTCGCCGCACAGCCGCCGGAGCGCGCGCCCGAACTCTTGCGGGCAGCGCTCGATCTCGGCGCGCCGGGTCAGGCGCTGGCCGTCGAATGCCTGGGCTCGCCGCAAGGGGCGCTGGCCCAGTCGGCGCTGCTGGTGCTGCAAGATCGCATCGAGGTCTGGCAGTCGGGGGACGTACCCGACGGACAACAGCATTTGGAGTCGTTGGCTCGCGAGCTGGCCCGCGCCACCCCCTGGCTCGACACCGGCGGACGCCAGCGCGCAGGGCGGCTGGCCCAGCAACTGCTGCAGGCGCCTTCGCGCGCCGCCGGGAGCGAACTGGTCGCCCACTGCGAACAAGTGCTCCGGGCCTCGATGTTCGCCTCGGCCGCGAGCGCCGCCCCCGCGGCCCGCTCGTGGACGCTGCAAAGCCCGCCGTCCGAGGGGCCGGTTCGCGAGACGGGCGAACCAGGGCCGCGTTTGCCCGATTCTCCCAAGGCCGCGGCCGGCTCGGGGCTCGAGTACCAACCGTATCGCCCCGCGCTCCCCAAATACGGCCCAGCCCGGGCCGAGGGCGCGGCCGTGCGCACGCCGCGCGAGAACTCCACGCCGGCCCGCACGCTCGCCTGGAAGGGCGGGCAACCCGCACCTGCGCCCGGCGACGCGCCGTTGCCGGAGCGAACGGCGCCCGCCGCGGACACGCCGACGACTCCCGCCACGAAGTCGGCATCGACGAGCGACTCGTCGAACACGATCGACCTCATGCGGCGGCTGCACGGCGACGCCGCCGCCGAGCGCGCAGCGCGGAGCGAGCTTACGGCGCGCGGCTTTGGCCAGCTCGAAATCGAACTCGCGCGGCGGCTCACCGACGACGATCCGGAGGTCCGCCGACAGCTCGCCGAATGGCTGCCCCGGTTGCCTGGCGTTGACGCGCGGCCCTGGCTAATGTGGTTGAGCGAAGACACGTCGCCGCGCGTGCGGATGCTGGCAGCCACACTCATGTCCACGAGCAGCGACCCCGCGCTGCTCGAGCGCGTGACCGAAATGTACCGCGGCGACCCCGACGCCGACGTGCGCAAGCAAGCCGGACAACGGCAACCGGCGCAGGGACGCGGGGCACACCGTTAGCCCCGCAAAGAATTCACACTAACCCGCAGCGCAAGCAAGGAACACCAGCGTCCTTGGGCGCGCAAACCGCGGATGCCGCCCCTGGGCGAAGGCTTCACTCGTCATTCGCTCAAGGCGGCGGGGCTCTCCCTTGCTCGCGCTGCGGGCTAGTGTGCTGCGCGTGCGTATAACGCCGCTCCTCCCCCGCCTGGTTGCCAGCGGGGCTGTTTTTGGGGAAGATGATCGGCCGATCTATGGGGTGGCTGGCGCAGCATGCGGCCGGCCGGACCACCCTCTTTCGTTTGCAGCGGAGCGCCCAGCGATGGTCGAGCGAACACGTTACCAAGAAAAGATCATCCGCAACTACTACGAGAATCGCGATGCGATCTCGCTCCAGCGGTTGCAGGAGCTGGTGACCGAGCTCTACCTGGCCGAAGGCAAGGCCCGCGCGAAGCATTGGAAGAACATTACGGCGACGCTCGAAAAGCTCAAGATTCCGGCCGACCGAATTCAGCACCTGGTGCAGAAAGACAATCCGGCTCTGCTGGCCAAGCTCGTGGAAGAGCTGATTGCCAAGCAGAAGTAGCGCCCTACCGGGGCGCCGAGCGGTCGGTCGGCAGGACGGGGCTCGAACAGCAGGCGAATTCCCCATCCTTCTTCTGGCTGACGGTTAGGCGGTTGACCCCGAGTATGCGGACGACGTGGAATTTTCATTCCGCCGGACAGATCGTGTTCGGCGACGGCGCGGTGGCCCAGGTCGGCGAGCTCATCGGCCGGCTAGGCCTGTCGCGCGTGCTGGTGGTCGCCGATCGCCGGCTCGAGAGCGCCGGGCTCGTTGAGCAGATCGTGCGGCCGCTCGACGCCGCGGGGCACGCGGTCGAAGTGTTTGCCGAAGGGGCGCCCGAGCCCCCGGTGGGCGCGGCGATCGCCGCGGCCGAGCAGTCGCGCAAGTTCGGCCCCGATTGCGTGCTGGGCCTCGGCGGCGGCAGCAACATGGATCTGGCCAAGATCGTGGCCCTGCTCACTTCGCACGGCGGCGAGCCCAAGGACTACTTTGGCGAGAACCGCGTGCCGGGCCCCGTCGTCCCGCTCGTGTGCGTTCCGACCACCGCCGGCACCGGCAGCGAGGTGACTCCCGCGGCCGTCCTCACCGACACCGAGGCCGGCGTGAAGGTGAGCACGCTTAGCGAGCACTTGCGGCCGAAGCTGGCCGTGGTGGACCCGCTGCTCACGCTCGGCTGCCCCGCCGTGGTGACGGCCGACGCCGGCATCGACGCCCTCACCCACGCGGTGGAAGCCTACACGTCGGTCGACTTCGCCGAGTTCGCCCTGCCGGAGGGGGAGCGGAGCGTTTATCAGGGGCACAATCCCTTGAGTGACGCCGTGGCCCTCGAGGCGATCGCGCTCTGTGGGCAGTGGCTGGCCGCGGCGGTGGAGCAGCCTGACCATCGCACCGCGCGGCGGCAAATGGCGTTCGCGGCCTTGTTGGCCGGTCTGGCCTTTTCGAACTCCGGCGTGGCGCTCGTGCATGCGATGGAGTATCCGGTCGGCGCCGCGGTCCATTGCTCGCACGGCCGCGGCAACGGCCTGTTGCTGCCGCACGTGATGCGGTTCAACCGCCCGGCCTGCGAAGCCCGCCTGGCCGAGATCGGCCGCCGTCTGGGCGCCGTGAAGCCCGACGCGCCGACTGCGGAAGCAGCCGACCAGGCGATCGTCGCCGTCGACGCCCTCCGCACCCGCATCGGCGTACCTGCCCGCCTGCGCGACCTGGGAGCGACGGCCGACATGCTGCCCGGCTTCGCGGCCAAGGCCTTCGCGATCAAGCGCGTGCTGCGCGTGAACCCGCGGCAGCCGACGCAGGAGGAGATTCTGGAGGTTTACCGGGCGGCGCTCTGAGCCCAGGGGAGTTCAGTAGAACTGCACTCGTTCCGCCGTGAGCACGAGGACAATCTCCATCACAAGCAGGGCGAGCAGCGCGAACTTGCTGACGCGCAAGCACTGCACCTGGCGGCGGAAGCAAACGGCCCACGCCAGCGCGACGAGAACTCCTGCTGCAAACAAGCGCGCCGCCACCAAGCCTGGTTCGGGGTGGAACTTGAACGGCTGCGGCACGAGCATCCACAAGTACCAGTCGAACACCAAGACGGCGGCGAAGATGCGCCAGAAACGACGGCGAGCGTCAGGGGCGTCCGCGATTGCTAGTTCCGGTTGTTCCATAGCAAGCCAACTCCCCAAAAGATGACTGCGCCGGCGGGCTAGACGTGGTTACGCGGGGCGTGTCAACGTGAATGATACCAGATTTGAGCCGATCATTGGTTCGGCACGCCCACTGCGGCTACGTCTCACCCCCGCTCCCACCCCTTCGCCCGCTCCACCGCCTCGCGCCATCGTCGGCAGCGCTGCCCCCGCTCTTCCGCCCCCATCCCCGGCGTGAACTCTTGATCGAGCGACCAGGCGTTTGCCGCGGCGTCGGTGCTGTCCCAGTAGCCGACGGCCAGGCCGGCCAGGAACCCGGCCCCCAGGGCTGTGCTCTCGGTGACGCGCGGGCGGCGGACCGGCACGCCGAGGAGGTCGGCTTGGAACTGCATCAAGAGATCGCTGCGGCTCGCGCCGCCGTCGACCTTGAGCGTGGCCAGCTCGATGCCGGCGTCTTGTTGCATCGCAGAGAGCACGTCGTTCGTTTGATGCGCGAGCGATTCGAGCGCCGCGCGGGCAATGTGGGCGGCGGTCGTCCCCCGCGTAAGCCCAATGATCAGGCCGCGGGCATGCGGGTCCCAATCGGGCGCGCCCAGGCCGACGAACGCCGGCACCAGGTACACATCCCCCGTGTCGGGCACTTGGGCCGCCAGCGGGCCGACTTCGCTCGACTCGCGAATGATGCCTAGGCCGTCGCGGAGCCACTGCACGACCGCTCCGGCGATGAACACGGCCCCTTCCAGGCAATAGGTCACGCGGCCGCCGAGCTTCCAACCGATCGTGGTGAGCAGGCCGTGGGTCGAGGCCACCGGCTTCTCTCCCGTGTTGAGCAGCAGGAAGCAGCCGGTGCCATAGGTGTTCTTGGCGTCGCCAGGGGCGAAGCAGGCCTGGCCGAAGGTGGCGGCCTGCTGATCGCCCGCCATGCCGGCCAGCGGGACCTCGGCGCCCAGCCACTGCGGGTCGAGCGTGCCAACGACTTCGCTCGAACCGCGGACCTCGGGGAGCATGCAGCGGGGAACGCCGAAGATCCGCAGCAGGTCGTCGTCCCAGTCGAGCGTGTGGATGTTGAACAGGAGCGTGCGGCTGGCGTTGCTGACGTCGGTGACGTGCTGCCCCGTGAGCCGCCAGGCGAGAAAGCAATCGACCGTGCCAAAGAGAACGTCGCCGGCCTCGGCTTCCTTGCGCAGCCCCGGCACGGTGTCGAGCAGGTGCTTGATCTTGCTGGCCGAGAAGTAGGCGTCGATCACCAGGCCGGTCTTCTCGCGCACCAGTGGGCCGAGCCCTTCGGCGTTGAGGCGGTCGCAGAGGGGGGCGGTGATGCGGCTTTGCCAGACAATGGCGTTGGCCACGGGGCGGCCGTCGCTACGCCGCCAGAGGATGGTCGTTTCGCGCTGGTTGGTGACGCCGACTGCGGCCAGCTGCCGCGCATCGAGGTTCAAGGCCGCCAGGGCTTCGCGGGCCGTGGCAAGCTGCGTGCTCCAAATCTCCTCGGCGTCGTGCTCGACGTGCCCCGGCGCAGGCAAGATCTGCGTGATCTCGCGCTGCGCGGTGGCGCGGATCACGCCCCGATGATCGATAACGAGCGCGCGGCTCGAGGTGGTGCCTTGGTCGAGGGCCAGAACGTAGCGATCCACGGCCGGTTTGCCTCCCGGCTAGGCGCGGCTCTCCGCCAGGCTGCCGCCGGGCCGCGCGAGGGTGATCGCCCCGAGTTTAGATTTCGCGCTCCAGCGTACGCTCGAGCAGCGCCACTTGCGAGCGGATGCTCTCGAGCCCCGGGTTGAGCTTGAGCGCCCGGCGGAACGATTCGAGCGCCACGGCCGGTTGGCCGAGCTTGAGCTGGCAGTGCCCCATGCCGGCGGCCGCGCCGAAGTGGTAGGGGTTGATCTCCAGCGTCTGGTGGCAGTCGCGGGCGCCCTCTTGAAAGCGGCCGAGCTGAAAGTGGGCGATCGCCCGCTGGTTCCAGGCCTCGGCGAACCAAGGGGCGTTGTGGATCAGCGACGTCGCGCGGCGCAGCGCGTCTTGATGTTGCTCCGACTGATTCAGGCGGATGATCGCTTCGAGCTGCTGCCGCTGAATCTCGCTGCCGGCGCGGCACCACACGGTGCGGATGCCGTTTTCGGCCAGCATGCGGACGCCGCGGTCGCGGTCGACCAATGCCCGCCCGAGCACGGCGTTCGATTCGTAGTCCCCCACGAAGCCGAGGGCCAAGATCGCGCCGCGGCGCGAGGTGGTGCTGCCGTGGCTGGCCAGCCGCTCCAAGGTGGCCGGCGTGTAGCGCAGGGCGACCTTGCGGATGAAGTTGGCCGTGTCTTCTTGGAGCAGGAACTCGCGGTACAATGAATCGAGGACCGGGACTTTCGTCGGTTTGCGGTTCACGCCAGCAACACTCCCGCCTTGGCTCGAAGCGAACGAAAAGACCCCAGATCGAAGGGCGGCCACGTTGGACCGCCGCACACCCCGCAATTTGAGTCTAATCAGAGCCCCCGCCGTGCGGCAACGTTTGGTCGCGAATCGACGAGAATTCCTGCGAACTCTGCCCACGCAGAGTTTTCCCAGGCGGCAAAGCTTCGCGCCTTTGTTCAATTTGCATAGCGCCGTGGCCGTTTTCGCGCTCGTTTGGCTGGGGATCGCGGTCACGTTGGCCGACAACGCGTGGGCACAGCGCCCGCGCGGCGGCGCCCCAGGCTGGCGCACGCCCAGCGAGCTCGCCAAGCATCTCGACGAGCCGGTGACCTGGTCGTGGTCGGGGCAGACGCTGAGCAAGGCGCTCGGCGGGCTGGCCGAGACCGACCGGCTGCCGAGCTTCCTCGATCGCCGCGTCGACCCCGGCAAGAAGCTCGAGGTGGCGGTCGTGAATGCCCCGCTGCGGCAGGCCCTTGGCAAGGCGGCGAGCCAGGGGGGCGTGGGCGTGTCGGTGTTGGGGCCGGTCGTTTACTGGGGACCCAAAGAAGCGGCCGAACGCCTCCGCACGCTGGCCGAGCTGCGGCGTCAGGAGGCCGACGAACTGCGTCCGCAACTGCGGCTGGCTCTCTCCACCTCGAAGCCGCTGGCGTGGCCGCGGTTGACCGAGCCGCGCGCAGTTGTTGAACAATTGTCCGCCGAGGCCGGGCTCATGCTGGCGGCCGAGAACCTGCTGCCGCACGATCTCTGGCCGGCCGTCGATCTGCCGCCCCTTCCTTGGACCGACCGCATCACGCTGGTGCTAGCCGGTTTCGACCTGACCTACGAGATCGACGAGGGGCAGAACCAACTGCGGCTCGTGCCGGCGCCTGCTCGGCCGACGCTTGCCCGCAGCTTTCCGCTGCGCGCTTCGGCGGAGAAAACGCTGGCCGACTGGCGCGAGCGCGCCCCGCAGGCGGAGGTCCGCGTGCAGGGGTCGAAGGTCGAAGTGCGGGCATTGCTCGAGGACTTCGAGCGCGTGGCCGCCAAGACCAAGCCTGCGCCGCGGCGGAATCCGCGCAACTCGCAACAGGCGTTTCGCCTGAACATGGTGGCGCAAGACCAGGCGGTGGGTACGCTGGTGCGCAAGGTCGCCGATGGCTTGGGCTGGCAGGCCATTTTCGACGAAGAGGCGATCAAAGCCGCCGGGCTGTCGCTCGAGCGGCCGGTGTCGGTGAACGCCGAAGGCGCCACGCCCGAAGAACTGTTCCGCGACGTGCTGGAACAAGCCGGCCTGGGCTTCCGCATCCAAGGAGAAACGATCCGCGTGTTCCCGCCGAAGGACGGGCAATCGAAGAAGTAGCCCCATGCCGTAGGCATGCGATGAGAATAGCCCCACGTTTCAACGTGGGGTTGCCTCGAGGTCGGCCATCTGTTCGCTGCGTGCCGGCCGGCACGCATTGAGGTGTGTTCCGTTCCCCGACCCCGCAGTGAAACTGCGGCGCTATTGTCGGTTGTCGCTCCGCGACAGCAGAACGCTCGACGTTCGAGGTCGCTATCTACTGCAACTGCCCGCATGCTTCGCCCGCGAACACCGCGTCGGTGGCGACTCCCGCTCGCGGCTTCGTGCTTAGCCACGTGTTCCACCCCAACCGCGGGCCAACTTCCGCCTGGCTGTCGAGTCGGCAGGCGGGCAGCTCTTCGCCCCGCAACAACAGTTGCACTTGAAAGCCCAACTCGGGCCCCACGGCCAGCCGCACCAGGTGCGAAAGCAGGAAGAACGCCTTGCGGCGCGGCGTCGGAGTTTTGTCAGGCAGAAATTCGACGAACTGCTCGTAGCTGAGGGGCCCGAGCGCGAGCCGGAACTGCCCCTGCACGTCCCACACCCGCTCCCCCAGCACGACGCTGCGGCCGAGCCGCCCTTGGCGGTCGCCGAGGCGCGATTGGTTTTCCTCATCGAGCCGCAGCCACTGGCCTACGAACTGCCGCACCGCCACTGGCACGCGGAAGTACTCGCGTACGAGCGCCGCCAGATTGGCCGCCGCGCGTGGCCGCTGTCCCAGCGAACCGGCGAACCGCAGCAGGCCCAGGTCGTCGATGCGGCCGAGCGTTTCTGGGCGAGCAGACTCCGCCGTAGGCCCGCGCACCGCCAACCGGCCTTGCAGCGTAGCGCCGTTCAAGCCGGCCACGCTGCGCAGGGCCGCCGTGAACGGATCGGGCTCGCGCCGCGCCGCCTCCCCGCGCTCGAGCGGCAACACGAACCGGTACTTTTCCCACGCCCGGTAGAAGAGCGCGATCAGCCGGTGATGGAACAGATCGAAGAAGTCGCGGAGCGCGAACTTGCCTGGCGCCCGGCCGTCGCGCTCGAGCCGCAGCAGCCGCTCGGTGTAATGAGTCGGCAGGGCGCCCGTAGCGCCGGTGAGCCCCAAGAAGTTGGTGACCAGCTCGGGGGGCAGGCCTTCTTCGCGCGGCGGGCGCAGCTCTTGAATCGCGCTCGCCGGGAAGGCGAACGAACCGCGGGCACGGAACCGCACGGCTTCCATGGCGGGCGCTTCGTCGCCGCCGACGGGCCGGGCGGTCGCCGCGCGTTCGAGAATGCGGACCGCCTGGAAGAAGTCGAAGCTGGCGGCGTCGCGCTGCAATTCGCCGAGCAGCGTGTTGCGGTCGTCGGACGGCGCGCGGGCAGCAGCGAGTTGCGCCGCCGCGTTGTCAGCGGTCAGTCCCGTGAGGGCATCGGCCAGGGGCGCGAGCCCGTCGGCCGTTAGGTCGGCCAGCGCGCCGCTCACAGCAGGGGCTCCTCGCCGGCCCGCGGCGGCCAGGCCTTGAGCGGCGTCTCGCGTCCCTTGCAGCGGACGACGAGCCGCGTGAACGAGTTCAGCGAGGCGTAGAGCGCCAGAAACCGCTCGAGCACCGAGCCGAACAACAGCGCGCCGACGCCCGTGTACTTGGTTTCGTCGAGCTCGAGCGTCACTTCGAGCCCGCGGGCGAAGCCGCTCGCGGTGGCCCCCTCGATTCGCGCCACCGTCCGGCGGCTCGATAGGCCGACCAGCCCATCGATCATCTGCCGGTTCACCGCGGCAAGCTGCTGGCCGTGGTCGCTGCTCGAGAAGTCGTAGAGCCGCAGCATTTCTTGCAAAGCCGCCGCACCTTGCTCGGGGTCTCCCAGCGACAGGTGGTTGAGCGCCAGGTGCGAAACAAGCCGCCACTGCGCGCCGCGCCGCAGCGGCGGCCGCAACGGCGCCGTGGGAATCATCAGGCAGCGGACCGCGCGGACCGGGATCGCCGCTTCCAGCTCGAGCGTCGGCAGGCCGGTCACCTGCCGCAGCCGTGTGGGCAGGTCGCGGTTGGTGCAAGTGGTGTGGACCGTGAGCACGGCGTCGGCTGGCTGCCGCGGCTCGAAATCGAGGTCCACCAGTTGCAGGAAGACGTCGGTGCCCGCGTCGCCTGCGGCGGGCGAGGGGCGCCGCACCGAGTTGAAGTAGGCCTCGGGCGTCTCCTGCGGACTCCAGCCGCTATGGTGATGCACGGAGTAGATCGGCCGAAACGAGCGCAGGCCGCGCGGCGTGGCGCTCGTCACCGCGTCGACGGAGTAGACCTCGGTCTCGAGCGGGTGATGCACATCCGGCACCACAGCGTATTCCGACCGCCGCTCGGTGAGCGGGATCGGCTCGGCCAACTGCTCGTAGAGGTTCACCGCCGGCGCGCAGCCCAGTTGAAACGTCGAGGCGTCGATCTGCCGCTCGAGGTCGGCGTCGGCCAGGTCCAGGTAGATCAGCGTCTCGACTTGGTCGCCCGTGACCTTGGGGCAGGCCTCGGCCCAGCCGCCGAGGTCGACGAAGTTGAACTTCGCCGGGAAGGCAAACAACTCGCTGAGCAGCCGGTAGCCCAGGAAGGCCTGCGGCGGATAGGGGAGCAACCCCTCGTCGGCTTCGAAGCCCACTTGCCGCAGCGCCTGCTCGGGCTCGAGCCGGGCGACAACCTCCCCCGAGGCGACGTCACGATGCTCCACGCGGAGCGCGCGGTTGAAGATCAGTTCGTACACCCGCGCGTTGAGCGCCGGGCTGCCAGCCAAGTGAAGCCGCAAACGATCGAGATGCAGGCCCGAGAACTTGAGGTCGCCTTCAGTCTGCCACAACAAGCGGATGACGGCGGCAGCCTCGGGCGGCGGCGACAAGCCGGGCGGAAACGGCGGCCCTTGCAGCCGCGCCTCGACCAAGCGCAGCGGCCAAAGCTGTGCCGGATAGCAGGTGCGGAAGCGGCAAGCGGCGCCGTCGATCTGCTGGGTGTGCAGGCGGCTCAGCCGCGGCACGAGCACCCCTTCCGGCAGCGCGTTCGCCGGATCGAGCTCAAATTGCACGATCGCACAGGACGGAATCGGCGCGAGGTAATGCGGATAGAGGATGCCGAGCAGCCCGTCGGTGAGCTCCGGGAACTCGTCGTCGAGCTTCTCGCGAATCCGCGCCGTGAGCAGCGCGAAGGCCTCGATGAGCCGCTCGACGTGCGGATCGACGCTGCGGTCGGGCTCGAGCAGCAGCCGGTTGGCCACTGTGGGATATTGACGGGCGAACTCCTGCGACATCCGGCGGATGAAGAGCAGTTCGCGCTCGTAGAAGTCGTAGAGGGCAGCCGTCATGGCGTGGTCAGCTCCACGGAGTAGTGGCCGCTGGCCAGTTCGAGCGTGGTGTCGAACGCCACCGCGGGCGCCGGCTCGAGCCGCAGCTTGCCGGCGATGCGAAAGCGGATCGTCGGCCGCGTGGGCGTGGGGGTGTCGAGCGGCACGGCGCGAACGTCGGTCAGCCGCGGCTCGAAGAACCGCACCGCCGCCTCGATGCTCTCGGCGAGGTCCTGTTGATAGTCGGCCGAGCCGGTGTCGAGCGAGGCCAGATCCGGCAGGCCGAACGTCAGCAGCGAGCGATGGGCTTCAGGCAGATCGTCGACGAGCCCCTGATGGGTCTCGCGAGTGTTGAGCAGCTCTTCGAGATCGCGCTGCACCGCCTGGGCCATTTCGGCCGGGCCATACCACAGGGCGTTGCTGCTCGGTTGGCCGGCGGATTCGAGCCGGTCCAAGAGCGAAGGCAGCAGGCCGGTTTGCGTGGTCAGGGGCATGGGGGCGGGCGCTCGCGCGTGCGAGCCACAGCAGGGAGGGCAGCCACGGAGCGAGCAACAGGCGGGAACCCGACACGGAGACGCCGGCCCAACTCGGGGGCCGGCGTCTCCTGTGCAGGCGGCGTGGGTGAGACGCTTGGTCGCAGACGCGCTAGACCGCGGCGTTCTGCTTCAGGTCGTAACCGGCCTTGACCGGTCCATCGAGGCTGCCGTCCGACTTCTGCGGATGGTACTCGATCTCGATCTTGGCGAAGTTCAGGCTCACGGTCTCGAGCGGAATCTCGTCGCCGGTCTTCTGCTCGTTGTTGTCGTCGCTGTCCAAATCGCCGGCGGCGATGTTGAAGCCCGACACGAGCACGTCGCTCATCGTGGCCTTGAAGAAGTCCTGCTGGCCGCCGCCCGCCTTGCGGCAGGTGAGCACGGCGCTCTTGATGTGCTGGCCGGTGGCGCAGGCCAACATGAGCTTGGGAGTGGCCTTGTTCGTGCGCTGCGTGAAGGTGAAGTCGTTCATCTTCACGCGGCCGGCGCCGCCGCCGCCCGCCGCGGCGAACGTGCCCGACTGAGCCTCGCTCCAGTTGAAGCCCATCAGCTCGATTTCCTTGCCGTGGGTCTTGTCTTGCGACTCGCCGTCGATGCCATCGATCTTGAGAAAGTAGTCAACCGACATGGGTCCGGTTCCTGGTTAGGAGAAGAAATGATCGTTCGAAAATCGGTCCGCACAGCGGACCCTTCGCAAAGGGTCCGCTATGCGGCGGGGTGGGTCCGCTCCGCGGACCCCTGCTTAGACCATGCGGGCCTTAGGCCTTCTTGGGCACCTCGGCCACCAGCCGCATCGAGGCGCTGAGCGTCTCGAGCTGGAAGTGAGGACGCAGGTAGGCCACGGCCTCGTACCAGCCGGGCTTGCCCTTGACCGCGCGGACTTCGATGCGGGCCTCGGAGAGCGGGCACTTGGCCTTGGTCTCTTCGCCGGCCGTGGTCGGATCGCACACGTAGTTGCTGATCCACGAGTTCAGCCACCGCTCGCAGTCCTTCAGCTCCATGTCGGAGCCGATCTTGTCGCGGGCCATGACCTTCAGGTAATGGGCGAACCGCGACACGCAGAGGATGTGGTTGAACTTGGCCGACAGCTCGGCGTTCGAGTTCGCAGCGTCTTCCATGTACTGCTTGGGCTTCTGAGCCGACTGAGCGCCCATGAACACGGCGAAATCGCGGTTCTTGGCGTGCAAGAGCGGCAAGAAGCCCAGGTTCGAGAGCTCGAACTCGCGGCGGTCGGAGATCGCCAGCTCCGTGGGGCACTTCATGGCCATCGCGCCGTCGTCGGTCGGGAAGGTGTGGACCGGCAGGCCCTCCACCACGCCGCCTCCTTCGACGCCCCGCGTGCGGGCGAACCAGCCGTACTTGGCGAAGGCGTCGGTCACGCGGGCGGCATAAGCCCAGGCGGCGTTCATCCACAAGTACTTGTCGTGGTGCTTGCCGTCGACGAACTCTTCGAAGCCGAACTCCTCGACCCGCTTGAACTCGGCGCCATAGGGGAGCCGGCCGAGCACGCGCGGCAGCGTGAGGGCCACGTAACGCGAATCCTCGGACTCGCGGAACGAGCGCCACGAAGCGTATTCGGCGCCTTGGAAGATCTTGGCCAGGTCGCGGGGATTGGCGAGCTCGGTAAAGCTCTGCATGTTGAACAGCTTGGGATCGGCGCCCGAGACGAACGGGGCGTGACCCGCCGCGGCCACTTGCGACATCAGCTTGAGCAAGTTGATGTCTTCGGGGTGGCGGCTGAACTCGTAGTCGCCCACGAGCATGCCATAGGGTTCGCCGCCGAGCTGCCCGTACTCTTCCTCGTAGGTCTTCTTGAACAGGGCGCTCTGGTCGAACTCAACGGCCTTCTCCAGGTCCTTGAGCAGGTCCTGCTTCGAGGCGTTGAGCACGCGAATCTTCAGCGAATCGCTGGTTTCGGTGTTCTGCACCAGGTACGAGAGGCCGCGCCAGGTGCCTTCCAACTTCTGGAAGGCCGGCGTGTGCATGACTTCGTTGAGCTGGGCCGAGAGCTTCTTGTCGAGCTCGGCGATCCAGTAGTTGATCGTGGCCTCGACGTCCTTCGAGATTGTCTGGCCCGGCTTCACGGCCGAGCGGACGAACTCTTCGAGATACGTCTTGTTGCGCTGCCGCTCGCCGTCGTCGAGGGCGCGAGTTTGATCGAGGATGTCGTCGAGCAGGCTGAGCGTCTGCGTCGCCGCGGCGTCGGCCGACTTCTGTTCCAGCACGTCGGTGCTCATGGGTTCTCTCTATTGCGTTCTTGGTTTGGTTCGGATGGAATCCGCTCGGCGGCGCGGGCCGCGGCGGGTGGCAATCGCAGCGGTTAGTTGGCCGAGGGGGCCGGGCTGGCCGGAGCGTCGGCCGGGGGCGTGGCGGCCGGCGTCTGGCCGTCGGCCTTCGGGTCGATCCCCAGGTCGCCCGCCAACTTCAGGGCCTGCTGGGCGTTGCTCAGCACGTCGCCCAAGAGCTGGTTGAGCTTGTCGTTGCCTTCCATCTTGCCGAGCAGCTCGTTGAGCTTGCCGCGGACTTCGAGCAATTCCTTGAGCGCGGGCACTTGCTCGGCCACCGCGGCCGGCTCGAAATCGCTGAGGTTCTTGAAATTCAGCTCGACCGCCAGCTTGGTGTCCGCGTCGGTCAGCCGGTTCTGCACCGACATCGCCAACCGCGGCGCGGCCTTCTCGAGCACCGCGTTGAAGTTGTCGCGGTCGATGGGAACGTACTTGCGGTCCTTCATCGGCTTGAGCGCTTCCTTCGGCTGCCCCGACAGGTCGGCCAGCACGCCGACCACGAACGGCAGCTCCTTCTTCTCCATCGCGCCGCCGGTCTCTACGTCGTACGTAATCTGAACGCGGGGCCGGCGAACCCGGTCCAGTTTGTGTTGCAGGCTCTCGGCCATGGGTCAGGCTCCTCGGTCGAACAAAAGAGAACAGGATTCGGTTGCGAACTAGGTGTTCCGAGCGCTACTTGGCCGTAGCGCCCGCGGCGTCGAGATCGAGCTCGCGGCTGAGTTCCGCCAGCACGTTGCCGTCGCGGATCATCCGCTGCATCAACTGGGGAAAGGGAAGGCGGCCCAGCTTGACCGCCCGCTTCACCAGGTAGGGAATCGGACTATGGGGCTCGAGCTCGAGCAGCACATCGGCTGCCCGGTCGAGTTGAGTGTACGCGTCGCTGCGCGAGCGGGCGGGGGCGGCCGAACCGGCCGTTACGCTTGTGGACCCGTCGCCCGCGGCAGTCACCGTGCCCGGGGCTAGCCGTTGCAGTTCCTGCGCAGCCACGCGCCGGCAATCGGCGAGCGCCGTGGCCACGGTCGACAGGCTGGGCGCTTCGGCGGCCATCCGCTGGTCGCAGACTGCGAGCAGAGCGCTGAGACTCTGCTGGCAGGCCGCAAGTTGGCGATCGAGTTCTTGCGCTTGTGCGAGCGTCAGGCTGTTGATCGCCGCCGCGGCCGCTTGTTGATCGGCAGGCACGCTGCTCGCTCGCAGCGCGAGCCACTGCGTATATCCCAGGCCGCCGATCAAGGGGATCGTACGAATCGTGAGCGGGAATCGCAGGCCGTGATCCGGATCGTCGAGCATGTTGGCCAAGGGGGCCGCCCGCTCGTCGACCCCGTCGCTGTCGAGCGGCGGATTCAAGCGATCCCAGGCTTCGTCGAGCAGCCGCTGCAATAGTTCGAAGCCTTGCGCCACGCCGGCGAAGCCCTGCGTATGCGCCAGGCCTTCGAGCAAGTGGACGGCGATCCGCAAATCCTTGGTCTCGGTGGCCAGCGCCTCTTCACAGACCGCAACGACGCCCGGCCAATCGGCCTGCTTCAGATCGGCCGGCCGCGTGAGATCGTCGAAGTCTTCCGGTTCTTCCTGGCGGCGCAGCTCAGCGATCTGTTCGCGGAGGCGGTAGACATAGGCTCGCGGATCGCCGGCAGGGTCGGCGCCCGCCAGCGGTGCAACCAGACTGTCGGCGTCGAACGCGGCGGCAGGCATCGGAACCCAAGGCGGGGTGGCGGCGGAAGGAGGGCCGGCGAATCGCCTAGCCCGGATGGTCAACCAAGGGAACGTAGGTCACGTGCCGCGGTCGAGCAAAAACGCCCTGCCGAACGCCGGCTTCGTCCTACCTTTACGATGACGGTCGACCAGGCAACCGCAGGGTCGGCCGCCCGCCCAAGCGGATTGCGCGGCCTGCGCGGAATCTGCCCCCTCAGCCACCCCAGCAGAACACGCCATGAACGAACCCTTGGCCGGCCTCGTGCATCGCACGCTCAGCTACGGCCTGGCGTTGCGGCGGCGCATCGAGCGCGGCGAACGCCCCCCGCTGACCTCCGAGCAAGCGGTGCTCAAAGACATGCTGCTGGCTGCCGAGGCCGCCGATCAGCGCCGCGAGTTCGGGGCCGACGCTCCCGCGCAGGGAACCACGGGCGCGCGCCCCGGCGAAGCGCCGCGCTTCCTGGGCATCCGCTACCTGCTCGTCTGCTGGCTCGACGAGATCTTCACCGACGACTCGGAATGGGGCCGCGCCTGGAACGAGCGCAAGCTCGAGATGGAGCTCTATGGCTCGAACGACCGCGCCTGGCGGTTTTGGGAACAAGCGCGGCTGGCGCAAAACCGCGTCGGCTCCGATGCGCTCGAGGCCTGCTACCTGTGCGTGGCGCTGGGCTTTCAAGGGGAGCGGGCAGGCAACCCCGAGCAACTCGACGCCTGGACGACCGCCGTGAAGCGCCAACTGGGCCAAGTGCGCGAGCCGCAGTGGCTGCTGACCGACGAGCTCGCCCCCCCTTGCGACGCCCCGCCCTTGTTGGGCGAGCAGCGACTCGAGCGGATGGTGCTCACCGGCTGGGTGGCGCTGCTCACCGCGATCCCGCTCGTGACCTTCGTCATCTTCCGCCGCTTCAGTTCTTAGTCGGCCCCACGACTCGAACACCTCGCCAACGCGTCTAAAAGGACTGCTGACCATGCTGAACCTGGTGTGGAACGGCCTCAAGGGGCTCGGCAAGCTGCTGGTGTTGCCGATCGTGGCGATCCGCGAGCGGCCCCGCTTTCCTACTTGGCTACTGTGGGGGCTGCATCTGGCGCTGGTGGCGCTCGCCCTCGGCGGGTTAGGCTGGCTCGGCTACTGGCTTGGGCTCGATGGCGACGTGGCCGCCCATTCCGAATTCCTTCGCCGCACCTGGCTGCCGCTCCTCTGTTTGCTCACCTACGCCGGGGGTTGGGTGGCCTGGTGGTTGGTGCGGCAGTTGCGAGCGCCGGCCCAACAGGGGGCGCATCCCGATCTCGATGCGGCCTGGCAGGACGCCCTGCATGTCCTTGACCGCGCCGGCATCGATCTCGCGTCGACACCGCTCTACCTGGTGCTCGGCAAGCCGGCGGGCCCCGAGCTGACGTTCTTCCAGGCCGCCCACATGCCGCTGGCGGTGGCCCAAACGGCGTCCGGCGAGCAGCCGCTCCGCGTGTTCGCCCAGCCGAACGCCGTGTACGTGTGTCTGAGCGGCGTGTCGTTGC
The DNA here is from genome assembly GCA_044221365.1 of Pirellulales bacterium. Classification (GTDB taxonomy): domain Bacteria; phylum Planctomycetota; class Planctomycetia; order Pirellulales; family JBGAPH01; genus JBGAPH01. The sequence continues at coordinate 62,035 of JBGAPH010000014.1, forward strand.
TGGCCGATATGGCCAGGCGGCTGGCGACCGTGCGGCAGCCCGAACCGCCTGCGGCACGTACAACCGTCGCCGCGCCGCGCGCAGTTCCTCAGCCGGCGCGGACGCTTGTTGCGGCGGCGGCCAGCGGGGCCTCGAGCGCGGCTGCTCGTTCGACCGGCGTTGCGCTGTCGGAGCGGCCGACGACCGTGTCCGCCCCCAACGACCTCGCGCCGGCGGCGCGCTCGGCCGCAACGCTGGATGAGCTCGAGTCCCTCACGCGCGCCGCCCAAGAGGACCTCGCCGTGCCGGCGAGCATGCCCGAACAACTGCGGGCCGACGACGTGCAGCATCACGCGGCGCGGCTCGACTACGTTTGCCAGCGCATTGCCCGCAGCCGTGCCCCGTATTGCCCTGTGAACGGCGTCCTGGTGCTGCTCCCCTACGCGGCGTTTACCAGCGATGCTAGTGCCGCGCAGTGCGCCGCCGCGCTCGAACAGGACCTGCGCACCGTGGGCGAGGCGACCCGCGTGGCCTGTCCGGTGGTGAGCGTGGTCTGCGATCTCGAAAGAGCCCCCGGTGGCCACGAGTTCTTGGCGCGATTTCCCGCCGAACAGCGCGATCGGCGGCTGGGAGCGCAGCTTCCGCTGGTGGACCACATCGACGAGCGAGCCTTGCGCGAAAACCTGGAGCTCGCCACGCGTTGGTCGCTCGTCGACATGGCGGCAGGCATCGTTCACCGGCTGTTCGAATTCGGCGGGGCCGACGTGGCTGCCCGCACCGCGGCCGCCGACGGCAATGTTGCCCTGTACCGGCTTCTGTTCGACCTGCGCGAGCTGCAACCTCGGCTGTCCCGCTGCCTCACGCGGGCCTTGAGCGCGAGCGGCGTGTGGCACTGGCGGCTGTGCGGCCTCTACCTAGCCGCCACCGGCGCCGACACGCTCCGCGAACAGGCCTTCGCCGCCGGCATCCCGACGCAACTGGCCGAAATTCAAGACGCCGTGGCCTGGACCCGCGACGCCCTGGAAGAAGACGCCGCCTGGCGCCGCTGGACGTTGGCGGGCTACACCGGCCTGGTCGGCTTCGTAGCGCTCTTGGCCACGGTGCTGATCCGCGGCTGATTGTCGTCCCGTACCGCTCGAGCAGCGATCGGCGCTACGCGATCCCGCTCAACCGCAGCGCCTCCACCACCCGCCCCAGCGCCAGAATGTAGGCCGCCGTGCGCAGGGAGACCTTCCGTTCCTGCGCCGTTTGCCACACCCGCTCGAAAGCGTCGCTCAGGGTGCGGTCGAGTTCTTGGCGGACGCGGTTCAGGCCCCACTGGTAGTGTTGCCGGTTCTGCACCCACTCGAAGTAGCTGGCCGTCACGCCGCCAGCGTTCGCCAGGATGTCGGGCAGGACGGTGATCTTGTGTTTGGCGAGCACTTCGTCGGCGTCGGGCCGCACGGGGGCGTTGGCCGCTTCGATGATCAGCGGGGCCTTGATCCGCGATGCGTTCTCGCGCGTGATCACGCCGCCCAGCGCTGCAGGGATCAGCAAATCGACGTCGAGCTCGAGCAGATCTTCGTTGTCGATCGAGTCCGCCTCGCGGTAGCCGGCGAGCGAACCATGGTGCTCGAGCGCATAGCGCAAGGCGCCCATCACGTCGATGCCTTCCTTGCGGTAGTAGCCGCCGCTGGCGTCGCCGATGGCCACGACCTTGAACTCGGCTTCGTGCAGAAATTTGCTGGCGTGCGAGCCGACGTTGCCGAAGCCTTGCAGAGCCACGCGGGTTTGCTGGGGCTTGCGCCCGAGCCGGCTGATCGTTTTGAACGCCAGAATGCCCACGCCGCGGCCGGTGGCCTCTTCACGCCCGGGTAGGCCGTGCAGTTCGACCGGCTTGCCGGTGACGACGGCCGGACTGAAGCCGTGGTACTTGTTGTACTGGTTCATGATCCAGGCCATCGTCTCCGCGTCGGTCCCCATGTCGGGGGCCGGAATGTCGGTGTCGGGGCCGATGACGTCGTGGATCTGATCGACGAACTTGCGCGTGATCCGCTCGCGTTCCTTGCGGCTAAGCTTCTTGGGGTCGATGGCAATGCCCCCCTTCGCGCCGCCGTACGGCAGGTTGACCACCGCGGTCTTCCAGGTCATGAGCGCGGCGAGCGAGCGGACCTCGTCGAGATCGACCTCCGGGTGGTAGCGCAGCCCGCCCTTCATCGGGCCGCGGGTGTTGTCGTGCTGCACGCGGTAGCCGATGAAGGTGGCGATCGCCCCGTCGTCCATCTCGATGGGAATCTCCACCTGCACCTCGCGCTTGGGCGTGAGCAGCAGGTAGCGGATGTTCTCAGGAATCTCGAGCTGATCGGCCGCCCGATCGAAATACAGGCGAACGGCGTCGAAAGCCTTGACCATGGAGTCGACTCGCGTGAGAAAAGGATGCGTCGGGCTGCCCAACGGGTGGGAACCGGCGTGCCGGGTGGTTTTGCGGCCTACGAGGGAGAAGCTGGGTGGCCGCCAGGGCACCGGTAAAGAATCTTATGGCTCGAACCCCGGCGACTCAAGGCGAAGCGGAGCAACCGCTTGACCGCGCTTGCAGGGCCTTGAATACTGGCCTCGGCCGAATGCGGCGGCACGGCTTTTCCCCTGGCGTTTCCCCTTGGCGCGATTGAAGTTGCGAGATGCCGAAGTCTGGCCAGGCCGTGTCGTCCGCCGTCCACTCAGTCCCGACCGTGTGCGTGGGTTGCAGTTGCCTGTGCGACGACATCGAGGCGCAACTGGAACAAGGCCGAGTGACGGCCGTCGCCAACGCCTGCGAGTTGGGTCAGGCGTGGTTTCACATCGCCGCCGACAGCGCGGCGTCGCCGGTTGGCAAGCCGGCCGATTTGGCTGCGGCGCTCTCCCAGGCCGCCGAGATCCTGCGGGGCGCGCGCTATCCACTCATCTACGGGCTCGAGGCCGAGGCGGCCGAGGCCCAACGCGAGGCCGTGGCCCTGGCAGAGCTGCTCGGTGGCGTGATCGACACGGCCACCAGTTCGAGCCATGCGGCCTCGATCCTAGCGTCGCAAGAGGTGGGCAAGGTCACCTGTACGCTCGGCGAGGTGCGAGCGCGCTGCGACCTGATGGTGCTCTGGAGCGCCGACCCGCTGACGACGCACCCACGGCTCTTTTCGCACTACACGCTCGAGCGCCCTGGGCTGTTCGTGCCTCGGGGGCGGGCCGACCGCACGCTCGTGGTGATCGACGACCGCCCGACGGGCACGTCGACGCTCGCAGATCAATTCATCTGCGTGCGCTGCGGAGGCGACTTCGCAGCCTTATGGACCCTCCGGGCGCTGGTGGCTGGCCGCCCAGTCGACGGCCAGCGCGTGATGGAACAGACCGGCCAGGCCTTGGAGGTGTGGCAAGCGCTGGTTGAGCGACTCAAGGCCGCGAGGTACGGCTCGCTGCTCTACGGGGCTCGTTTGATGGCAGGCAGTGAGGGGCCGCATCAGGTGGCGGCGGCGCTGGCGCTCGTGCGCGACTTGAACGCGCACACGCGCTTCGTGGGGCGCTCGCTGCGCGGCCCGGCAAATACCTCGGGAGCCGACCAGGTGTTGCTGTGGCGCAGCGGCTATGCCTACGCGGTCGACTTTGCGCGCGGCTATCCAAGGTTTGGGCCGGGAGAATATACGGCGAGCGCCGTGCTCGAGCGCGGCGAATGCGACGCGGCGCTCGTGGTGTCGAGCGATCCGCTCGCGCATCTTGCGCCCGCTGCGGGCGAACAGCTACGGCGATTGCCCCTTGTCTACGTCGGTCCGCCGCACGGCCTTACCTGGGAGGCGGCGCAGGTGTGGATTCCCACTTCGACCGTGGGCGTTCATACGGCCGGAACGGCCTATCGAATGGACGAAGTTCCGGTTTCGCTGGGACCGGTGCAACCGTCGCGGTTGCCGAGCGCAGCCGAAGTGCTGCGTCAACTGAACCAGGCGCTCAGCATCGCCGAGCCCTGTCCGTAGCTACTCGGCAGCCGAACCCGAACGCCTATTCGAACGGGCTGGCGTGGATCACCTCGCCCCCCTTGGGGTTGCCGGCCCGCGTGGAAAGGGTGTTGAACACGGCCGGGTCGATCGATTCCTTGCGGATGAAGCGGCCGCCGCCGTCGCAGAAGACGAAGTTCGCGCCGCCGGTGTGCAAACTGCCGAACGACTCGGCGAAGCTGCTGTCTTCGGCCGCGTCGTCGATGCCGGTCTCAATGTTGAACCCGTCCTTGAAGGTCGTGCCCAGCACGAAGCTCGGGCCGCCGCAATACTTGGCCGGGTTGTGATTGTCGACGAGCTTCGACTCCGGCACCACGCCCCACAGCGCCGGTCCCGACCAAAAGAAAGACCGCTCGCCGACGGCCAGCGTGTTCGACAAGCCGTCTTCGATCTCCTCGGGCTTCACCGCGTGGTTGCGGCCGAAGACGCCGTCGAACTGGTCGCGGCACACTTTGCAGGTCGGCCGGACCGAGCCGGTGCTGGCAACATAGTTCGTGGCCGCCAAGCGGGCCAAGAGCGCGCCCGACTTCTTATGGGGCACGTCGACGATCTTCTGGAACTCGTCGTCCGAGGGGCAGTTGAACGTGGGGAGCGAGGTCAACCGCAACTCCTCGGTCGCCTTGCTCGTGAGCGGCAGCCTGAAGTCGATCTTACTGGCCAGGGGAACCTGCTCCATCTGGGGCATGATCATCGGCGCCCACGACCAGCCAGGCCCCGAGTCCTCGTAGTCGTCGAGCACGCCCGACACGTAGCCTGGCGGAAAGCTCTGCTTGTACGTCATGTAGACGTGCATCCCCAAGCCAATTTGCTTGAGATTGTTCAGGCAGTGGACGCGGCGGGCCGCTTCGCGGGCCGCTTGCACCGCCGGCAGCAGCAGGGCGATGAGCACGCCGACGATGGCGATCACCACCAGGATCTCGACAAGCGTAAACCCGGCGCGGCGACGAGGAGAAATGGGCAACATGCAGAAAAACTCCCAACAAGGCGACCCCGACCGCCTGGAGAAACCCTAGGGCCGCGCGGCAACCAGCCTTCACAATAAACCCGCCTGCCGACCGTCGCAACGACTTGGCCGGGCCAGAGCGGACGTTCGCGAAGCAGCTAATACCGGAAACGCCCATTCCTGGCTAGGGAAGCTGGCGAAGCCTGAGAGAGTTCGCCAGATAGCCACTGAGTTCGTCGGCCGCTACCTTAAGGCGAATTCGCTCTGAACCTGGATACTTGGAAAGCCCCGGTACGATGGCCGCACGCCCGACTTGGCTCCGTCCTTCGCTCAATTGGCTGGTGGTGTTCGTCCCAATCGCGGCGGCTCTCGAGATCGCCCATTCCTGGTTTCACGCCCCCTGGGCCTCGCCCACGGCGATCTTCGTTTGCTCGGCCATTGCCATCATCCCCGCCGCCGGTTGGATGGGGCACGCCACCGAGGAACTGGCCGCGCGGCTGGGCGATGCCTGGGGCGGATTGCTCAACGCCACATTCGGCAACGCCGCCGAACTGATCATCGCTTGCATGGCGCTGAGCGCCGCCGCCCAGAACCCGGAACGGGCGTCGGCCTTGCTCGATTTGGTCAAAGCCTCGCTCACCGGCTCGATCATCGGCAACGTGCTGCTCGTGCTGGGCGTGTCGCTGCTGGTCGGCGGACTCAAATACAAGGTGCAGCGGTTCAACGCCGCCGGCACCCGCGTGAACGCCACGCTCTTGGCGCTGGCCGCCGGCGCCCTGGTGATGCCGGCCATGCTCTATCACTTCACCCACGAGCTGCGCGGCGCAGTGCAAGCGCTGAGCGTGGAGTTCGCGCTCCTCTTGTTGTTCTGTTACGGCTTGAGCCTGGTGTTCACGCTCCACACCCACAAGCATCTCTACGTGAGCGCGCCGAGCACCGACGCCGACGAGGGGGTCGAGCCGGGCGAACATACGCTGGCCCATGCCGTGCCTCCCGTGTGGCAATCGTTGGCGCGGTTGCTGGGCGCGACGGTGGTCGTCGGTTTCCTGGCCGAGTTCATGGTGGGCTCCGTCGAAGCGGCCAGCCAGGCGATCGGCCTTACCGAGTTGTTCGTGGGCGTCATCGTAGTGGCGATCGTGGGCAACGCCGCCGAGCACAGCACGGCGGTGCTAATGGCCTGGAAGAACCGCATGGACCTGGCGCTCGGCATCGCGATTGGCTCGTCGATCCAGATCGCGCTGTTCGTGGCCCCAGCGCTCGTGCTCTTGGGCTACGGCTTCGGCGTGCGGATGGACCTGGTGTTCACGGCGCCGGAGATCGTGGCCCTGTTGCTCACCGTCTGGATCCTCACGCAAATCGCCGGCGACGGCGAAAGCAATTGGCTCGAAGGCGTGCTTCTGCTGTTGGTCTACGCGATGCTGGCGATTCTGTTCTTTCACTTGCCGGCTTCGGCGTCGCACCCCGTCGGCTAGCCGTCTGTCCGGCTAGAAACGGAACGAGCGGCGCTCCGCAAGCCGACAGCTCTGCGCTCGACGCCGGCGAATGCTGGGGAATCGCCGCCGTCTCGGGATGCTGCCGACCTTGCAGGGCGCCGCTCGTTTCCAAGCGATGTCCTGAAGGACGTTCGTGGTTAGTAGCCGAAGTGGCCGCGGACCTTCGAGTCGGCCCGCTCATACGACGGGTAGTGCCGCTCCGCCCGCCGCACCGAACGCCGCGAGCCGTAGTAGTAATTCGTCGCCGGGGCGACGCTCGTCTGCGGAGCAGCCGCCACTTGCGGCGCCGACTGCGTACCTGGCTGGTACGAGAAGGCGCGCCGCGCCGTGGGGGCCTGGGCGACCGAGGGCGCCGGAGCGGGCGCTGGCGTGGCAACCGCCGGCTGCGGCGCGACGCGGACAACCTGCGGGGCCGAGTAGTAGGTGCGCGGACGGCCAACCGCCCAGTTCGGCGCCCAGATGTTGGTGCCAAAGTCGCCCTTGACCTTGGAATCGGCCCGGCGGACCGCCTGAGCCGAGGCGACGCTCGTGCTCAAAACCGCGACCGCCAGCGCCGAAAGGAACAGCCAATTTTTCGAAGTGTGCAGGGACATGAGAGGAATCTCCGCCTTGGAAAGAGAACTGAACGAATGCTAACAAGCCGGGGCTTCATCCCCAGCGAAGACTGCGGTCGTGGGCAAGGAGTCGCTCCTCGCCGCTGCCGCGTCATAACGTTAGGCGGCAGCCTTGGATGCAGCGCTCGAGCGCCGTCGTCGCGCGATCACCCAGCGCGTGCAGCGCTCGGCGCGACGGCGGATGGATGGGGTCCAACGAGACGACCCAGCCGAGGAGTTGCCCCTCGCCGAACCGTGACTCGTCCTCGCCATCCGCAGACGTGACTTGAGCCCACGTCCGTTCCCCGGCGCATCCAGTGCGCGCCGGAATCATGCGCTGCGCGGCGCTCCTCTGGCAGATGAAATCACCACAGCCGTGGTGAGCAGTGACGCTCGTCGCCGTTGCCGTCGGACAAACCGCGTCCAAAACGCGGCAAGGGACCGACGCGCTGGCGAAGACCAGCGCCATCGCCGCCAGAGAACGTGCAGAAGTTGAGAGCCAGAGATTCATCGGAATCCGGACCTCGTGGTCACGACATTCTACGAACGCCGCGCCGCTCCAGTTCTACCGCCTACGGGGGTTGCCTCCCCCTACCCTAAGCCTACTGCACTTTCTGTGCGCGTTGCATAGGGACCGGCGCCCAACCTGTGATGGGGAGCTTGCAATTCCTTAAGCAGGCGGGGCCGTGCCTCGAATTCAGACTTCGCCGGTCGGACGGGAATTGTTTCTCGAGCAGGGCGCCGCCCTCATTGGAAATTCGGCAGGCGCCTGCCGGGGCGGCGCCGGGACGCGACTGTGCGAAGCCGCACTCGGCGCGACGCAGGGCGTCAGCGGCTCAGTCGAGCGGGAACAAGGTAAGCTCTCGCCCGCCGCCTTCGAGGGGCGCCACGCACGCCGGCGCATCGTTCCGCGAACTATTCACCTGAGGCCCGACTTCGTAGCGCACGAGCAGATCATCGGTCGCCGGCTCGAGCAACGCTTGGAGCGCGTCGACACAGGCGTTCGCATCAAGCCATTGCGCGCGCGCTGCGCCCGACAAGATAACGGGCATCCGGTCGTGCAACGGCCGCAGCACTGCGTTGGCCCGTGTCGTCAGGATGGTGCAAGACTCCAGAATCTGCCCAGCGCCGTGCCAGCGCTCCCACAGGCCGGCGAACGCCAGTGGAGAATCGTCTGGGCGATGGATGAAGAAGGGGTGCTTTTTCTGACCAACCGTTTGCCACTCGAAGAAGCCGTCGGCCGGAATCAAGCAGCGGCGCTCGCGAAAGGCGGCGCGAAAGGCTGGCAGCGTGGCGGCGGTTTCGCTCCGCGCGTTGATCAGCGGTTTGCCGGCAGGCCCCTCGGACCACGGCGGAACCAAGCCCCAGCGCAGCCACACCGCCTCGGGCGACCCGGCCGCCTCCGCTGCAGCGGCATCGCGCGGCGTTCTGACCGCCAACACACTTTGCGTGGGGGCGATGTTGAACCGCAACGGCAGTTGCACGAGTTCCCGCAGGCCGAATTCGCGGATCAGCACCGTGGGAGGAGTTCGCAGAGTAAAACGGCCGCACATGAACTCAGTCGCCAGGGAACGTACGCTAAGCCGTGGCGCGCTCTGCGGTGGTCGAACTGGGCCCGCCGTCGAGGTAGCGGAGGATCGCCCGTTCCAGATCGCTGCCGTGCGCTGCCCACCACATGTCGAAGCTGGCCCGCGCCGCTTGCATAGCTTGGCGCTCGCGTTCGAGCTCGAGATCGAGCGCGACCCCCAAAGCTCCCGACGCTGCCGATCGCCAGACTTCGTAGGTGGCGCCGGTGGCGTGGTGATCGTTCACATCGCCCAGGTGCTGCTGCAACTCGGCGACCTGGCGATAGACCTCGCGGCGGAAATCTTGCGGGAAGGCGCCGGCGAACAGCTCCATGGCGTAACGCAGGCCTTTGACGTCGATGCGGAAGCGGTGCAGGCTTTCCGCGTCGGCAAAGCCGCCGCGAACTGGATCGAACGCGCCGGCGACCGCTGCCCGCAGCGCTTCACGCGCAAAAGCGCCGAGCCCCGGTTCGTCCCCCTTCTTGCGATAGCGGGCCTCGCGGGCAAGGGCGCGGGCACGACGGGGAAACTTGCGATTCCGCAGCCGCTTGTGGGCGCGATACAAAGCCGGCTGAGCGGCGGCGCGTTCGCGCCGCACCAGGTCGACCAAGGCATGCAGCCCCGTACTGCCATTGTCGCCGCAAGCCGCCACCAGCCGCTGCTCGAGCACGTCGAGATCGCGGGCCAATCCGGCCGCTTTGCGGGCCTCACGCAGGCGTCGAGCGATCCATTTTCGCTCGTCCTTGGGCAGCAGCGCGCGAAACGTTTCGAGGGCCGCGGCTGCCCGCCGTGTGCTCACGCGCAGTTGGTGGACGTATTCGAGGTCTTCTTCCGGCGCAAGCGCAGCCAGCGGCAGAAAATGGCTCACGCTGTCGAGCCGCAGCCGCAGCGCGCTGCGGGCAGCGTCGCTCACCGGCTGGTCGCCGTGCGTGCCAGGGATCCACTTGCTCTTGCGAAAGGCCATGCCGAGGGCCGCCGGATCGGAGGTTGCAAACGCCCCCGCGGGAGCAAGACCGGGCCTCCGTGCCAAGCGCCTTGGCGGCCTGCCTGGGCATGGCCGGCCAAGAGCCTCTCTAGGGTTCCTCCGACATCATAACGCGGGGCGGGGGCGCTTGCGTACCCCCGCCCCCGCGCAGGAACGGCTCGGCGAGCTAAACCCCAGAGCCTAGCGGCAATACGGGCACGACGAGCGCGTCGGCTGCCAGTTGTACTGCGGCGTGTACGACTCGAAATTCATCTTCGTGACGGTCGAGGCCGGACGCACCGGGGCCACACCCTGGCGATAGGTGGCCAGCGTGGTGCGCCACTCGCTGTCCGAGAGTTGGCCGGCGCGGCGATAGATCTGCCGCTCGCCCTTGCGATCGATGATCGCGGTGAAGGGGAGCTCGCCCGCCTTGAAGCCGGCCTTCAGCTCTTGGCCGTACTTGGTCGTGGCGTCGACGCGGCAGAGCACGTAGTTCTCGAGCAACGCCGGATCTTCAGCGTTGCGCTTGGCGGCCGTCGGCCGCACTTGGCCTTCCGGCTGCTCGAGCACCACCAACAGCGGGCGGCCTTCGCTGGCCGCCCGCTTCAGGCAAGCGCCGTAGTCGTTCGACCAGCCACCGGCGGGAGCGGCGGCGAGCACCAACAGGGGAAGCAGAGCGTGCATGGAGTAAGAGTCCTTTCAGAGGGATGTTGCGCTGGCCGACGGCGAAGTGCCTTCGGCCGATGGGAAACGAACGCAACACGACGCCCGGAGGAGAACCGCGGACGGAGGACGAGAACGGCGGGAGCGAAAGCAACCGCGGTTCTCCTTCCGGAGCATCGTGTTCAACAGCATTGCCCCAAGCAGGCCGAAACTCCTCGGCCTGTCGGCAGCCGCCTCGAGGCGGGCTACCTAAGTTCCTGATAGAGCTGCTTCGAGTGCCGGGCGGGATCGTACCGCTCGAGCAGGCCGCTCGACACCAGCTCGCTCCGCATCTGCACTTGGTTGCCGAAGCCGTTGTAGCTCAGGCTGACAGGCTCGAAGGGGTGGAACGAGAAGATGCCGTCGGAGCCGCGGATTCGGCCGTACCAATCGCGGCTGTAGTCGAAGCGGTTGACGTGTTGGCCCACGGTGTCGTGGCAGCGCTGGCACGACTGGCGGTCGACCTCCACGAAGCCGGCGTCGTAGTTGGCCGGCACGATGTGAAAGTTGTCGCTCGTCGTCGGCGCCGCCGTGATCAGCGACCCTTGCCCCTCGCGCCACCGCGTGCCCAGGCACGACTTGAAGGTCGTTTGACCGAGCAGGCGGGCGACGAGTTGATCGTCGTCGATCGCCGGCAATTCATCGACGATCGCCTGCTGGCGAAACGTCTGTTGCGGATGCGGGTCGACGAGCGTGGCCGTGCGGAACGGCCCCTTGGTTCCCAAGTGGTTCACGAGCTTCGCCAGCGCCGGCTTCTGCCGCCACTCGGGCTCGAGCTCCTGAATGCGCTCGGCGAGCGCCTCGGGGGTGGGGAATGGGCGGAAGACGTCGACCGCCCACTCGCCGTGCTCACGCTTGCGGATGCGCAGCTCGAAGGTGTGGCCGTGTCCCTGGGGGGATTTCATCACGAGCACTTCGCCCACGATCGTGCCGACCGGGAACGTCCAAGCGTACCCCGTGGTCGAGTCGCCCGGGTGATGCTTGCGAAACCAGACGACGGGCAGACGCTTGCCTTGCGCGTCGACGGGAAGCCAGAGGAAACGGAACGTGCTGACGTTTTGCGTGCGATGGGCGCCGGCGGGGGTGGCCCACGGGAACTCGCGATTGCCGTTGCCAAAGGGCTCGCTGCCGTTGGCCGAAATGTTGTAGCTCGCGGCGTGAACGCCTTGGAGCTGGCCGTCCCAGACCTGGTAGGCCTTGGGCATTTCGCGGTCGGTGTAGATGAGCAGGGCCGGATCGTCGAGCACGGCCTGAAGCTGCGGGTCGTCGACCTTGGGCAGCAGGCGGCGGAACTGACGATCGCGAGCTTCGGTGGTGAGGCGGGGCGCGGGTTTGAGTTTGTTGAGCAGGGACCGCAACAGGCGGGCCTCGGCTCGCGGCGGCGCGGCGCCCAGCAAAGCGAGGGCGAACGCACACACAACGAGACGCTTCATGCAGACCTCCCTATCGAAGAGTCGAACGCCGGATGGAATCGCCCTGGGCCGGCGACGCGCGCCCTCCGCCAAGACGGCGCGGCGCGATGACCAGACCGAGCAAAGCAACGGGGTGTCGAGTCGACCACAGCGTATGGTGTGAACGCCCCATCCATCGCGCCGGCCTACGCTGGCCGGCGCCGGGGCGCCGCTGCGGACCCACCGTTCGGTGTTCCATCCGGAACGGGTGACAAGCGGCCGAATCGCGGCGAGCAAATGCCTCGCGGCGTTGGGCCGAAGTGCGGCCAACCTAGCCAGTGGGCAAACGTCTGACAAGCACCTCGGCGCTGGCGGCTTTACCCCGAGCGCTACTTACGTCGAGTGGACACTTTCGAGGCACGCTGTTTGCCTGTCGACGTATCTCTAGTGCTCACGGCGGCTTGGGCGGCACGAGGATTACTCGCGCACTTGCAGCGCAGAAAGCCAATCCAATTTGAAGATTTGCCGTAAAACGACCAGATGCGCGAGCACCCCAAAGGAAATCCCGAGCGTCACGGTGCTGATCCAGACGGCCGGCGGCGACACCACCGGGAAACGGAACATCTCCGTGTCGTACGCCCAGGCGATGAACAGCGTGAGGCCGTAGCCCAACGGCAGGCCGAGGGCCGTGCCCAGCAGCGTGACCACCACGCTCTCGCGAAAGAACAGGCCGCCGATCTGATAGGGCGAATACCCTAACACAGCCAGCGTCGCCACTTCGCGCCGCCGCTCGGCCAAACTCACGAGCGACGCGTTCAGCACGCTGCCGAAGTAGATCACCCCTGCGAAGATCACGAGCAGGCCGATGAAGATCCCCTGCACCTTCACGATCGTCTCCCGCAGGTTGTGCAAGGAGTCCCCGCGGGTGCTCACCGACTGCAGGGCCGGCAGCCGTTTGAGTTCACGGTTCAGCTTGCGGCGCACGGCCGGCGCTTCTCCGACCTGCAATTGCACGCCGCTGGTGGCCAGTTCCTCGTGCAGTTGGCGGCTCAGCCACGCGATGTCGGCGTACACGGCCATGCCCATGTAGCTGTCGGTGATCTGCACGACCGGAGCCTCGAAGGGCTCGCGCCGCCCTTTGACGGGCGTTACGAGCAGCCGGTCGCCCACGCCCACCTGCATCACCTGGGCCAGCTTGCGGCTCACGGCCAAGCCCGCCGAAGGCAAGGGAATGGGCCGCCCCGCGAGGTCGCGCGGCCGCGTCAGGCGGGCGTCGGCCGCCAGCCCCGTGATGGCCCCCTTGCGGCGGTAAGGGCCGTGGACGAAGTGGCAGGCCACCTCGAGCACCGGCTCGGCATGGTCGACCCCCGGCAGCCCGCGGGCCTCCCGCAGGGCGGGGCGTCCCTGGTCGTCGGCAAACGACAAATCGAGATCGCTCGTGAGCACCTTTTCGTACTGGAACTCGATCAGGTAATTCATCCCCTGCCGCATCATGAAGCCGGCGAGCAGGAGCGCAGCCCCCATCGCCCCAGCGAACACGCCGACCGCGGTCCGCAACCGGTTGCGAATCACGTTGCGCAGCGCCATCCGCCAGCCGAAGCTCAACCGCCGCCAGAGCCCCGTAAACCGTTCGAGCCACACCGGGCCGCCGCCCGCCGCTGGCGGCGCGGGGCGCATCGCCTGCGCCGGCTGCAGCCGCAGCGCCGAGCGCGCCCCGGTCACGCAGCCCAACAAAGCGCACGCCGCACTGATCGCCAGGCCCCCCAGATAGATGAACGGATAGGGCAAATTGGCCAGTTCGGGGAACTCGTAGAACTGCTTGTAGATCGACGTTACGAAGCCGGCCATGAAATAGCCGGCCACGCAGCCGGTCAAGCCGCCCCCCATGCCAATGATCAGCCCGAATTTGAGAAAATGCAGAAAGATCTGCCCATCGCCATAGCCCACGGCTTTGAGCGTGCCGATGACCACCCGCTGCTGATCGATCAGCCGCAGCATCAGCACGTTGAGCACGAGCGCGGCCACGCTGAGGAAGATCGTCGGCATGATCGTGGAGAAGACCCCCAGCCCGCGAATCTCGTCGCTCAAGAAGCGGTTCGACGCCTGATCTTTGCGCGGCATGACGTTGAACACGCCGTACGGCTCGAGCAACGTTTCGATTCGGGCCAGGGTCTCGGCCGGACCCTCGCGGACCGCGGGGCTGAGCAGCCCCAGCACCTGATTCGCCGCCCCGTCGAAATCGAACACTTCTTCGGCGTAGCTCTGCTTGAGGTAGAACACGCCGAACCGCTTCGGGTCGGGCGCCAGCGAGCCGGGCGAGAGCAGATAGACGAACTCGCTGCTGATCGCCGTGCCGACGATGAACAACTCTTCGCGCCGGTTGTTGAGCAGCAGGTGAATCGTTTGCCCAGGGTGCAGATCGTGAGCGCGGGCGAAGGCGTCGTTCACGATCACCTCCTCGCGCCGCCGGTCGGTGAAGTAGCTGCCCCGGCGGAGCACGATGTCGTTGATGATCGGGCCCGGGCGGTCGGGCAGCGAGAGCGTCAACCCGTTGAGCGGCTCTTCCACGTTTTCCAGGTCGACCGTGGCGAAGAACTGGATCCGCGGGCGGATCTCGCTCACGCCGGGCAAACGGGCCACGGCGTCGAGCTCGGCCAGCGGCACTTTCTTGACCTCGACCCAGAAGTCGGCCATCCGGCACTGGGCGTAGTACTGCGCCTGGGCGCCGCGGAGGTTGTAGTACGACGACCGCATGTAGACGAAGCACATCACCCCCAGCGTCATGATGCTGGAGATGGTGAGCAGCAAGCTGCGCGAGCCGCGCACTTCCCGCAGCAGCTTGCGGTCGAGCACGCCTACCACTCGATCTCCTCCGGCGCGCGGCGGTGAACGTTGCGCGTCACTTCCACGATCTCGCCCGACCGCAGATGGATTACCCGGTCGGCGATCTCGGCAATGGCCACATTGTGGGTGATCACGAGCACGGTCTTGCCCAACCGGTCGTTCAGATCCACGAGCAGCCGCAGCACGAGCTTGCCCGTTTCGTAGTCGAGGGCGCCGGTCGGCTCGTCGCAGAGCAACAGCCGCGGGTTCTTGGCCAGAGCCCGCGCGATCGCCACGCGCTGCTGCTCGCCGCCCGAGAGCTGCGAAGGGAAATGGTCCATCCGATGTTCGAGCCCCACCAGCCGCAGCGTGTCGTCGACGTCGAGCGGGTTGGCGCTGATCTCCGTGGCCACCATCACGTTCTCACGCGCCGTGAGGTTCGGCACCAGGTTGTAGAACTGAAAAACGAAGCCCACCCCTTGCCGGCGGTAGCGGGTCAGTTCGGCGGCGGTGGCCTTGGTCAGCTCCTGATCGCCATACCACACCTGGCCCACGGTCGGGCGGTCCATGCCCCCCATGAGGTTCAAAATGGTGCTCTTGCCCGAGCCGCTCGGACCGACCATGACGAGGAACTCCCCCTCGAGGACCTCGAGCGAGACGTGGCGGAGCACTTCGACCGCCACCTCGCCCATCTGAAAGGTCTTGCCCACCTCGGCCAGGCGCAGCAGCACCTGCGGCTGGGGAGCGACGTTCGGCGGGGCAGAGGCCATAGGGTGGGTCCGTGGTGCGGCCAAGCGGCGCGGAGGAGGGTTGCCAGCTTCGCGTGCGTTGCGGCCGATTGCTAGCCTGCGGGGCGCGTAGATGGTTCATGTCCGCCCTGCAAGCTTCCTTTACCCATAGGGCCCCGACCCTACTCCTGTCGAGGCCCCCGCAAACCTCGCAGCTCGCTGCGGCCCCAAGCGGGCGGCGCCCGTTCGTCGGAATTCAAGTGCGCCGCTTCCGGAGATCGGCGCAAGAGCAATCTCGCGCCGTTGGTTTACGCGAGGCTGGGCTCGGGCCGGCAGCCCGCCAGCGTCTGCTGAAGTTGTTCGGGCAAGAAAGGCTTGGCGATGAAGTCTTGGGCCCCCTTGCGGATGGCGTCGGAGATCAGCTTCGTCTGATTGAGCGCGCTGATCACCACGACCTTGGCCGCCGGATCGAGCTCCAAGATCTTCGCAAGCGCAGTCAGGCCGTCGGTGCCTGGCATGACGATGTCCATCGTCACCGCATCGGGGCGGATCGTTTGGTACTTGTCGATGGCCTGCTGGCCGTCGCTGGCCTCGGCAGCCACTTCCCAGCCGGCGCTCGTCAGGCAGTCCCCCACGAGGCGGCGCATGAGAATGGAATCGTCGCACACGAGCACGCGGGGCTTGTTCATCGGATCGCCGGGGCTGGAAGGAAGCGGCGGCGGCGAGCGGCCGCCTGGCGCAAGTCTAGGTTGCGGATGCCCACCGGAGGCCGTGTCGCCCGCCCAGCTTCTCCAACCGCTACGGACGGCGCGACCCGCCGCGGCGTCAAGCCGAGCCGCCGACCGCCTCGATAACAACGAGGACGAGACGACAGGATGCCCAACCGCGTTTGCGTGGCGCTGGGCCGATCCGGGGAGCCCTTCGGCATGGAATTCAACCGCAATCACTATCTGGTCGTGGGCGTGATCGTCTTCTTGCTCGGGCTGCAACTGCGGCTCGTCGAGTCGTACACGCTCAACGATCAGGTCACGAAACTCATCAACGCCCGCACGGGGGCCAGCAGTTCGGGCAGCATCCTGCCGGCGGCCGGACCGGGGACAGGCGGCAAGAAGATCACGCCTCCGCCGTGGGTCGGTTGGTGCCTGCTGTCGGTCGGCTCCGTGCTCGTGCTGCACAGCCTGGCTATGAAGAAGCCGGGCGGATAGCCGGGCTCCCGTCCACATGTAGAACGCAAGGAGGCGTTCCGATGCGATCCGCTCGCCCTACCCAGGGGACCCTCTCCCGGTGCCTAATGGCCCTGGTCACCGTCGCGCTGTTCGTAGCCGCCGGGCTCGTGCAGGGGGCCGACGAACCCGCGAAGAAGCCGAGCCTGCCCGCCGCCAAGAAAGACGACGCCGCGCAGCAGCGCGTGCGCGAGGGGTCGCGGCTGATGGAGGAGCAGGGCTCCTTCGTGCCTGCCGGCGACCGCTATTTGTTCATGACGGCCGACCAGGCCCGGTTCGTGGTGCTCGAGAACCTAGCGTTGCAGCGGATCGCCCTGGCCCTGAGCGAGCCGCAGACGGCGCCAACTTGGACCGTGACCGGCATCGTCACCGAGTTCCGCGGCGCGAACTACCTGCTGGTGACCCGCGCTGTCATGGCGTCGGACAAGCGCTAGGCGCAACGCGCGAGCCTCGGGCACTCTTCCCGTAACTCTCTCGCCCAAGGTTCGCTCATGTTGGCTTGGCTGTTGATCGCAATCGGCGGCGGCGTGGGCTCGCTGTTGCGATATCTCTTGCAGGGCTGGCTGCAGCGGCTGGCGGGCGGCCCGTTTCCCTGCGGTACGCTCAGCGTCAACCTGCTCGGCTGCCTGGCGATCGGTCTGCTGACCCCGCTGCTCACGGAACAGGCCTTCGTGCGGCACGAAGTGCGGCTCGGGCTGACGGTGGGCATCCTGGGCGGCTTCACCACGTTCTCGACGTTCGGGCTCGAGACGTTTCTGCTGCTCAATAGCGGCCAAGCCAAGCTGGCCGCGGCCAACGTGGCCCTGAGCTGCGGCCTGGGGCTGGCCGCCGTGCTCGTGGGACACCGAATCTCGGAGCGCTGGCTGGCGATGTGAGCGCGCTCGACCGGCATGCGTCGGCCGGCTTACGCCGGGCCGCTCGCCAAAAGGCGCGCTACGCCTCGACCGGTCCGGTCACGCCGCCGGTGAGCCTTTCGTCGTCCATTGCTCCCGCGATGACCACCGGCTTGTAGCCCCCCTGGGTGCGGAAGTAGAGGATCAAGCCCATGTAGGCCACGAACATCACGGCCGGGAAGATGGCCACGGTTCGCAGGGCGGTCTGCTTGGCCAGTTCCTGCGCCTTGGCCAAATCTGCCTTCTGAGCCTCGTCGAGGCCGGCAAGCTTGCTCTGGTCGATCGCATGGTACGAACCGTACAAGCTCGTGCGGGCCTCGGGGTAAATGATCTGTTCGCGCAGCTGCGGGTTGATCGTGGCGAGCTCGCGGTCAATGGACTTGTCCTGCACGGTGCCGAGCAACGTAGTGCCCAGCAGGCCCACGGCCAGCATGCCGACGCCCGACACGCCGTTGAGCGTCAAAGCGCCCCCCTTGGGGAACTGCTCCGACACCACGCCCAGCATCGTGGGCCAGAAGAACGTTTTGCCAACGCCGTACAGCGTGGCCGCCAGGAACAGGCCGGTCGCCGCCGTGGTGTAGGAGAGGGCGAGCAGACCCAGGCAGGCGATCACAGCGGCCGAGGCGAGCAGGCCCAGGGGCGAGATCTTGTGAACGATCGGTCCGGCGAAGAATCGCAGGATGAACATGATGAGCGAGGTATAGACCAGCATCCAGCCGCCGTCGAGCTTGAAGGTCTGCATCACCGGCTGCATCATGTCGCTGATCCAGCTATCGGTGCCAAGCTCGGTGATGGCCAGCGGAATCATGATCAGCACGAGCAGCAGGAACATGGGGCGAACCATTTCCTTGAGCATCTCGTCGTACGACACGCCCGAGGCCACGCGCTCGTTGGTCGGGAAGCGCTGCCCCATCAACAGCACGCCGTAGAGCAGCACGGGCAAGGCGACCAGAGCGACCTTCCACTGCCAGAGAGCCCCCACCGGCACGGCGAAGTCAGGCATCAGCAGCACGAGGATGCCGCCCACGACGAGGCCGCCTGGCCAGCCGGCGTGCAGGATGTTCAGGTAGTGGGTTTTCTGGTTCGGGTAGAGCGTGGCGGTGACAGGATTGATCACGGCCTCGACGGTGCCGTTGCCCAGGGCAAACAGAATCGTGGCCCACCACAGCGAGTTATAGTCCCAGGCGAAGATCGTGAGCAGGATCGAGCCCATGTGGAACAAGAACGCCACCACCATGGTCCGGCCGTAGCCGAATTTATCGACGATCAGGCTGAACAGCACGATCGTGAACACGAAGGGAAACAGGCCGGCGCCCTGAATGTTGCCCTTCTGGGTCTGGCTGAGGTTGAAGATCGGCTCCCAAACGCTGATCAACTGCGCCCGGATCACGAAGCTGAAGGCCGTCGCGACCAGTGCGATGAAACAGCCCAGGAACAAGCGGCTCTGATTCATACCGTTTCGATCTCCAGCAAACGCAGAATTCGGGCCCCGGGGCCCAGGAGGGGTGGCGTACGCGGCCGTTGGGAGGCCGCGGCGAAGGCAGGCAGGCCCCGAGTATAATGCGAATTCGCGGGAGGTAAATCAGGCAGGCGGCGGGTTTTCGGCGATTTTCGCCTCGCGCGGCCGGCGGGGGGTCCGAACGTGCCCGGCTGGCAAACCTTGCCGGGCTCTCACGAAGCGGCCGCCACGCCTGCCCGCCGCAGCAGGGCCTCGAGAATCGGCGTCCCCCTGCCGGCCCCCTTGCGTCTATAATCCGCGCGGTTTACCGATCCCTCCGCAATCGTTCGCACAAAGGCTGCGCAATGCGACGACGCTTCCTGCCGACCGTGGTAGGCATTTCTTGGCTATTCCTGGCCGCCGCTTCGATGGCCGCTCAAGAAGCCGCGGCCCCCGCGCCCGCGGCTGAGCCTGCCCCAGCTACCGTCGCACCCGCGCCGGCAGCCCCAGCCACGGCGCCCGCGCCCCTCCCCAACTCGGGCTTTCTCGGACTGGGCGTGGCCGATCAGCCGGACGGCCAAGCGGTGCGCGTGCTCGCAGTGCATCCGCAGAGTCCCGCCGCGCTGGCCGGGGTCCAGCCCCAGGATCAACTCGTGGCGGTCAACGGCCAGCCGGTGCCGAGCCGCGCCGAGTTCGGCCGTTTGATGAATAGCCTGCCGCCGGGGCAGACCGTGTTGCTCGAATACTGGCGCGAAGGCAGCAAGCACTCGATCAGCGTCAAGCTCGGCACGCGTCCGGCCGATTTGAACGCCGTGCCCCCGGCGATTGCGGCCCCTCAGGGCGCGGTCGGGGCGGCGGCGGCGCCTGGCCTCGCCGCGGCCAACAACCAAACGCTGCCGCCGGCCGCGGGACCCCTCGGTCCGCCTGGCCCGCCGATGCTCGGTGTGCGCACGATGCCGGTGAGCCAGGCGATGCAGCGGCAGTTGGGGCTGCCGCATGCCCGCGGCGCCTACGTGGCCGACATCGTTCCCGGCAGCCCGGCCGACGCCGCAGGCGTGCCGATCGGCAGCGTGATCTGGGCCTTCAACCGCGCCGACGTCGACAACCCGGCCGAACTCGCCACGGCGATCCTGCAGGCAGGCCCCGGCGCGCGCGTGCTGTTGACGCTGAGCGATCGCGGGGAAACGCGGCGGATCAACGTAGTGCTGGCCGGCGCCAAGTCGAGCGCGGGCGCGGCGGAATGGCGTGCGCCCGAACCGGCCGCGGCCGCCGCGGAGGGCCCCATCGACGCGGCGACCGTAGCCTTGCTCAAAGACGAAATCCGCGAGCTCACCGACCGCGTGCAGCAGCTCGAAGCGAAGCTCAAGGCCGCGGGAATCAATCCCGACGCGCCCTGATTGCGGTTCGCCAACGGGCGGCCTGCCTCACTAGAATCACGGCGGGACTTCCTCGAAATCTCTCCGCGTGAGGCCGATGTCCGATTCCGCTCTCGCTCCAGACGCTCCCGAAAACTCGCGCCGCGATTTCGTGCTGCACGTCGTGCAGCCGGGCTTGGCTGGACTCATGGACGGGTCCGTTTCTTCGCTCGCGCCGCTGTTCGCCTCGGCCATTGCCACACGCGACACGCGCACGGCGTTTCTCGTGGGCATGGCCACCGCCGTGGGGGCGGGGATCAGCATGGCCTTTGCCGAAGCCTTGTCCGACGATGGGCGGGTGAGCGGGCGCGGCAGCCCTTGGCTGCGTGGCGTCGTCTGCGGCGGCATGACGTTGCTCGGCGGCGTCGGGCACACAATCCCGTTTCTGATCGACGACTTCCGTCTGGCCATGCTGGTGGCCACAGCCGTGGTGGTCGTGGAACTGGCCGTCATCGCCTGGGTGCGGCACCGCTACATGGAAACGCCGCTCGTGAAAGCGGCGCTGCAGATCGTGCTCGGCGGCGTGGTGGTGTTTCTGGCGGGGATCGCAATTGGGAGCTCGTAAACCAGCCCGCAGTGCAGCAAGGGACGGGACTCCAGAGGTCTCAATCCTCTCTGTCACGGATCGTGTCGGCCGTCTCCCGCCGCCGCGCCAGCAACTGCTCCGGCGTCGCCGTGCCGGTCGTGCCAAGTTGCTGCACGGTGATCGAGGCCACCAGATTGCCGACGTCGGCCGCCTCTACTTCGCTCGCGCCGGACAACAGCGCCGAGAGGAAGCCGCTCGAGGCCGCGTCACCGGCGCCGACGATGTCAACCGGCCCCGCGACTGGATATCCGGCCGCGAGTTCTGGCGGCTTGCCAGGGAGCGCCACGAGCATCCCGCGCTCGCCCAGCGTGCAGACGACGGTCAGCCCCGTGGCGCTCGCCCGCTCGGCCGCTACCCGGCGGATCGTGGCTAGGTCGTCGGTCGGCGGCAGGCCCGCCGTCGCCAGGCATTCGCTTTGATTCGTTTTCAGGATGCCGCAGCCAAAGCGGGCGATGTGCGCTCGGCTGTCGACGAAGAGCGGCTTGGGGGACTCGCGCCACAAGCGGGCCAGGAGGTCGCGGATCTCGGGTCCCACCACGCCCCCCTCGTCGACCAACTGATCGACCACGATCAGCCCATCGACTTCCGCCCACACGCGTTTCAGGCACTCGGCTACGCGCCAGCGGGTGTCGGCCGACAGCGGCGCCCGCGTGCGCACGTCGAGGCGATTGAGCTCTGTCGCCGTGCCGGCTGCAGAGTTGCGCATCGGCTTGGTGTAGGTGGGTGTGAGCCGTGCGGGGTCTTTGAGCACGTACTGCGTTTCCACACCCAATCGTTCGAGCGCCCGCCGAAGGTCGTAGGCATGGCCGTCGTCACCCACCACGGAGAGGGGCACGAGCCGGCCGACGCCCAGAGCCGTGAGGTTGTTGACCACCGTGCCGAGCGCGCCGGGGCTATTGCGCACGCCGGTGACCTGATAGGCCACGAGGCCGGTCTCCACCGAGGGCTCGTCGAGCCGGGCTTCGATTTCGAGATAGCGATCGAGAAACAAGTCGCCGAGCAGGCCGATCTTCAGATGGGGATAGACGGCCAGCAACGACTCGAGCTTGGCGAGCGAGATCATGCAGGTGAAAGAATGGGCGGCACGAACAGGGGGAAAACTGCTCATCGTAACGGGAAGCTCAAGCGAGGGAAGTCCTTACCCTGCCAAGGGCGGCTCGCTCCGTGCCAACGGACGGGCGTTCGTCCAGGCTTCCCTTGGCTGTGCATTCTACCCAGACATTCGGGTGCGTCGGCGGCGGCGAAATTCCTTCGGCCACTGATTGACGACTGCCACTGGGATGGCTAACGTGACGGAGGCTGCACGACAACGGATTTCCTGCCCCGATCCGTGTGCAGCTCACATCTCGGCCGCTTCGGTTCCTGCCCCGCCGAAGCGGCCTTTTTATGCGCTCGCCGGAGTTGTCCCAGCAGGGAAGCAATTCAAGCCACCCGAAGAGCCAGGCTCCCGATCGTGCAGCGTCACGGATCTTCGATGCACTCGGAAAGCGAGATCTAGTCGGCTCGCGCACTCGCCCGACGCCAGCCAACCGCGCATGCCACTCGCGCGATGCTTAACGCTGCTGGCTCCTCTTCGTCTTCGGCCGTCCCGATCCGACGGGGCTGCCGTTTTGCTCGAGGCGCGGCGTAGGAGGCACGCTCCATCAACTATCTACCAACAATTTTTCCACATAACGACAAGAAAACGCAACTCACCTTCTTCAAAAGAGTTCCAAGACGATTTGTCCCTGTCGAGCTCACTCGGCGGCTGATGCCCTCGTTTCTGTTGCGGGCAGTCCGGACGTCGCACGTGCGGGGAACCGCCATGACAGATCGTGAAAGCCATGCATTCGCCATTCTGCGCGAGGGCGCGCGCCTCTTACTCGAGTCCAAGAGCGTGGCCGAGGTGAAAGCGTTTCGCGATCGAGCGGAGGCGGTGCGAAAGTACGCCAAGGATGCGCGGCTCGGGCTCGATCTGCAAAACCAAGCCGCTGCGGCCAAGCTGCGCGCGGAGCGTCGGGCAGGAGAGATCCTCGCGCAAATGGAGAAGTCTCACGGGGGCCGTCCGCCCAAGAACCGGTTGCAAGCTGCAACTCGTTCCGCCGGCAGAGCCGCCCTGAGCGAATTGGGCATCGAAAAGACTCAGTCGCACCGCTGGCAGCGGATCGCCGCGGTCCCCGAGGCGGAGTTCGAACAATACTTGCAGCGAACAAACGCCGCCGCGCGCGAAATCACGGCCGCGGGCCTGCTGCGGGAAATTGACAAGTCCCCCCAAGCAACGAAGGCGCTACGTCGTCGCGACGGCGCTCAAAGTGTCGGCAAACGAAGCCAAAATGAGCTCCTCTCCCTCCCGGAGCTCGTCGACGAGTCCCTCCATCACTGTCGTCAACTGGCGAGTCTGCTTGAACCCATTTGCAGCGACAACGCCGCCTCTCTGGGCCGAGCCGAGCGGCGCCAGGTATCGCGTCTCCTGAGGGAGTTGGCTGAGTTTCTCCAGACGCTCCGCGCAGACTCAGCGCGCACTCTTCGCTGACGCCCTGGACATATCGCGCGTTGAAATTTCCTTGACACGCTGGGTCGGCCAATGGTAAGCACTGACGCCGCGGCAGGGACGCCGCCTCGCCCTGATTGCGAGTTGTAGACGGAGCTCTTCGGTCGGGAAACGCTTGGCCGCTCGGTCGGGGACTAAAAGCGTCATGGCGCTAAGCAGCGACTTCTCGCGGTTGGGGCAATCAGCATGCACCACCGTCTCTGGGAACGAGCCCGGAATCGAATGCTCGTGAGTCCGTACGAGCCACCGGCGCCGAAAGCCTGTGCGCCGGCGAGGCGCCAACAAGCAGAAAGGCGCCATTCGGCTCGCACTGCCGACACGAACAGCGAATTGGCTGTCCGGTCGTTTGGATGCGGCCCCAGGTCAGGTCTTCCTCTGAGTCGCTTCCACGTGGTACTCGGGGGCGGGCGTGAGTATGCCGACGAGGAGTCGCAGACACTCCGGCGGCAGGTCAACCTGCTACAGCAAATCAGCCGCTCAGCGCTCGCCGGGGCTGTGGCGCGAGGAACGAGGACCCTGTTGGGGAGCCAGATTTCGGTCCCGACCGACACTACGGAATGTCTCTCGGCGTGGTGCTGGCTCGTATTCGAAGTCGCCTGGCGAGGGCACGACGAAACCCTGCGGGCGGAAAAGGCTTACTACGCAGACGTCAAGCTGCAAGACCCCTTACGCGACGTAATGGCGTGCTTCGCCGCATTCGACGGAACTCCGGTAGAGCTTCGGGCTCAGGGCCTCACAGGGACGCTTGCGGCACCGGCAACTTGGGTAGAGACAAGGCCACCCCAAGACCTTGAGACCGAGGTCCGCCGGCGACTGGCCGCACTCCCCGGCATTGAGATACAGCAGCAGATTGGCTGCTGGTACAGCGTGCTGCCAGACTTAGCCTTTGCGTCGGCGGCGGCCTGTCGGATCTTGCTCGCGACGACGGATGCCGAGGATCCTCCACTCCAAGAAGCGGTGGCAAAGGTTCCTGCCGACGGTTCGTCAGAAAAACCACCGGGGAAAACACCGTTCATTGGCGGCGAACTTGAGCTGTTCGAGGACCGCGCCGAGCTTTGCGGTGTGCATCTTTGCGTCGGTGAGCGTTCTGCCCGAAAGCGGCGACTATTACAAGTTCTCAGCAAGAAGACGAGCGAGGGCCAGTTTGTGGCACACAGCGCCCGAGAGTTGGGCGAAATGCTCGCGATCGGCGAGGACGCAATCGCCGGACTAGTTCGAGGCATCCGCGACGAGATCACCGAGTCCTTGGCGGCAGGGGCCGGGCTGCTCTGCGAACGAGATAGCGTGATCCTGAGCGGTGGGCCTGGGTATCGGCTGGCCGAAACGATCGTGGTGTGTACCAAGTGCCCAAGTGTCCAGAGTCGGGCACGCACACGCCGTCGTGGCACCGATGGCGATGACACCAATCGCCATGACACCAATGACACCAATCGTGACACCAATGACACTGATCGCCGTGACACCAATGACACCAATCGCGAGGCTGCTCCGGTTGGGCCACAAGGGCGAGCCAACCAGGTAGAAGCCGCATCGCCCGAGGTTCGCCGCGGGTGGATCCTGGATCAGCTTGGGGCCGGACAGGAAGTTCGCGTCAGCGACGTTGAGCAGCGGTTCGACTGCTCCAACAGTACGGCGCTCCGAGACTTCGATGCACTTAAGGCCTTGGGGCAGATTGAGTTTCGCGGTTCGTCGCGGTCAGGTTACTACTGTCTGAAAGATGCCGACGGCTCCTAGGCAGTGAGCCTAGCAAGCCTGTCCGCACCTAGGCCGGCGACGTCGGCCTCGAGCGCCGCCGCGACGAACCGAGCCACCAACGGTTCAAACGAGTGCCAGTCGCCCCGACTGCTTGTAAGTCTTGCCGAAACATTCGCTTAGGTTACCTGCCGTTGGTCGGCAGTGCGGCCGGAAAGATCTGAAGAAAGTGGTAGTCACTACCACTTTCGCAGCTCCTTCAGGAACCGCACACATGGCCTCGGCTTCTTCTTCACGCGTTCGTATCCCCGCCTACCGCTTGCACCGGCCCACGGGGCAAGCGCGAGTCATCATCGGCGGCCGGCACTTCTATCTCGGCAAACACGGCTCACCTGAGAGCTGGGAGAAGTTTCACCGGCTGATTGTGGAGCGCCTCGCATGCCCGCCACCGGCTTGCGACCTCACGATCATCAAACTCATTGCCGCCTATTGGCAGTTTGCCGAGGGCGCTTACGTTAAGGACGGGCGCCCCACGGACCACCTGCACATCGTCCGGCGGGCCCTCGGGCTGCTTCGCCAACTCTACGGTCAGCAGCGGGCGACCAGCTTCGGTCCCCGCTGCCTGCAGGCGATCCAACAGAAACTTGTGCAGGAGGGCAAGGCGCGCACTTACATCAACGACGTCTGTGCCGTAGTTCGGCGGGCGTTCAAGTGGGCGGTGTCGCAGGAGCTGATCCCAGTGCAGGTGCATCAGGCCCTGACCACCGTATCGGGCTTGAAGAAAGGGCGCACCGCGGCCAGCGAGCCCGCCCCCGTCTTGCCGGTGAGCGACGAGGTCTTGGCGGCCACTCTGCCCTATCTGCCCCCCGTGGTCGTGGACATGGTGCAGTTGCAGCGGCTGCTGGGTTGTCGGCCAGGCGAGATCTGCCAGCTGCGCCCCGTCGACTTGGACCGGAGTGCCGCAGTCTGGATCTACCGCCCACAATCGCATAAGACCGAACACCACGGTAAGCAGCGGCAGATTCCGCTCGGACCCAAGGCGCAGGCAATCATGACGACCCTACTTGCTCCGACACGCGGAAGCCTTTTGCTTTTCGCCGGCCGAAAGCCGGAAGCGGCGTCTCGCCGGAATGCGTGCGGCTCGTAAAACGCGCGTGCAGCCATCGCAGCAAAACCGTCGGAAGCCCATTCCCAGGCGGAAGCCCCGAGACAAGTATGGCAAGGACGCATATATTACGGCCGTTCGCCGCGCTTGTGACCCAGCCGACCGCGCCGCGCACGAGATGGCTCCAGACGTGGCGGCCGACACTCGAATCATTCCTCGTTGGTCACCCAACCAGCTGCGTCATGCCGCAGCGACCGAGATTCGCCGACGTTTTGGCCTCGAGGCAGCTCAGGTGGTACTGGGACATTCGAAGGCGGACGTCACCCAGGTTTATGCCGAGCGAGATTCAACCCTCGCCGCTCGCGTTATGTTGGAGATGGGCTAGCTTGCTGATCCATCGGAACAAGTAAAAGGGGACGGGCAATCGAGATCTTGAGTTGGTTCTCAGACGAGCCCGTCGGGACGTCGGCGACGGATGACGCTAGGTATCTCGAGGAGTGATACCAGCAAACGGCCGCGCGCGTCGCCAATGCTTGGATGCTGCTGCGCAAGAGCTGTGGCTACAGCGTTCTTGACTCCTCGAACAGGTCGTGCTCCCTGTCCGTGCGTGCGACCGGCGACCAGTTCGACCGCGGCGCTGAGTACCTGGGCCAGTTCGTCGGCCTTGGCGGCGCTGGGGTGCGTGGCAATGGGGACACGGTGAACACGAAGGGGCGGGGAAACCGCACGGCCTCGCCGGCGAAGAGAACCGAATCGTACAAATCGCCCTGCACGTCGGTCTTGCGGAGCGCGACGAGCCGCTCTTGGTCGGGATTGAGAAACTGCAATTCCTCGTACTCGGTGACGATGCGGTTGAGCTCGGGATCGGCGTCGGCGAAGCCGAGCGAAAAATCGCGCGGCAGCGTTTGCCGGACCTGCCAGACCATCGAGGCCTTGATTTACTTATTGCCGCAGGCCGGCGTCCCAAACACCGAGACCAGCAGCGACCGCATTTCGAGAAACGCCCGCGGCACGCCCAGGTGACAATTCGGGCAAGCCAGGCCCAGGCACTCGAAGCCGCGGGCGTCGATCGCGGCGCCATCGGCGGTGAAGCGCGTCGGCAAGAACCGCCGCTGAAAGTCGCTCCCAAGGCCCGCTGGCTCGATCCGGCGGGCAAGCTGTGGGCGCACGTCGAGTACTCCGAGCGGCCTCTGGGCGGCAACTCGCTCTTCGCGCCTCAGAAAGAGGCCGGTCGGCAGTGCTACGCCTGCCAATGGCGCAACGGCAAGCGGCACGGTTGGCAGATCTACGTCCACGGCTTCGTGTTGGCCACGCAGTTCGAAGCCGACAAACCGCTGGTGACGCACGAAGTGCGCGGAGGGCGAGTGGTAGAAACGTGGATGCACAAAAGCAAGGAGAAGCCCTCGGCCGAGTTGCAGAAACGCTTTCGCGAGGCGGAGACGACGGGCTACAAAGAGTTCCGCAAGGAACTGCTGAAGATGCGTAGCCAAATGCTCGACTGGATCGAGCAAGGGCGCAAGATGAGGGCCAACGCCCTGGCCGCCGGCCGCCGCCGGGACATCGTCGCTCGCAACGACTTCCGTGACCAGGCACAGCTGCGTGGCCACCTAAGCGAGCGGCTGCGGCACCTTCGCGCCCCGGGCCGCGCGCCCTTTGCACCTCCGTAGCCATCGCAGCATCGCTAGCTGCCACGGCGCAGGGACGATGCCTAGCAACGTTTCGCCGCGCGAACTCGGTGCGCCACCGCGACTCTTTGCCCGGTCTCTGGACACTGCGTGGATGCCTCAACGCCAGCCAGGGCGGGCTGTCGGCCCGATCCAACGTGGTCGGGCGGCGGATCTACTCGACCTCTAAACCGATCAAGTACTGATCCAAGGCTTGCCGTTTCGCGGTTTCGTCGGCTTGCAGTTTGGCGATCTCGCTGCGGAGTTTTTCGACCTGGTCTTCTTGCTCGCCGAACTTTTTCACGTAGCGGCGGTAGAGGTCGGTGTCGCGGCCGAGTTGGGCCATGTTTTGGCGGATGCGTTCTTGCTCCTGGCTGATCACTTGGATCCTCTGCTCGAGCTGGCCGCGGTGGTTGGCGATCTGCTGGATCTCCGCCTTGCGGCGGACGACCTCTTGCAGGGCCGCCTTGACCTTGGGGCTGACCTGCGGGGCATTGATGTAGAAGAAGAGGGTCGGGTCGTCGAAGTTGGTGATCGCGAACTCCTGGTGGATCGTCCGCTTCTCGTCGATCACCAGCTCGGCCGGCTTGCCAGGCTCGACCTTGACGGCGAAGCGGTATTGATCGCGGGTTTTTTCCTTCGGCTCCTTCGGCGCCACCAGCGTCCAGTTGGCGTCGTAGGGATACTCGATCAACAGCTCGCGCGGCGACTTCGCTGAGTTCTTCACGACGTACTTCTGCTGCCGCGTTTGATCGTGCTGCGTGCGGAGCGTCCCTTTGTAGATGCTCGCCGTGCGGAGGTTCTCAGGCTCGGTCTTGCTCTCGGGCGCGACCTCGACATCCAGATCAAGGGCATAGCTCACGAGGCGCTCCGTGCCCGGCTGCAAGTCTTCGATCTTGGCGTCGCCGGCGTAGGCGCCGCCGTCGAAGACGGTGATCGGCCCCTGCATCAGGTGCAGATCGGTCGTGTTCTTGAGCCGTAGGCCGTTGAGCGGGTGCTTGGCTTGTACCGATTGGTTGTAGATCGAAAGTTTCTCGGCCTCGACCGATTCGTTCACGATCGGCAGCATGGCCGATTGCTGGCGCGGCAGATCGACCGGCGTGGCGATGACGTTGGAAGAGCTCGCCGACGTTGTCAGCTTGGGCCACTGAAGGGGCGGCCGCGCGATCGCCAAAGCCAGCTGCCCCACGCGAGGTCGAAAGGCCATAGAAGGCTCCAGCCGCGGGACCGTTAACGCCTTCAGCACGGCCAAGCAGTCGCTTGGCTCGCGGAGCATCATCCGCGCTGGCCGCCTGCAGCGCCTCGGCTACCACACCAGCCTCTGGCTGCGCGTTCTGAGCAAACTCTTGTTCCGCCCGCCCCACATCTTGCCCATACACCACGGGCCCGAGCGACGCATACAGCTCCGGCTTCACCATACCGCACGAGCGGCTGATAGAGGTCCATCAAGAACGAAATCGGCCGCCCGCTCACGAGCGTCAGCCCCACGTCGTTCCAATCCTCCTCGGTCGTGTTCTCGACGATCGCCCACCCTTGCAGGAACGGCTTTTCCTTCTCATCGAGCACCAAGCGATAGCTCGTCTTCCAGATTGGCGATTCCTGGATGTACCCCACGCGGACTTCGCGTTCGCCGTTTTCCGGTGAAGTTGAGCGTCACTCGTCTTCTTGTCGGTGCGGGGCCAGGCCAGTACGCGAGGGCCTGCCGGAGTTCGGCGTCGAGCTTC
This sequence comes from Pirellulales bacterium, assembly GCA_044221365.1. Lineage (GTDB taxonomy): Bacteria > Planctomycetota > Planctomycetia > Pirellulales > JBGAPH01 > JBGAPH01. The sequence continues at coordinate 91,481 of JBGAPH010000014.1, forward strand.
GGATCAGCCAGGCCGAATGCCCCACGCTTCTGAACGCCACGCTCCGCAGTAGGCCATCGTCGGTCAGCAGATTCAGGTATTCCTTGTCGACCACCTGGTCTGCCGACCGCTTCCTTCCGCGTCTCGATGCCGACGATCACGCCGGTCATTGGGGTTGGCGGCCTCGAGTTCGACGCTCGCCGCGAATCTGGCCAAGCAACTGCGCGAGCGTCGGATTCGCCGTCAGATCGATGGCAAACGTCTTGAGCGTCCGCGTCACCGGGTCGCGCGATTGGTAGGTGACGGTCGAAATCTTGCCGCCCCCCAGATCCTGCAAGACCATGCTCTTGAGCAGGTCGTTGATGTCGTCGGCCTTGAACTTGAGTTCGAGCCGCGCGTCGCCGGTCACCTTGCCGCCGCGCTCGAAGAACCCCACCCCCGAGTTGAACAGCACAATCTTCTCGAGCGGCACCGGGCTCGGCGCCGCCCCCGGCTGAGCCCACGCACCGCGCGCCATCCCCAAGGCCAGCAATCCAGCAACGAACAGGCGACGTCGGCAATTCATGGCGATCCCCAGGGAGTGGAGGTAGGGTGAGGCCCGAACGGGAACGTGGGAGAGCCAGCCCAGGCCGCACAAGTATAGGTCTCTGACGCCTGCCGGCGGCCGAAAGTTCCCCATCTCCTACGCCAAAGCGGCGCCGGGCAATGCCGGCTCGCGAACCACTCACCACTGCCGGCCCTCCACAAGAGGTGCGGCAATCCTTTCGACGGCAGGCTGCGGCTCGTGCTCAGGGCCCGGTCTGAGGGGCATAAGGCGGCAAGAGGCGGGCTTCCCAGACCGCCCGGCTTGCGGTACCTTAGGCTTGAGTTGCAGGTGCAGCGTCGGCCGCCTCGAGGCACATTCCAGGCGGCCGTTCTTCTTGACCTGCCGCGCCATTTTGGCGGCGTAGCTCAGTTGGTTAGAGCAGCGGAATCATAATCCGCGTGTCCGGGGTTCGAATCCCTGCGCCGCTACTCTCATTTTTGCCGCGTTTTTGCGGCTTTCCCGGGGCCTTGGGGCTAAGGGGTTCGCCCAGCCGAAGGCCCGCCCCATGCGAGAAGTGGCCCACGGCCTGCGTTGCTCCGCAGCCGGGTGCTCGGGGCTTGGTTGGGGCGGACGGCTGCACTCACCAGAACCGCCAAAACGGCGTCGGCTTTGCCCCCACGGCGTGGGCTTGGGCCAACGCCGCCCGTCCCTGGTCAGTAACTTGCGTGCCGTTAAGGCCGAGCATATTGAGGCCACGGCCGCGGAGGGCCCTGGCGATCTGCTGCGCTTCCGCATCCCCCAACGCGCAGTTGGTCAGCGACAGGAAATGTAGCCTCCGAATCGTGCGCAGCCACGCGAAGTCGGTGCTCCCTGGCTCATAACTGGCCCCGTCTACTTCAAGGCGATCAAGCAACGGGGCGTCCGCAAACACCGCCAGCCCCGCCAGCGAAATCGCCGGTCCCTTCGCTCGGAACGTCCGCAGCGGCAGCCGTGCAGCCATGCGCACGCCTGCATCCGTCAGGTTCGCGGAAGTGGCGTCAAGGGTGCTGAGCTTCAAGCGCTGGAGCGCGGCCACGCCTGCATCGGTGGCGTTTCGCCCCAAGCCAAGCTCTCGCATGCCGCCAAGGTGCTTTGCTATTAGCACCACGCTTTCGTCGCTCGTCGGCGTGCCGTTCAGCCAAAGCCCCTCCAGGTCAGGGAGTGCCGCCACCAACTTAGCGACACCGTCATCGGTGACGCGACTTTCTGCCAAGCTTAAGACCCGCAAATGGCGGAGCTTTGCAATCGAGGCGCAGCACTCATCGTCGATGGGCACATTGGAGAGGTGCAGATAGTGCAGGTTGCCCAGCACCTCAAGCCGCCGCACACCCGCGGCCGTGATTCGCGTTCGGCTCACATCCAATGTAGTAAGGCCTGGGAAGAAATGTCCGATTTCGCCGAGCGAATCGTCCGTGATTTCTGTGCTGTCGAGGTTGAGACACTGAAGCTTGGATAGCGGAGCGAGGTCTCGAACGCCAACGTCCGTAATCTGTGTTCCGCTAATCTGCAAATTGTCCATGTTCGGGCACTCGCGCGCGACATCACGAAACACGTCGTCGCCCACGGGCCAGCCGGTCAGGAACAGTTCCGTGGGAGAGCCCGAAAGAAGCTGCGGAAGGGTCGCAAGCCGCGGGTCCGGTGGCGGGGCGAGCGGCTGCGCAAGCGCCGCGGATGCGAGCCCGAAGAAAGCAGGAGCAACGAGCACACACAGCGTCCGGTTCATGCGACTACTCCCTAACGAAGGCGGGCAAACGGCAGGGCAAAGTGTCGCCGATCCCGGCTGTCTGCGCCAATCCCAGGACCTCAAGAGCATCGCCTAACGAAGCCAGACGTAATTCGGGTGGCGTAACGCCGGGCGAGTGCCAACAGTTCGTCGGCTCTGGGCTCTTCATCCTCGAAGAATCGCAGCACGTGCGATGACCGTCCGGCCGTTTCGGCTACCTCAAAGCGGCCATCGTCGATACGGACGCCAATTCTTCCTGCTTCCTGGACAAAGGCTTCCTTCTCGATCGATGCAAGAGACGAGAAGACGAAGCGGTAGTATTTGCGGTCTTTCGATGCCATGCCCGTGCGCCTCCGGGCCATCAACGGAATAGACGCCAAGCAACGAAAAGCACCGCCGCAGCGGCGGTCACGAGAACCAATCCGGCTGCTGCCGCCCAATACTGCGCGTGGGCTGCCGACCAAACGGCGAACAGAGCGGACCCGAGCAAGAGACCGGACAGGCGCAGCAGGGAAAACCAGCGGTTGAGTGGGCTTACGATTGTGTCCATGCCCGGATTCTCCCGCGAACCGGCCGGCCACCAGAGTGCCAAACCATTATCCGATCAGCACCAGAATCGCGCGCCGGCTCGGTGGCGGCAGCATGGGCCAGGCGGCAAGGACTTTGGCTAGTTCAGCGTCGATTCGGCCCGCCGCGCCAAGCAGAGCGCCAAGCGCATCTCGGCATCGTCCGAACTCGTTTGCGGCCCGGCGCTTTGCTACCCGCGCTCGGTTCGGCCCCCAAGTGCAAACCGGGCCACAGAATCCGAGGGCTGGCTTGGCGCTCTGCTTGGCGTCGGAAGGGCGACCAGTGTCACTGAATGGCAAAGGGCGGCGTCTGCGGACGGCGAACAGTCGGCCGCCGCAAAGCCTAAGCGGCAGAAAACCCCGTCGAGAACGGGGTTAAAAGAAGTGAGGCTGTTGGGACTCGAACCCAAGACCTACGGATTAAAAGTCCGTTGCTCTACCGACTGAGCTACAGCCTCTAAATTGTTTCTGCAATACAGCTTATTGCCAATTGTGCCAGGGTCGGCTAAGGTGTCAGACACCCAAAATGACACCCGCCAGCCTTTTCGGGTTCAGCTATGACCAGCTTAGCCGGCAGTACTCGCAACGAAAAGCCACGAAAGCCTCACCGTGACTTTCCTCTCTTTCCCCATGCAACCGGCCGGTGGGCGAAGAAGATTCGGGGCAGGTTTCATTACTTTGGTCCCTGGGGGGACCCGAATGGTGCCCTGCAACGATTCTTGGATCAGAAGGACGACTTGCTGGCTGGTCGCAAGCCGCGCGTCCGGGGCGAGGGCCTAACGACGCGAGACTTGGCGAACCGGTTCCTCACGACGAAGCGGCACTTGGCTGACGCGGGAGAACTTCGAGAGCGGACGTTTCAGGACTACCACGCTTCCTGCGAACGCGTCATTGAGGTCTTTGGGAAGTCTCGGTTGTTGACCGACCTGGCTCCAGACGATTTCGAAGCTTTGCGCTCGAGCTTGACGAAAACCCGAGGGCCAGTGTCGCTGGGCAACGAGATTCAGCGGATCCGCGTGCTGTTCAAGTACGCCTACGATCAAGGCTTGATCGACAAGCCTGTGCGGTATGGGCAGACCTTCCGCAGGCCCAGTCGCAAGATCGTCCGCCAATCTCGTCACTCCAAGGGCCCGCGGCTGTTCAAGCGCGGCGAACTGCGGGCGGTGCTTGAGGCAGCTAGCCCCCAACTTAGGGCCATGATTCTTCTCGGCATTAACTGTGGTCTCGGAAACTCCGATATCGGCAATTTGCCCTTGGCTGCCCTGGACCTTGACCGTGGCTGGCTACGCTATCCTCGGCCCAAGACCGGCATCGATCGTCGCTGTCCCCTGTGGCCAGAGACCATCCAAGCGTTGCGAAATATGCTGGCGGAGCGCGCGACGCCGAGAGAGACAAGCGGTTCAAGTTTGGCCTTCTTGACGAAGTACGGGCGGGGTTGGGCCCACAATTCGCGCACGTCGGCCTCGGCGCTCTCGGCCGAGATGGGCAAACTGCTGAAGGCTCTGAAGATCAAGCGGCCCGGGCTCAACTTTTACGCCCTTCGGCACACGTTCGAGACCATCGCCGGCGATAGCGGGGACCAGGTGGCCACGAGCTACATCATGGGGCACGCCCCTAGCGGCAGCGACATGAGTTCCGTCTACCGAGAGAAGGTCTTCAACCATCGCCTGTACGCAGTGGCCAAGCACGTTCGCCGATGGTTATACGCGAAGCCAAAACGAAAAGGTGCCGATCGGAAAGCCGCCACCTGATCCAGGTTGTTTGCCGGGGCAACAGAGGATACCTAAGCATCGGTTCGACCAGCAGCTCTTGCAAACAAGTGCTGGCGGAGGGCTCCGCCAAACAATGAACCACGGTGGATCGTGCTAGAGGTCAGGGAGAAGGCTTCGCTGAGCGGGATCGAGCGGGAGTAGGGCTATGTCGGAGGGTTCTGACTCGCTGGTCACCGCCTACAAGGCAGTGGAGCAAGCCATCGATCTCGTGGGGGCAATTCAGGCGCCCGTGCTATTGCCGCGCTCGGTGCTTCCTCGCTCGGATCGGTTCGAGGATCGGATCGTTCGCGAGACGTTTGATTGCGTCGTTCAGCTGGGTCGCTCTCTATGCATCGCAATCGGAGCAATGAAATCGCCGGAGGTGCTCGCCGCGGCGCGCCGGGCGACTTGTGAGTCGGAGCGACCCCAATGGGATGGGATGAGCGAGGCGAGCTGGTTGGAGCTGGGTAGGGTGATTGCTTTTCGGACCTATGCCCAGTTCGGGGGGCTCGAGGTCATCACCAATCCGGACGATCCATATCGATGGCCCGCCGTAGAAGCCCATCTCACGGAGTCGCACCTCAAGGTCGTGAACAAGTGGGTGTTGGGCACTTCGCCTGTCCACGCGGGACACTTGTTCGCAGAACTGCGCAGAGAATTCGAGCGGGCCAAGGCGTCTCTGAACCCGCCAGGGCCGGTTTCGACCAGTTGGAGCTTCCGCGCGGGTGGGTACTCGTTCCGCGGAAAAACCGTGGCCTTAGGCGGTAAGAGACTCGGCCTTCTGCAATACCTTTCGCAGTCGGTATTCGGCAGGACCATTCTCGACATCCGAGACGCCATTTGGGGTGCGGATTCAGACGTCGACGACAGTACGATTCGCAGCACGATCTCCGAACTGCGGACCCACCTTCGAAAGACATTCTCGTTGGGGGGGAAGGATCCAATTCTCAGCGTCGACCGTGGAGATCGCTGCGCGTACCGTCTGGCTGAAGAAGTATTTGAAAGCAATCCAGCGGATTGAGCGCTGTTTGGACGGGCGTTAAGCGCACGGCCAGTAGCCTGGTTCCCGTTGTGAGTTCGTTCACGACTGGGAGCAAGTGCGATGATCGGCATTCTTACTACGCGGGAAGCGGCACGGCTGCTTTCTGACCGCTACGCCACTCCGATCCACGAGTGGCAGATCCGCCGTCTGTTCGAGGACGGCGACCTACCTGAGCCGCCCAAGTTCGGCGGTAAGCGGATGGTGGCCCCCGATCTGTTGCCGGCCATGGTCCGCGAGCTCGCTGCTCGCGGCTGGATTTCGCAGGAGGCCGCGGCGGAATGAACTCCGGTTGCACGCCCTCCGAACTGGCCCGCCGCTACGGCGTTTCGCCCGACAAGGTCCTCGCGTGGATCCGCGCAGGCGAACTGAGGGCGGTTAACGTCGCGACCCGATGCACGGGCCGGCCCCGCTACGTGATTCTCCCCGAGGCAATCTCGGCCTTCGAGGCAGCTCGGTCAGTGGCGCCGCCACCTCGCGTCGCTCGCAAGCGGCGGGCAACGGACCCCAAGGTCATTCAGTACTTCTAGCTGCCCAATTTGCGGCCTGGCCGCTCCAGGAGAGGCTACGGTGGAGCCGGCATCCAGCCCAAATGGCTTACATCCGAGAACAGCGGGCCAACCCGGGCCAAGACCCGGATTGGAGCGGACCTTGGCCGCCGCTCGCGACTATTTCTCGCGCGGCTGGCGAGTGATCCCGGTCGGCTACCGCACCAAGCATGCAGCCCCCAACGGCTGGAAGACACTTCGCCTACAGCTCGAGGACCTCGAGCGCGAGTTTGGTAACCGGCCATCGAATCTTGGGGTCGTATTGGGCGCCGCTTCCAACGGACTGGTCGACGTGGACCTCGACCATCCAGCAGCGATCGAACTGGCTGATCAGTACCTGCCGCCTACCGGCGCGATTTTCGGTCGATCGAGTAAGCCGCGTTCACATCGCTTGTACCGCCTTAAGCAGTTGGTAAGGAAGCGAACCTGGACTCTGAGTCCGACTTGCCGAACAGAGCTGGTCGGTCTTCGTTCAACGGACCATTACTCAGTGTTCCCTGCCTCGGTTCACCCAAGCGGAGAACCAGTGGAATGGGTCGTGTTCGAGGAGCCTGCCGAGATGGATGCAGAGGAACTGATTGCCTCGCTTGATCGATTAGCCCGAGCAGCCCGAGGGGCCCTGGGGCTACCGCCGGAGTGCTCGCGACCGAATAAAACCGCCGTCCACCGGCCGGCCAGTTGCCAGAACTCATCCCTCAGCGTTGGTGACCGAATGCAGCGATACGGCCGAGCGGCTATGGAAAAGGAATTGGCGACGCTGGAGGAGACCCCAGAGGGCGGCCGGAACAACCAGCTTTTTCAGTCGGCTATCGCGCTTGGCCAGCTCGTCGCCGCGGGCGCGGTGGACCTAGGGCAGGCGGAGGGATCTCTCCAGTCGAGCGCGGAGGCAGCGGGACTCTCCGCAGGCGAAGCTCGCGCAACCATCGCCAGCGGCCTGTCGAAAGGAGTGGCAGAGCCCAGAGACCTGTCGTTCCTGCAAACTTCTGCTCCCGAGGAAAGAACCTTCCGCATCGGCAACGCGACGCTCCGCCCGGGGCCGCCGCGGCTGGCCCCATCCGGCAAGTTGCAACTGGAGGTCGAACTTGTCATTGGCGGAGCGCGTAAGTTGATCAGCCTGACCAGTGCTGCATCCAACCGCAAGGCGGCCGCCAAGACGATTCAGAGGCTGGCCAGCGGTGTCGACTTGAGCGACATCGACGACCACTTATCGGAGGTCCTATTGTGGGGCCGTGACGAAGCCAAGCGGTTCGAGGCGACCGCCGCCGGACCGACCATAGCGGAGCTGCTGCAGCAGTTGGTGCCACCCATGCTCGGCCTGGTATTCCGACACCCCAAGGGCCTATGGTCGGAACACCAAGGAGAGCTGCTGAACCGCGCACGGTTCGTCGACCTCGTGCCCCGCGACGAGGTTCTCCACCGGCTAACAACCGCCGTTGACGTGCCTCTCCATCCGAGTGGCCGAGTTAACCGACCGACGCTACTCAGCCGGGTGGCGCGCGAGGCCGCCGTCCTGTTCGCAAACCAGATGGGCTCCCTACCTCAGCTGGAACACGCAGCCATCAGCGAGACCACCACGCCACGTCTTCGGCTCTTGATCCGACATGCGATTCTCGAGAGCTGGGTGCTGCCCCAAGTCGGTGGGATCTTGCTCCGTCCTGTCCAACATGTGGACCAGGCAGTGCAGGTTACAGAGCGACGATCGCTTGTGGAAGCGATCCGTGAACAGATCAGTCACGCGTCGCCCAACGAAGGCACTGCTGGAAGCGCAGCTAAGAGTTGGCGCCAGGTTCGCTCGGGGTTCGCCGCGTGGTGGCGGTCGGATTCGAGCGGCGCCATTTGGTTGGCGATGCGGCATGACCTCTGCTCGAGCTGCCGGGTGCGTGTTCCTATGGTTGAGCCTCCGGATCCGCGAATCTTCGCAGTCGTGGGCAGGAAGCTCGGTCTGTTCCTCAAAGAAGAGGACAGTCCAGTGCCCAGCACACAAGGCCACCTTAAGCAACGCATTCTCGTGCTGCAGCAGGAGCTTTCCAGCGAGATCTTGGCTCGAGCAGGCCTCACGTAGCCTCGCCGGCGCACCCGCGCCCGCAAGGTCTGCGGGCGCAGCCCCCTGGGCGCCGGCAGAACCGACCGCAGTCAGTTGTTCCGTTTCTCTGCTTGCCCCAATGACTTACATGCCTCGATCACACGGTAAAAAAATATTTGCTTACGCGCGGGCGCGTAGTAGCACCAACCAAGAGAGATGCGCACGCGCGTATAGCGCATTTTTTTTTCGGCGCCGGTCAAAAGAGCCGGCCAGGCGAGAAGGTTTCATCCACGGGATCGGGAACAGGCACAACCTCCCGACCTGAGCGAAGGTCGAGACAGCGCTCGGGGGGAACGACGGAGTGACGGGTAGCGGGCGATCAGTTAGCGTCTGCAGTCGCAGCACAGCGTATCCAAGCGGTCAAGGCCCTGCGCCCCCGCCAACGCCGGCGAGCCAATGCTCCATCATGGTGTAGCAGGCCAGACTTTACCCAGTTCCCCAAAGTCGTTTTGGCCAAAAAACCGTGCTGAAGGCACCCAGGTTTATGGGGCCGCGAAATGGGGCCCGGCCCCCCCGTCGACCGGCCGCATTTCCATGCCGTAAGCGCAGTTGTCTATTGATGTTGCGATGCTCGCTAGGTTCCCTGCGATCAAAAGCGTCAAATTGAGACCAGTCTCAACGAATAGACCCTCAAATAGCTTCTCAACAAGCCTCAAACAGCGCTCCAACAACGCCGTCCTGTTCGACTCGAGCTGCACGCTAGCGCCGGCCCCGCGCCGCCGCCTGTTCGCGTCGTGTCTCGCACGGCCAACGTGACAACGCTGCCAAGTGTGGGAGCTTATTTAACAGCAACAGTTTAGGTGCGTTGTCAATGCGGAGCTTTAACTAAGTGTCGATGTCGCGTTCGCCAATTTTGTGTGAACGTGCAAGATGTTTAGTTCGCAACGGGTTGCGCCGCCTTGATGAAAACGCAAGCCGCCTTTTTCAAAGGCGGCTGGCCAGTCGAGCTGCGAATAGTTCCCGGCAGTCGGCCAGAAGAGCGGCCGTCACGGGCCAGCGATTGGCCGAAACAAGATGCCCCCGCGACGTCTAGTCCACGTCCGGGGGCGCGACTCCGAACCTCTGTGAAAGGTCCGAATGATGTCCACCGTACCCGCCTGCGCCACGAGCGCCAATCCACTGGCCCAGCTCCCGCCGAGCGTGGCCGATTACCTGCGGCGCTTGGTCGCTCGCCTCAATGCGGCGAACGAACGCGTGGCCGCGCATTGCGTATCCCGCGGGTTCGAGGCCGCGGAGCTGGCGGCCGAGCGCGAAGCAAAGGCCATGGCCAACGGCCGCCAAGAGCTGGCCGACTTTCGGGCCATCGCCACCAAGCAGGGCTTCGACGCCGCTGCGCTGATCGGCGCCGCGGCCCAAGAGTATGGCTTGGGCGCGTTCGCGTCGCTGCGTTCGTTCGTGGCCACGAAGTGGGGGAACTAAGCGATGCCCCAGCTCCATGAAGAATTTCGGCCCGCGCAATGGTCCGACGTCGTCGGCCAAGATAAGGCCCTCGACAAGCTGGCCCTGCTGCGCAAGCGTTCGTTGGCCGGCCGCGGCTACTGGATTAGCGGCCAAAGCGGGACCGGCAAGACTACCATCGCGCGGCTGATCGCCGCGGAAGTGGCCGACGATTTCTGCACCGAAGAAATCGACGCCACCGATCTGACCCCTGCGCGCCTGCGGGAAATCGAGCGATCGCAGCAAACCCGCGGATTCGGCAGGGGCGGCCGCGCGTTCATCGTAAATGAGGCCCATGGCCTGCGGCGCGACACAATCCGGCAACTGCTTGTCATGCTCGAACGCCTGCCCGCGCACGTTGTTTGGGTTTTCACCACAACGGTTGAGGGGGAGAACGTGCTTTTCGAGGATTGCGACGATAGCGCGCCCCTGCTGTCCCGCTGCGTTCGCCTCGACTTGGCCCGGCGCGACTTGGCCAAGCCCTTCGCGGAACGGGCCCGCATGATCGCGCAGGCGGCCGGCCTCGATGGAAAGCCTATCGAAGCCTATGTCAAGCTGGCCCAGCGCTGCCGCAATAATCTCCGCGCCATGCTCCAAGCTATCGAGGCCGGAGAGCTGATTGCGTGAGCTGAAAATAACTGACCAGTTGTCGGCCTAGAACCGGCCGCCCCGCCAGCGCCAAGACGCAACGGCCCCTACGTCGGGCCAGCATGACGGCCAGCGCGGGGCGGCCCATTGTGGGCCGCCGGCCCTTACTCCCCCCGTTGTCCCGCTGTTTTGGAGCTGTTCGCATGCACTTTGAACACGTCGAGGCCCGCATTGATACGGCAGCCCGCGCCCTGCCGCCCCTGCCCCCGGAGCCCAACTGGCTGCCCCTCGATAGCCTGCTTGGGCCCGCGCTGATCGGCCAGTTTATGGCGATGGGCGAAGCGACTGCGCCCGACGGAACCAGGGTCACGCTCTACAAACACGGCATGACCCGGCGCTATCTCAACGTGAGCGCCGACCTGCGCACGTGGCAGTACTGCAACGCCACCTACAGGCCCCAATCGCTGGCGGCCGCGCTCTTGAATGCGTTCACCAACGCCGAGCAGTACGGGGCGCTGCCCAGCGTCGCCTATGACGCCGACTTCCGGGCCAAGCGCGACGCCGCGCTGGCCGCCGCCGGCTACCGCGTTATCACGGCCCAGCCTGGCCGCGGCGTTGCTTGAACCCTTTCGCCCTCGATTCGCTTTGGAGCTGAACCCGTGAGACTGACCATCGAACACGACGCCGTTGTTTGGGCCGCCAAGCTGTTCCGCTCGACGCGCCGCCCCTGGGCCGCCACCGTCGACCGCGGCCACTGCCTGGGCCAAACCGGCGGCTGCCGCGACACTGGCCTGGCGCTGCCCATCGTCGCGCTGAACGACTTGGATTATCAGGGCCGCGCGTTCCGCGACGGCGTGACCCACCAGGCCGGCTTGCTCACCGCCGTTGATCGGTGGCTGACTGGCACCGTGGGCGGCTTCGCTACCCCGCGTTTCCTGCGCATCGACGTAGAGGCCGACGCCTGGCACCGCCAGCAAGTGCGCCGCCAATTCCGCACCCGTAACGACGAGCGCGGCAACGGCGCCGACGGCCACCGCTACGCCTGGCGCGCCATCGCAGGCTACCGGCGATTCCGCGAGCTGCTGGCGGCTCGCTAGCGGCCCCCGGTCGATCGGCTTGGCCCCGCGCCTGGCCGATCATCCGGCGGCCGACGGTCGGCCCCGCATTGAAAGTGCCCCTGCGACGTTAGCGCGCCCAGGGGCTTGGCCCGAACCTACACACGAAAGGTCCGAACATGACCACCGTAACCGGCGCTGCCCCGCGCGCCAATTCAGGCTTTCGCTATCACGGCCGCGCCGAGGAGGCCGCCCAAAAGATCCTGCTTGCTTTCGAGGCCGGAAATCTGCCCAAGGCGCTGGCCCCCGTTTTCATCCGCCGCAAGGACAACGTGCCTTGCCGCCAATGGAGCTGGGCAAACCAACTGCTTACCGCCTTGATGGGCTACAGCGATGCCCGCGGCTTCCGCCAATGGCAGGCCGTGGGCCGTTGCGTGAAGAAGGGCGAAAAGGGCTTTCCGATCATGGTCCCCATGGTCAGCAAGCGCGAGACCACCGACGCCGAGACCGGCGAGAAGGGCGAAAGCAAGTTTCTGCGCGGCTTCTCGCATACGACCGTGTTCGGCTACCAGCAGACCGAGGGCGCGGAGCTGCCCGGTAACGCCGAGAACAAGGCCTTTATCGACGCCCTGCCGCTGATCGACGTGGCCCGCGCGTGGGGCTTGAACGTCGAGACCTACACCGGCAAGGAAGGCCGCGCGAACGGTTGGTATCGCCACGGCCAAGCGATTGCCCTTGGCGTCGAGAACCTTTCGACGTGGGCCCACGAGCTGATGCACGCCGCCGACTTCCGGCTTGGCCAGTTGAAGGAGGCCGGCCAGCACTGGCGCAGCGAGACCGTGGCCGAGCTGGGGGGCGCGATCCTGCTCGAAATCATCGGCCAGAGCGAAGCGGCCGACCGGGGCGGCTGCTGGTCCTACGTGAAGGCCTACGCCGACGCCGCCGGCATCGAGCCGATCACGGCCTGCCAGCGCTGCTTGAAGCGCACGTGTGACGCCGTGGCCTTGATTCTCGACACCGCCGAGCAGTTGGCCGCCCAGCAGCAGCCCGAGACTGCGGCCGCGTAGCGGGCCCACCGAGGCCGCCCCTGGCCCACGCCACGGGCGGCCGACTGTGCGCCCCCTACCCCATAAGCCGGAGTTAGATCATGCGACCAGGAACCAGAGTCCAACGCTACACGATCGATCGATGCGACGCGCGCACCGGCGACGAGCTGCACACGCCCGAGGGCCCGTTCGGAACCGTCATCGAGTACGACGCCGCGCGCCCCTACCTGCCCAAGATCGTCATCCGTTGGGACACCGGCCGCTTGGAGACCATCGAGGTCGGCGACGAGGAGCCCGATCGCTGCCTCGACGACGTGACGCCCCGCCTGTTCGTGAACGTCTACTTGTGGGACCGCTGCTATGGCGGCCCCGAGGAGGGCGGGTGGTACTTCAACGCCTACGCCCCGCAGGAGGAGCATTCGAGCGAACACGCCACCGAGGCCGCCGCGCAGGCCTGGCTTGAGAAGCAACTCGAATGGGCCCAGCAGGAGAACGCCGAGCGCCACCATCCCAACAGCGTGCTCAGCGAGGGGCATTACGTGGTGCGCCTCGAGGCCTGGCCGGCCGAGGCCCAGCCCGCCTATCGCCCCTGTTACGAGTAAACGCCCGCCCAAAACAACCCCCCTGTTCTCAGGAGTTAGCCCGTGCTCAACATCAGCTACGAATGCCCGACTTGCGGCCACCAGTGGACCGAGCTGTACGAGTGCGCCTGCGACAGCGAATGCCCCGAGTGCGGCGAAGGGGCCATTACCGCGGCCTCATGGGTTGAGCTGACGCCCGAGCAGGCGGCCGAGGCCAACAAGCCCAAGCAGTGGCTTGTGACGCGCACCGTGCTCGAAAGCGTTTTCATCGAGGCCAAGAACGAACGCGAGGCCATCGAGCAGGCCATCGGCCTCGACGACGCCAAATGGTCCCGCTCGATCGACCGCGAGGACTACGACGCCGGCCCGCCGCCGGCAGGCGGTTTCATTCTGGGCAAACCGATCGTGTGAGCCCAGCACGCCGGGCGCGTCACTTCGCCCGGCTGCCGGCTTCACCCGATCCCCAAAGGAGAAACCCCATGTACGTGTACATCGATTCGTAGCCCGGCCTTTACACGGTCGGCTTCTATGACCCGTCCGGCAAGTGGCACCCCGAGAGTGACCACACCGACCCCGACGCTGCCGCGCGGCGCGTCGCCTGGCTGAACGGCAGCAACGAACAGGAGCCCCAGCGATGAAACTTGCCAAGCCCTGCTGCCCAGAGTGCGGCCAGCACGCGACCGCGCTGATCGAGCACATGCTGACCGAGTGCGCCATCCTGTTCGACAAGCCGACCGAGACCTTTGAGTACACCGGCGAATACGAGGACGACGTTGAAACCGTCGAGCCCGTCGTCGCCGACGATGGGACGGTTGAAGTGGCTTGCCCCCATCGCCACACCTGGCGCACCGCCATTGAGTACGCCGGACTGCCCGAGCCCAAGGGCCTGGCGCTGCTGGCGGCCCACAAAATGGCCGTGCGCTGGTCGCATCACAAGCAGGCCTGGGTGGCGACCATGCTCCGCGCCGACAACGGCCGCGAAGTTCAATTCGTCGTCCCGACGCCCGCCGAGGCCATCGAGGGAGCCCACGCCAAGGCCACCAAGACGAAGGAGGCCGCCAAGTGAGACCCCAGGGCCGCATGGCCGCCGGCTACTTCCCTTGCCCGCACGAAGCCCTTGATCGCGTGCTGCCCTACATCCGGCCGCCCGCCGGCCAGTGGTCAATTATCGATCCCTGCGCCGGCGGCGGCGAGGCCGTTCACCACATCGCAACCACGCTGGGCTGCGCCGAGGGGAACGTCTACGCCATCGAGCTTGAGGAGAATCGGGCCGCCCACGTCCGCGAGCTGATGCCCGCGGCGAACGTGCTCGGGCCCTGTTCGTTCTTCGGCTGCAAGGTCGGCTATCACAGCGTTTCGCTGCTCTATCTCAATCCGCCCTTCGACGATGCCGGCGACGGTTCCGGCCGCGTCGAGCGGCAATTCATGGACCAGGCCAATTCGCTGCTGGCGCCGGGGGGCGTGCTGCTGTTGGTGGCCCCGGAGCGCGTCGTGCGCCAGACCGTGACCAGCAAAAGCCTCATGGCCTGGTTCGATCGCATTTGGGTTGAGCCCTTCCCCGAGCACTGCCGCCGCTTCAACGAAGTGGCCGTCGTCGCCGTGAAGCGCAAGACCGTCTGCAACCCCGACAAGCGCGCGTACCGCGAGGCGTACACCGTCGAGCCCAGCGCCTACGAGCTGCCCGTCACCAACGGGCCCGGCCAGCGGTTCACCAAGCTATCGCTCACCGAGGAGGAGATTGTGCGCCTGCTGGCCGCTTCGCCCCTGCGGCGCATGCTGGCCCCGCCCGACGATCCCCCGCTTCCCAGCCCGCCCTTGGAGCTGGGGACCGGCCACGTCGCCCTGCTGCTGGCCAGCGGACACCTCGACGGGCTTGTGTGCCCAGCCGACGAACCGCCCCACGTCGTGCGCGGCGTGGCGGTCAAGGTTGAGGAGACCACCAACGTCGACATCATCGAGGGCGACGGCGAGACCATCACCAAGACGACGATCAGCGAACGCATTTCCATGTTCGTGCGGGCCGTGGGCCCCGATGGAGTGATTCACAACCTGACCCAAGAAGGAGCCCAACTTGAGCCCGAACCCGAACCCACGAAATGACACCTGCCGCCGCATCGTGCGCCGGCCCAACTTGGGAAGCAAGGAATGACCTACACCCCCACGGGCCCGCGCGTCCGCCTGGTCGTACCGGGCTCACGCGAGGCCCAGATTTACGAGTTGGCTTTGGATGCGATCGCCGTGCAGGATCAAAAGCAATACGGCGCGTACACCTTTCGCACGCTCTACGTGCTCAGCGCGTACGGCCCCGGTTCCACCGTGAAGGCGATCGCGGCCACGCTCCAAGCGTCCAAGGCCCGGCCCAATATCACTGCCTGGGGCCTGGCCGGCTTGTTCCAAAAGGACACCATTTGGGCCGGCGAACAGGGCTTCAAGTGCTACAGCCATCGGTTAGGCCATGACACCTGGCACCTGCTGGCGCTGTCGAAAGATCCCGGCCTGATGGCCAATTTCAGCCCGCACCAGGTCGCGCGACAACTGATGAGCGATCGGTTTACGACGCCGATCCTGCCGCATTGGGTGCCGTTCATCGGTTCGAAGTTGGTCCTGATGAATCGGCTTACCCGTTTGAAATGCTTTGGCGACGTCGACGCCGGGTTGCTGACTGCGCACACAAAGCACGTTGATGCCATCGTGTCCGCCGGCATTCGCGGCGGACAGCTCAACTTTACCCGCGAGGAGGCCGGCGATGCTTAAAGAGGTTGGGAACCTTGAGAACTACCTGGGAAGGTACGGTTTGCTCCTCGGCCAGCAGGCCCGCGAGAAGCTCCAGCCCTTGCACATCCCGGCCCGCGACGAGGCCCGCGTTGCGGCCTTGCTCCGCGCGCCGTTCGATCCGCAGGCCCACGTCATCGCGGCCGGCGTCAAGCAGCTCCGCAGGGACGGCGCCCTTATCCTGGTCGGCGAGTGCGGCACCGGCAAAACCCTGATGGGTCAGGCCATTTGCCACACGCACGCAGGCGGCCGCCCCTACCGCGGCATCGTGTTCTGTCCGCCCCACCTTACCAAGAAGTGGAAGCGCGAAATCGAGGAGACCTTGCCCGGCTGCAAGGGGATCATCGTCACCGGCTACCGCGACCTTGTGCAGCTCCGCAAGCGCCGGCCGCCGCGCGTGCCCGAATGGTGGATCATGTCAAACAGCGTGGCCAAGCTGGGGACCACCTGGCGAGCCGCGTTCAAGACCAAGCGCAGACCCTACGGCATCGCCCACTGCCCGGACTGCTGGGAACCCGTGATGGAGAAGGACAAAGAGACCGACCGGATGCTGCCGGTCCCCATCAAGGAGCTCGAGAAGAAGAAGCACGAGTGCAACCACTGCGGAGCCCAGCTTTGGCAGTACACACACAAGCTGGACCGCTGGCCCGCCGCCAGCTACGTGCATCGCCACCTGCGCGGCGTGTTTACCTACTTGGTCCCCGACGAGGTTCACGAGGAGAAGGGAGACGACACGGCCCAGGCGAACGCGCTTGGCGCCCTGGCCGCCGGCATCCCGTATATCGCGGCGCTCACCGGCACGCTGATCGGCGGCTATGCCGACCACCTGCGTACGCTGCTGTTCCGCCTGGCCCCGCGGAGCCTGGTGCAAGAGGGCTTCGGCTGGTCGAGCTACATGCCGTTCAACGAACGCTACGGCCGCATCGAGACCAAGATCACCGAGAAGCAAAAGGGGACCGGCCCGAGCCTGCGCACCAGCCGCGGCACGAGCCGACAGAAGGCCAAGTATGTCCGGCCCGGCGTGATGCCCACGTTGTTCGGCAGGCATTTGATCGACAAGACCATCTTTCTCGCGCTGGAGGAAGTCGCCGACAACCTGCCCGAGCTGGAAGAGCGCGTGATTGGCGTTCCCCTCGATCCCGAGCAGGCCGCTGCCTATGCGATCGTCGAAGAAGAACTGACGGCCGTCGTCAAGGATATGGTCGTGAAGGGGGATAAGCGGCTGCTGGGGGCCATGCTGCAAACCCTGCTCTGCTACCCCGACAAGCCTTTCGGCTGGCCCATGATCGGCTACTACGACACCAACAGCTTTGGCGACCGCGAGTGGGTCGACGTCGTGCAGCCCGAGGACTTGAACCCCGAGACGATCCGGCCGAAGGAGCAAGCCATCGTCGACGCCGTGCTACAGGAGCACGCCGAGGGGCGCAAGAGCTGGATCTTTACCGTGATGACCGACAAGCGGGACGTCTGCACACGGCTGCAATCGCTGCTCGAGCGGCGGGGCCTGCGCGTGGCCATCTTGCGGGCCAGCGTCGAGACCAAGAAGCGCGAGGAGTGGATCGCCAAGCACGGCCCCCTGTTCGACGTCGTAATCAGCCATCCCCAGCTTGTGCAAACCGGCCTCGACCTGTTCGACAAGGGCGGGGCCTACAACTTCCCAACCTTGATGTTTTACTTGACCGGGTACAACACCTTTACGCTTCGCCAAGCCAGCCGCCGCGCGTGGCGCATCGGCCAGCATGAGCTTTGCCGCGTGCTCTACTTCTACTATCAGGGGTCGATGCAGGAACGCGCGATGGAGCTGATGGGCAAGAAACTCTCGGCCGCCGAGGCCATCGAAGGCAAGTTCAGCGCCGAGGGCCTGGCCGCCATGGCCGGCGAGGAGGGCAGCGCCGAAATGGCCCTGGCCCGTTCGCTGGTCAACCGCATCGGCAGCGAAGTCGACGCCACCCGCGCCTGGAAACGGATCAGCGCCCGGCCGACAGCTCCGCGCGAGAGCAAGCCAATGGTCATGGCGCCGGCCGCCGAGCCCGAGCCGCAGATCGTTCGCCCCACCCGGCGGTTCACGCCTCGGCCGATGCCGGGCGCCCTGCCCGCAAAGCAGTTGTCCCTTTTCGGAGACGTGGCGTGAGACGCATCTGGCGCAGATCTCACGCAGATCTTCGCCAAATCTCACGCAGATCTTCGCCTTACCCCCATTGACGATCCCACGATGACGATGCCGACCAACTGCCGACCAATGCCCGACTAATCGCACTTGACCAACCCCGGACGGGATAGACGGTGGGGACCGTCGAAGAACCAAGGCGGTCGCTAACTCCCGCCTGGCCCGCCCGCCCCGGGGCCCTTTTGAACCACGGAGTGTTCCCATGCCCCGGATCTATGGCTACGCCCGCGTGTCGTTCCTTGACGACGACAAGCAGCAGAGCAAGAACGCTATCTCGATCGACACCCAGCAAGCCCGCGTGAGCCATTACATCGACTATCAGCGATCGATCGGCGGCGCCCTGGCCGGCGCGGAGCTGGCCACCGTGGGCTGGCGGGGCGTGCGGCAACAAGGCGAGGCCACCGACGACGGCTTCTTCGTCGACCAGGACGTGAGCGCCTACAAGCGGGCCTTTCTCGTGCGCCCTGCCGGCCGCCGGCTATCGGCTGCCCTCGAGCTGGGGGACCACGTTATCTTCGCCCGCCTCGACCGCGCGTTCCGCAACGTCCGCGACGCGCTGACCACGATCGAGATCTGGCGCCGCCGCCACATCGGCATCCACTTCCTCGATCCGCAGGTGGACCTATCCACGGCCCACGGGCGGGCCTTTCTGCAGATGAGCGCCGTCTGGGCCGAGTTCAGCTCCGCGCTACACAGCGAGCGAATGCGGGAAGTGAACGCCCAGGCCAAGCGACAGGGGCGCTCGCTCAACGGCCGCGGCCAATACGGTTGGTCGCGGCACCCAAACGCCAGGATTCCACAGCCCGACTACGAGGAACGGGCGATCATGGCGCACATCCTCTGGCTGCGCGATGAGCGCGACCTATCCTGGCGCAAGATCTCCGACACGATTGAGAGCGCCCTGGCCGCCAAAGAGGGCCGCCCCCCTGTCCCGGCTTACGAGGGAGACGGCGCCCGCCGCTTCGGTCACATGCGATGTCTGCGGGCCTATCGAGCGGCTAAGGAACTGAGCCTAAAAGCAACAAACACTCTCTGAACCGGGCTTGCGGCGCAATGACATCTCAGCGCACTCCCTCTCTGGAGGGGATGGACGAGCCTTGCTAAGGACCAGTCCTGAGAACTCGCAAACCTTCTTTCTTTAAGCAGGGCAACGACTTCGGCGGCGACTTGCTCTTCGATCGCCCTTTTCATGGCTGACGGGTCCGTTTCCGTTGCGCGGAGCATTCACATGCGCAGCGCGCGCGACCGGTTTGGCTCGGAGGGCGGCGATGAGCGATGGACGTCAGTTGCCGAGGGTGGAGGTCAAGCGAACGCTGGCCAAGACGACCGATCTGCGCGTCGTCAAAGAGGTTCGCGACAAGGCCGATTCGATGCGGCAATACATCCGCAATGACCATCAGAATCTGGCCGAGCAGGATTTCGCGGCCGAGGCCAAGCTGCGCGCCGAGCGCCGCGCCGGCGAACTGCTCGCCGCCCTAAAGCTGCGTAGCGGAAGGAGAAAGTCAAACTCACTCGAGGTGAGTTTGAATCTAGAGGAATTACACGTCACTTGGGATCAATCGGCTCGCTGGCAAAAGCTTGCGGCCATTCCTGAGGCCGTGTTCGAAGACTACCTGCAAGCGGCAACGAAGCTGGGCCGTGAGATCACCGAGGCGTGATTGCTTCGCCATGCCTCGGCCCACGGTTGCGGCGGCGCCCGATCCCCTCGCTCTAAGCGCCACGGCGAAGCGACGAAGGACATTCGGCGGGAAAGAGTTCCTAACTCGTCGGAGGGCGGCGTTCTGCCAGCATTGTATTCCGCATCCGCCGAACTCCAAGAAGCGGTTCGTTTGTTGGCGAATTTGTTGCTGGCTGAAGGTCAGCTTCGCCGCGATCTGCGACCGGCGGAACTGCGCGCGTTACCAGGTCTTTTAGCCTCACTGCAGGAACAAGCTCGAGACATCGCCGCGCTCTTGAATCAGCTACCACGTTAGCCAGCCACGAGTTGCGAACACTTTGCCGACAAAGTTTGACATCCATCGCCGCGTGCGTAGCCTGACCCCTAGGACTCACGGCTTCCGGGCCGCAGCCGGCTCAGGCGCCATCCGCTCGACCACCGAGGCCGCCGTTGGCGGTCGAGCAACTTTGCACCGCCTGCCGCTTGAGCCGGGACCCGCAAGGCGACTGGCTAGTTAGGCGCGGCTCAACGCACGATCCGCATTGCGACCACAGTATTCAGCCGAAGTGCGGCCCGTCGGGCGCGGATAAGGCTGTCGCGGTAGCGGCGCACTACCTCACTGTAGTCGCGCTCGGCGGCCAGCAGCTCAATGCTTCCGATCTGGCCTCGGTCTCGACTCAAGCGGCTCACCGTTAGGACGGACTTGGCGCGCGGCAGCATCCCTTGCTCGAACTTGTCCACCGCAGTCCGGGTGACGGCATAGTCTTGGTATGCTTGGCGCACTTCGAGTTCAACTCGTCGTTCGATGGCAGCAAGCTCGATACGGGATTGCGTAACCGTGGCCTCTGCTCGCCGGATGTTTCCTTGGTTGCGATTGAACAGCGGCACGCTCGCCATCGCGCTCAGTGACCAAGAAGTTGCGTTCTGGCCTCCGATGGCGCCGTTGTCGGTCAGCCCCCAAGGGGTGTATAGGACGAAGACATCGGGGTAGGCTTCTTTGCGTTGGAGCCGCACATCCGTTTGGGCGCGATCGATGCCTAACCGATATGCCATCAGGTCCGGACGGTTTGCCTGAGCGAGACCCATCAGGTCGTCCAGGGGCGGGAAGGGCTCCGATTCAGTCTGCAACGTGCCTCGCACGTCGATCAACGAGCCTGGATCTGCCGCCATGCCCAACAGTGCGGCGAGCGACTGTCGTGCTCCCAAGAGCGTGTTGGAAGCCTCCTCGAGGGCCAGCGCAGTGGTGTCACGCTGAAGTAAGACGCGATCCAGAGCAATCTTCGCCTCTTGCTCCAACTCGACCTGCCGGCCGGTGACTTCGACCATCCGGTCGAGCCCCGAGAGACTCGTCTCGAGGTAGAGTACGGTCTCGCGAGCGGCGAGCACATCGACGAACGAACCGTACAGCGAATCCGCTGCCAACCGAACTGCGTCTTGGTATTGTGCTTCGAGGACGCTCTGAGCCCGCTGAGCAGCAAGCACTCGCACTTGCCGTTTGCGATTTGCGTCGACGGGTTGAATTACCGTGACGGCGTAGCCAATCTCGCCCGGCCTCTGTTGGGAATAGCGGCCGTAGGGCACACTGTCGGCGCTTGTAAAGACAAGCGGATTGCCCCGAAGGCCGGCTGAAAGGACGTCCGCGGCTGCCTTGGGAATCTCCTGATACTTGGTTTGGAGGTCAGGACTCTGACGAGCTAGAAGTTCCAGTGCTGCATCGAGCGTCATGCCATCAGGCGGCCCCTCGTCGACAGAGCTTGGAAGTTCCAGCATCCCATGAATTGGCAGCTCCAGCTCTTGGGCCTGCGGTGAAGGAGTGCGGATCGATTCCACACTCCGTGCGACTCGTAGCGAGCCGCTCGCTGCTCTCAGCACATCGCGTGTTGGCAGAGGGGTTGAGGGTTCGCCGAGGCGTGTCTCACCGCTGCCCGGCGATAACCCGAGGGCGCCCTGGCTGGCGCCGGGTGACGAAAGGTGGCTCTCCGTCTGAGCGCGTTCAAGCTCCCGCTGGCCCTTGGACAGCAGGACGATGTCATCTGCAAGTTGCGCCTGACCGTAGGCGCCGGCGG
This sequence comes from Pirellulales bacterium, assembly GCA_044221365.1. Lineage (GTDB taxonomy): Bacteria > Planctomycetota > Planctomycetia > Pirellulales > JBGAPH01 > JBGAPH01. The sequence goes on from JBGAPH010000014.1 coordinate 113,104, forward strand.
GAAAGATGAACACGATCGCCAAGGCCGCCCAGCGCACCCATACATCGCTGCGCCTGCCGGCTGCCGCCCCACATTTCGAACGCGCTGCACTCATGGCTTGCCTCTGAAAGACAACGAAAAGAGGATGATTGAGCGGCAAGGCGTGACCCTTGCCTGTCGCCACCGGGGACATCGAGCCCGGTGAGGGGTTATGTCGCCCCCACGCCGGACCTCCGTGTCGCATCAAGCCGCAGCCCGTGACTTGTCGCAGCTCGCGCCAACGATGCGCCCTCCCCGCAGGGTCAGCACGCGCTGAGCGTGAGAGGCGGCTCGGGAGTCATGCGTTACCATCACGATCGTGCGCCCCCGGGCATGCAGCTCCTTCAGGAATTGCATGGCCAGCTCGGTGCTGTCCGGATCGAGATTGCCTGTCGGCTCGTCTGCGAGAATGATCGAGGGCTCATTGGCAAGGGTGCGTGCAAGGGCCACTCGCTGTTGCTGACCGGCGCTCAGTTCCGACGGCCGGTGATGCAATCGTTTCTCCAGGCCAAGCCGCTCCAAGAGTTCGGCGGCCACCATTCGTTGCTCGTCTTGCGCACGCCCTGCCAAGAACAGAGGCAGCTGCACGTTTTCCAGTGCCGTTAGATAGGGCACCAGGTTGAAGCTCTGGAACACGAATCCAAGGCGATCGCGCCGGAGCTCGGCCCGTGCCGACACCGAGAGATCGTAGATGGACTGCCCTCCCACGTACACGTGGCCGCTACTGGGAGCCAACATGCCTCCGAGCATGGATAGAAGGGTCGTTTTGCCACTGCCACTAGGGCCGACGAGAGCAACGAATTCTCCGGCCCCAAAGTCGAGCTTCCCCGTCTCGAAGGCCAGGACTTGCTCGCGGCCTCGGTAGTAGACCTTGGTTACGTAGTCGAGATGGATCATTGGCTTAGACCTCGCGAAAACAGATGCAGGGATCGATCTTCGAAGCCATGCGGGCTGGCCACAAGGCCGAAGAAATGGTCAGACCGAATGCACCGACCACAGCTGCGACAAAGAGCGCCGGAAGGAGACTAACATCGACTCCGGCCCAAGCGGGACCGAGTTGAAGCGCCGCAGTCGCGCCGAGCAGACAGCCGGCGGCACTGCCAGCAGCCGCGAGCACCATCGCCTTGAACATGAACATGGTAGCCACAAAGCGCGGAGTTGCCCCGAGGGCCATCAGCGTACCGATTTCACGCTTGCGCTCACGTACGTTCATGGCCATGGCACTAGCCAAACTAACCCCACCGGCGACGGCCAGTACCATCGCGACTAGCAGCGAAGTCCGATTCACGAGCCGATTCACGCCCACTTGGGTCTCGACCACCTGCGAGACCGTCACCACTTTCGCGTCCGGCAGCAGATTGGATAGCTCAGGCACCAGGCGACCGGCGGCATCTTCACAGCAACCCACAACCTCGATCGCGCTGGCGACCTCACCCGCCTTCGAGAGTTCTTGCACGGTGTGCAGATGAGCGAACACTCGGCTGTCATCAACGGTTCCCGTGCGTGGCAGAATGCCGAGAACTCGAAACCGCTGGCCGAGCAACTCCACGAAACTGTCCGCCACGACGTTGCCCGACCCAGCCACGTCAGCGCCGACCACGACTTCATCGGAAGCGAGTTGACTGATGGTGCGCGCCGTCACGAGGGACGTTGGCGACGTATCCTCCGTCGAGTCGGTTGCAACTTTCGTGCAGCCGACGTGCTTTCTGCCGAGAAGCTGGACGCTCTGCCAGGCAGCCTGCGCTTCGAACTCGCTTTGCGGCAGAATCCCGGTCAACGTGACCGGCCGGCCCGAGAGGATCGCAGGCGTGCAGAACCGTGGCGATAGCTTTTCAACGCCCTCCAAGTTGGCGAGTTGGATCCTTGCGACGTACTCTTCGGGAAGCGTTTGGTTCTGAAGATCCGCGCCGTAATAATCCTGAAGCGAAGCGAACTTCGGCAAGATCAAGATGTTGGCGCCCAGCGCTTCCAGCTGCCGTGCGACGTGCCGCTCGGTCGACACGGCCACGTGTCGGACTGCAATCAGTGTAGACACGCCGAGGGTGATGGCCAGCGCCGTGGTGGTCATCGCAGCCGGACGCTGCCACAGTTCCTTCCAGACAATGTAGCGCAGGTTCATGGTGATTATCGTCCCTTCTTTTCGTGTTTGCAGTTGGGATCGTCGCAGCATTTGCCCGCGGCATGGAGCTTGGCGGCCAGTTCGGCGGCTGCAACCTGCGCGGAGAACTTGCCGACAAGTACGCCCGGAGGCGCGAGGAGCGCTACCAACGGTTGCTGCACTTGGTCTGCAGTGAGCTCCATTTCCTTGAGGAAGCGTTCCTCCTTTTGGTCGTCAGCCGCGATGGCCACCAGGCTCAGTCGATCCTTAAAAAGTGGGTCGCCCTGCATGGCCTTGGCGGCAGGCGGCCATTCAGCGAGGCCGCCAGAGGGCGTAATGCAAACCAGCACCAGCTTTTTCTCCTGCAGTGCCTTCATGCTCTCCATCATGCCTTGAGTCACGAACGCCGAACTGACTTGCTCCGGCGTAAGCTTCTTGGGAAAGATGCCCGTGATCGCCCCGTTAGGCGCCATCGCGACCGTGAGCGGCAAGGGGGCCCGGCCGATGCCGAGTCGCTGCACCAACCCCTTCGCCGCTGGATCGGAGATCGCGAATCGAGCGCCGCCAGCCTGATCGCGACGACGGGACAGCTCCCCGCCGAGGGTCTTGTCCATGGCTTGCGTTGCGGCGCTGTCATCGCGGTAAAACAACAGGAAGGCGTACTTGCCGTCCTTGGAGAGATCGGCCAACAGGGTATCCGGCTCGCTGGCCGTCAGGCGACTCTGCGAGAGGCACGCCAGCCAGAGTAACAGCCCGGCGCGCAAGAGGTTTGGCGACTTGATCATCGGAATCCTTTCCTCGATAGGGATTGTGGGCCGCGCCCAAACGCGACCGTGTTTTGGCCAAATCACCGGCCATAGGCAGCATTGGCAAGGCTGGGAAGCAGCTTGCTTCTCGACGCGATTGCCGTGTGGCGCCGGGACCGGCGCCTCGCTACGCCGACTCGCTCAGGGGGTAAGCCCGTCGAGCCTAGGCGCCGATTTTGGCGCGGCGATCAGATCAAGAAGATCTGAAGCACGAGATGGAGGCGATGCGGCGGCGGCGATTCCGCCAGCCGGGCGAACGCCAATGGTTTGGCCAGGGATTCAAGCGCGTCGGCGCCGGCAGCGGGGAATTCCCAGCTCGGCAGCCAATCGACAGGGACGTCAACGTCCGCGCGGCTCGTCGCCATGTAGGCGCAGAGCTCGCACCGATGAAAAGTGCCGCCCTGGGGGGTTTCAGACGATCCTGACGGACGCGATTGGCCGTCATCAGTGCAGCATTCGCAATGTGCGGAGTCCGCATGCGCAAACATCGTGGCGCAGATCGTGCGCGGGCAGCAGCCACAAAAGGCGTGGATGAGCAAGAGTCCTGCCAGCAGATGGGTCACGATTGCTTGCACCGATTTCTCCGACCGCGGGCACCTTATCATATATATCGGCTGAACCCAGAACTCCGAACAGCCGATTGTCGTTACCTTGCCATGATCCAAGCCGTAGAGAGGGTGAAGCTGGGATTGCCCGCCCGACTTTGCGGGCAAAACCCAGCAGGCCAAGGAGCTATTTGTGGTCTGCCTCGCCTTCCTTGTGCTCGTGGCCTTCGTGACTGTGGTCGTGACCGTCCCCCTCGAAGTGCTCCGCCTTGGCGGGACTTTTGGCTGCCTCGCTTCCGCAGCCAGTGAGGGGAGCAACCGCGAGCGAGTACAGCACGGCAGAGCAGAACGTCGATCGAAGCGACACCTTCATTTCAGTCTCCTTCGGAAAAATTGGCCGAACGGCCGCTCGAAGCCGAGCGAACTCCGCGCAGCTCATTTGTCACTGGATTCCAATGCTGGCTCAATCGGAAGAGAGAATCGCAGCAGCCGCAGGGCATTGGCCACGACCACGAGCGTGCTCGCTTCGTGCAACAATACGCTCAATCCGATCCCCACTGCGCCGACGGTCGTGCCGACCAAAAGCGCGGACACGGCCGTCAAGGCAATCGCGACGTTCTGCTGAATCACTCTGCGAGCTGCCCGTGACAGCCCCACCGCGAACGGCAATTGCCCCAGGTCATCGCCCATCAAGGCAACATCGGCCGTTTCGAGCGCCACCGCGGTGCCGGCGCCGCCCATGGCGATGCCTACGGTTGCATGGGCCAGCGCTGGGGCATCGTTGACGCCATCACCAACCATCGCCACCCGCCCGTGAACAGCCAGAAGTTCGCGGAGGACGCGCAATTTGTCCTCGGGCATTAGTTCGGAGCGGACATCGTCTAGCCCTAGCGTTCGGCCAATGGTCTGGGCAACGCCGTCGTTGTCCCCTGTCAGCATGATCAGCGTTCGCAGTCCGAGAGACCGAAGCTGCTGGAGCGTGCGGCGCGCCGTCGACCTTGGCTGATCGGCCAAGCCCAGCACGCCGAGCCAACGGCCGGCGCTGCGGACCACCATATAGCTCCGTCCGGCGACTTGCTGCCGCTCTACCGCTAGGCTTAGCTGCAATGGGATTGTGTCCGTCGGCCACATCTTCAGACTGCCGATCTCGACCAGGCTGCCCGCAACTTCGGAGCGCACACCGCGCCCTGTGATGCTCTTGACATCACCAGCCGGCGGCAGAGTTAGATTCTCCGCTCGCGCCCGCTCGACCACAGCCGCGGCCAGTGGATGTTGGGAGTGCTGTTCGACAGCCGCGGCAACGCTCAAGAGCTCCTTGGCATCTCCATCGAGGGCAATCACCTCCGCTACTTGCGGACGGCCCACGGTCAACGTACCGGTTTTGTCGAAGGCCAATGCCCGGACTCGTCCGAGGTTTTCTAAGTGTGCGCCACCCTTGATGAGCACGCCGCGCCGGGCTGCCTGAGCAATTCCGGCCAACACGGCTGCAGGTGTGCCAAGTGCTAAGGCGCACGGTGAGGCGGCAACGAGCACCGCAAGTCCGCGATAGAGGCTGTCATGCCAGGACAGCGTCCCCAGCATTGGCGGCGCCAACATAAGGGCGACGACGCCCAAGAGAACGAGCGGAACGAAGATGCGCTCGAATCGCTGCGTGAACTGCTCCGTAGGAGCCTTCTGGGTCTGAGCCTCCTCGACCAATCGAATGACTCGATCCAACGTGCGATCGCCCACCGCGCGCGTCGACTCGACTTGCAACGAGCCGTCGCCGTTGATGGTGCCGGCAAACACTTCGGATCCGGGCAGCTTGTCCACCGGCGTCGATTCGCCGGTCACCGGCGCCTGGTTCACCGTTGATTCCCCGCTCTTTACCGTCCCGTCCACCGGAATTCTCGCTCCCGGACGGACGACGACGAGATCTCCGGGGCGAACACGTTCGACAGGAACGTCCCTCGTTTCACCGTCCTCAATGACCTGGGCCATGGCGGGTGACAGCTCGGCGAGCGCTCGAATCGCCCCGCGCGCCCGATCGAGCGCAAAATGCTCCAATGCGTGGGCCAGCGAGAACAGGAACAACAGCAAGCCGCCTTCAGCCCATTGGCCGAGCGCCGCGGCGCCGGTCGCCGCGAGCAGCATCAACAGATCGATGTCGAAAACAAACTGTCCTCGAACGAACGCGGGCAGCGTATGACGCAAAAGATCGAACGATCCAAAGCCATAGCATGTGATGTACAGCCCCAAGGCAATCGCCGGCGGAAGATTAAGTTTCTCGCCCACCCAGGCGGTAAGCAGAAATCCTCCGCATGCCAGACTCCACCCCAGTTCCTTCTGTCGGAGAAACCAGCGCGTCCTCGCTGACGCCACCGCAGTTGCAGCCGCTGGGACTTCCTCCGAGTAACCGAGCTTTCCCAGAGCGAGCTGGACTTGGGCCTCCGTAGTTCGCTCTCTGTCGAATTCCACTCGTGCTTTTTGGCTAGCCAGATTTACATTCGCGGACGAGACGCCTGGCAGGGCCAACAGTCCGACCTCAATTCGATGCGCGGCATCTTCTGCATCAATGGCTCGCAACGGGAGAATGATATGACCGAACCGCTTCGTGATCTCGAGTCCCGCGCCACGGGCCGCTCGCTCCACTTGAGCCAGCGACACCACGCCCGGATCATAGTGCAAACAGAGAAACGTCTGGTCCCCGTCTCGAACCACGTGTGTCGATTCGATTCCCGCTTTGCCCTCGAGAGACTCGCGGAGCCTGGAAATGCAGGGATCTTGTCGGTCGGGCAGGTCGGGAAGTAGTAACGGAAGCTCCAGACGTGCCTTGGTCATGCTCGACGCCCCCGCTGGCACGCGATGCGAGTAGGGCGCAAGCGCCCCCCGGCCTCGCAGGCGAAGTGCGGCGCAACCTGGCATGGTCGGTACGCGCTAATCATTCTCAGGTTCTCGAGTCGCCTCTTCGTCAGCGGAGTCTTCGTCGTTGGCGTGAGTCGACTTAGTCGGCACCGGGCCGACGTCGTCCCAGGCTGCTTCCTCTGGATCGTTTCCGGCACGCAGGGCGGCCTCACGCCCGAACAACCAAAACAATGCTGGGTGGACGAAGAAGTCCAAGAGCGTGGAGCTGATCAAACCGCCGAGAATGACCGTGGCCACTGGATACAGAATCTCTTTGCCGGGTTCTCCCGACGCAAGCACCAAAGGGATCAGAGCGATTCCGGCGGTGAGTGCGGTCATGAGCATGGGCGCTAACCGCTCCTTGCCTGCACGTTCGATCATCGCTGGCGAAAACGAGTCGCCTTCGTGCTGGACCAAGTGAAGGTAGTGGGCGATCAGCAAGATTCCGTTTCGCGACGCGATTCCAGACAGAGAGATGAATCCGACCATGCTGGCCACGGTCAGCGACTGACCCGTGACAACCAAGGCCGCGACGGCGCCAATGGCCGCCATTGGCAGGGCCGCCAGCACTTGCAGGGCTAAATTGACCGAATGAAACAACGTATAGAGAGCCAAGAACATGCAGACCAGGGAGACGAGGCTCAGTAGGCCGATCATCCGCGTCGCATTCTGCTGGCTCTCGAATTGCCCTCCATATTCGAGGAAGTAGCCCGTCGGCAGATTGGCTTGGATCGGCGCTAGGCGGCGCTGAATGTCCTCGACGACACTGACCAGATCGCGCCCAGCGGTGTTGCACTGAATGACGATTCGGCGGCGGACGTTCTCGCGGTTGATGGTGTTCGGTCCGCTGGCATTTACAACGTCAGCCACGGCGCCCAAAGGCACCAGCCCGCCCGAGGGCAGCTTGATCGATAGCCGCTTGAGTTGCTGAGCATCTTGTCTGAAGGGATCATCGAGCCGAACGACCAAGTCGAACTTGCGTTGGCCCTGAACAACTTCCGAGACGGTGCGGCCGTTCATTGCGGTTTCGACGAACTGGTTCACTTCATCGGAATGCAGGCCATGGTTTGCCAAGCGTTCCCGATTGAGTCGAACCTGCAGTTGCGGGATCTCAACTTGCTGTTCAACGAGCAGGTCTTTCACTCCCCGCACATCGCGAATCGCCGTCTCGATTGTGTTCGCTTCGCGCCGCAAGACCTCGAGGCTGTCACCGTAGAGCTTGATTCCCAACTGAGCCTTTACACCGGAAAGCATGTGCGAGATCAAATGCTGCAAGGGCTGCTCAGCGGAAGAAACGACGCCAGGCACAAGGCTGATCTCATCGCGAAGCTCGGCAAGGATCTCTTCGCGGCTGCGGCCGCTATGCGGGTCAAGGCTCACGATAATTTCCGAGACGTTCACTCCTTCGGCATGCTCGTCCAGCTCGGCCCGTCCTGTACGGCGACCGACGGCCGTAACTCCCGCGACTTTGATGAGACGTTGATCGACCATGGCGGCGATTCGGTCTGACGCTTCGAGCGACGTGCCGGGGGGAAGAAACGCGTTGACTTGCACGCTCCCCTCGTTGAAGGGCGGCAAAAAGTCGCGGCCCAAACGCGTTACCGTGATTCCACTGAGGACGACGGACGCAAGCACGACGGCCAAGATTGGCCACGGGTGCCGCACGCTAAAACGGATTGCAAGGCCTGCAATCGCTTTGAGGACCCGAAGCAGCAGTCCATCCTTGTCATGGCTCATGAACTTCGCTTGCGGGAGCAACCAGTACGCGAGGACTGGCGTCACGGTGAGCGACACCCCCAGCGAAGCCAAGATCGACACGATGTATGCCACGCCCAAGGGCGTAAACAACCGTCCCTCCATCCCCCCCAACGCAAACAGCGGCACAAAGACCAGCACCACCAGAATCGTGCTGAAGACGATCGAATTGCGGACTTCGCTGCTGGCTTCGTAGACCACCCGCAGGGCAGGCTTTGGGTTGGCCATTTGCCGGTTTTCTCGCAAGCGCCGATAAATGTTCTCGACGTCGACGATCGCGTCGTCCACCAGCTCACCGATCGCAACAGCTAGTCCGCCCAGGGTCATCGTGTTGATCGACATTCCGAGCCACTTGAAGACGAGCCCGGTCACGACGATCGACAACGGAATGGCAGTTAGCGTGATGAATGTCGTGCGAAAGTTGAGCAAAAACAGAAACAGTACGATGACGACCAGAACGCCGCCGTCGCGCAGCGCTTCGATCACATTTCGGATGCTGAGATCGATGAACGTGCGCTGCTGATAGACTTCGGGGTTGATTCGAATGTCTTTCGGCAGCGAAGCCTGCATGGCGTCGAGTGCCAATAGGATCCGATCCGTGAGCGCTCGCGTGTCGGCGCCGGGCTGCTTGGTCACCGTGAGCATCACCGCGGGCACTCCGTTGACCGCCGCATCGCCGCGTTTGACTTGGGCGCCCTCAACGATTCTCGCGACCTGGCCGAGCAAGACCGGACGCTCCTGCTCGGTCTTGACGACAATCTGTTCCAGCTCCGAGAGATTGTCGATTCGGCCGAGTGACCTGACCAGGTACTCCTTGGACCCCACATTCAAGTAACCGCCCGTTGCGTTTGCGTTGCTGGACGCCACGGCTTTTTCGACATCCTCGAGCGTTACTTCGTAGTTCTGCAGTGCCTCTGGATTCACCAGCACCTGGTACTGTTTTCTGCCGCCTCCCATCGTGACAACTTGGGCCACTCCGGGAATTGTCAGCAACTGTTGCCGCACGATCCAATCTGCCAAGGTGCGAATCTCGATCGGATCGGTTTTGCCGCCCTCACTGTACATGCCGATTTGCAGCACTTGGCCCATAATCGACGAGACGGGAGAGAGCTGCGGACGAATGCCCTTGGGCAAGCGGTCTGCCGCAAGCGCGACTTTTTCGGCTACAATCTGGCGGTCGACATAGATGTCGGTGCCCCAATCGAATTCCACGTAGACTACCGACAAGCCGACGCCCGAAGAGCTGCGGACGGCTTGCACTCCGGTGGCTCCGTTGAGCACCGATTCCAGGGGAAAGGTGATGAGCGTTTCGACCTCTTCCGGCGCCAAGCCTGGCGCCTCCGTCATGATGGTGACCCGAGGCCGGTTCAAGTCGGGAAAGACGTCGATCGGCAAGTGATAGAGCACATAGCTCCCGTAAGCCGTGACAACCAATGCCAAGGCGATCGTCACGAGCCGATAGCGAAGCGCCGTGCGGATGATTGCGTTTAACATGCAACAGACCCTGACAGGGTCCCCTCAGATCGCGGAAGCGTGGGAGTCACTCCAAGTTTCAGGTGACACCCCAGCAGTTAGTGGTTGTGGCCGGCGTGAGGGTCGATGCCACCGCCCGCTTTGTTTTTCAGAGCAAGCTGCAACTGCTGCGCGCCGTCTGCGGCTACGGTCTCGCCGAGCTTGAGCGATCCTTTGGCGTCGACGACCGCCGAATCGGCGTCTCGATAAAGGACCTGCACCGCCCGCCGATCGAAATGATCGCCAAACCGAACGAACACGAACGATTCAGGCCCTTCCTGAACGACCGCCTCCGATGGCAACACAATCTGATCCGGCCAGGTCTCCACCGGGATAGTGAGCCTCAGCCGTTGTCCAGGGCGAAACCTCCAGTTGACGAACTGGTGTTCGCCATTCTGTGTGTCCGCCAGCCGTTCGTTGGGCAGACGCACGTAGAAATGCAACGCCCGAGAGTCCGGGTCGACCTGTCCAGCCACGTACAAAATATGGAGTCCCGGCACCGCGGTGCGGCGATCACCACCTTCGAAGATCGCCGTCACTTGGCCATTCGCCGAGGCTACCCGTTGCAGGCTGTCGGCATCTTTTTCGAAGGCCATGCCTTCGATCTGCAACTCACTGTAGTCGGCCAATACGCAGAGCTCCTCGCCAGCCTGGACCTGCTGGCCTTGTTGCACCGAGAGTCGCTGCACTTGCATTGCCTGCTTACCGCTAGGAACATCCTGCGGGGCATCCGGTACGTAGACCGTCATGGACTGAAACAACTTGCGCGACACAACGATCGACTCGATTTGCTCGGCGGTCAGTCCGTGCAACGCCAACGCCTGGCTCTGTGCTTGAATTGCTGCCTCCAACTTATGCATGTCGTACTGCCGATCGAGCCGTTCTTTACCTGCGACCGCGCCTGACGCTGTGAGGCGCTCCAAGCGATCTACCTCGCGTCGCGTCACGTCGAGTTCCCCCAGCGAACGCAGCAGGTCCCCTTGAGCTTGCACCAGTTCTTCGTGCGTCAGCCGCAAGTCGAACAAACGACTTCCGGTTGGGAGCGATTCTCCCTGAACGGCGTAGATCTTGGTGACGACTCCCGTCAGGGGAGACGTCACCTTGAGCGTCGACCGCCCCGGTCGCTCCACGACGATGCCGGGAACGGAGATGGTTTTCGCGAATGGCTTCAATTCGACGAGGACCGTTTTCAGGCCGATCGTGCTTTCCGCTTGCTTGCTTAGCTCGAGCGCATTGTTCTCGTCGTGCCCTGGGTGTTCATGGTCGTGGCCTTCGTGATCGTGTCCGGCGTGGTCGTGGCTCTCGCCATGCTCGTGGCCACTCGCCGCGGCGATCTGCTTCGTCGACGCAAAGGGGCGCAGTCCGAGCCGCCCAGCCAAGGGCGGAAAGGCCCACAGCGCCAAGGCGGATGTGATCAGCACAATAGCGAGCAACGCTGGCACTACGACGCGCAAGGCACGGAACGACAGCAATCGCATAGCTTCCTCCAAAGGTTCGACCGACGCACTCCCAGGCCAAAGCGCAGCGGGAGAGATCACGTTACGGAAGCAGAAGAGGCAGATCTATTAGCCGGCTAGGCTCTAGTCTGCGCAACGCGCATCAGATCAGCAGGATGCGGCAAAAAAGTCGGCACGGCGCCGAATACCTTGGCAAACCGCCGACAGAGAAGGCCAGCGAGGGGGCCGGCCGGTCCGGAAGGTTCGCGACGCCGCCACCCGAGAGGGGTAAAGCAGCTAACGAGCTGAGATCGAGGTCGAGGCTTTGGCACGTCTTCGTTTGCACGAAAACGCAAGCGTCTTCTTCGCAATCCGAATGGCCAGGCGCTGCCGGAGAACTCTGGTCGGCGTCTTGATCGACACAAACGTGGTGGTCACATGGTGCGGCGGCAACTTGGCCCGTCGCCGAATGCGCATGATGCCAGCAACAGCCCAAAAGGGCGTGTGCAAGCACTGATGCGGCCAGGGCGACTGCGGCGAGCGGTTTCAGGAGTTCCACCTTTTCTCGAACCTAAGCTCAGTTCATATTCTTCGGCGTAGGAGCGGGAGCGTCAACACCAGAATCGCCGCGGCGGCTACTTTGCTCGGTGCCCCCGGAACGGGCGTCCGTCGGCGCGCCGCAAATCCGGACCTTCGAAAATGGCCATTCAAGGCCCGCCGACGCCAGGGTAGGCTGGGGACTATGGTAACGTTTGCCTTGTTCTTGCTGACCGCCTTGGCGGAAGTCCTCGGCTGTTACTTGCCGTACCTATGGCTAAAGCGCGGCGCGAGCTTTTGGTTGCTGGTCCCGGCCGCGATCTCGCTCGCTGCTTTCGCCTGGCTGCTAACGCTTCATCCCACGGCAGCGGGCCGTACCTATGCCGCCTACGGGGGCGTATACATCACGGTTGCCCTAGCTTGGTTGTGGCTCGTCGATGGCGTGCGGCCGACCAGATGGGACTGCCTGGGGGTTGGGCTCTGCTTAGCCGGAATGGCAGTCATCATGTTCGCTGCCAAGTCCTAGCTGACAGCCCAGTCGCGGCATTGCGCCGCAGTCAGGCCCAAATGATTCTTCGGCGACCTCGCCGATCCCGCAGCCGCCACTCGATTAATTCTGATTTGTGCGAGCGGCCATGCGCGCCACGAGCTTTTCGGACACCACTATCGCGAGGCGGCTAGCGTCGTCCCGGAGATCTGCGGACGACAGCCCAAGGATGTCCGCAAGAAAGCGCAGCACGGTCTTCTCACGGCGGTCGTAACTCCTCGCGCGTGACTTCCCTAGTTCGGTGAGCTGAAGGACCGTTCCGTCGTAGGTCGCGAACTCGAGGTCCACAAGGATCCGAATCAGTCGGCCCGTCGTACGCTCAGATCGACCAATCATCGTGCCCAATTGGGCCACAGTTGTTTTGCTCAGCTCTGGGCCGTGGAGCTGCGGCAGAGCCCTGAGCAGTTGGAGGTGCGCAGTAGTACCATGTCGCGGGTGCGGCATACAAAAACGAAACCATGACTACCGCCGGGCAAGCGTTTGGTATAGCCTCGCTGAACGCGAGCCGCGGATCATCGGATCGAATCTCGGCCGGGCGAGGCAGCGAGCTTCACAAGAATGTTACCGCGGGCGCCCTTCCATCTACGCCAAAAGAGCTTGCCGGGCGTGCGACGGGCCCCCATTACTCTCCGAGGGGGCAAAAAAGCGGTGCAAGGAGCTAAACCGTGATCGCCCTGTGGTTTAGCACGAGGAGGAGTCTGTCTGCGTTCGCAAATTGTGTTGACCGAGGGGTCGATTGACGCAATCATAGTCGTAGAGCAGGAACTCTATGCACGCGATCTTCGTCAACCTGACGGCTTCTTTGCTGCTCCTCCAGGCGGTGTCTGGGTGGTGTTGGGAGAGTCCCGCGGGCTGCGAAGAGAGCGGGCCCAAGTGCCTTACTGCCACTGCTGGAGCATGTGGCGATTTTTGCGGCCACGTTCCTGAACGCACCCCGGCAAGCGAGTCCGAGGAGCCTTGCGACTGTGCGCTCGAATGCAACGGGGTCTGCACCTACACGCTTTCAGAGCACGTCCCCAGCGAGAGACTTAGCAAGGCTTGGGCGAGCGCAGTCGCTGTCCTCGTCGTAAATTCGCCCGCGAGCGTTCAAGCGAGCTTCGCTGCTCATGGTCACGCCTTACAGCGGCCAATTCGCCCGAGCCCACAGAGGCTCCATCTTCTCCACCAGGTCATTCTGATCTGAAGTCGGACCGCGTTCCGTTTTGCTAACCGCACCGCAGGTCGCTGCGCGCTTTGCGGTCCAGGTTCGATTTGGAAACGACCCGCGCTCATCTCCGTACTTCCAGACTTTCGGATTCGCCATGACCCCCACAACCCTTACGCCCCCGCCCCGCCATTCCGAGGTCAGCGGACTCCACGGGACGCCAAAACCGAAGTCACCGCTGAAGCGCCTTCTCGGCATTTTTCGCGGTAGCCTTTCCACGGGCCTGGTGCTCGCAGCGTTTGGCGGTCTCGCTTACCTTGGGCACCGAGCGGACTGGAAGGTGCCAAAGTTTTCAGCACTCACGGGCACGTCCGAACATAAGAAGCTCGATTGGTGCGAAGAACACGGAGTTCCAGAATCCCAGTGCATCGAGTGCAACAAGAGCTTACTGCCGCCTGCGAAGGACTTTGGGTTTTGCAAGGAACACGGCGTTGCTCAGTGCCCGCTTCATCATCCCGAGGTAGCTGAGCTCAAGGAACGCCCATCAGTCTCTCCCGCTGCCTTTGAGCAAGCCGCCCGAGCACTCGCCACTAGGCCCAGGCGCGAAAACAACGCTCGCTGCGAGATGCACACTCGCCGCATTCAGTTCGCGTCTGCCGAAGCCGTGAAGAAGGCAGGCGTCGACATTGCCGTGGCCACCGAGGAACCGCTCCTTGAGGCGATTAGTGCTAACGCCGAGCTTCGCTACGACGAAACGCGGACGGCGCACCTTTCAAGTCGCGTCGCCGGAAACGTCTGGCGGGTTGAAAAGCAGGTCGGAGACAGCGTCAAGAAGGGCGAGCTTCTGGGGCTCATCGATGCCGTTGAGGTGGGTCGCAACAAGGGGAACCTCGTTCAAGCCATCACCCAACTTCGCCTAAAGAAGATCAACCTCGAAAGACTCCAGCCCTTAGCAGCAGGTGGCGCCGTCGCCGCCCGCGAACTCCGTGAGGCGGAGAACGCCTTTCAAGAGGCTCAGGTGCAACTCCTCAATGCAGAGCAAGCGCTCCTAAACCTTGAGCTTCCCGTAGACCAGAGCGCGTTTCTCCAGCTCGAGCCAGCCGAGATTAGCCGTCGACTGCAACTTCTTGGCCTTCCCGCTGGGGTATCCGCAGAGCTTCAGGGAAAAACTGCAACGAGTAATCTCTTCCCGCTCCGCTCGCCGCTTGAAGGAACCGTGACCGAACGCACCATTGTCCCCGGCGAGGTGGTCGACACGGCGACAAGTCTCTTTTCGGTGGCCGACCTTAGGCACATGTGGCTCATGCTCGACCTTCAAGAGGAAGACGTGCCGTTTGTATCTGTCGGACAGACGGTCCTCTTTCGACGAGGAAGCTCGGGAGCGGAGAACGATGCGGTCAGGGGCACCGTGTCCTGGATCAGTTCCGCGGCCGACGAGGAAACCAGGACCGTCGAAGTGCGGGCCGACATCCCGAACCCGGATGGGCAACTCAAGGCAGGCACTTTTGGGACGGCCGAGGTAGTTCTTCGTGAGGAGCAGGCCGCCGTGTTCGTGCCGTCAGAGGCAGTGCATTGGGACGGCTGCTGCAACATCGTGTTTGTCCGCGACAAAAACTACTTCGACCCCAAAGCGCCCAAGTTTTTCCATCTTCGAAAGGTCCGAACGGGCGTCACGGTGGGTGGAAAGCAGGAGATCATCGTGGGGCTCCTGCCCGGTGAAGTGGTCGCAAGTACAGGCAGCGACGTGCTTCGCTCCCAACTGCTCAAGAACAACTTGGGCGAAGGATGCACTTGCGGTCAGTAAGCGAAGAGCCCGCCAAGCTCCAGTCCGTGGTACGTCGAAGGAAAGTCCATGCTTAACTGGGTAATCGAGTTCTCGCTTCGGCACCGGCTCTTCGTCATTTTTGCCACTCTGGCACTTGGAGCGGCAGGCATCGTCTCGCTCACGCGCCTCGACATCGATGCCTTCCCCGACACTACCCCCGTTCAGGTCCAGATCAACACGGTCAGTCCCTCTCTCTCGCCCGAAGAGGTCGAGCGTCAGATTACGTTCCCTGTCGAGCAGGCCATCAGCGGCCTTCCAGGCCTGGAGATGCTTCGCTCCATCTCAAAGTTTGGTCTCTCCCAAGTGGTGGTCACGTTCTCAGACGGCACCGACATCTACTTTGCGCGCCAGCTCATTAACGAGCGGCTAGGCACCGTGGAACTTCCCGTCGGCATCGAGCGCCCGCAAATGGGTCCCGTTTCTACGGGGCTAGGCGAAGTGTTTCACTACGTGCTGACCTACGACGGCTTCGACGCCTCAAGGGCCCCCGTCGAAGAGCGCGTGAGGCGGCTTACCGACCTTCGAACGATTCACGACTGGGTCGTTAAGCCCCAACTTCGTTCGGTCCGCGGGGTGGCTGAGGTCAATAGCTGGGGCGGCTACGAGAAACAGTACCAGGTCCGTCTTGCACCCGATCGCCTCGTAAAACACGGCCTCACATTCGACCAGGTGGCCCTTGCGCTCGAGGAGAATAACCTTAGCGTGGGAGGCGGCACGGTCTCAACCGGCAGCCAGGTGCGTCTCGTGCAGGGCCTTAGTCGCACCGTCACTCTGTCGCAGGTGGGAAATGTCGTCATCGCAGCCAAAGACGGCGTGCCCATTCGGGTCAAAGACGTGGCCGACGTGCAGATCGGCCACGAAATTCGCCGCGGCGCTGTCACCGCAAACGGCCGGGGCGAAGCGGTGCTTGGCCTGGGCTTCATGCTCATGGGAGAAAACAGCCACGACGTCACGTGGGCTCTAAAAAACAAGCTCGAAGACCTCAAGGCCTCACTTCCCGCTGGGGTGAAGATCGAAACCGTCTACGACCGCACTGAGCTCGTAGACCACGTGATCCACACGGTGCAGAAGAACCTATTCGAGGGCGGCCTTCTCGTCGTTGCGGTCCTTTTCATTTTTCTAGGGAGTCTACGGGCAGGGCTCATCGTAGCGCTTGCCATTCCACTCTCAATGCTCTTTGCCTTCTCGGGAATGCTCCAGTTCGGCATCGCAGCGAGTCTTCTAAGCCTTGGGGCCATCGACTTTGGCCTCGTGGTCGACAGCTCGGTGGTGATGGTGGAAAACTGCGTCCGCCACATGGGCCGCGGCCTTGGCGGCCGCAGTCGGATTGACGTCATTCGAGACGCCGCCATCGAGGTGAGAAAGCCCACCATGTTCGGCGAACTCATCATCATGATGGTCTACCTGCCAATTCTGACCCTCGAGGGCGTCGAAGGAAAACTCTTCCGGCCCATGGCGCTTACCGTCATCATGGCCCTGGCGGGCTCGATGGTGCTGTCTCTGACCCTCATGCCTGTTCTGGCAAGCCTTTTCTTGCCGAAGCACGTCGTTGAGCACGACCCGCTTCTAATCCGTGTTTTGAAGCGGCTCTACGCTCCAGTGCTTCACTTCACCATGCACCATAAAGCTTTGGTCATGGGGTTTGCAGCACTGCTGCTCTTTGTCGCCTTTGGCCTCATCGCTCCGAACCTCGGCACTGAGTTTGTGCCAAAGCTCTCCGAAGGAGCCATCACCATCAACGTCGTTCGCCTAGCTGGCACCGATCTTGAGGAAACGAACCGCTACAACACGCAGATGGAGCAGGCGATTCTCGAGAAGTTTCCAAACGAAGTCCTCCACGTGTGGAGCCGAGTCGGCATGGCCGAAGTGGCCACTGACCCTATGGGACTTGAGCTAACGGACATCTTTCTCACGCTTCGCCCGCGAGAAGAGTGGAAGCGCGCGTCGACCCAGGACGAACTCACCGTGCTGGTGCAAGAAGAGCTTCGCGATCTACCAGGCCCGCGCATTGCGATGACTCAGCCAATTGAGATGCGGCTGAATGAGATGATCTCCGGGGTTCGCTCCGACGTGGCGGCCATCATCTATGGAGATGATTTCGACGTGCTCGTAAAGAAGGCCGCTGAAGTGCAGAAGGTACTTGAGTCGGTGGATGGCGCTGCCGACGTGAGCACGGAGCAGATGACCGGGCAGCCTATGCTTCAGATCCACGTCGATCAGGACCAGATCGCTCGCTATGGCATTCCCGCCAAAACAGTCCTGAGTCTCGTCGAGGCCTTGGGCAGTAAGCCCGTGGGCGAAGTTTACGAAGGGCAGCTTCGTTTTCCGCTCATTATCCGGCTACCAGAGAAGGCTCGCGCCAGCCCTGACGCCATTCGCTCTATTCTCGTCGCAGCTCCGACAGGCGAACGGATTCCACTTTCGCGCCTCGCAAAGGTCGACACCGTCGAAGGCCCAAACACCATTAGGCGCGAATGGTACCAGCGGCGTATTACCGTCTCGGCCAACGTTCGAGGACGCGACATGGGCGGCTTTGTCAGCGAGGCACGGCGAGAGGTCGCACGCAAGGTTCAACTTCCCTCAGGTCGCTACAGAATCGAATGGGGCGGCCAATTCGAACATCTCGAGCGGGCGCAAACCAGGCTCCTGATTGTTGTCCCAATTGCACTGCTTCTCATTTTTGGGCTCCTCTACATGACCTATCGAAACATTGTCGATGCGGTCCGAGTCTTCACGGGGGTCCCGTTTGCGTGGATCGGCGGCATCTTTGCCCTTTGGGTGCGGGACATGCCGTTTTCCATCTCGGCCGCAGTGGGCTTCATCGCTCTCTCCGGTGTTGCGGTTCTTGATGACATGCTGCTCGTGTCCACCATTCGCCAGCTTCGACGCCGCGGACTGCCGCTAGACGCGGCAGTCGAGGAGGCGGCCATGATCCGCCTCAGGCCCATTCTCATGACAACGCTCGTGGCAAGCTTGGGCTTTGTTCCGATGGCCTTTAGCACCGGAATGGGCGCCGAAGTCCAGCGGCCTCTGGCAACGGTCGTCATCGGGGGCGTTTGCAGCGCCATGGTGATGAGTCTTCTCGTGCTCCGCGTGCTCTACGTGGTCTTTAGGCGCTCGGACGAAGAGAGCGGCACGTCTTACGGCTACAGTGAAGCCTCGAAGCGAGAAGAGTTCGAGCTTTCGACGACTTAGTTTGAGGTGGCCCAGGCAATCGGACGCCTGGGCACAGAGTTTTGCAACCCTTTTGGAGGAATCCAGCATGCACATTCGTTCGCTAACTCTTTGCGTAGCCGTGATCGCGACCGCCGGACTTTTCAGCACGGGCTGCGGCAAGACGGAGGATCGCGGTGCGGCGAGCACTTCATCCCCTGAGCCCGCCGCTGTCGCTGCAAACGACGGCTGGTGGTGCAGCGAACACGGCGTCCCCGAAGGGGACTGCGGGCTTTGCGACCAAAAGGTCGCTGCTGCCATGAAGGCCAAGGGGGATTGGTGCCGCGAGCACGATAGGCCCGAATCCCAGTGCTTCATCTGCCATCCCGACTTCAAGGCCCGCTTCGCCGCGCAGTATGAAGCCCGCTACGGAAAGGCACCGCCTGAGCCAGTCGGTGACAACAACGTCGACGAGAAGCGGGGCTAGGGAACATTTGGAACAGGGCGCGAGCATGGCAACAACGGTCTTCAAAGTAAGCGGCATCGACTGCGCCGACGAAGCCGCCCTCTTGAGAGCGGAGGTGGGCTCTTTGACCGGAGTCAAGGAGCTCACCTTCGATGTCATGAACGCCAAGATGTCCGTAGTCTACGAACAAGACCGCGTGAGTGTGCTGGATCTCGTAGCGGCAGTTAGACGAACCGGCATGCAAGCCTCGGTCTGGCACGCCTCAACAGAGCCGCTCGCAGCACCCTCCTCGTGGGACCGCTACGGCCGCCTGGTACTGACAAGCCTCAGCGGACTCTGTCTTGCTGCTGGGTTTGCAACGCATGCCTTGGTGCATGGCTTCGTTGCTGCACTTGGAGGGGCGGAAGCGGCATCGGCGCCTTTGTTGTCGCGCCTATTCTACACAGGCTCCGTGCTTACCGGTGCTTGGTTCGTAGCGCCATCCCTTTCTAGCTGTCATGGTTCCCTCTGCGGGACGGTTGGGGCTTGCCCGGTCGGGGCGGGTTTGCGCAGATTGACAGGCAGGAGTTGCTGGCGCTTGGCTGCGGGTGGTTCGGCCGGCGGCGGTCGTTTACCAGGAGGGTCTTGCCGATGTCTTTCGATGCGATTCTCGCCCGGTTCGCGACGCAGGCGCCGGTGGCCACGATGGTCCGGGCGGCGATGGCCAACATCCTTTCGCCGCGCGAGCTGGACGCCATCTTCCACGACTGCCGGGAGCGGCAGTACCAGGACACGCTGTTGTTCTCGAGCGTGGTGGGTTTGCTCTCGCTGGCCGTGACCAAGACCCAGCCTTCGCTGCACGCCGCTTATCAGAGCCAGCGCGAGGAACTGGGCGTCCAGGCTGCGGCGCTGTACCTGAAGGTGGCCGGCACGGAGTTGCCGGTGACGCGGGAGTTGGTGCGGCGGACGGCCGAGCGGATGGCCGCCGTGATCGAGGCTCTGGCCGTGCCGCGCGAACCGGTGCTGTCTGGCTATCGAACGTTCCTGCTCGATGGCAGCCACCTAGCGGCCACCGACCATCGGCTGAAGGAAACGCGGCGACTGAAGGGCGGGCCCCTGCCGGGGCAAGGTTTGGTGGTGCTGGACGCCGACCGGGGCTTGATCTCCGACTTCCTGCCCTGCGTCGATGGTCATGAGCAAGAACGCCGTCAACTGACCGACTGGGTCGATCTGCTCGCGCCGGGACAACTGTGGATCGCCGACCGTAATTTCTGCACGAAACTGCTGCTGTTCGAGTGCGCGGCGCAGCGTGCCTGTTTTCTCGTGCGTCATCATGCAGGCTTGTCGGTCGAAGCCTGTGGCCCGGTGCAACCGCGGGGCCGCTGCGCCACCGGCGCGGTGGAGGAAGGGCAGGTCGTCGTTGCTAGCGAGGGCGATGAGCCGCTCTCGTTGCGGCGAATCACGATCCTGGTAGACGAGCCGACCGCGGCGGGCGAGCGCGAGATCCACCTGCTGACGAACCTGCCGGCGGAGGTCTCGGCGGCGCGGTGCGCGGAGTTATATCACGGGCGGTGGTCGATCGAAGCGGCTTTCGGCGAGTTGACGTTGTCGTTGCGCGGCGAGATCGACACGTTGTGTTATCCGAAGGCCGCCTTGCTGGCCTACGCCATCGCCTTGGTCACGTATAACTTGCTGGCCGTCGTCAAAGCGGCGATGCGGGTGGTGCATGGGCAGGCCGTGGACGACGTGTCGACGTACTACTTGGCCCACGAAGTGACCGCCACTTGGCAGGGATTGGAAATCGCCCTGCCGGAGCAGGAGTGGCAACGCCGCTACGGCGGCCTCGCGCCGGCCACGCTGGCTGACGCGCTGGTCGACCTCGCGCGTCACACGAAGTTGGCCCGCTACCGCAAACACCCCCGCGGCCCCAAGAAGAAGCCGCCCCCGCGAACCGGCAACTCACCCCACGTCAGCACCCAACGAATCCTCAACCAACGTCAACCCAGATGACAGCTAGAAAGGGATGGTTCGTAGCGCCCAAGGGGCTACGAGCACTCATGCGCCTTCGGCCCGACATGAACCTTCTCATGACCGTTGCCGTCCTCGGGTCGCTTCTTATTGGGGAGTTCTTCGAGGCCGCCACGGTTTCTTTCCTCTTTGCCGTGTCGCTTGCCCTCGAGAGCTGGAGCGTCGGAAGAGCGAGGCGAGCCATCGCTGCTCTTATGTCAATTGCACCGGACAGCGCGCGGCTCCTTCTTCCTGACGGCCGCGAGGACATCGTCGAGGTGCATGAAGTACCTGTCGGTAGCACTGTTGTTGTGAGGCCGGGAGACAAGTTTCCGCTCGATGGCCGCGTCACCAAAGGCGAGACATCCGTCAATCAGGCACCGATTACGGGTGAGTCGCTCTCTGTGCCAAAGGTAGTTGGAAGCGAAGTCTACGCGGGGACGATCAACGAAGACGGGGCCGTTGAGTTCGTAACTACGCGGCCTGGAGACGACACAACTCTCGCACGGATCATCAAGCTCGTCGGCGGCGCTCAGAGCCAGCGCGCCCCGAGCGAGCAGTGGGTAGAGCGCTTCGCTCGCATCTATACACCGTCTGTAATGGCCGTTGCTCTTCTGGTCATGATGCTTTTGCCGTTGGCCTTTGGCAGCACGTGGACCCAGGCCTTCTACGACGGCCTGGTGCTCCTCGTGATCGCCTGCCCCTGTGCCCTCGTGATCTCTACCCCCGTGAGCATTGTCGCGGCTCTCGCCTCTTCGGCGCGTCATGGAGTGCTGGTTAAAGGAGGTCCCTACATTGAAGCACCGGCGAAGCTCACTGCGATCGCTCTCGACAAAACCGGCACCCTCACTGAGGGAAAGCCAGAAGTGCAGCGAGTCCTGCCACTTCCTGGCCACACAGAGCGTGACGTGCTTTCGCTCGCCGCGGCAATCGAGAGGCGGTCGGAGCATCCCTTAGCGCGTGCCATTTTGAACGCGGCAGCGAAAGCAGGACTTGAGGTGGAGGCTGCCGAGAACTTTCAAGCGGTGAAGGGCAAAGGTGCGACGGCTACCCTACGTGGTCGACCCGTTTGGCTTGGCTCCCCAAGGTTTCTCAAAGAACTTGGCCATGCGTCCCCTGCTACCCAAGAAGAGCTTAGACGTCTCACCCCCAGTAGTTCCACCGCCATCGCAGTCGGCGAGGAGAATAGCGCCTTCGGCATCATCGCCGTTTCCGACAAGGTGCGGCCCACGGCCAAAGACGCAGTCTCGGCGCTTCGCTCCCAAGGCATACGACGAATCGTGATGCTCACCGGCGACAACCGCAGCACGGCCGATGCTATAGGCCGCGAAACGGGTGTCGACGAGGTGCGCGCTGAACTCTTACCCGAAGACAAGGTCCAGGCCATTGAGGACCTCGTACGGACCTTTGGCCAAGTGGCAATGATCGGCGATGGGGTAAACGACGCACCAGCCATGGCGCGTGCAAACCTCGGAATCGCCATGGGTGCTGTGGGAACAGATGTGGCAATTGAGACCGCCGACGTTGCCCTCATGACCGACGACCTTTCGCGGGTCGCCTGGCTCATCGGTCACTCACGGCGCACGCTCCGAGTTATTCGCCAGAACATTTTCGCGTCGCTTGCAGTCAAGGCGGTTTTCGTTGGTCTGACGCTCACAAATCAAGCCTCGCTTTGGGCGGCAATCGCAGCCGACGCCGGAACGTCGTTGCTGGTCATCGTCAGCGCGCTCCGTCTTCTTCGAGACGGCCGCGGCGAGTGAACCGCCACCAGTCCGTCAAAGTGTCAGCACCTCACCCTGCGTCGATTTCGATTTCGCCATGTGAGCCGCCTGTCACGGATGTGTGCGGCTTGGCACGCCGGGCTCGGGCTGTGACGTAGTCCCCAAGCTTGTAGTTCGGCCTGAACCTCCGGGACCACACTCCAACCGCCGGAACGGCAGCGGACGCGTGGAGCTCAGCCGCCGCACGAAGCGCTTCACGCTGTGACAACTCCGGCGAAGCCGTGCTCGCTCACCAGGTCTCGGTAGATCCGTTGCGCCGTCAGGCCGGCCGCCAGCTTCGCCAAGATGAACTCACGCCAGGGCTCGCAGGCGCTCCGCCCCAGCGGCGCCGAGCGTGGCTCGAGCTCGTGAGGTGGTCTTCGGAGCCGAGGGGCGCTTTGGCCGGTTCTGGCCGCAAACCGCCCCCGATCGGCCCCTCGTCGGCCGGCGGCCCGTGGGGCGCTTTGGCCGGGTTTGAGCCGGCCAGCCGCACGTCCGCGCCACCCGTCTCCCGATGAATGCCCAACTCCCGGTCAATTCGCCGGTAGGTGGCCTGCTACCTGAAACCTGAACCATGGTTTATGAAGGTCTTTAGGCCTTGAGGCAAGGAGACCTTTGGATGACGACGAAGCGACGGAAGCGGCATAGCCCTGAACAGGTGGTGCGGAAGCTGCGTGATGCGGACGCGCTGCTCAACGCGGGCAAGGATCTGGCGATGGTGTTGCAGTCCTTGGAGGTGAGCGAGTCGACGTATCAGCGTTGGCGTTCGCAGTACGGCGGGATGAAGGCCGAGGAGGCGAAGCGGCTGAAGGAGCTGGAGGACGAGAACCGTCGGCTGAAGCAACTGGTGGCGGACCAGGCCCTGGACATCCAGATGCTGAAGCACGTGGCCTCGGGAAACTGGTGAGCCCTTCCCGGAAGCGTGGAGCAGTGCGTGAGCTGCAAGCGCAGTTCACGGTCTCCGAGCGAAGGGCTTGTCGAGTGTTGGATCAGCCGCGCAGCAGTCAGCGTTACGAAGCTCAGCCGCGTGACGACGAGGGAGCGCTCGTGCAGCGCATGCGCGGCTTGGCGGCGGAGCGTCCGCGTTACGGCTATCGCCGGATCGCGGCGTTGTTGCGGCGAGAGTGTTGGCGTGCGAGCGCGAGCCGTGTGTTGCGTTTGTGGCGCCGCGAAGGGCTGAAAGTGCCGCAGAAACGGCGTTTGCAGCGCGCGGTGGGCAGCGGCGCCCAGGCCTGCCACGTAGCGCGGGCGACGGCCAAGAACGAGGTCTGGTGCTGGGACTTCGTGTTCGATCGGACGTGCGCGGGGAGCTCGCTGAAATGGTTGTCGATCCTCGACGAGCACACGCGCGAGTGCCTGGCGTTGAAGGTGGGTCGGGGTATGCGTGCCGAGGATGTGATCGACACGCTGGCCGAGCTGTTCGCGCTGCGCGGCGTGCCGCGAGCGATTCGTTCGGACAACGGTCCGGAGTTCGTGTCGCGAGCGATTCAGCGGTGGCTGCGGCAGGTGGAGGTGGAAGCTCGCTACATCGCGCCGGGCAGCCCGTGGCAGAATGGCTACGCGGAGAGCTTCCACAGCCGGCTGCGCGACGAGTTCTTATCCCGCGAGGAGTTCGAGAGTCTGTCGTCGGCCAGGCGCCTGACATCGGCTTGGCGCGACGATTACAACCACGTACGACCGCACAGCTCGCTGGGGTATCTCACCCCGGCCGAGTTCGCGGCTCGCTGTGCTGCTTCCGTTCGGGCTACGCCCTCACTCCAGCAGCACAGCGATCTTCCCCAACCCGTACCTTCATAACCCCTG
>JBGAPH010000086.1:0-18312 GCA_044221365.1 Pirellulales bacterium
TGACGCCGCTCGTGGCCAGTGTCTCGCTGTTCTTGAAGCCCGTGATCGTGGCCGTTAGGGCGGGGTTGGCCTCGCCGTACTCCCGGCTCTGATCGTCGGCCGTGACCAACAGCGTGGCCTGGGTCACCTCGAGGTTCCCCGCGGCGAAGCTGAACGTGTAGTTGCCTGCCGAGAGCGTGCCGAGCGTCGCCGTGATCGGATAGTCCCCCACGGGGCTTAAGGGGTCTGCCGCGGTGCTCAGACCCGCGCTGCCCGTGACGCCGCTCGTGGCCAGCGTCTCGCTGTTCTTGAAGCCCGTGATCGTGGCCGTTAGGGCGGGGTTCGCCTCGCCGTACTCGCGGCTTTTGGGATCGGCGGTAACGGTGAGGGCCGCCTTTAGGATCGTGAAGTCGGCGAAGCCGTTGCTCCCCGTATGGTTGGCGTCCCCGGCGAAGCTGGCCGAGGCACGGTACTGGCCGGCGTTCGTCGGGGCGGTTGCGCTGGCGGCGTAGCTCGTGCCGTTGATCCCCACGTAGCTTACGACCAAGGCGGCGCCCTCTCCATCCGCGCCGCTGCTCGACCACGAGGCGGTGGCCCCGTGGACTAAGCCGTTGTATTCGGCGCTCAGGCCGTCGGCCCAGCTCACGGCGACGGTCGAGCCCACCTGGTTCACCGTCTGGGTAAGCGTGCTGGACGTGCTGCCGCTGAAGCCCGTGCCGCCACTGTAGACGGCGTGGATACTGTGCGACCCGGCTTTCAGCGAGGAGATGGCGCTGCTTGCCGCCGCTCCGGCGCTCACAGCAACCGGACTGCCAAAGGTCGCCCCATCCACGTAGAACTGAACGGTCCCTACGCTGGGGCTGCCCGACACGCTCGCGTTGAAGCTGGTCGCCTGCCCGTAGACCGAGGGGTTCGCACTGGATGTGATCGACGTCGTGGTCGCCGCCGGGACGTTCAACACCACCGCGTTGCTGTTGGTCTTCGTGACCGTCGTCGACCCCTGTCCGGGGGCCGAAACGGTAACTGAGTACGAACCATTGGGCGCCGAGCCCGGTACGGTGACGTTGATTGTGCTCGAGCCGCTTGCTTTGTTGTTGATAGTCCCCGTGTTTGACCAGGTGTTCGTACCATCCGTGACGGTTGCCGTCGCCGTTACCGTGGCATTGCCTTTGTTGTCAGCCACCCAAGAGAAGCCGACGGGCACCGTATAGTTGGCCGCAGCCGTCGTGATCGTCTGCGGAGACGCGGCCGAAGGGCTGTTGATCGAGATCGACGACACCGTGTCCGTAAATTCCACCGCAGCTTCAGCGCCGGACGTAAGTCCTGTGGCCGACAAGCGGAGCGCCGAGTTTGCGTACTGGTCTTCAACAAACCACGAGGTGTGGACGACCGCGTCGACCGTTTCGTCGAGGTCGGGCGCGACGCCCAAGTCTTGCGCGCCGTCACCGTCGATGTCGACGTAGTAGGCTTCGAAGCCCCCGACGCCATCGGTGACGAACCACGGCAGATTGCCGCTGGGGTAGTCTTCGATGCCATCGGTGCGGGTCACCTGGAACTTCACGGTCTCACCCGCGGCAAAATCACCGCCCGCGTGCTCGTTGTTCGACGCCGTGATCAGCGCCGTCTCACCTGGGGCGTAGTCCACTTTGTCGACGCCGACCGTTGCGGAAAGCACCACTCGTAGTTCAAGCTCTTCCCAAAGAGGCCGACGAGACTCGCTGCCTCGAGGAGCTGAACTGCGCGATAGGCCAGACCACGAGCAGGACTTCAGGCGGGGAAGGCGCATGGGTTCTCAGGGGCAATTCGAGGTGAGATTCTACGGCGACCCTAGGGGTTAATTGGGCGCCAGTTTATCCCTCGGTCCGGGGCACGCAAGCAAAACAAGAAGCACGCTCGAGAAAGCACGAGGCCGTTCGCTTCGATCGAGTCGTTATCGAGCGCAGCAACTCGCCAGCGAACCGTGGAATATCGACGCGTTTTGCCGGCTTGCCTTTGCAGCATCGTTTTTTGGAAGCCCCGAGCCGAATGCCCGGCTCGCGAGAGAACGCCCCCAGTCATTGAGCGGCAAGTTGGTGTGAATACATCACGAGCACTTGCCGAAGGTAATTGGTCGACTTGGTGAATGCAAGGCGGTCGTTCCTCGGGCGATGTGGGCCTCCCAAAGCGCAGTTGGGCCCTGGTGATTTTTGGTTGGACCCGCTCCTCTGCCCGGCATTCCTCACGCCCTTCGGCTTCGGAACCGCACCGATCACGCGGCCCAACTGCCCGACCAAGCACGAAGCGCATCGGCGATCGGGTCGCCCGCCGCAAAGGGGCTGAAGAGTGGCGGCATTCAACCGCCGGCTGAGGCCCACGGGCATCCGGGGGCGTCAAGATTGCCGAACCGCCGATCTAGCGGCCCGGAGCGCATTTGAAGGCCTTGCCGTCGACGGGGCGCACCCCTTGGCCGCCAAAGCCCAGCTCGAACATCGCCGTGTCCCCCGTGCGCCCGCTTACCTGAACCTGGTGCCAGCCGCGGCCGAGCCTGACGGGCAGGTACTTGAAGTTGAACGGTTCTGCTTTGAAGCTGCCCACCTCGCGGCCGTCCACTTCGATCCGCAGGTCTCCGAGAAATCCGGCGACGAACTGGTAAGTGTCGTCGGCCGGCACGTGGAAGTAACCTTCCAGGCGATAGGCCTGGTTCGGCTGGGCGCCGGCGCTCGTGAACCAGCCGGGGCTGCTGGCGTCGCGAATGAGCTGCGGTCGGTCGGTTCCGAGGGTCAACTGCACGCCGGGCCGCAGGTCGCTCGGCGGTTCGCGCAAGGGGAGCATCGCCAGCGGCGGTACGACGTCGATCGCCAGCGGCGCGGCCACGGCGTAGTCGTTGCCGGCGGCGTCGAGCGCCCGCACTTGGAGTTGGCTCGGGCCTTGCCCCAGCCGCGCGCTGTCAACTTCAAGGGCCCCCGATTCTCCCGCGATCTTGCCGAGTTCGCGTCCCTGGTGGAGCACGACGAGGGAGGCCGCGCCGGGGCTCTTGGCGGCGATCTTCAGCGTGGCCCCCAGCCGCACCGTTTGTTTGGGAGAAGTGGCCGCGGCGATCCGGTGTCCTGTGTTGTTGAACGTCACCGGCAGGATCAGCCGGCCCTGCGTCTCGATCGGCCCCGCCTCGAGCCCCACGATCCGCAGCTCATGGTGGCCGTCGGCGTAAGTCGTGGTGTCGAGGGAAAAGGCGTCCCCCGCAGGGCAACGGGCCACGCGCAGACCGTCGACGAACAACTCGAAGCGATCGACGCTCGCCGGCGCCTTGGTTTCGCCGCGGGGCTTGATCGAGACCGTGCCCTTGAGGGCGGCGCCGGCCTCGACCCCTTCGGCCGTCACCTGGGGAATTCGCGCCCAGGGTTGGCAGAGGGGATCTCCCACGATGAGCTGCTGGAAGGGACAGTGCAGCGATTGATAGAACGACTCCGCCAGCGAGCAGCCGCGGACATAGTGGACCTGCAGCGACGGCAGCGGGAACTTGTCGGTGAGCAGGAAGGGCTCGACGACCGTGCCGCAGGCGCCGGCGGCGCCCGCCCGCAAAAACGCCGTGAGCGGCGTTTGGGGCTGTACCGGCGTAACTTCCTGGTAGTCCATGGTTGGATCGAGCACGCCGCCAAAGCTGGTCAGATTGTCGCAGATGGCGCCGGGCCGCAGCTTGCTGCCCGAGTCGGACCAGTCGAACTTGGGATAGCCCATGACGAGGCCGGCCACGTCGCCAGCCCGGTTGGGCAGAACGCCATTGGCGATCTTGGCCGAAACGCCCTGTTCTTCGATCGCGGCCGCGGCCGCGGCAAAGTGGTCCCCCGCGCCGCCGACCTGCCCCCGGCGATGCGTGGAGCGGACGTCGGTGTTGTACATGAAGTAGATCGTGCCCCCCCAGTGCTTGCCGTCGGCTGCCGCGCTGCGCTCGAGGTAGTTGATGATCTCGGGCACCGAGTTCCCCCGGCCGAAGGTGACGCCGAGAAACGTGGAGAGCATGTAATGCTGCCCGCCGGCTTCGACCACGGCGCCGTTCGGTCCCCAGCCGTACCAACTGCGGAACGCGTGCGAGCGCGACTCCTTGCCCGCCACAACCGGAGGCTGGCGATACAAGTTCCCTTCCATGGCCATGTAAAGCGGGTTGCCCGCCATGACCAAGGGCCACATGTAGGTCAGGCTATTGATCGAGCCATAGGGGTTGAGGTGGTCGAACTTGCGGTCCCCGAGGTCCGCATTGAGGATCGCGGCGTAGGGGAAGTCGGCGGAGTAGGCGATATAGTCGATCTGGTGCCCCAGTCCCCGCTTCTCGATTTCCTGGAGCACGGGGCCCAGCAGGTACTTGCGGAAATCGGCCACCGCCACGTGGCCGACCCATACCGACCAATCGACGTGGAACACGTTCCGCGCCGGCACGCCGCGGAGCTTGATGTAGTGGTTGGCGATCGTTTGTGAGGCCCAACTCCGCGGATTGACGACCACGAACACGTTTTCGGCGCCGCCTCCGGCCCGCGCCGTGCCCGACGCTCCGCTCCAAACGAGCGCCGCAGCGAGTACCCCGAGAATGCCTGCGCGAACGCGTCGGCCGGTAAGTTCGTCCATCAATGCGATCCCCTACGTAGAATCTGCGCGCAGCTCTCTTGGCGAACCGACGCTGCCTGCCGCGGCAGCGCCCCGGTCCGAGGAATGCGAGGCGTTACTTCTTGTAACGCCTTGGGTTTTGTCGCCCTGGGCGCGCTCCGCAACCTAGGTATAGTACGGTACCACAGAGGCCCCGGTGCGGCCCAGCCGACTCGAAGGCACGATCTGCAACCCCGGCAAGGACGACAATCGACGTGAGAATCCTCGTGATCGGCGGGGCCGGCTATGTCGGCAGTCATGCGGTGCGCCACTTGGTGCGCGCCGGCCACGACGTTTGGGTCTACGACAACCTGTCCTGCGGCCATCGAGCCGCCGCGCCCGCCGGCCGCCTGATCGAGGGGGACTTGCTCGATCAACCGGCGCTGGAAGCCGCCCTGCGCGAGCACCGCATCGAGGCGGTGATGCACTTCGCCGCCTTCGCGCTGGTGGGCGAGTCGGTGTCGCACCCCGACCGGTACTACCGCAACAACGTGCTCGGCAGCCTCTCGGTGCTCGAGGCGATGCGGGCGGCCGGCGTCTGGCGGATCGTCTTCTCGAGTACTACGGCCACCTACGGCGCCCCCCACAAGATTCCGATCACCGAAGACGAGCCCCAGCTTCCCATCAACCCCTACGGGTTCACGAAGCTCGTCGTCGAGCATGCCCTAGCCGACTACGCCCACGCCTACGGCCTCGGCTACGCGGCGCTCCGCTACTTCAACGCCGCGGGCGCGAGCCCCGACGGCGACCTGGGCGAAGACCACACGCCCGAATCGCACCTGATTCCGCTCACGCTGCAGGTGGCGCTCGGCCTGCGCCCCGCGATCACGGTGTTCGGCAGCGACTATCCCACGCCCGACGGCACGTGCATTCGCGACTACATCCACGTCGACGATCTGGCCACCGCGCATCTTGCGGCGCTCGAACGCCTGGCGCCGGGGCAGGGGCTCAAGCTCAACCTGGGGACCGGACACGGCCATAGCGTGCGGCAGGTGATCGACGCTTGCCAGCGCATTTCCGGGCGACCCATTCCCGTGATCGAAGGCGAGCGCCGCCCCGGCGATCCTCCGGAGCTCGTGGCCGACTCTTCGCGGGCGCAGGCGCAGCTCGCCTGGCGGCCGCGCTATGTGAAGATCGACGACATCGTGGCCACCGCCTGGCGCTGGCACTCGACGCACCCACGGGGGTACGGGAAGTAACGCGAGACTCTGAGCGCGTTCCGCGGAGCAGGCCGACGCTCCGGCGCTTGCCGATGTGCTGGCCGTTACGCCCAGGAAGCAGAGTTCACCTTCGAGCGAACGAATCAGTAGCGCGGGCTGCGGTTGATCCTCGCAGCGCCGGCGCTGGGGCAGATCTTCGTCGCCCGCGACGAGGAACGCTTCCCAGGGATGGTGAATCTGCTGTTCACCATCAGCACGGCCGAAGGGGGCCCAGCCTGCTGGCTCGACGACGTGGTCGTGCGGCCCGAGTCCCGCGGCTTGGGCATTGGCGGGCAGCTCGTCGAGCGCGCCATCGACTATGCCCGCCGGCACGGCTTTCGCCGGATTTGGCTGCTTACGGATCGGACAAACGATGCGGCGCAGCGCTTCTACGGGCGACATGGCTTCGAATCTTCGCCGATGACGCCCCTGAGGCTGCGGTTGGGACGTTGAGCGAGGAACCTGCGGTCTGCGGCTAACGGCTCGA
Organism: Pirellulales bacterium; assembly: GCA_044221365.1. Classification (GTDB taxonomy): domain Bacteria; phylum Planctomycetota; class Planctomycetia; order Pirellulales; family JBGAPH01; genus JBGAPH01. The sequence continues at coordinate 6,280 of JBGAPH010000086.1, forward strand.
TTCTTCGGGCTTCGCGGCCCGCGCTCCCCGTAGCGGCGCCCCCGGTGGCGTGTCGGCCGGATCGACGCGCAACGTCCTGCCTTCCGCGTCGGTCTCGAGCATGAGCGCCGGGCCCTGCCGCTCGAGGAACTCAAGGAACCGCGCCGCCTCGCCGCTTTCGGGATCGATGGCCTTCCAGGCTTCCAGCACCTTGCGAGCGGTCGCAAAGGCTTCGGTTGCCAGCAACGACAGCGTGTACCACCGCAGGGCCACGAGGTCGCGGCAGCCTTCGTCGAAGGCCGCCTTCAGATAAGAGAGTGCCGCCGCCCAATTCTGCTTGGCCGCCAGGCAGGCGCCGCGGACCGCCGACTTGAGCGGATCGAGCTCCGTGGCCGGCATTCGCAAGCGGCCGAATTGCTCGACGGCCGCGCGCTGGTTGCCCTGTTGGATGTAGAGCTCCCCGAGCCGGCGGCGCAAGCGGGGATCGTCGGGCAGGCTGTCGATCGCCTCGCGCAAAGCCGCTTCGGCCTCGACCTCTTGTCCGGCCAATTGCAGGGCCAGGCCACGGGCGGCGCCGGCGACGGCCGTTAAATCCTCCAAATGCCAGAGCTCAGGATGGACTTGCCCATAGCGAAAGGCCGTTTCGAACGAGCGGGCCGCCAGATCGAAGCGGTCGCGCAACTGCAGATAGTTGCCCATCGCGCACAGCAACTGCGCGTCGAACGGAAAGCTCTCGAGCGCCTGCAAGCAGGTGGCGAGTTGGGCTTCGCCCGCAGCCGGAGCGCTGTCGAAGGTGGTCAGCAAACCGTAGTAGGCCCAGAGGGCGTCGAGCGAGCCGCGGACCGAGGTCTCGAGCGCGCGGCGGAAGGCCGCCGCTGCCTGGTCGAACTGGCCGAGGTCGAGCCGCCCTTCGCCGATCACGATCGACATCCGCGGCGAAGGGCCGCGATTGGCGATCTCGAGCTCCGCCAGGCGAATGTTCCGCTGCGCGCGGCGGCGTTTGGTCTCAGGCACATGCTCGGCTGCCGTGCGCCAGAGGGTGGCATCGATGAGTTGTTCCGTGATGCCTAGCCGCCGCGCCGCCGGGGCCAGGCTTTCCGCCACACGGCCGGCAAACGTCAGCCCCGGCACACGCGGCTGCAAGCGCGCGCGCGCGACGCGTTCGACCGAGCCTTCGGGCCGGGCCGGGGGAACGCTGATGAACAGCAGGCCGACATGGTCCTGCGTCGTTTGTGCCTCGAGCCAGCCGCGGATGAACGACGCCTCACGAGGCGCCAACGTCTCGCCCGCGTCGAGCCACAACACCCATTCTCCTTGGGCAGCGGCCAGCGCCGCGTTGCGGGCGGCCGAAAAGTCGTCGTCCCAGCGGTAGCCGAGCACCTTGGGGGTGTAGCGGCGGGCGACGTCGCGGGTGTAGTCGGCCGAGCCGGTGTCGACGACCACGATCTCGTCGGCCAAGCCTCGCACCCCCTCGAGCGTGGCCGGCAGGCTGGCCTGGGCGTCGCGCACGATGAGCGCTGCGGTTAGCCGCGGCGGGTTCGTAGTCGGGCGTGTTTCGGCGTTCAAGAGACACCTCGCCGTGTGCGCGCAGTACCGGTGGACCTCCCCCATTGGGGCGGCGAAGTGTAGCCGAGGGGGCCGGGGGTACAAAGGCCGATTGGCGGGGGAGCGGTCGATGCGCGGGCTGTCGAATCCTCCAGGCAACCGGGCAGAATCTACCATGATGTGGCTGGCTTTTGGCAACGAAAGAGCGGCTCGCCCTCGCTCACGCAGCCGTTGGGATAGGGGGCGGGTTAAGGTCCGCACCGTCGGTCCGTCGATATTCAATAGGCGTTCAAACAAATGTCTGGACAATTATTGTCCAGCGGACTATGATGCCTGCGATGAAGACCAAGGCCCCCGCCAGCCGCCGTTTCGACACCCTCGAACAAGAGGCCTTCCTGGGCCTCTGGCGGACGTACGACCGGCTGCGGGCCTACGAAGACGAGCTCTTCGCCCGCTACGGCCTGACCCCTCAGCAGTACAACGTGCTGCGGCTCTTGTGCCACGCGCATCCCGGCCCGATGCGGACGCTCGATCTGGCCGGGCGGCTGGTCAGCCGGGCGCCCGACATCACGCGGATGCTCGACAAGCTCGAGCAGCGGGGCCTGATCGAGCGCGACCGGCCCGTCGACAACCGCCGGATCGTGTGCGTCAAGGTAACGGCCGCCGGCCTGGCCCTGCTCGAAGAAATGCGCGAGCCGATTCGCGAGTGCCACACTCGGCAACTCGGTCACCTGGAGCGGAAGGAGCTCGAGGCCTTGGTCGACCTGCTGCGCGCGGCCCGCCTGCCCCACGAAGAGGCCGACAGCACCTGGCGCTAAGCCCCCAACTCACGGAGACCAATCCCATGACGACGGCGACGACAGACGTGGTAGTGATCGGCGGCGGCCCGGCCGGCAGCACGACGGCCACCCTGGCCGCGCAGCACGGCCTCGAGGTCAAGCTCTACGAGCGCGAGGCCTTTCCCCGCTTCCACATCGGCGAATCGCTGATTCCCGAAACCTACTGGGTCTTCGAACGCCTCGGCATGCTCCCCAAGATGCGGGCGAGCCCCTTCGTCAAGAAATACAGCGTGCAGTTCGTCAACTCGGCCGGCAAGGAGTCGGCGCCCTTCTACTTCCACGACAACAAACCGCACGAGTGCTCGCAGACCTGGCAGGTGGTGCGCAGCGAGTTCGACAAGATGATGCTCGAGAATGCCCGCGAACACGGGGTCGAGGTGCATCAGCCGGCGCGGGTGCTCGACGTGCTGTTCGAGGGGGACCGCGCGGTCGGCGTGAAGGTGCAGCGCGAAGACGGTTCGGCGGAAACGGTGCTGGCCAAGGTGGTGGTCGACGCCAGCGGCCAGAGCACCATGCTGCAAAGCCGCTTCAAACTGCGGCTCTGGGACCCCGTGCTCAACAAGGGGGCCATTTGGACCTACTGGCGCGGCGCCTACCGCGACGTGGGCAAGAATGAAGGCGCCACCGTGGTCATCCAGACCACGAATAAGCAAGGCTGGTGGTGGTACATCCCCCAGCACGACGACACCGTGAGCCTGGGCGTCGTCGCGCCGTTCGACTACTTGTTCAAGGGGCGCGGCACGCATGAAGAGGTTTACAACGAAGAGGTGGCCGCTTGCCCCGCCGTGCAGAAGCGGATCGAGAACGCCGAGCGCGTAACCGGCTACTTCGCCACCAAGGATTACTCCTATCGCTCGAAGCAGGTGGCCGGCGACGGCTGGGTGCTGGTGGGGGACGCCTTCGGCTTCCTCGATCCCCTCTATTCTTCCGGCGTGTTGCTCGCGCTCAAATCGGGGCAGCTCGCCGCCGACGCGATCGCCGAGGGGATCAAGCAGGGAGACACCTCGGCCGCGCAGCTCGGCAACTGGGGCGACATGTTCAACCAGGGCATCGACCGCATGCGGCGGCTCGTGTGCGAGTACTACGACGGCTTCAGCTTCGGCCAGTTCATCAAGAACTACCCGCATCTCCGCGGGAAGGTGACCGATCTGCTGATCGGCGACCTGTTCACCGACAAGGTCGACGAAGTCTGGGGGCCCATGGAAACGCTTTACCCGCCCGAGAAGAAGGCGATTCCCGCCTGGCACGCCGGCGCCGGCCCCGACTTCGTGCCTGACAAGGTGAGCGAGTTGTATCTGCCGGAGGGTGAGCTGCGATGACGTCGCTCGAAGGGGCGGCGCCGCTCGCCTCGCGCGGCGCCGCGCGCGTCAAAGGGGCCGCGGCCTACGCGGCCATGGTGCTCGGCGCCCTGGGCGTGTTCCTGGTCGTGAACTGGATCGGCGGCGGACTCTCGGCCCCGGCCGCCGCGAGCGCGCCGGCCGCCAGCGCCGCGGCCAAGGGCAAGCCCGACGTGCTTGTGCATGTGCTGATCACGCTCGCGGCCGTGGTGGTGGCGGGGCAGATCGTGGGCCGCTTGTTTCGCGCGATCGGCCAACCCCCCGTGGTGGGCGAGGTGCTGGCCGGCATCCTGATCGGACCGTCGCTGCTGGGACGGTTTTGGCCCGAAGCCACGGCCTTTCTCATGCCCCCTGAGATCGGCCCGTTCATCGCCGTGATCGCGCAGCTCGGCGTGATCCTCTATATGTTCCTGGTCGGGCTCGAGCTCAATCCGGCAGTGCTCCGCGAACGCGCCGGCACGACGCTGGCGATTTCGCACGCCAGCATCGCCGCGCCTTTCGTCTGCGGAACGGTGCTCGCGCTCTATCTCTTTCCCCGTCTGTCCGACGACGGGGTGTCGTTCACCAACTTCGCCCTCTTCATGGGCGTGGCGCTCTCGGTGACGGCGTTCCCGGTGCTCGCCCGCATCCTCACCGATCGCGGGCTGCAAACCACGCCGCTGGGCGTCACCGCGCTCGCGGCCGCGGCGGCCGACGATGTAACCGCCTGGTGCTTGCTCGCGCTGATCGTGGGCGTGGCGCAGGCTTCGGTCACGGGCGCGCTCGTGACGCTCGCGCTCACGGCCGCGTTCGTCGCGGCGATGCTGCTGATCGTGCGGCCGCTGCTGGTGCGCGTTTTGCCGCGCTACGACGCCGCGCCTCTCAGCGAGCCGCTCATCGCCTGCGTCTTCGTAGCGGTGCTGCTCTCCGCGCTCACGACCGAGGCGATCGGCATCCATGCCCTCTTCGGCGCCTTTCTCCTGGGGGCGATCACTCCGCACGACAGCCGGCTAGCCCAGGCCTTTGCCCACAAGCTCGAGTCGGTGGTGACGGTGCTCCTGCTGCCGGCCTTCTTCGCCTCGGTGGGCATGCGCACGCAAATCGGCCTCGTGTCGGGGCTCGAGCACTGGTTTCTTTGCGCGCTGATCATCGCCGTGGCCACGCTCGGTAAATTCGGCGGCTCGTACGCCGCGGCGCGTGTCACCGGCCTCGACCACCGCCACGCCGCTGGCCTGGGCGTGCTGATGAACACCCGCGGCCTGATGGAGCTGATCGTGCTCAACATCGGCCTGGAGATGAAGGTCATCTCGCCGACGCTGTTCGCGATGATGGTGATCATGGCGCTCGTGACCACGATCGCCACCGGTCCGGTCTTGTGGCTGCTCGGCGTTCACCGCGAGCCGTCTTCCGTTCCCCTCGTCGTGCGCGGCGCTGGGAGCGAAGCGTAGGGCCTTTCCTTCACCAAGTTTCCAGCCCAGCCCTGCCTTCTAGACCTCTGCCGGGGGGAGGGGCCGTCAGATCCCAACCGTCCAGGGAATTAGCCGGTTCCGCCGCCGACGCGCTGGGGGAGTCAGCGCGGGTTTCCGCACCTGGGGGATACTCTAGTCCCGTTTGGGAAAGCTATCGTTTTCGCGTCTGGCGGGGCCTAGTGCCCGCGACGCGGGGCCGGTCGAGGGGAGGTTCTCGGCCGGTCCCTGCTATCCTCTCGCACCAGCTGCCTTCGCCACGGCCGCCTTACGGCGTCGATGGCGGCGTGGACGGCGGCAGCACGTTAGGGAACCGCTGGGCGGGCGAGCGGCGCGGCGGACGTGGCTGTGGGCCCTCGCGAATCTGCCGCTCGAGCCACGCCTGCAACTCCGCGGGCGTGGCGAATTCCTGTTCGTGACCGAACAGCACCACGGCTTTGAGGCTCGGCGATCGCCTCAAAGAGGCCATGCCCCGCGCGGTGATCGGCAGCATTCCGAGGTTGAGATACTCGAGGCGCGGCAGGTTCGCCAGATGGCCGAGGGCCGCTTCCGTGAGCGGCGCCTCTCCCAAATACAGACGTTTGAGCGTCGCCTTGGCCGGCAGGCGCTCGAGGTCGGCGTCGGTGAGCGGCAGCCCATGGAGCCACAGTTCCTCGAGGTGCGTCAGCGGGGCCAAATTCGACAAGGTCGCCCCGGTGGCCTGCGTGCCCATCAGGCTCAGTGTGGTCAGCCGCGGCAGTCCGGCCAGGAACTCGAGGCCGCGGTCGTCGAGCTCGGTGCCGTCGAGCCGCACCTGGCGAAGTTGATCGAGCGAGCGCAAAACGTCGGTCGTACCTGAGTCGACCTGGCAAAAGCTCAGATCGAGGCTCTCGAGCTCGCGACAGCGGGCCAAGTGGGCAAGCGCCGTCGGAGAGAGTTTCAGCACGTTGAGCATCGCCGACTTCAACCCCACGATGTCGGGGAGCCGCGCCAGCGTGTCGTCTCCTCCGAGCCACTGCTGCGTGATCGAGATGGCGTAGGCGTGGCGATCAGGCAGCGGTTGGAACGGCGCCGGTGCAGGAGGAACCGTTGCGCCGGCGGCGGAACTGGAAATCGCCACGCCTTGCACCGCTAGGTCGCGGAGCGTGTGCCAATGAACTTCGTTCGGCGTGCGCGACCACTTGAAGGTCACCTCGGGCCGAAGCTGCCTGAAACGTTGGGCCCCTTCGGCCGTGACAAAGGTGTCGAACGCGGCGAGCGTGCTCAGCGCTGGCAGTCCGGCCAAGGTTTGCAACCCCTCGTCGGTGAGCGCGGTGTACGACAAGGAGACCGTGGCGAGCTTGGGATGCACGCGCAGCTCGGCGAGCCCCGCATCGGTGACGTTGGTGTTGTCGGCCGCCAACTCCGCCAGACCGCGCGCAGTTTTGAGATTTGTCAGCCCCGCGTTCGTCAGTCGATGGCTTCCTCGAATTCGGCACTCGCGCAACCAGGGAAGGCGGCCGACCAATTCGCAGGCCTCGTCGTCTGCGCCCGTCAGGCCCGCGTACCAGATGTGCTCGAAGAAGCCGCGGCGTTTGTTCCGCTGCAGCCAAGACACCTCGGCCAGCGAGCGGTCGACCCAAGGCGTGTCGGCGGGGCGCACGTGAAAAGAGCGCAGCTCGCAGATCTCGCGGAGTCTGCTGGCCGCGGCGTCCTGCTGCCGCGCGAGCCGCATCCGCCAGGCCGGCACGATGCCCAGCAGGCCGAGCACAGCCACTAAGCCGAACAAGTGCCACGTGCGATACCGCTCACCGCGCAGCCAGCGCGGCGGAAACTTACGCGGGGCCTCGGGATTGCGGGCGGAAAAAAGGGTGATCGCCGCCCTCCTGTTCGCGAAGAAGACCTGCCGGAACTCGGGCGCAGTTCGCCCTGCTCGATTTTCGCAGGCCGGCCCCGCGATCGCCAGCGGCTGGTCGAGAGCCCGGTGAGGGAGTTTGCCGGCTGGCGAGAGGCCCCGGTCTGACGCGAAGGCGCGGGCGCCGTTGGCGGCCCGCGAGCCCGCTGAGGCCTCGCGCCGATGAACGTTGGTAGCGCGAGTGCTCGTGAATACGAGTGCGAAGGCCCGCCGCCGGCTGCCACCGGTCGACGGGCCTTTTTACTGCGCTCGAGGTCGAACCCAGCGTGCCCGGCAGGCGTCTCTACCCGAGGCGGCGGGCCCGCTTCATTCGGCGGGCGGATCGCGCTTGACGATCAGCAGGGAAGCTGCGAGATTCGGCGATCTGGCTTGGGCCGGCCCCTGGGCGCCGGACGCCCAGCCCAACCCTGGGGACGTAGCTCAATTGGGAGAGCACCGGCTTTGCAAGCCGGGGGTTGACGGTTCGATCCCGTTCGTCTCCACCTTACGCGGCAAAGACTTAGAGTGACCCCCTTAGGCCTTCCGTTGCAGAATGCAACGGAATCGTGCAACGAAAGCCGCCAATGGTGACCTATGGTTCCATTGGAGCAACACGTCATGCGCGAGCCTAAGCCCTTCTTTCGATCCCAGACGCAGTCCTGGTACGTCCGACTCGGCAAGCAGTTCGTCCCCCTCGGAAAGGATGAGGCCGCTGCTTGGGATCAGTACCACGAGCTGATGGCCAAACGGCGTCAGGCACCCATCCGGCAAGCGGGCTCCGTGGCCCGAGTGCTGGACGATTACTGGCAATGGGCGCAGGTCAATCTGGCCGAGAGCACCTGCGACCGTCTGAAGGTTCGGATCAAGTCATTCGGTGCCTTCGTGGGCCCCAAGCTCACGTTGCAAGCCCTGCGTCCCCACCACGTCCAAGCTTGGCTCGCCGAATTGTTTCCCAAGGCCTCCGCCACCTATCGCTACAACCTCATCAAAGAGATCAAGCGGGCCATGAATTGGGCGGTTGATATGGGCTACGCCGATGTGAGCCCCATCGCCCGAATGAAAAAGCCGCGGCCGACGATCCGGCAGGAGTTCGTGCCGGCCGAACTGTGGCCCGCCGTGATTGAGGCCGCGACCGATGAAGCCTTCCGCGACTTCCTGCGGGTGATGCTTGGGTGTGGATGCCGTGTGGAAGAGATGTTCCGGGCCCAGGCCCACAACCTGGATCGCAAGAATCGCCGACTCGTCTTCCCGATCGAAGATAGCAAGGGCAAGAAACGGTCACGCGTCATCTGGCTGCCCGATAACATCTATGCCATCGTGGCCCGACTTGCTGACGAGTACCCAGAGGGCAAGCTGTTCCGCAACAAGCGGGGCGTGCCGTGGGATCGGAACTCGGTCAAGTGCCGCTTCCGCCGGCTCAAGCGAATCCTCAAGATGCCGCGGCTCACGGCCACAACGCTGCGCCACAGCTTCGCCCATCATCGGCTGACAAGCGGCCAGGACTCGCACGTGGTCAGCAAGCTGATGGGCCACGTTGATGGGCGGATGCTTGAAACCCGCTACGGACACGTGGACAAGAATCCCGAGTTCATGCGAGACCAGGTCAATCGTATAGCGAGCCCACTGGCCGACCCTGTGCCGCCCGAAGGTACAGGTCAAGGTCTGTCTGCTTGACGCGGATCGTTCCGCGGCCGGACCCGATCCGGGAGCAACGTAGCTTACCCTCATCGCAGAGCCGGTAAGCAGTCTGCCGACTGATGGTGAGTTGCTCGGCCACGTCTCGGATGGTTAGCAGGCGTGGCCGAGGGGCCGAGGTAGTTTGTTGTTCGTTCAAAGTCACTTTCTCCAAGATGATCCAGGCCGGGGCGCAGGGGCGTCGTGCCCCCCGCGCCGCGCCAGCCCATGCCGTTAGCCGAGGTACTCGGCGTAGCGTGCCTGCCAACCGTCAATCGAGTTGAAGGCACCCGATTCCCGCGCTGGCACGAAGACCAGCACGGGATACGTCGGCTGCACGCTACGCCGCATGAGTTCGGCCGTGAACGTGCTCAAAGCCTGATCCGCTTCCTTGGCTTCGCGCAGCGCCGTCGCGAGCCGCTTGGCAAGAGCGTCGTGCCTTAGCTTCTCGGCGGCACAAATCTCCCCGGAGATTTGCTGCGCGAGTCGGTTCATTTCCTCGCGTTGTCGAACCAGGGCGGCCTCACGGATTCTCAAGTCCGACCACACCTTGGCCGAGGGCTGCACCTCGGGCGCGGGCTCGCCGGTCAAGTAGCGAGCCACGGCATCGTCCCCTGCCTGGCTGCGGTTTTCGGCTGCGCGAGCTTCTTCGTACTCTTGCTTGAGCGCGTCGCGCTCCTTCAGGACCTCGGAATACCGCTTGGCGGCAGCCACGTAGCGTGGATCGTCGTGGACGTGGTTCGCGGCGGGCATGGGGCGCTTGGTAATCACGGTTCGATTCATCGAAACTCTCCAAAAAGGTGGGGCCGCCGCGGGCGCGGCCCCGAGGAAGAAAAAAACACTAGGTCTTGATCGTTGCGAACTTGATTGGGTTGCCGCCCGCGTTCACGAGCGCACCGTCTGACCGCATGAGCATCAGGTATCCGAGCCGGCCTTGCTCCACGTACCTTTCGTTTAAGCGAAGGAACACGACTTCGCTCACGTCACGAATGTGGTAGCGCGACAGGTCCCCGTACACCAACGCCTTGGCCCCGGCGGCGAATTCCGGCATCGCCTGATTGACGATGAAAGGTCGGCCGTTCACCAGGTCGGGGCCGCCCGTGGGGGACGGCCGCCATACCGGCTGACCTGAAGAGTCAGTCAGCAACTTGATGACCTTCAGCACGCTATCGTGCCCCATGTAGCGCGCGTTCGGCCGGTACGCGGCGTTGACGCTATGCTCCAAGTTCACGAGTTCGCTGAAGCTAATAGTTGCCGCCGAGGCCGTGACAATGCCGCTGTCCACAGCGCCGCTGGTGAGCAAGCCCGAGGGCTGCCCACTCCCCGTTCCATTGCAGAAATGGCGTGCTTGAATGCGACCGATCCGCTCGCCCAACGCCGCCCCGATGAAGGCATCGAAGTCCACGGACGCATCCTGTGCGAGCGTGAACGGCACGATGACTTCTCGGGACGAATACTCGTGGGCGAAGAGCGCGACCGATCCGAATGAGGGATCAGCGCGGTTGGCGGCCACGGCCTCCGCAGTCAGCTCGCCTTCGTTGTTCGTGTCATTGCTGGTCCCGACGAACAAGTCACCGCCGCCGTCCGTGCGGATGATCGTGGCGTGCTCGCGGAGCGTGTCGAAAGACAACATGGCCGACTCGACGCCGCTCAGAAAACGCGTCGGGGCCACGAGTGCCCCGCCCTGCTGGATCGTGATATGTGAGAGCGCGCGGGCCTCGGCCACACTCTTGGGTGCCTTCCCAAGCCGCACGGTCAACTGGCTGGGGTAGACGTCGAATGCGGCGGCCCGCCGGGAAGCACTCTTCACGCTCACGACCGACGATTCCAGCAGCCATGAGCGGAAGTCGTTGTCCACGGGCGTATTGAGCTTGAGGGCAGCCTGCCGTTCGTTCCGCTCGATATCGCCGCGCAGCTCATCGGCCACAGCGTGCAGCCGGTCAAATGCCTGCCGCTCATCAACGGTCAGGCCGCGGCCCTCACTCGCCGCCTTGCGCAGGAGATTGTTGGCTTGCGCGGCCACGTTGGCGCGCTGCTCTTGCCAAATCAGAACAGACATGAAACACCTTCTGAGAAAAGAAACGCCGCCGACGTGGCGGCAGAAAAAGAAAGGGCCGGCAGGGTATGCCTGCCGGCCTGGCGAGCACGCGAGAACACGAAAGCACGTGCCCGGTTACCCCCGTAACGAGCGGGGCCTAGCTCTCGTAGAACTCCGCTCGGGCCTCTCGCAGGACCTCTTCGGGATCGTCGAAGTAGTCAGCGATGGCTTCTAACGCCTCATCGTCCGTCTCGTATAAGCGTTCGCGTCCGCGATGCCTGACCGTGAAGCCCTCCCAAGGGTGAAAACTTACTTCCATCGAACTGCCCCTTTCAAAACTAGACCTTCGGCGTGATGCCGAGCCAGACCGGCGGCCGGCCCTGTTTAACGTTGCCGGTAACAATCGTGCGCCCCTTGAAAGACGTGGCGTCTGCTCGGGGGGCGCGGTCTTTGGTTACGCTGGGGACCGTGGTCCGCAACGCCGAGGCAAACCGCCCCTCGGATAGCAAGTCGTGGCCGTTGTCCGCGGCCCAACGTCGGTAGACGGCGTAGAGTGCGGCGCTGTGGCACCCAAGCGAGTTGTCCACGGTGCAGCACTCTTCCACGAAGGGCCGCAAGGGGGCTACTTCGTCGGCCAACTGCCGCATTTCCTCAAGCGTGCTCTCGGGGAGCGAGAACTCGCCCACGTTGCACAGGTCATGAAGCCCCGCAAGGGCCCATAGCAGAATGCCGGGAGACTCCGCCGCGAGCTTCGCCGCGAGCGTTTTGTCTTCCTTCCCATAAAAGGATTTGTTCAGCCGGATCGGAATCGTGCGGGCCTCAAGGGCCCCCGAGTGATCCGGCAACGGAAGAAACTCGTTGGTGGACAGGATCAGCTTGATGAGCAGCCGGACCGACAGGTTGCGGATGCCCTTCCGCTTCACCTGCACCATGTCCGCGCCCGTGATGCTTTTGATGTTGGCCACAACCGCGTAGACCTTCTTATCAGGGATGCGGCATTCCGGGACGAAGGCCAATCGCTTGCCGAGCGCCGGCTCCAACCCGAAGTCACTGGCGAAATCTTCGATGTTGAGCGCGCACACGGCCTGAGGGCCGCCCACAAGCCGCTCCATCACGTTTGCCAGCGTGCCTTTGCCCGACCGCCGCGGGCCGACAAGCACGAAGAACTTTTGCCAGTCAAGCGCCGGCCACAACAGGTAGCCGAACACTTGCTGAACGAATCGAATCCATTCATCGCCCATTTCCAGGCTATCCAGGAACCGATGCCATTCCTCGGGGCGTGGCGCCTTGGGATCGAACGCGAAGGGCGCGGAGTGCTCATAAA
>JBGAPH010000087.1:0-17718 GCA_044221365.1 Pirellulales bacterium
CACCGCTTCGCCCATGAGACAACGAGGAGAATCCCGCAGCTCCGCTCAAAAAACAAAAAAAACGCGCTCCCCCCGCCGCACCAATCCAAAATCACACTGCTAGGCGCAAAAACTCACGGCCTCGGAGTGTGCGGGCTACGTAGTAGGCACACTCCGTGTGCCGTAACTCACATTGTTCCGCCTGCCACGCTTCACGCGCCCAGCTCGCGCAGGCTCTCACGCACCGCTTGGTCGCTCGACGGGTTCGTTGCGGGCCGTTTGCGGCGCTGGTCACTCCACAAGCGCCAGAGCGCCCAGACGAACATCAGCCCCACGACGCCCAGCGCGATCGAGCCGCCGACGGCCGTGGCGTTGCCGGCTGCGGGCGTCGCGCGTTCGATCAACTCGGGCTGCAAACCGACGAGCAGCGGCGCCAAGCGGCGGGCGCCGCGGGCGGCCTCCCCCTCCCCTGCCCCGTGATAGGCCCATGACTTGAAGAAGAAGCCAGCCACGCGGAGCGGCACGTTGATGTCGCTGCCAGTTGGCATGCCGGCGGGAAGACTGCGCACGACCACCACGAGCGGATTGCGCTGCGAGTCGGGGGTCACGAGTTCGATTTCCCAATACTCGTGAATGCCGAAGCGGGCCGCGATGTCGCGATCGGGCACCTTGACCTGGACGGCGCGGCGGGCACGCCCCTCGAGCATGACCAAGCGGCCGCGCTGGTCCGCCGGCTTGTTGAACAGCGGCGCGACCGAAACCTTCTTCTCCGCGGCCTGTTTCAGCTCCTGCAAGTTGGCGCGGCCGACGGCGGCGAGCAATTGGTAGAACGCCTCGCGCTCGTCCCCCACCAGGCCGCGGCGGTCTTCGACGTCGTCGAACAAACCTGCGTCCATGCCGAGATCGCCGAGCGGGCCCGCCGGATAGAACGCGAGCCGATCGGCCAGCAAAACCGGGGGCTCTTTCTGATTGGCAGGGGCAACGACCACACCCAGACAACCGGCGGGCTCGTCGATCGTGCGGCCTGGCTGCCAGCGGCGCGGCGCGCGGTTGGCGAAGACCACCGCGCGAGAACCATCGGCGCGCTCGAGTTCGCCGCGGTAGACGCGCTCGTTCTCGAAGCGCTCTTGGAGCTCAGGCGGGAGCGGCAGCTCCTCGAAGCGAACGACGCGGCCGCGCAAGAGCTCGAAGTCGCCGAGCGCGCCCCCCTCCCCTGCCCTGCCCCGCGCCCAGCCCTCGGCCTGCTCGAGCGGCACGCGGGCCACTTGGCCGAGCGCAGGCAACAGCGCGGCGAGTTGCTCCGCAGACAGGTCGCCTTGCGCGGGCAGGTTCTTCAAGCCCGCGAAGTCGAGTCCCCAGGCCTGCCAAAGCTCCTGGGGGTTGGCGAGCGCGGGGGCGGTTTGCAGACTCGTGGGGGGCTCGCTGTTTTGAGCCAGCGCAAGAGGCGGCGCCGCGAGTAACAAAACGAACAACGCAGCGAACCGTTGGGTGAGGCGAGGCTCTGCGAGGCCCACCCAGCGCACGACCGAACTCGATTGAACCTGGTGGGGCTCACTTTGTTCGCCCCACCCTACGGCGCTCCGTTTGGCCCAATATACGAGGCGCGGCCCCTTAGCGCTCATCGTCGTGCTCGCGGGTCAGGTCGGCGAGGGCTTCGCGAGGATCGATCGTTTCGAACGACGGGTCGAGCGGCAGCGGATCTTGGGGGGCGCGGCGCTGCCAGAGCGACGTGTTCGCCCGCCGCGTGGGCCACAGCCGCCACACGAGCCAGCCTGCGTAGCTCACTCCCGCCAGCACGAGCCACGGCAGCCAGGGGGACGACGTGGCCCCGCGCTGCGTCGCCGCCGTACGGGGAGACCAGGCCAGCATGCGGGCGGCGATCACCGGCGCCGTGCGAATGTCATCGATCGCGCGATATGCTAGCCGCTTGAAGAAGAAGCCGCTTACCGCGACGTCTTCGTAGATCCGGTCTCCCACCGGGAAACCCGGCGGCAACTCGAGGAAGTAGACGAACAGCGGGTTGGCCGCGGTCTCGAGCACTGCGCGGTAGTACTCTTTCACGCCATACGAATTCGCCGGCGCGTCGAGCCGTTCGACTCGCCGCACGCGCCCCTCCAATCGCACCAGCCGGCCACGATAGGCGCCGGGCTGCTGGAAAAGCTGTGCGAAGTCGACCGGCGCCGCGGCCGCCGCAAGATCGGACTGCGGAGTTTCGCGAAGGACTTCGAACAGGTGGAACCAGGCGTCGTCCTCGGCGCCGCGAAACACCGTGTCGTCTTCGACTGAGGTGAAGTACCCTGGCCGGATTCCCGGAAACGGAGTCTCGGGGCCCGCCGAGGGGGGCGGCGAACGAAATGCATCGGGCGTGCCGACCGGGGGCTGGACGGCGGCCAGGCGCGTGTCGACCGCTGGCTCTTGGGGAGTTGCAGCGGCGGCGACCGGGGGTTTGCCTCCCCACAGCCAATGCCAGTTCGCGGGGCGGCGGGCGTGATCCATGAGCACCACCACCAGCCCCAGCGCAAACACCAGCAGCGCGATCCGCCGGTGGCTGGGCCCAGCGGGACGGGCACGCTCCGGCGGGCGTTGGTGGTAGTCGATCACGGGCAAAGCTCCAGGCACGGGGCGGCCGAGCCCCAGTCGCTTGATTCTATTGATACTACGGCTGCCGCGCTGCGTGGATCAAGCAGGCGCCGGCCGAGGGTCCCCTCCCCTGCCCCGCGGACCGGCTCCAGGGCCGCGGAGGCCAAAACCTTGCCGGTGCTGGTCAAAGCTTATAATCTGCTAGAATAGAAGCTCTTCTCGCATGTGGCCTTCGGAACACCACAGCCCCTGAACATGCCCGTTTTTTCTGGGCGGCTCCCCGGCGCCGTCCCGGCATATTCCGCACGATCGTTTCAAGGATGTTTTCCGGACCGCCAGCACCGCACGGGTAGCCGATGACCGTTCGCCTGTCAGCCGCCGGCCGAATCGCGATTGTTGCCCTGCTGCTGACCGTGCTGGGCCCCGCCGTCGCCGGGGCCGTGGAGCCGAGCAAGGAGTTTCTGGCCGGGCTGCGGGAACGCGGGCTGCACGACTACGCGGTGCTCTACCTGGAGCAGATGCGGAAGAGCCCTCTGGCGAGCCCGGCCTTCCAGCAGACGATCGACTTGGAGTTGGCGGTCACGTTGGCCGACGGCGCCCGGTTGGTCGACCCGGCTGCTCAGGAGGAGGAACTCCGTCGGGCGCTGGCTGCGTTCGACAAGTGCCTGGCGACTGCTGGGGACGACTTTGCTCATCGAGGGGCTGCGTTGCGAGGCAAAGGCAGAACGCAGCTTGCGCTGGCCACGCTGTTGATGACGCAGGCGGAACGCCCCGTCAATAAGTCGCGTAAGGCCGAATTGTCTGCTGCGGCGCGCGCGCTCATTGCGGAGGGGGGCAAATCGTTCAGCGACGCGATTGCCTTCTACCATCGCCGGAAAGACGAATTGGCGAAGTCGACCGCCGCCAACAAGAAAGAACTCGAGGAAGAGCGCAAAGGCGGCGTGCTCGTCGCGCTGCTCATGGAGGCCACCGCAGATCTCACGCTGGCGAAGGCGCAAGAACCTGGGTCGGAGGAGGCCAAGAAAGCTCTCACGCGCGGCGCCGAGCGTTTTGGCTACCTAGCCGAACAATACCGCGACCGACCGGAAGGGCTCATTGCCGCCCTACGGCAGGCCGAGTGCTACGAACTGCTCGGAGAAGCCGACAAGGCTCTGGGCGTCGTCGAATCGCTTGTCCGCATGGAGTTCGAGTCGCCCGAGGGCAAACAGGTGACGGCCGAGGCCACGCAACTGTTCCTGAAGATCGCCACGAGCGACGGTCAGAAGAAATACGCCGAGGCGATCGAACTCGGCAACAACTTCGCCACCCGCGCGACCGACGACAAGGCCGAGAATGCTCTGGCCGTCGAGTACTACACGGCGATTGCTTACCAGAAGCTGGCGACCTCGGCCAAGAAAGAAGACCCCGCGGCCCGCAAGAACATCGGCGAAGCCCGCAAACGCGCCCGCCACGTCGCCCGCTTCAACGGTCCCTTTCAGCAGCGGGCACAACAACTGGTAAACGCTCTGGGGCGCGGCGACGCGGCGCCCGAAAGCGGCGAGCCGCAGACCTTCGCCGCGGCCCGGGCCAAGGCCGACGAAGCCCGCGACGCCTGGCAGGTGGCCGAGCAAGCGGCCCGGCTGGCCAAGAACGGCGGTGACGCGAGCGTGGCGCAGGCCCAAGAAGATGAAGCCGAGAACCAGCGGGTGCTGGCCTTCGAAGGCTATCAACGGGCGCTGCGGCTCGCCGATGCGCAAACTCCAGCGGCAGATTTAGCCCAGGTGCGGTACACACTCGCCTTTCTCTTCTGGGACTTCGAGCACTTTGAGGAAGCGGCGGTGCTCGGCGAGCACGTGGCGCGGAGCGACTCCAAGCATCCGTTGGCCCCGAAAGCCGCGCAGATTGCGCTGGCGGCTTATCAGAAGCTGCTGCAAGCTGCGCCGGAAGGAGAACGCAAGTTCGCCGAACGCGGCGTCCAATCGCTGGCCAACCACATGCTGGTCACCTGGCCTGACAAGCCGGAGGCCGACACCGCGCTGCTCACGATGTTCGAGGCGGCCATCGCTTCAGGCGAGCTCGAGGCCGCCATCGCCCAGCTCGACAAGATCCCGGAAGACAGCCCGCGACGGGCGGTCGCCGAACTCCGCGCCGGTCAGATTCTTTGGAACGCCTACCGCCGCGCACAAGCCGCCGGCGACCAAGCGAAACAAGACCCCGAGACGCTGCGGCTGGCGGCTCAGAAGACCCTCGAGGCGGGCTACAACCGGGCCCGCACCCGCAGCGCCGTCAACGCCGCCTCGGCCGGCGGCGCGCTCGCGCTCGTGCAGCTCTACTTCGATGCGGGGCATCCCGACAAGGCCGTGCCGATCGTCGAGGATTCCAAGCTCGGGCTGCTCACACTCGTCAAGCAACTGCCGGCTGATTCGCCGCTGGTGATGGAGATCTACAAGAGCGCGCTCCAGGGTTACGTTTCGGCCAAGCCCCCGCGGCTGGAAGAGGCCGAAAAGACGATGAACTCGCTCGACGCGCTGGCGGCCAAAGACCCCAAAGCGGCCGCGCTGCTCACGCGGGTGTATGTCGGATTGGGACGCGAATTGCACGTTCAAATCAAGTCTCTCTCCGACCGCGGCGATCAGGAACAGGCCGACAACGTGGCCCGCTCCCTCGAGGCGTTTCTCGAACGCGTGGGGGCCCGCAAGGAAGGTCAGAACTATCAGACGCTGAGCTGGATTGCCGAAACCTATTACAACTTGGCCGGCGGCGGCGAGGCCGTGGGCCGCGCCAGCCCGGCCGCGGCTAAGCAGTTTGCCAAGGCCGCCGGGATCTACGAGCAACTGCTCGCCGCAAGCAAGCGCGATCCGGCCTACCTGCCCAAACCTGAACTGGCCAAGGCCCTGCGGTTGCGCGTGGCTCAATGTCAGCGCCGCGCCGGCGACTATCAGGCGGCCACAGACGTCCTTGTGCCGCTGCTCGAGGCCGAGCCGATGCTCGTCGTCGCCCAGGCCGAGGCCGCCCGCATCCTGCAAGACCGCGGCAACGTCGAAGACCCCAAGTACTTCGACAAGGCGATCGCCGGAGATCTGCCGCGTGCCAAGGGCAATCTGATCTGGGGCTGGGGACGTCTTGCGCAACTCGTGGCCAAGCAAAAGTCGTTGTCCGACACGTTCCACGAGGCGCGGCTCAACTTGACGATGTGCCGCTACCTCAAGGCCCAGCGCAGCGGCGCGGCTCTGCGCGCCGATCTGCTGAAGCGGGCCAAGACCGACATCGTGATGATGACCAAGCTCTACGCCGACCTCGGCGGCCCGGTGTGGCGCGCCCGCTATGACGCCCTGCTCAAGCTCATTCAGAAAGACCTGAACGAACCGGCCGTAGGCTTGTCGGCGATCGCTCCCTTGCCTGGCCCGATGGCGCGCGGCGCCGCCGCCGCTCCGACCGACACTTCGCGTTAACCCGGCAACCTCCAGGTTTACCTCCATGCTTTGGCGACGTCTGGCCAGCTTCTCCGCCGCGGCGCTCCTCTGCTCCGCCGGCACGGCGTTTGGCATCGATACGATCCGCACAGGCAAGATCGGCGTGCTTGGCAACATTCAGTCGATCAAGCGCTACGAGATCACGATCAAGGAGCGCGACAACGACCGCGTGGTCTCGGCGGGCGACATCGAGTCGGTGCAGCTCGAGGGGGAGCCCAAGGAGCTCGTGAAGGCTCGCAGCGAGCTCAAGAACGGCCAACTAGAGGCCGCGAACAAATCGCTGACGGGCGTCGAGCTCGACGCGAACGTCCGGCCCGAGGTTCGAGCCGAGTACCAGTTCCTCCGAGCGCTGGCGGCGGCGCGGCTGGCTCTAGCCGGCGAGGGCTCGATCGCCGACGCCGGCACGCTCGTGAACGGATTCCTCCGCGAGAACAAGGAAAGCTTTCACTTCACGCAAGCGAGTGAGCTGCTCGCCGAATTGCTGATGGCCGACGGCAAGGCCGCCCGCGCGGAACCCTTCTTCGGCCAAGTGGCCAAGGCCCCCTGGCCCGAGGCCAAGCTGGCCGGCGCCGTAGGCCAAGGCCGCGCCCTGCAGGCTCAGGGCAAGTTCGACCTTGCCCAGAAAGCCTTCGAGCGCGGCCTGAAGATCGAAGGCGACGGTCCCAAGGTCGAGGCGCTGCGGCTCGAGGCCACGCTCGGGCAGGCCGTGTGTCTGGCCCAGGCGGGCGACGCCGAGCGCGGCATCAAGCTCATCGAGGAAGTGCTCACCAAAGCCCCGGCCGACGACACCCTGCTCCACGCCAAGGCCTATAACCGGCTGGGAGATTGCTACCGGCTGGCCAAATCGCCGCGCGAGGCGGTGCTGGCCTACCTGCATGTCGACCTGGTTTACTTTCAGAACGCCGATGCCCACGCCGAAGCCCTGGCGAACCTGAGCAAGTTGTGGGGCGAGCTGAATCGCCCGGACCGGGCGTCGGCCGCCGCCACGCTGCTGCGGGAACGCTATCCGCGCAGTCCGTGGACCAAGCAGAGTTAAGAAAACTTGTCAGTCGAGGGGCGGGCCGGCGGGGCCACAGGAATGTGCGCGGGCAGGCATCGCCAATTCCGCCCGCGTCGCACATACTCAACTGAAGCAAATTCGAATCGCCGCGGCCGCCGGCCGCGCTCTTCTCGCGGAGTGTCCGATGAGCTTGGCTGAAGTTTGCTTGCCCCTGCGTGGGGGCGCGTTGCGGCTGCTGTGCGGCTTGTGGTTGGCGGCGTTGGGCTTGCTGCTGGTTGCGCCCCAATTGGCCCAGGCCCAAGATGCGCCCGCGGCCGAACAGGCCGATCCTCCCGCCGCGGCGGCGCCCGCCGCTCCCGCCGCCGAAAAGAGCCAGGCGCCCCAGGAAGAGAGCTACCTGGTGTTCTTCTTCAAAGCGTTGGGTTGGCGGTACACGATCGCCTTCTTGTTCCTCTCGTTTACGCTCGTGGCCCTGCTCGTGATGAACGTGCTGGCCGCGCGGCGCGAGAACATCGTGCCCCCGGCGCTGATCGAATCGTTCGAGGAGCACCTGAACAACAAGCAGTATCAAGAGGCGTACGACTTGGCGAAGGCCGACGACTCGTTCCTGGGCCGCGTGCTCTCGGCGGGCTTGGCGCGGCTGTCGGCGGGCTACGCGCCGGCGATCGAGGCCATGCAAGAGGTCGGCCAGGAGGAGAGCATGAAGCTCGAGCATCGGCTGAGCTACATCGCGCTGATCGGCACGATCAGCCCGATGGTTGGCCTCTTGGGCACGGTCGACGGCATGGTGGCCTCGTTCATGGTCATCGCCCAGTCGACGCAAGCGCCCTCGCCGCCGGAGTTGGCCAAAGGCATCTCGACCGCGCTGATCACCACGTTGGTGGGGCTCTGGCTGGCGATTCCGGCCATCGGCATCCACGGCGTGCTCCGCAACCGGCTGCAGCGCCTCGTCCTCGAAGTAGGCGTGGTCAGCGAGAGCCTGATGAGCCGGTTCCAGAATGTCGGCGCGAAGAAGCTCGTCTAGCGGCGCCACGGCGGCCAGGCCACGTTTTGGAGTGCGCTCCTCATGCGAATCAATTCGAAGGCCTTCGGCCTGCCGGCGGAATGCGACTGGACGCCGATGATCGACATGACGTTCCAGTTGATCGCCTTTTTCATGTTCGTGCTCAACTTTGGCGACGCCGACCAGGACGAACGCATCCGCCTGCCGCTCACCGAGTTGGCCAAGCCCACCGAGGTGGCCGCGGAGCGGCCGCTTACGCTGCAGCTCACCAAAGAAGGCACCGTGATCTTTAGCGGCCGCGAGATGCCGCTCGCGAACCTGAAGACCGAGCTGCGCAACGAGGCGAACGTGCTCGAGCGGCTGAAGAAAACGCCGTCCTCGGTGACCATGATCATTCGAGCCGACGCCAGCGCCGAGACCGGCAAAGTGCAGGAGCTGATTCAGGCCTGTCAGGAATCGCGCTTCGAAAAGTTCTCGCTACGCGCCAAGCAGCAGGAGCGAGGGGCCCAGCGATGAAGTTTCGACACCCTACCGGCAATCTGCCCGACAAAGTCGAACTGCAGATGACGGCCATGATCGACATCGTCTTCCAGCTCCTGGCGTTCTTCATCATGACGCTGAAGATCGTGACCCTGGAGGGGGACTTCAACATCAAGATGCCGGCCGCCGCCCGCGAAGGCCCCAGCAACTCGACCGACCTCCCCCCCATGGTCGTGCGGCTCTCGGCCGACGACGCCGGCAACCTCACCGGAATTCAGCTCGAAGGCGCCGCCTTCGCCAGCTTTGGCGACCTGAACCGGCGGATCATCGAGATCGTGGGCAACGACCGCGGCCCGGGGTCGGTGGCCGAAACCGCCGAGGTGGAGATCGACGCCGACTACCACCTCAAATACCAGCACACCGTGGCGGCCATCACCGCCGTGTCGGGGTATGTCACTCCCGACGGCCACGTCGTGAAGCTGGTCGAGAAGATCAAATTCCGCCCCCCCAAGCCTCGCTAGCGTCGCGGACAACATCTTGGGGCATCTGCGGGTCATTTCCGCATTACGCTGAAAGTGCGGGCTGACTAGAGGCCGATACTTGGCGTGAGTTTGCCGCCCGCAGTTCTGCGCAGGCGGCTAAATAAGAAAGACTCGCGCTTTAGGCAAGGAAGCCCCTGGGTGTTGCGGCAATCGGCCCTGCTTTTGATCGGGCTCGCGGCTTGGCACGGCGCGCTCGCGTCTCCCGCGCTGGCTCAGTCGGCGGGTAGGCGGCTGCAAGCATCGCAGGGACGGCGAATCGACCGCTCGCTGCGGCTGGCCAACGCCGAGGAGTTGCCCTCCCCTGGCGCCCCCGGCATGGGGCCGGGGGCCGAAGAGTTGAACGCCATGCCGGAGACCTACGAGGGGCCCGCGCTCTTAGCCGACGAGCCAGCCTGGGACGGGGCGACTGAGGGCTCCGCGCCGGCCTTCGGCGCGGCGGGCTACCCTTTGGGTCGCGTGGGTTTACGGGGCCACCCTTACTCGTGGTTCGTGGGGGGCGAAGTGCTGATGGTCCGGCCCCGTTTCAGCGAGGCCGAGGCCTTCGTGCGGCACGAAGAGATCACCACCGAAGACCGCTCGATCGTCAACGATCAGGCAGTGCAGTTCAACTTCAACTACACGGCCAACTACCGCATCTACGGCGGCGTGCGGCTCAACGATTGCGGCAACGAACTGCGGTTCGCCTATTGGCGGCTCTCGGGCGACGCCCAGACCGGGGCCACCGTGCCCGAAGGGCAGAACGTCACCTACGAGGGCTACTTCAACGATCAAATCTCGCTGCCGGGAGAATCGCTCACCACGCGGCTCCAGGTGACGGCCAACATCTACGACATCGAGTTCACCAAGCCGATCGCCTACAACTACGGGGATGCCTGCAATCCGTGCGGCCCGCAATGCCCACGCTGGGACTTGCGGTGGCTGATTGGCTTGCGGGTGGGCGAAGTCGGCCGCTCGCTCACCTCGCGCACGGCCGACGCCACGGGAGCGACGCTTGTCGACGGCTCGATCGCCGCGCACTTCTTGGGCGTCGGCCCGCGGCTGGGGCTCGAAGGCCGCCGCTATCTCGGCAAGCAGGGGAACTTTTGGATCCAAGGGAAGGGCTCGGCGTCGCTGCTGTTTGGCTCCTACGACGTCACCATGCAGAGCACCCAGCCGCTGGGGCTGACCACGGCCGAGAACAACTCGGTCGCCAACCTGCAGAGGGCCGTGCCGATGCTCGAGATCGAGATCGGGGCCACCTGGCGGCCGACGAAGTGCCTGTGTCTGTCGGCGGGCTGGCTGGTTCAGAGCTGGTTCGACCTGGGCTTTTCCGAAGACGTGAGCGCCACCTGCTGCCCCGACATCTTCCCCGCCTCACGGGACGACGCGAATCTGCTCTCGTTCGACGGCCTGTACTTGAGGGCCGAGTATTGCTTCTAAGCAAGCCACTGCCGTTGGGCCCCTAGGCAGGGGGGCCGGCTCGAACGGTCGAGGGCGAACTTTGGCTCGAATTCCGCCGATAACCCGTTCTGCGTAAAGCCCTTTAGGCTTGCTGGCCGAACGGATAAGATGCAGCGAAGCGACCAACCTGCCGGCAGCGTTTAGGAGTAGGCATGATGCGGGATACCGTCTTGGCCGTCATTCTGGCCGGTGGCAAGGGATCGCGCCTGGAGCCCCTGACCCGAGATCGAGCCAAGCCGGCGGTGCCTTTCGGCGGCGCCTACCGCATCATCGACTTCACCCTCTCGAACTGCATCAACAGCGGCCTGCGGCGCATTCTGGTGCTCACCCAGTACAAGGCGATGAGCCTCGACCGGCACATCAACTTGGGCTGGCGGGGCTTCCTCTGCCGGGAGCTCGGCGAGTTCGTCGACATCGTGCCGCCCCAGCAGCGGATCGATGAAAACTGGTATCAGGGCACCGCCGACGCCGTCTATCAAAACATCTACGCGCTCGAAAAGGAGCGCCCCGAATACGTCGTCATCCTGGCCGGCGACCACATCTACAAGATGGACTACTCGCACGTCGTCGAGTTCCATCAGAACGTGCAGGCAGACGTCACCGTGGCGGCCCTCCGCGTCGACGCCGACGAGTGCCGGCACTTCGGCGTGATGCAGATCGAGTCCGACGGCCGCATCGTCGGCTTCGAAGAAAAGCCGCTGGTTCCCAAGACGATTCCCGGCGACGAGAGCCACATTCTGGCCTCGATGGGCATCTACGTCTTTACGGCCCGCTTCCTCTTCGAGCAGCTCTGCGTCGACGCCACGCGTCCCGGCAGCGCCCGCGACTTTGGCCGCAACATCATTCCGTCCACGATCCACTCGCACCGCGTGTTCGCCTACCCGTTCCGCGATGAGAACCGCAAGGTCGACGCCTACTGGCGCGACGTCGGCACGCTCGATTCCTACTACGAGGCGAACCTCGACCTGATCTCGGTCGACCCGCAGCTCAACCTCTACGACGACCACTGGCCGATCCGCACCTATCAGCCCAACTTCCCGCCGCCGAAGTTCGTGTTCAACGAAGAGCCGGGCGGCCGGCAAGGGCGGGCGGTCGACAGCATCGTCTGCGCGGGGTCGATTCTCTCGGGAGGCTCGGTGGAGCGGAGCGTGCTGGGGCCCAAGACGCGCGTCAACAGCTACGCCCACGTCGAGGACTCGATCCTCTTCGAAGGAGTCGACATCGGCCGCTACTCGCGCGTGCGGCGCGCCATCATCGACAAGGGCGTGTGCATTCCGCCCGGCACCGAAATCGGCTACGACCGCGAACAAGACATCGCCCGCGGCTTCACGATCAGCGACTCCGGCATCGTGGTGATCGCCAAAGCCGACGGCGTGCAGCACTTCGCGGAGTCGGAGTTCTCCGCCCGCTAGCGAGTCTGCCCCCTCGATAGCGACGCTGCCGGGGAAAGCGGCGGGTATCCCCCCTGCCCTGCCGGGTGCTAAAGTAGGGAACCGGCGGCTTTGGGCCGTCCTCCCCTGCCCTGTTCCTCGAGCAACTCACACGCATGTCGATCGATTGGCCGCGGTTTCGTGACACGATTCGCCGCTACCAGCGGTTCGTTCTGATCAGCCATATCCGCCCCGATTGCGACGCGCTCGGCAGCGAGCTCGGCATGGCCGGCGTGCTCGAAGCTCTCGGCAAGGAGGTGTCGATCGTCAATGGGCAGGCTACGCCCCCCAACCTGTCCTTCATCGACCCTGGGCAAAAGATCATGGCCATCGGTTCGCCCGAGGCCGCCGCGGCGATCGAAGCGACCGACGTCTTCATGATCCTCGACACGAGCGCCTGGGCGCAGCTTGGGCCGATGGGCGAAGTGCTCCGCGCCACGACCAAGCCCAAGCTGGTGCTCGACCACCACGTGAGCCAAGACGACCTGGGGGCAGAGTATTTCAAGGATGTCAAGGCCGAGGCCACCGGACGGCTGGTGGTGCAAGCGGCCAAGGAGTTGGGCGTGGCGCTCACGCCTGAGATGTCGAAGCCGCTGCTCGCGGCGGTGGCCACCGACACCGGCTGGTTCCGCTTCAGCTCGACGACCGGCGAGACCTTTCGCACCGGCGCCGCGCTCGTCGACGCCGGGGCTCGCCCCGATCAGCTCTATCGCGAGCTCTACGAACAAGATTCGCTCGCCCGGCTGCGGCTGATCGGCCGCATTCTGGCCCGCGCCGAAACCGAGCTGAACGGCCGGCTGATCCACACGGCCGTGATGCGCGAGGACTTCGAGGCGACCGGCGCCCTGCCCTCGGACACCGAAGACATCGTGAACCTGACGCTCACGGTGGCCGGCACCGAGGTGGCGGTGATCTTCGTGGAGCAGGCCGACGGCCGCTTCAAGCTCAGCTTCCGCAGCCGCTCGGCGGTCGACTGCAGCAAGCTGGCCGAGGTCTTCAAAGGAGGCGGCCACAAGGCGGCGGCCGGCGCTTCGGTGCCGGGCCCCTATGCCGAGGCGCTGCCGCGCGTGCTTGACGCCATTCGCCAGGCAATGGGATAATCCAGACAGTCGGCGCCCTCGGCCGATCCCGCCTATTGATGGAGCCGCGTGGCCGCAGTGTCGCAATCCGCGTAGCTCGTGATCCCGTCTGAAGTCCGCGCCCCTGCTGTTCCCGGTGCACGCCCTCCGCGGGCAACCTGGCAAGAGAAGTGCGTTCATGGTTAAAACGCCCCAAGCCCCCCCTGCCCCGTCCGGCGCCCCCGAAGCGCGCAGGTCCTTCTTGCGCGGTCTGGCCGCCGGCGTCATCGGCACGCTGGTCGGATTGGTTCCGGTGGCGAGCGGGCTGTTCGTCTTTTTCGATCCCCTGCTCCGCCGCCGTGGCGGCGCCGCCGCGCTGCTCAAGGTGACCGCGCTCGACGCGGTGCCGGCAGACGGCACGCCGGCCGTGTTTCCGGTGGTCGCCACGCGGCAGGACGCCTGGACGCGCTACCCCAACGAGCCGATCGGCGCCGTCTATCTGCGGCGGCTCAAAGACGGCAAGGTCGTGGCGTTCAACGCCTCGTGCCCTCACCTGGGCTGCTTCGTGGACTTCCGCGAGAAGGAGTTCCGCTGCCCCTGCCACAACAGCTCGTTCACGATCGACGGCCAGCGCGTGCAGCCGGGGCCCCCTGCCCCCCCCTGCCCTAGCCCCCGCGATCTCGATCCGCTCGAGGTCGACGCCCAGAAGCTGGCCACGGGCGAGGTGTGGGTGAAGTTCGAGAACTTCCGCAAAGGAATCCCCGAGCGAGTGCCCGAAGCATGAAGCCCTTGCTCGATTGGCTCGACCACCGGACCGGTTGCCGCGACCTGGTGCATGAAGCGCTCTACGAGCGGATTCCCGGCGGCGCCCGCTGGCGGTATGTGTGGGGGAGCACGCTCGTGTTCACCTTCACGGTGCAGGTGATCACCGGCGTCTTCCTCTGGATGAGCTACAGCCCCAGCGCCCAATCGGCCTGGGAGAGCGTGTACTACATCCAGTACGAAATGACGGGCGGCTGGCTGCTCCGCGGCATCCACCACTACACGGCCCAGGCCATGGTGGTGCTGCTCGGCTTGCATCTCATGCAGGTGGTGATCGACGGCGCGTACAAAGCGCCGCGCGAGATCAACTTCTGGCTCGGCCTGGTGCTGATGAAGCTGGTGCTGGGCTTGGCGCTTACTGGCTACCTGCTCCCGTGGGACCAGAAGGGCTACTGGGCGACGCGTGTGGCGACGAACATCGCCGGCATCGTGCCAGTGGTCGGGCCGGCCATGCAACGCGTTGTCGTCGGCGGGCCCGACTACGGCCACCACACGCTGACGCGCTTCTTCGCGCTGCACGCCGGCGTGCTGCCGGGGTTGCTCATTGCCTTCCTCGTGTTGCACGTAGCGCTCTTCCGCCGGCACGGCATCACGGCCAAGACCCCTTATCGCAAGCCTGACAGCACGTTTTGGCCCGATCAGGTGCTGATGGACGGCGTGGCCTGCCTGGCGGTGCTGCTCACGGTATTGGCGATGGTGCTCTGGCTGGGGGCCGAACTCGGCGCTCCGGCCGATCCGGCCAAGGCCTATGCCGCCGCCCGCCCCGAGTGGTACTTCTTGTTCCTCTTCCAGATGCTCAAGTACTTCCCCGGCGAGGCCGAGGTCGTGGGAGCGGTGATCCTGCCGGGCGTGGTGATGGTCGTGCTCGTGCTGATGCCGCTCTTGGGCCGGTGGAAGCTGGGGCATGGCTTCAACGTGGGCTTCACGTTCGCGCTGTTGATCGGCGCGGTGGGGCTGACGGGCCTGGCGCTGCGAGAAGACCGCGCGAACGCCGACTACGCGAAGGCCGTGCGCGACGCCAAGCTGGCCGGCGAGCGGGCCGTGGAGTTGGCAAACCGGCACGGCATTCCGCCGGCGGGCGCCGTCACACTGCTGCGCAACGATCCGCACACGCAGGGCCCCGCCCTGTTCGCGCAGCATTGCGCGAGCTGCCACAGCCACAAGGGGGATCGAGCCGACGACGTCGTCGCAACGGAGCCTTCGGCGCCGAATCTGTTCGGCTTCGGCACGCAGGCGTGGATCTTGGGACTGCTCGACCCGGCGAAGGTTGACGGCCCCGACTACTTTGGCAACACGGCGCACAAGGAAGGCGAGATGTCGACCGTGGTCCACGGCGACCTGGCCGAGCTCGGCAAGGAAAAGATCGACGCAGTGGCCTATGCCTTGGCCGCCGAGGGGGGCCACGTGCCCGGCGCCGCAGGCCAGCTCAACCAGGCCAAGCTGGACCAGGGGCGCGCCCTCCTCAAGGACGCCGACGTCGGCTGCGCCGTGTGCCACAAGTTCCACGACGCTGGCGACCTTGGCTCGGCCCCCGATCTCACGGGGTATGGCGGCCAGGCCTGGCTCGAGGAGTTCATCGCCAACCCCGAGGCCGAACGCTTCTACCCCAGCTCGAACGACCGCATGCCGGCCTTCGGCCAGAACCGCCTGACCCCTGCGGAGATCAGCCTGCTCGCCCGCTGGCTGCGGGGTGAGGAGTAGCTGGTAGCCAGTAGCTGGTGGCTTGTAGCGAAGCCGAGGCGTGCATCCGCTTCTGGCCACCGGCTACAAGCCACTCGCTACCAGCTATCAACCCACCCGCGCTGGTGTTGCCAAGGCTGGGCAGGCCGAATAAGCTACCACGATTCGCCAATCTCCCGCTCTCGCGGGCCGCAAAGGAGTGCTAGCTGTGTTCGTAGCCGCGTCGACCGATTGTTTTCCGGACCTGCCATTCGAGGAGGCCTTGGAGCGATTGGTGGGGCTGGAATATACCCGCGTCGAAATCGCCCTGCGCGAAGACGGGCCGCAACTACGTCCGTCGCAAGTCACGGCCGATCTCGAAGGGGCCATCTCCCGCTGCCGCAACGCCCAGCGGCTCACGCCGGTGGCCTACTCCGTCGACATCCAGGCCGACGGCCCCGCCTACTACGAGCAGTTCGCGGCCTGCTGCAAGCTGGCCAAGGCCACCAAGGTGGTGTCGATCACCGTGCCGTCCGCCGAGCTCGGCACCCCCTTCAACGGCGAAGTCGAGCGGCTCCGCGAGCTGGTGGGCATCGCTTCGACCGACGGCATCCTGGTGAGCATCAAGAGCGAAGTCGGCCGGATGTCGCAAGACCCCGACACGGCTGTGGTGATGTGCAACAACGTGAAGGGACTCGGGATCACGCTCGACCCCAGCCACTACATTTGCGGGCCGCACAAAGGGGGCAACTACGAGCAGGTGCTCAAGCACGTGACCCACGTGCAGTTGCGCGACACCAGCAAAACGCAGCTTCAGGTGCGCGTGGGGCAAGGCGAGGTGGAATACGGCCGCCTGATCACTCAGCTTGCCCGCTTCCACTACAACCGCGCGCTGAGCGTCCACATCGTGCCGCAGGCCGACGTCGACCACAGCGGCGAAATGCGCAAGCTGCGGCTGCTGCTCGAGAGCTTGCTGTAGAGCCTTCTCCAAAGCGCTCGCGCAGCTTCTAGTGCTCCGTCATAGCTTGGTTTGCGGGTGCGCCACACTAGCCCGCAGCGCAAGCAAGGGACGTTGAGCGCCCGATTGCGCGCTGGCAGAAAATGCTGCCCGGCCCGTGCAGGGGTCCGCGAGACTCGACCAGGGACGCGTGGCTCTCCCTTGCTCGCGCTGCGGGCTAGTAGGGATCGGGCAACCCGAACTTCTAGCTGAGACGCTGCACTAGGTGCCGAGTTGCGGCGTCGCGGGGCAGGCGGCCTTGGGGCGCGCTTTGCCAAGTGGCACGGGCTGGCCGTCTTGGTTCAAGACCGCAGCCGAAGCGCGCACGCGGCCCCCTATCCCGCCCAGGTCGACCACCACGTGCCAATAGCCGGGGCGCGGCGGCTCGAGGCGCACGGGCGTGGATATCGCCAGGCCGCCATAGTGACGGTGTTTTCGCCCGCTGCGATACGCCCAGAAGTTGGCGTCGTCCATCAGCCGCACGTGCGCCTGCCGGTCGAGCCGAACCTCGACGAACTCGTGGAGCCCGATCCGGAACGGATAGTGAAGATAAGTCATTAGCCTCCTCGCCCGAACGGAAGGTTACGCGTGCGCGGGAGCCCATGCTAATGGGGGGCGCGAGCGGAGGGCTACCGAAGGCGCGACGAAGGTGTGACGGAGGCTGATCGCGCCGTCGCCGGGCCCCGGAGACCACTTTCCGGAGGCAAAGTCCAAGATGCAGGCTGAGGCATCGCGGCGGCCCAGCGCTCCTCGTGCCCCTCTTCCGCCTCTTCGGCAAGTTCGCGAACTGCCGCGTCGAGGGCCGCGGCGGCATTAGTCTCCTGATTCTTGGTTTGCGGCGGCGCTGCGGCCGCAAACGCCGCCTTGAAGAGTCCGAAATCACCAAGGTCGACACGGCCGTCCTGGTTGAAGTCGACCGGCAGGCCGCCGCCCGCCTGCCCAAATGCGGCCTTGAGCGCGCCGAAGTCGTCGAGATCGATCCGCCGGTCGAAATTGGCGTCGCCGGTCGCCGGGCGGAGCTACGCTCGAGGTCCAGGCGGGCGTTAGCCCAGAAATGCCGGGCTTCATCTCTTTGACGAGCCGCGTACCGCTCGACTGACCGTCGCTTCTCCACAGCTCATAGCCGCACCCAACGAAGTAGACAGAATGGTTGGACCAGTCGCTCACGTGTGACGTGGGTTACGCTGGGGTGATTTTGAGTTTCACCCTGTGCGCAGAGCCACAACGGGAGGACTGGTCCAATGAGATCGAAGGTACGTTACGTCGGGCTGGACGT
>JBGAPH010000015.1:0-130106 GCA_044221365.1 Pirellulales bacterium
CGAAGGGAACCTCGCTTCCGCCCCACAACCCCAACCAACCGCACCCCACCGCCACCCGCCGCGGACCAACCCCGCTGCGCAAATCCCTCCCCCAACAACGACGCGCCCGATACGCTTGATTAAGGACTAGCGGCTGCGACGTATTGCCATTGTCATCCAGGAAAGAGGCCGGCTGATGAGCGATGCACCTGCCACTCCGCCCAAATTGCCTGCCTGGGCGCTGCTGACCGGAGCGACCCTGTTGGCGGTTGGCACGCGAGTGCTGATCGCGGTGGCCGAGCGATCAGCCGGTTTCGGGCAAACGAAGGAGCTGACGGCCACGAGCATCGCGGCCGCGGCGTTGGCGGCGGCGGTGGGAACGTACGTTGGCCGGCGCTGGATCAATCGGCCGTCGGGGTTCCTGCTCGGAGTGGCGCTGGCCGGCATCGCGATGCTACTCCTCGCGGGCACGTCGAGCATCGGTGTGGGGCTGGCCGTAGGTTTGGTCGTCAGCGGCATTGTGCTTTGGCTGCGTAACCCCAGGCGGATGGCTGCCGCGGCCGGCGGGTCAATTGCCGCCGGCGTAGTGACCCACTTTGCCGCGCCGGGCGAGAGCGCGATCCTCTGGGGCACGTTAACGGGTGTGCTCGCCTTCCTCGTTTATGGCTACCGCATCCCGCGGCGCGAGGGGCGCGGGCTGAAGATGTGGATCGCATGTGCCAGTCGTTCGGCAGCGATTGCGCTCGCGGCGGGGCTGGCACTTTGGTGGGGCCGCTTGGCGCCTGTTCGGGCGTTGATCGCCAAGGTTCAGGCCTCGCAGGGCAACGTACACTTTGTCGATCTGCCCAAGCCTCTGCGCACCTTTCGCAAACAGCTTCAAACGGCGGGGATCGTCCCAGTGCGAGGGCTGGGAATCTACGGACCAGCAGTGACTACGGACCTCGTCGCCAGCATGAGTCGGCTTGGCTCGCTCGAG
This sequence comes from Pirellulales bacterium, assembly GCA_044221365.1. Classification (GTDB taxonomy): domain Bacteria; phylum Planctomycetota; class Planctomycetia; order Pirellulales; family JBGAPH01; genus JBGAPH01. Next base: position 956 of record JBGAPH010000015.1, read on the forward strand.
GAAGTGTGGATCGAAAACGCCGCTTTGGATCCAGAAACGCTGACGGGTCTGGCAGCGGCGCCCGCCCTGAAAAGACTAGTGCTCGACAAGTGCCAAGTATCTCCAACTGCCTGGGCCAGTTTGTCGCAGTCGCTCAGTTTGAGTCACGTTGCGCTGTACCACGTGACGCTGGGGGATGAGGGCCTGGCGGCGTTGGCCAACATTCCAAATCTGCATTGGCTGAGCCTGGAAGACGCGGCAGTGACACACGCCGGCCTGGTTGCGTTCCAAAATCAACCCGGGCTCTCAACCCTCTTCGTCACGGGGCCTCAGGTGAACGCCGATTGGCTGCGAGAACTTCGGCATCTGCCTACCATCACGGAGTTGCGTATGTCTTCGTGGGATCGCAGTCCCCCGGCAGCGCATCCGACGCCTGCGATCTCCCCACTCCGTGAGACGGGCAACTCCCCCGAAATGGCCGCCGTTCGCGCCGCGCCGAACCTCAAGGCATTGCACCTGCACGTTCCGCTCGGCGAGGACCTGCGGCGGTCGTTGATTCGCGAGACGCCCAACGTCCTGCAGCTCGAAATGTCTCGTACCGGCGCCTTTCACCCCGATCCCGCCGACATCGACGGCCCGCTGGTGCAGGCCGACTTGTCGTACTCCGGGGCGCTGACCGAGCTCCCCGACCTCTTGCAGCCACGGCCTGAACTGCGTTGCGTCGACGTCAGCGGCTGCGAGCTGCAACCGGGCGACCTGGCGTTCTTGGCCACGCTGCCAAATCTCGAAACGCTGGTGCTCGACCGCGCGAGGTTCCCGTCAGGCGACCTTGGCGAGCTCGGCCGAGCCCCGCGCCTGGCGACCCTGAGTTTGCGTCTGCTCCACACGCCCCTCTGGTCGCAGGCCCTAACACAGTTCGCGCAAATGCCGGCGCTCCGCGAACTCGACCTGGCATACAACGGCATCGCCGACACCGATCTGTCCGGCGTGCGAGCCCTAGCCACCCTCCGGTCGCTCAACCTCAAGGGAAACCCGCTGACCGACGCCGGGCTCGCCCATTTCGCCGGCCTCACGGCGCTGGAGCGGCTCGATCTGCGCGAAACCCAGGTGACGGCCGCCGGCGTGCAGGCGATTCAGGCGAAGCTGCCGAAGGTCGAGATACGTTGGAACGCGCCGTAGGGCTCGAACGGCAATCTGCTCTTGGAAAGCGAGCACGCTAGGGCGAGCCCCGATCACGCGGTATCATTCCCACCTGCCCTCTCTCCAACGCCTTCCCCCAACCAACCCCGCGGAGCGCCGATGTCTCGCAAGGTGTGGATCGCTGAGTTTCTGGCCACCTTCATCCTGGTCTTTTCCGGCACCGCCGCCATCGTCGTGAACGACGTTTCGAAGGGTGCGGTCACCCACGTGGGCGTGTCGCTCGTCTTCGGCCTAGTGGTGATGGCCATGATCTACGCCGTCGGCGACACCTCGGGCGCCCACATCAACCCGGCCGTGACGATCGCGTTCTGGGTGGGCCGGCGGCTGCCGGGGCGAAGCGTGGCCCCGTACTTGGTAAGCCAAGTTGCCGGCGCTTTCGCCGGCAGCGGCTTGGTCATGCTGATGTTCAAGCACCCGACGCTTGGGGGCACGCACCCCACGGGCCCTGCGTGGCAGAGCTTCGTACTCGAGGTCGCCCTCACCGGCATCCTGATGTTCGTGGTGCTCGGCGTGTCGTCGGGCGCCAAAGAGAAAGGCATCCTCGCCGGCGTCGCCGTCGGCGGAGTCATTGCCTTTGAGGCGCTCCTGGGCGGGCCCATCTCCGGCGCTTCGATGAACCCCGCCCGCTCGCTAGCCCCCGCGGTGCTCAGCGGCAAGGTCAGCGATGTATGGATCTACCTGGCGGCCCCCATCCTAGGCGCCGTGCTCGGCGTCTTCTGCCACAAGGCCATGGAGTAGCCGAGCAGAAACAATGCGATTCACCACAGAGGAACGCGGAGGACGCAGAGCGAGAGAATTCGAAACCACAAAGACACAAAGGCACGAAGCAATTCAATTCTTTGTGACTTTGTGTCTTAGTGGTTCAATCTCTGCCTTCTCTCTGCGTCCTCCGCGTTCCTCTGCGGTAAATGCATACTGATGTCTGTATTGGCAGCTAGCCGCCTGTGCCCAGGCTTACCGGCTGCGTGGCCGGCGCCTTTTCGGCGTCGGGCTTCTTCTCGGCCACGGGGGCCGAATCGCGAATGCCCTCCTGGATGAAGGAGGCGACGGTCGACTGGCTTTGCGCGCCGATCAGCCGGCGAGCTTTCCAGCCCTTTTCGGTCTTCCGGTACATCACCAACTGCGGAATGCCCGCGCCGCGCATCAGGCGCTGGGCCAGGCCGGGCTGGCTGTCGGCGTCGACCCGCGCAAAGACCACGCGCTCGCCGGTGCGGCGCTCGAAGTCAGGCGTGAGCACGGTCTTCATCTGTTGGCAGCCGGGGCACCAATCGGCGCCCACCAGCACCACGAGCGGGCGGCCGCTATCGACGCTCGCCGCATGCGCGGTGCGGTAGTCCGAAGCGCCAGCGGCCAGCGAAGCTTGCAACACCACAGCCAGGGCCAATGAATTCATACGAAGCTCCTTCTTGGAACCAGAATGGAAACGAAGCGATCGGACTCTCGGAGGCGGCGGCTAGCGCACGCGACCAGAGCACCGCCAAGGGGGATGTCTGTCTGGGGCCAGCGCAGACCGCGATCGCAGCCGATGCCGGCGCACGTCCGAGGGAAAAAGGCGTGAGGTGGGAGCTCTTGGCAGGTCCCGGAGGACCTACCGCGAATCACGCCTGACCAACGGTCAGCTAGGGCTGTTTGGTTCAGCCACAGCCACTGTCAGCCGCAGCGCCCTGATCCGCCCGCGGCCCGGTGACACGCCGGCCCCGCTAGCGGAGGGGGGTAGGGATCGAAACTGGGGCCGATTATAGGGCCAGAAAACTCTGCGTCAAGCACCCAAATTACTGGCTAAACCCGCTTCCAGGTGGTCCCCACACGGGGGACATTTCCGCGAGGTTGATCGAACATGGCCACAGCCGTCGAAGCGGCTGGTCCGGGCAACCTGCTCATTACTCCTCTTCGTCTTCCCTGCGTGTTTGCCGCGTCAAGTACAGCGACCAAGTGCAGATCGCCGCCCCAAGCGCCGCGACCAGGTGGTAACCGAACAGCCGGACTACTGCCGGCCCGACCACCACGACCAACGGCGGTGCAACGGCCGCTGTGCAGAGGAAGGAGCGGATGCCGAACTGCGGTCGAGGGCTCACGGAGCGAATTCGCCGTCGCTGGCGCCGATCGAAGGGCGCCCCGCGCAGATCACCACCCCAAGCGCACCCCCCGACAAAAAACGCGCGACTTCGTTCGCACGAAACCTCGCACTGCGGCCGGCTGGCCTGATCAGACGACCAAGCCGGCCTCGCGAGTCGCCTTAGTAGTCGACCTCGATGTCGTTGATGAGCTGCTCATCGCTGAGAACGGCCATCACGGCTTGTTGGGCCAATTGCTTGCTGTAGAAGGTGCTGCAAATCCCTCGCAGACGCACGTTCTGCCCATTGACCTCCACGGCCAAATTGCGCACCGCCTGCCCGGTGGCCTGCCGAACCACCAGGTCGACGCGGCGGGCCAGCAACTCCGACTGCCGGGCATCGTGGCGCTGGATTAGAGAAGCGGCCGCCTCGGACTCGATCACGTGTTTCATTTATGCTCTCCTTCGCTGACCGGCTCGGCTCGCGTTGGCGGGCCGGCGCGGACTCGGACACGACGATAGGCAACCCGGCGACGAGAGCAAAACCTGGGCCGACTGGCGCGGTTTGCGAACTTCCAAGCGGTTCTCGCAACCGGAAATCAATCGCTTTCGGCAGCGCCTATCGCACAGGCCAACGAAAGCGACGCGAAGAAAGCGCCGGGCCTTGGCCGGCGCGCCCCCCTCCAGAAGAAAGCCGACAGGCTGACCCAACTCGTGTCGATTGGGCCGAAAGCCTTGCCTACGCAACGATTCCGAGCATCGAGCGGCCATCGTTCCTCGCCTCCCTCCGTGGCAGGCGCGGGTCCAGCAGGAACCTTGCGCCTCTCCGACGAAGTCGTGAGATTGGCGGGCTCGGGCGTTCGCGCGACGCCTGGAGATCCACAGCGAGAAACATCGCTTGCTGCCCAATTGCAGGGCGGGCAAGTGCTTGCGGCGGCAGCAGACACAACGCGGCGCAGGGCCGGCCAGCGGCCAATCTAGGACGGGCGCGCAGCGGCTGTCAATGGCGACTGATTTCTGTCGACAAGATTTTCAGGCAGCCGGTCGCGTCCGGCCGCTCGCTGCCCCGACTATGCGCGGATTGTCGCGCTACGTGCCAGAACGCCCAATCTTGCCCGCCCGCTGCAGGTAGTCGAGCACCGGTCGCGGGCCTCGCAAACCTCGAGCGGAGCGTCGACCAGCACTTCAACGAAGTCGCCCGCTTTCATGCGGTCGCGGACGAAATCGCGATCGCGTCGATAAGGGCTGATGAAGGCCGTCAGGGTAATGATGCCAGCCGAGCTGAATAGCTCGGCCACGGCGCCGATGCGGCGAATGTTCTCTTCGCGGTCTTGAGCCGAGAATCCCAAACCGAACCGCTTGGCGAACTCTTCCCCATGCTTTTCCTTCAGCATGCCCGGTCCGGCGTTCAAGCCGTGGCGCACGTTGTCGCCGTCGAGCACGAAGCTGCGCAGTCCCCGCTGGTGCAGCTTGTGGTCGACCAGGTTCGAAACGGTGCTCTTGCCGCAGCCGCTAAGCCCCGTGAACCACACGACGCAGCCGCGATGGCCGTTCAGTGCTTCGCGCTCCTCGCGGGAAACGCTGTGTTCGTGCCAGTGTACGTTCGTGTCGTTGGCCATGGGCAGTTCAAACTCTCGTGCGCGTGGGCAAACTGGGGCAACTGGGAGCAACGATCATAACTTCGGCCCGGCGGGCCGGGAAGGGGAGCTGCCGCAACCTTTCGAGCGACACCTGCCGGGCAAAGAACAACGCCCGGGGGCGATGCTTGGCTCCTATCGGGCCCTGAAGTGCCGCGGCCCGCGGACGGGTTGACTCCGTGCCCAGCCACCCCGTGCAAATTCGTTGCTCCCCGGCCGCTCGCGGCAGTATACTCGCGACATTGAAGCAGCCCTCGGCGGCGGAACCCGTGGGCATCAGCCGGAGCGGCTTAGTCCAGGCATCGCTGCCCGGCGTCCTTTTTCTTGCTCGCGAGGTCTTCGCGGATGGCACAAGGCGGCTGGCTCGCGGGGTTTGCGTGGAGTTTCTCGCGGGTTGGCAGGCGCGCAGAATCGCGCCGGCTGCCCTTTGAGCAGTTCGAGCCCCGGTTGGCTTTGGACGCCGGCGGCGGGGATGATGTTCTGCTGCCTGCGCTTTACGACCCGGCTACGCGCAGCGAAACGCTGCTTGGCGCGGCCGTGCCGGTCGCTGCCGCCGATGCCACGGCCTCCGCCAAGGCGCCGCTGTCGGAACTTCCCCAGCTCAGCAGCTTACCGGGCGCCCCGGCCACCTTGTTCCTCGATTTCGACGGCTCGACGGCCGACAACCTCACCCCGTTCACGCGCGATTCAGACCGCACGACCTATAGCGACGCGGAGCTGACCGAGATTCGCGACATCTTCGTCCGGGTGAGCGAGTTCTTTTCCCCTTTCAAGCTCAACGTCACGACGATCGACCCGAAGAGCTACCAGGCCTACAAGGTGTCTCGGATCGTGATGACCGACGACAACCAAGGCGCGTGGGCATATGTGAGCAGCTTTCGCACGGGGGGCGGCGGTTTTGGACGCGTTGGCAACGACGGCTGGGGCAACGCCAATGACATGGCCATGGTTATCGCCCACGAAGCGGGGCATACCTTTGGCCTGGAACATCAGAGCACGTTCGACAGCAGCGGCCGCGAGACCCAGGAATACAACCCTGGCAACTCGTCTGTAGGCCCCATCATGGGCGCGCCCTACGGCTCGCAGCGGCAACTGTGGTGGGACGGTCCTACCTATTCCGCGAATCCCTCGACCTACCAGGACGACCTGGCCGTTCTGTCGTCGACCGACAATCGCTTTGGCTACCGGCCCGACGACGTTCCCGGTTCGCTTTCGCAGGCCCGCGAGCTGACGGCTGTCGACGGCTCCTATTCGTTCGCCGGGCTGATCACGCGCACCACCGACCGCGACGCCTTCCGTTTCACGGTGACCGAAGCGAGCCGCGCGACGATTCGGGGCGACGTGGCCGACAACGGCAGCGCCATGCTCAACCTGAAGCTGCAGATTTACGACAGCGAAGGGGGATTACTGTCGACTCGCGACGGCGCCGGCATGGGCGAATCCGCCACGCTGACTCTCGAGCCGGGTGAATACCGCGTGGTGGTGGCAAGCCACGGCGACTACGGCGACATTGGGCAATACCGGCTGCAAATCAACGTCTTGCCGGTCGCTTGGCAAAGGACCTTGGTCGGCGGCGGAACCTCCACTGCGGGAGCAAGCTATCTCGACCAGGTGCTGCGCGTCGACGGGGCGGGCCGCGAAATCGGCGGCACGGTCGACGGTTTCCAGTTTGTCCACCAGCCGCTCACGGGCGACGGCAGCCTCGAAACCGAGATCCAACGGCTCAATGAAGACAACGCCACGCTCAAGGCCGGCGTGATGATTCGTGAGAACACCAACTCGTCGTCCGCTTTCGTGGCCGTACTGTACGTCCCAGGCGACGGCGTCGAGATGGTGTGGCGCGACGCAGCGGGCGCAACGGCCGTCGCGCAGGACCCGGCGGAAGTGAAGGGGCCGGTCTGGGTGCGCCTATCGCGCCACGGGAATGAGTTCGTCGGTGAATACTCGCTCGATGGAACCGCCTGGACCGAACTCGACCGGCACACCGTGGCGCTCGACCCCAGCACCCGGATTGGATTGGCGGTCTCCGCCCGCGGCACTGCCGACGCCCGCGTGTTCTTCAGCAACCTTACGCTCAGTCTGGGGGCGGCTGCGGGAGACATTGATGGCGATGGCACAGTCGACCTGGTCGACTTCGGCATCCTGAAGGAGCATTTTGGCGCGCCGTCTGCCACCCGCAGCGACGGCGATCTGAGCGGCGATGGCCGCGTGGACCTCGACGACTTCGGCATCCTCAAGGCGAACTTCGCCCCGGCGGCGCTCGCGGGACTGCTGATCCCGCAGCGGCCGACCGCGGGCGCTGCGGCCCTCTCGAGCGAAGCCGAGACGGCCGAAGCGGTGGTCGGTCTCGCCTTCGCAGCCTGGGAAGTGGACGAAGATCAGCTTGCCTAGCTTGCCGCGCCGGGCACCCGGCTCAAGCCGCGCGCATGGTTCGCCAAAGCTGGGTTCGCCGCCGCGCCAGCCACCCTTCGCCCAGCACGCTCAGCGCCACCCGGTCTTCCAGGTTCGGGCGGAACACGGTGAGCAGCGTGAGCGGCAGATACCAGGCCATGAACAGCCCGCCGCCGTGCGCATGCCAGAATTGCGTGCCCAACATAATGGCCGCCGAGCAACTCATGAGCGTGCCCAGGTTCTTTTGAGCGGGCCAGATGGCGAAGCTGATGCACATGACGACGAACAGCACCAGCACCGGCATGCGAAACACCTGGTCCTGGAACTCGGGGCGCCAGAAGCCGTCGGCGGTGACGGCCAGCGGCGAACGCCAGCCGAACATTTGCCGGGCTTGCGCCAAGAACATCTCGAAGCTGCTCGAGGTGAAGGCCAGTGACAGGGTAAGGATGGCCAGCGTGACCGCCACTCCCCCGACAAAACGCTTCAGGCCCCGCGCCCAATAGAAGCTGATCCACAGGGGAAGCAGGAACGCCGGGTAGTAGACCACGCCGATCGCCAGGCCCATGAGGAGGCCCGACACCAGCGGCAGCCGGTAGCTGAGCACAGCCCACACCAGCAAGGCCGCCGGCAGCACGTGGTCGACGCGCCCCGTCATCTGCGCCGTGTAGGGGAGCAGCAGATAGAGCGCGGCGGCGGCAATGCCGGTGCGAATGTTGTCGAAGTGCTGGTAGCCGATCAGCACGATCCCCAGCACCACCGCCAACTGCGAGAGCAGCGCCATCGTGCGGGCGGTCGCCACAAAAACCATCTCCCGCTGCTCGCGCGGCGACTGGGCGTCGGTGCGCAGGAGTCCGCTCGTGACGATCTTGGGCAGGAAGAACAACGTGGGAAACCCGGGGCCGTGCCGTTCTAAGCTCGTGCTCTCGTCGTCGGCCGACGCGGCCTCGCCCGTCTGGAGCCGCTCGGCGGCTTTAGGGCCAACGAGGTCGTCCTCCGTCATGGGCCCGGTGAGCACGTTGGCCATCAAGAAGATCAACAGCGACAGCCCGAGAAAGGTCATGCCTCCGGCCGTCAGATTCGGCTCGAGCAGCGGCCGGCGGATCATGGCCGGGTCGAGCAGCAGTCGCACGAGCAGGAATCCGCCAACGACAAACAGCCAGATGTAGCCGACGTGCTCCACCACCTGGCCGGTTGTGGGCGGATGGGGCTGGTCGGCGGCGGCCAAGGCGACCGTCCTAGGCGCCGCCCCCTCGCGAACCTCCTCCGCAGAATCTGCGCTGGGATTCTGGTTCGGAGCGGTTGCCCGCCCTGTCAGCACCAGCAACATGCCGGGCGCCAGGAGAATCAGGGCCACGAGGTCAAGGTTGCGAATGCTCCAAAAGCGGCTGAACTTGAAGAACAGCCCGATCGTGAGCAGCGACGACAAGTAGACCCACGTGATCGCCGGCACGCGGTCGTATTGAATCAGAATATCGCTCATGACAACGAACCGGCTGCTAGCGTCGCCAAAAACGTGCGCGGGGCGCGTTTCGAAACCGTGGGGGACAGCGAACGCACGCGGCAGCGCAAAACACCGCTAGGACAACGGGTTCCTCGCCGCCAAACGCTTGTTATACGGCCGCTAGGCCCGGGGTGAAAGGGGCAGGCCGCCCCGCGCGCGCCAGTCGGATCGCTGCAGTCCTAGTGGTATCGGCTCGAGTTCGTTCGCTACGTAACCTTCTGTCGCCGCGGGCCTTGCGAACTGCCAAAAATTGGCCACGCGAGACTAGTGCAGTTACAATCGTTACCGTCTTCCACAACCCCGCGCGGGCAACGTCGCCTGCGCGGCCGGGGCGCATTTCTCCCCGCAGAACAAGGACGCTCTCTCCCGCCAGGACTATGGCCCGTAGAAAGTCGCGGCAACTCTGGATCACGCGGTCTTCCCAGCTGGTTGAGCCCCTCGAGCCGCGCTGCCTGCTCGCCGGCGAACCGCTGGCCGTCAACGACCAGTTCGTCGTCCCGGAGGACTCCCCTCTACAGATTGCCGCGCCTGGGGTGCTGCTCAACGACCTGGGGAATTCCGCCCTCTCGGCAGGCGTGGCCACCCCGCCGCAGCACGGCGAGCTCAAGCTGGCGGCCGACGGCTCGTTTCACTATCAGCCAGCCGTCGATTTCTTCGGCGAAGACAGCTTCACTTATCAAGCGTCCGACGGCAAAGCCGTATCGAGCCCGGCGACGGTGAAGATCACGGTGCTCCCCGTGGCCGACGGGCCGGTGGCGCCGCGCAGCGATCTCTACGCGACGCGCGAAGGCGAACCCTTGGTCGTTGAAGGGCTGGGGCGGCTTCGCGCGGTGGCGGGGTTCAATGACGCCGCAGGGCTCGAGGCCGACCCGCTTGACAATTCGCCCTACCAGCTTCAGGCGGCGGTCAATGGACGGGGCGGCGGAGAAACCGGCTGGGCGGCGCCCTGGAGCACCGGTCAGCCCAATCAGGTGCGCGGCGAAAGCGTGGTCGAGGGAGACGGCGCGGTGTTGCTGGCGCCGACCTCTGGCACCGGACGCCTGCTCGCAACGCCCTTGACCGGCCAGTTCGGCTACGACGTCTACGTGCGCCCCGCCAACGGTTCGCGGTTCGTGGTGTACACCATGGACAGCGCGCTCGGAGTCATCACGGAGATCAGCGGCGGTCCAGTTATCCTCTTTCGCGAGGATGGCCAGATCGTCGCCATCGACGGCGGCAACGATGTGCAGACGGGTTTCTCCTGGCATCCCGATCGGTGGACGCACCTCTCGATTTCCGCCGACACCGGAAATCGAACCTACCAGCTGCAGGTCGACGATCAGGAGTTCACGCCTCCGCAGCCGCTCCATTTCCGTGGCGTCGCATCGCAGATCGACAAGATCTTCTTGCAGTCTGAACTGTCGGGCCCGGGGGTCTACGTCGACGCCCTGAAGATGTTCAGCGGCGCCGCCATGCCTGGCGTGCTAGGCAACGACGAGAACCCCGATGCGTTGCCGCTTGCGGCTGAGGTCGTTAACCCGCCCACTCACGCGGCGGCGTTCAAAATGAACGCAGACGGAACTTTCAGCTACACCCCCGCGCCCGGCTTCGTCGGCAGCGACACGTTCACCTATTGCGTCAACGACGGCGCCCAACTCTCTGAGCCGGCTACGGTCACAATCGTCGTGCAGGATGTCTTGCACCCGCCCACGGCGGTCGACGATGCCTACGACCTGACGGAAGGTTCACCGCTGGCGGTGACAATCGCGGCCGCCGGCGTGCTGAAGAACGACAGCGACAGCGATGGCGACGCCCTGACCGCACAACTCGTGGCTGCTCCGAGCCACGGCCAACTCGAACTCCATGCCGATGGAACATTCGTTTACACGCCGGCGCCCGGATTTCACGGGACGGATGCGTTCTCCTACCGCGCGAACGACGGAGGGCTGAACTCGAGCGCCGCGAACGTGCAGTTGACCGTGGCGCCCTTCGACCCGCGTCCGGTCGCGACCAACGATAGTTACGCCGTGGCGGAGAATGGCCTGCTCGACGTAGGTCTGGTGCGCACGGTCAAGAACATCAGCACGGGTTGGAACGACGAGGACGCGGTGAAATTGGTCGACGGCGCCGCCGACATCGAATACCGCATCGGTTCGGGGGGAACCGGCGGTCAGGTCGGACAGATTCCCAACGTGCTGCCGGGGAACAATCCCTTCGGCAGCTACGTGCCGGACGACGCGTCGCCGGGGTCGCGTTGGCTGGCGGTGATCACCAACCCGCCGCTGGACGTGACCGTTTTGCCAGGCACCTACGACTGGGAAACGCAAGTTGACCTTACCGGTTGGGATCCGGCGACGGCGACGCTGAGCGCCCTGCGCTATGCCGCGGACGACACGCTGCTCAACGTGGCGATCAACGGCGCCGTGGTGTTCACGCCGGGCCCCAACGGAGGGAACGCGTTTCGAGATGCCGGCGATGTGGGCCTGGGGGCTTTTAAGGACGGGATCAATACGATTCGCTTTCGCGTGCTCAACAACCCTGGCGCGCCTACGCCGATGGGATTGCGCGTCGAGGGAGAGGTTCGGGCGCAACCCATTCCGCACCTGACGGTCCCCCCGGGATTACTGGCCAACGACCGCTATCCGACGGCCGGCCCGGCAGAAGGCCTCGAGGTCAACGTGCCCGGCACGTCGAACTTGTGGCTCGCCGGCATGCCCGCGGGAGCGACCGCCAGCGGCCTCGACTCGGCGCCGGCGCAGTCGCCGGTGCAGGTATTGGGAGTGCCCGTAACCGGCGGAGATAGCTTGCAGTTCCTGGCGACCGGGGGCGCTTCGAGCGGCGCGCAAGGAGGCTTGCTCTATCCGGCCGATGGCTCCTCGGTTTTTGTGCAGCACGGATCGGGCGCCGAAAATGGATTGGCGAATATCTTCGCGCCGCTGAACTCGCTCGTCGGCGTGTTCCTCAGTGACGACTTTCCGGCCGGCCTTCCCATTCCCTGGCCGCTCGATTTCCGTCCCAACTCCGGCAGCGTGCCGAACGGCACGGACTTCGCCGAATTGCAGCCGCTTTTGCGGCAACCCTTCTTCATCGGCGACGGCAGCGCTTCAGACGGCACTCCGCAGCTCATTCGCGCGCCGCAGGGTGCAACGCGCTTGTTCTTGGGTGTCATGGACAGTAATGCGTCCTTCAACAATCTTGGCTCGTTCCAAGTCCAGGTGAGCAGTCCGGCGATCGTTCCCACGAAGTTGGAATTGGTTGAGGGCCCGGCCCATGGCGATCTCGAACTGCGCGCCGACGGTACGTTTCGTTACACGCCCGCGCTCGATTATCACGGCCCAGACCAGTTTCGCTACAAGATCTCCAGTCGCTACGGCGACTCGGCAATTGCCGCCGTATCACTCGACGTACCGCCATCCACGCTCGCGCCGCTGGCGAACGACGACCACTACCAGGTCGCGCAGAGCGTGGAGCTGCGTTCCCAGGAAATGCGAGTCGTGCAGAACCTGGCCACAGGGATCGACGACCGCACCGGAGCCAAGCTCGACGATTTCGCCTCCGACGACACCTATCGCATCGGCGAAGGAAGCGCGCAGTTCTACGCAGGCAGCGTGCCCGTGGCGATGCCTGGCAACCCACCGTACCCCTGGATGCTGTCGGACTCGAGCTCGCCCGATTCGCGTTGGATCGGCGTCACGGGCGTAACGGAGGGAGACTTCCACAACTTTCCCGCGACCTACTTTTTCGACGCCCACGTCGACTTGACCGGCTTCGACCCGACGACCGCGACGATCGAAGGGTTTCGCTGGGCGGCCGACAACTACCTGGTCGGCGTTTACATCAACGGCGAACTTGCCTACGCGGGCGCTCCTCACACTCAACAGTCCTTTACTGCGGCGGTGAGCATTGGGCAGGGGCTCTTCCACGACGGCCTAAACACGGTGCGGTTGCTCGTCAACAACGTCGAGGCGGGGGGGTACAACGTGATGGGGCTGCGCGTGGAGGGCCTCGTCGAGGCCCAGCCTCTGGCCCCTCCAGGACTTCCCGGCGTGCTGGCCAACGACACGGATCCCTTTGGCCGCGCTTTGGCGGCCGAACTGGTGAGTGGCCCGACGCATGGGGCGTTCCAATTCAGCAGCGATGGCCGATTCCGCTACACGCCTTCGCCCGAGTTCGTCGGCGTCGATCAGTTCACCTACCGTGTCAGCAATGGACGACAGACGACCGCGCCTGCCACGGTGTTCATCGAAGTGAAAGCGGCGCAGAATGATCCGCGCGCCAAGGAAGACCAATACTTCGTCGCGCCGGGCGGGACGCTGGCTGTCGACCGCCGCGCGCTCGTCAAAGACATTAGCACAGGCTACGACGATTCCGCGGGAGAGAAGCTGGGCTTTCTGGCGTCGGACCCCGATTACCGACTCGTCGGCGGCGATTTCGACGGCCAAACGCCGTTCGTCATGCAGTCGCCCTACCCGTCGCCCTACTTGCCCGACGAAGGATCCCCCAACTCACGGTGGATTCTACCGGCGCCCGACGCGTTGCCAGGCGACTATCTGTTCGAAACCAAGGTTGATCTGACGGGCTTCGATCCGGGCTCGGCGGTGCTCAGCAATATCCGTTTTTCCGCCGACGATTTGGTGGCAGAGATCCGGATCAATGGCGTCAATGTGCTCGCTCAGTCTGGGGGCGGAATCGACGTGTGGCACCAATTCAGCGAACTCGGCCAAGGACGGTTCGTCGCCGGGCAGAATACGATTCAGATCCGTGTGGTCAACGGCGGCGGCGGCTACAACGCCATGGCCCTCCGTCTCGAAGGGCGCGTTGAGGCGCTTCCTCTACCGTCCCTGGCTAGCGTGCTCGCGGACGACGAAGCCCTCAGAGGGCTGCCGCTTACCGCGCAGCTCGAAACCGCCCCGCAGCACGGCGCGCTGACTCTCTTCGCTGACGGTTCGTTCCAATATATCCCCGCGGCCGGCTTCAGCGGGTACGACAGCTTCACGTACCGGGCCAATGACGGTGTCTCTTCGTCCGTGCCCGCCAACGTTTTCCTCCGCGTCGGCGTGCCCCCGCTCGTGGGCGACGCCAACGGCGACGGCCACGTCGACCTCACCGACTTTGGGCTGCTCAAGGCGAATTTCGGCGCCGGTTCAACCCGACCGCAGGGCGATTTCAACGGCGACCAGAAGGTCGACCTGACCGATTTCGGCATCCTCAAGCAAAACTTCGGCGTCCAGGGCAGTCGCTCCCTTGCGCAGAGCGATTCCGCCGGCGATCTCGCCTGGCAGGCCGCGGTCGACTGGGCGCTGGCGGCCACGGGTAACGACAATGAGGCGACCTAGACTCATTCCCAACTCACTCAAACCACTTCGCTCGCGCGCCGCAGACCCGCGTGCCCCCTTCCTACCCCCGCTACGACCATGAAACGCCCCCCCGTACGACGCGCGTCGCCACTCGGCGCTCGCGGCATCCCCGAACTCCTCGAAGCCCGCCTGCTCCTGACGGGCGATCCAGTCGCCGCGGACGACGCCTACCAGGTCGTGGCGGGCCAAACGCTCGTCGCCAACGGCCTGGGCGACGTGAAACTCGGCCTCATCCATCGCTGGACCTTCGACGAAACGTCGGGCGACATTGCCCACGATGTGGTCGGCGGCGACGATGGCGCGCTGCTCAACTGGGCGCCCACGGAAGAACGCTGGGTGCCCGGCAAAGTCGGCGGGGCGCTGGCTTGGCTCGACGACGCTGACGTCGTGTCGACGCCATCGGGCGACGATCTCCAGCAATACACCTTTTCGTTCTGGTCCTACTCGACCGGATTGTCGCCCAACAACCCCCGCGTCATCACGCCGGTGGCCGCCGCCACCGAAGCCGGAATGGGCATCGGTTCGTTCGGCGTGTACGCGCCCCGCACGATCCTGCGCAACGTATGGGAACAGTACTCGGTGACGATCGACCGGCAAACCTCGCAGGTTCAGGTGTATCAAGACGGCGTGCTGGTGGCCGCCGGACATGGCGCCATGGATCCGATCAACTATCCCTGGCACATTGGCCACCAAGGCCTCGACAACCCCAATGGCACCTGGCAGGGGTTGCTCGACGACGTGCGCATCTACAACCGAGTGATCTCGGCCGACGAGGCCCGCGTGCTGGCGGGCAAGCTCGCGCCGCAGGCCAATGGAGTGCTGGAGAACGACCAAAGTCCAAGCGCCGTGCCGCTGCAGGCGTCGGTCGTGCAAAACGTGGAGCACGGCACGCTCGCGCTCGAGCCTGACGGCACGTTCACCTACACCCCCAACCCCGGCTTCACCGGCGTCGACACCTTTACGTATCAGGCGATCGCCGGCGGCCCGGAGACCGACCAGGCCACCGTGACCATCACGGTGGCGCCCGCGCCGCTTGCGCCCGTGGCGGTGGCTGACGCCTACAACGTCGACCCCGGGACGCAGTTGTCGGCGCTGGCGGTCAATGACGTCTCTCAGGGACTGATGCATCGCTGGACCTTCGACGAAACCGATGGCCGCGTGGCCCACGACGTAGTCGCTGGCAACGAAGGCGCCCTGCTGGGTTACGCGGCCGATGCCGATCCGTGGGTGAACGGCCGGCAAGGGGGCGCCCTGGCCTGGCTGGGCGACAACAACGCGGTGGTCACCCAGCACGGCGACTTGTTCAGCCGCTATACCTTCACGTTTTGGTCGTACCGCACCGGGGAGACGATTCACAACCCGCGCATCATTTCGCCCGCCGTTTCGGCCAACACCGATGCCGGCCAAGGCTTTGGCTCGGGGAACGTGTTCGACCCCTCGCTGCCGGCGCTGGGCGTGTGGGAACACTATGCCGTGGAAATCGATCGCGTGCTCAACACGACGGCCGTGTATCGCGACGGCGCGTTCGTAGCCAGCGGGCCAGGCGACTTCAACCCCGGCAACGCCACCTGGACCATCGGACACAATGGCGGTTTGGGAAACCCGCTCGATACCTGGCGCGGCCTGCTCGACGACCTGCGAATCTACAACCGGGTGCTCTCCGACGCCGAGATTCTGTCGCTGGCCAAGCAGTCGGTAGGGGTGCTCGCCAACGACAGCGACCCGCAACAAGACCCGCTCACCGCTGCGGTGGTCGACAACGTTGGTCACGGCGCGCTCGACTTCCATCCCGACGGCACGTTCACCTACCTGCCGAACGCTGGGTTCGTGGGCACCGACACCTTCACCTATCGCACGAGCGACGGGACGCACGAAACCGACCCGGTGACGGTCACCATTCGCGTGGCCCCCAGCCCCGCCAAGCCAGACGCAGTGTCCGACGGCTACGGCCTACCGCAGGGAGGCTCGCTGACCATTGGCAAGGCGGCCGAGGGCGTGCTCGCCAACGACAGCGACCTCGAGGGCGATCCGCTCAGCGCCGTGCTCGTTGCGCCGCCTGTGCATGGTGACCTCAAGCTGCACGCCGACGGCACGTTCAGCTACACGCCGCAGCCTGAGTTCTACGGCGTGGACAAATTCACCTACCGCGCGAGCGACGGTGTGCTCAAGTCGGCTGTCACCGAGGTGCAGTTAACCGTGGAGCGCGTGGTTCCGGCCACCAAGGCCAACGACGACGCCTATCAGGTCGACGAAGCGGGAACACTCGTAGGAACCAGTGTGTTGGGGAACGATCAGGCGCCGGACGCGGGCCCAGCGTTGCCAGTGTGGCAGGCCGTTCCCAGCACCGGCAACCTTTGGCTGGCTGGTTCACCGAACGGAACGATTGCCAGCGTTTCCGACCTTGCTCCCGCGCAGTCTCCCATCCAGTTTCAGGGACTGCCGATCGCGGCAAATCAGTGGCTGCGGTTTTCGGTTGTGGTGGGGAGCGTGGCGAACAGCCCCGCGGGGCAACCTGCGGCCGCCGATGGCGCCGGCTTCGTGCTGCACAACAAGAGCGGCGAAAACGGCATCGCCACGCTGAATGCGCCGCTCAACTCCCTGATTGGCGTGTTCCTCGACGACACATCGCCCGCCGGTCAGGCGTTGCCGGGCGCGCTCGACTTCCGCCCCGCCGGGAACGTGGCCAATGGCGTGAGCTATGGTGAACTCGCGCCCTTGTTGCGGCAGCCGTTCTTCATCGGCGACGGTCTGGCCAGCGACGGCACGCCTCAGCAGGTGCGCGTGCCGGCCGGGGCCAAGCGGCTGTTCCTGGGAACGATGGACAGCAACTCGTCGTTCAACAACGTCGGCGCCTTCGAGGTGCTCGTCGCCAACATGACGCCGGTGCCCAACCAGGCGGTGCTGGTCGAGGGACCGAGCCACGGCGAGGTCGAGTTAAATCCGGACGGCACGTTCGAATACGTGCCCGTGCCGGGCTTCAAGGGGGCCGACAGCTTTACGTACAAGCTGATGAGCCGGTACGGCGAGTCGAACGTCGCCACGGCGACAATCGACGTGCAGCCTTTTGCGCGGGCACCGGTGGCGGTGGACGACTGGTTCACGGCCGAGCAGGACACGCCGCTCGTGGCTGGGACCGTTGCCCCGAAGATTTCGGCCGACGCTTTTCAAGACTTCCCGGCGAGCGGGTTAAGCAACGGACCTTGGAGCTACCGGTACCAGTCGTCAGTGGAACGCGATGGCGACTATCCGCTGCTCGACATCCGCAGCGGCGACAACCAGCCCTGGAGCCCGCCTCCGGGAGATGCGTTCTTTGGCACCGCTGAAGGCTACGTGTGGATTGGGGCCAATCTGACGGGCAGCGAATTGACCTTCGCCAAGGCTCATTGGCCGGCCGACACCATCGCCGTCCATCCCCCCGGCGTCGGCCTGGTCGTCTTGAGTTGGCAGGCGCCCTCGGACGGCGTCGCCGACGTCGACTATGGATTTGCCGACGCGGATCCCGGAGGCGCCGGCGGCGTTGGCTGGCACGTCGAGCACAACGATCAGGCACAGACGCTCGACTCCGGCGTTGTGGACGAAGGCGGAGCGACCGGCGCGCTGCACCACGCAGGGGTGATCGTAAAGGCCGGCGACCGCATCAACTTCATCGTCGACCCGAATGGAGAGTTTTCCGGCGACACGACGATCGTTCATGCCGCGGTGACTCTCCGCCCGGTGGGCGCAGGCAGCGTGCTCGAAAACGACACCGACGGCAATCTCGATCCGCTCACGGCCGCCGTGGTCGACGCCCCCGCGCACGGACAACTGGTCTTCGGCCCCGACGGCAAGTTCACCTACACGCCCAACGCCGGCTACCTGGGGCCCGACTCGTTCACGTATCGCGCCAGCGACGGCGCCCTCCTGTCGAACCTGGCCACGGTGCATCTGACCGTGATCCCCGCGCCGCTGGCGGGCGACGTCAACGGCGATGGCAAGGTCGACCTGTCCGACTTTGGTCTGCTCAAGGGATCGTTCGGCCAGAGCGACGCTAATCGCGGACAAGGCGACCTGAACGGCGACCACAAGGTCGACCTGTCCGACTTCGGTCTGCTGAAATCCAATTTCGGCCACCAAGGGGCCGCGAGCCTTAGCGCCACCCGCGCAGCGGCGGCGGGCGATGCCGCCTGGCAGGCCGCCGTGGATTGGGCCTTGGCGTCGCTCGGCGGACCAGATGAGGTCGACTAGCGATTTGCCACAACTCCCTACACACACTAGCCCGCAGCGCGAGCAAGGGAGAGCTACTCGTCCGTGGTCGAACCTCGCCGGACCCCTTCGTGGGCCGGGCGGCGTTTTCGGCCAGCGCGCCCAACGGGCGCTTCCGTCCCTTGCTTGCGCTGCGGGCTAGTGTGGCGCACCGGGCTCGACGGAGTTAGCCGACCAAGCAACATCATGCACGGCAGGCGGCCAAGCCTTCTTCGAGCGCCGTCCACACGAACTCGGGGGACTCGGTTCCCACGGAGAGGCGGATCGTCCCTTCGCTGATGCCCAGCTTGGCGCGCCCCTCGGGCGACAAGCCGCGGTGGCTGGTGGAGGCCGGGTGGCTCAGCGTGGTGTGCAATTCTCCCAGGGAAGGGCAGAAGGGAATCTGCTTTGCGCCTGCCAAGAAGCGATCGGCCGCCGCGCGGCCCCCGGCCAAATGAAACGTGACGATCGAGCCAAAACGCTCGCCGAACTGACGCACGGCCAGCGCATGGTCGGGGTGTTCGGAAAGTCCAGGATAATCGACGCCGGCGACTCCCGGCCGTCCGCGCAGCCGCTCGGCCGCGCGGAGCGCGTTGGAACTGGCCCGCTCGGCGCGAAGGTGGAGCGTCGCAAGCCCCCGCGCGGCGAGCCAGCAATCGAAGGGCGCCGCCGTCCAGCCCCAGGTCGACAGCACCCCCGGCACTCGCTCCCAGGCATCCTGCCGCCCGGCAAGCAGCCCGAGCAGCACGTCGCTGTGTCCGTTCATGATCTTGGTCAGGCTTTCCTGCACGAGCGCGGCCCCCAATTCGAGCGGCCGACAGACCAGTGGGCTAGCGAACGTGTTGTCGACCAGCAGCCGCGCGCCGCACCCATCGGCCACCTGTGCGAGCGCCGCCACATCGGCCACTCGCAGCCGGGGATTCGAAATCGTTTCGACCAAGATTAGGCGAGTGTTCGGCCGGCAGGCGGCTTGCACTGCCCGCACGTCGCACGTATCGACCACGCTGCAGTCGATGCCCAGGCGCGGGGCCTCTTGCGTGAACAGCGTCAAGCTCTTGCCGTAGAGCTGATCCGAGGCGACGACGTGGTCTCCCTGCCGCGCCTGGCTCAAGAGGGCCAGGGCCAGGGCGGCCATTCCGCTGGCGGCTACGGCCGCGCGCTCCGCCGAGTGCAGTTGCCGGCATTTCTCCGCCAGGGCGTCGGCGTTGGGATGTCCGTCACGACGGTAGGCATAGCCTGCTTCGCGGCCCGAGAGCACCGCGTCGGCCTGGGCGATGTCCTGACAGGCGTAAACGCTGGAAAGATGGAGAGGCGGTGACGCCGGAGACCCCGCTGGCGGCAGGGGCTCAGGTCGCGGGCAAAGATCGTCGGGTCGGGGCGAAACGGGCGGCATGAGCGCGTTGGCGGCAGGAAAGCGGGGACGGACAGCGATTATAAGCGGGCGGCAGCCGAGGGGCCACGGACTCTCCGCGGCTGGCAAGCGGCCGCAAAGTTTGCCAATCCGGCGCAACGCGCACGCACCCCGGTCCGAATATGCCTTTCGTTCTGTCTGTCGGCGTGATTCCGGCTGCGCCGGTCGTAGCGGTCGCCCTCAAAAATCTCAGAGAGCCTGCTGCTCCGGGACGATCGGCTATTTGGGACTCAGGGGTTGCCCCGATCAAGCCGGTCGAAACGCTCGTTCAGGAGGTGCGAAATGTTACGCAAATGGCTGCCCTACGGAAGGGTGCTCAGCGCGGCCCTGGCCTTGGGCTGCCCGAGCGCAACGCATGGCGACGAGCCGACTCCGACTCCGTCGGCCGCCACCAGCAAGGACGACAGCTACTACGCCGAGTCGAGCGCCAGCGAAGACGCCAAAGGCGAGACCTTTCAGGAACGCTTTCCCAGCGGCGCCGTAAAGATCGATCGCCACGTGGTGCAGGACGCCGAAGGCAACTACGTCAATCACGGACTCTGGTCGCAATACGACGAACAGGGGCACGTGGTGGCGCGCGGCGAGTTCAAGTGGGGGCAGCGGCACGGCGTGTGGAGCCGCGTCCATCGCCCGACGGGCAAGGACCTGTTCTCCCGGCCCGAATACAAGGGCTTTCAGCCCCCCTTCGTGTCGGAGGCCACCTTCGACCACGGCCAACTTCACGGCCTGTGGACCGTGTACGATGCCCGCGATCGCAAGGCGAGCGAGTTTGCCTTCGAGCGGGGCCGTCGCCAAGGCAAGTCGACCTGGTTCGTTCCCAGCGGCCGCAAGGTCCGCGAGGAGAACTATCACCACGACTTCCTCGAAGGGGAGCGGCTCGAGTGGAACGCCCAGAATCAGGTGACCAGCCGCCGCACCTTCAAGAACGGACGCGAATTGGCCAAGAAGTCCAAGGTCTACAAGCCAGGCGTGCTCGAGACCGAGGCCGTCTACCTGCTGGCCCGCAAAACGGCCGAGGTCGAGTACGACTGGTGGAACGGCCAGATTCTCGAAAAGCCCGCCGGCAAGGACCAGGTCGACCAGCGCCACGGCCCCTTCGTGGCCTGGCATCCTAACGGCCAGAAAAAGCTCGAGGGACGCTACGAAGACGACCGTCCGGTGGGCAAGTTCGTCTGGTGGTATGACAACGGCCAAAAGGCCATCGAAGGGCAGTACGAAGCCGGGCTGCAGGCCGGCGACTGGGTGTGGTGGCACGCCAACGGCCAGAAGGCCCTGCAAGGGGGCTATCAAACGGGCGCCGAGTACGGCAAGTGGACCTGGTGGAAGACCGACGGCCAGGTCAACAACGCCATGCACTTCAGCGAGCAGGAAGTCTCGGCGGTGGCCATGGCCCCGATCACGCCCGACTCCGGCGAGCTGCCGACCTTGCAGCGGGCCCCCGTGAACGAAGCCACCCCCGCGGCCGCCACCACGGCCACGGCGTCAACGACCAGCTCGCGGAAAACGCGCCGCCTGCGTTAACGCCGAGTAAGCGATTTGGTGATCCGCAGGGTTGGGCGTCCGCCAGGCAGGCCCCCGCCAGGGCAGGTGGACGCTCAGGTAAGAATGGGTGTTGCTCCCTTTGCCCCGGCTCCGCGGCGCACGTGCCGTTGAGCCGGGGTGATTTTTTGCGCCGGCGGCCGCCCATCGCGACGGAAGTCGCTCGAGTCTTTCGACTAGCGAAACGAGGCTCCCGTGGAGATCCACCCCTGAGAACGCCAGGCCTGCGGGGCCGGCTTGGCGATTGGCTCGCCCGGCGACGCGGGCGTTGCCGCCGGCGTTTGCAGAGGCGCTGGGGTGGGCGATGGCCGTGCATCCGGCTCGAGCATCATCGGTGCGCCATAGGGAACCCAGCCCCCCTGGTAGTAGGCCGGCGCCGCGCAGGTCGGACAGCAGTGGTAGGCGTGGATGCCTGGGCCATAGCCCAAGCCGCTCCAGCGCCAGAAGCCAAAGGGAAACCCCGCCGACGCGGTGCCGGCCAGAGCCAGTCCGAGCGACAGCGACATCAGCAGGCAGCGCAGACTCACGCGATGGGCTCCGGTGGCAAAGGCAGGGAAGGAGCGGGCGCGCGTGCCTTGTTCCAGGCCGTCAGTGCGCTTCAGCTCAACCTAGGCTCTGCATCGAGCCGACACGCCGCCTCGCTTCAACGAGAAAGCAGGCGAGCGAGGAAAGTTGGCCGCTGCCCCGGCGATTGCACAGCGCATGGAATCCTGGCCGGGGTTGCGGGCTGCTGGCGTTGGCTAGGTTGTGTCCGCCGCGCAAAGTTCGCGGGCTCGCGCCGCCGCGAGTGGCCGCAGCGACCGCTTGAAATTCGCGTGACCGGAGAAGTCATGCGGGACGAGCGTAAGCTGCCTGCGCGGCAAGATCCGCCAAACGTCGCTGAGGGGCAATCCGCATTGTGCGGCGGATGCGGCTTGTGCCGATAGTGCGTGTAGCGAACGACCCTGCCTGTCGCCGCAGCGCGGTGGCAGGCCTACCTTCAGCGGCGCTGCCCGATGCGCGGTTCCGCTCCTCGCCCCCGCCCTTCGCTTCACCCATGCTAGCACTCACCCGCAGGACGATCGGTTGCGTTGCATTTGGACTGCTTTGGCTCCCCTACGCGAGCCTTGGCAGGGCCCAAGAGCTGTTCCCCCCGCCCCCCGGCGGCCCGGTGGTTCAGCCGGCGGCGCCACCCCCGAACAACGTCGATTTCCCAGACTTGCCGGCTGACTTGCGCGAAGAGCCCGCCGCGCCCAACCGCGCCGAGGCTGAGGATCTGGGCCTGCCCTACGTCCCCGACGCCACGCGCACCGCTCCGGTCGAGGGGGTTGCCACGCCCCCTCCGGCCCCTGCCGCCGCGGCGAGCGCGCCGCTGCGCTACCGGCAACCGCCGGTGTTTCCCTATAACCCCTGTGGACCGGTGCCTGGCCCCACGTTGAACCTGGGGTACGACGTCTTCGACCTCACGCGCAACACGGCGCAGCACGTGTTGCCGGCCCGGCCGCTGCCCCCGGATCCGCGCATTCTCGGTCCCCATTGCTCGGGGCCGGGTTGCCGCATGCCCACCTGCGCGGATCAAGCCTGGTACATTCGCATGTGGGGCTGGTGGCAACCCTACTGCGCCTCCTGTGGCGCTCCGCGCGGCTTGGCCCCGCGGCCTTACACCAGCGTCCGCTGCGCCTGCGATAAGCTCGAGGGCTACCACGGCGGCGACGTCATCCTCCCCTCGTCCGCCGCGCCGCTCGAGGGGGACGCGCCCTTGCCCCCGCCGCAGCAAATGCCCGCGCCCGGCGCAAGCGAACAGCCCGTCGGCGAGGAGTCTGGCGTTGTCGAGTACGCCCCGATCAGCGGCACGTGGCTGGCCGACGACTATGAGTGGCAACTGCTCCCGCGCGACCTGATCTGGCATTCCTATCTCGCAGGCGTCAAGGAGCCGCGGTTCCGCAGCGTGTGGGACAAGGGATCGCCGCAGGGCTGGTGGTGGGACATCACGCTCGGCGGACGGGCCGGCATCTTGCGCTATGGCGACAACGATCCGGTGCGGCCTCACGGGTGGCAGCTCGATATCGAAGGCGCTGCGCTCCTGCGGCTCGACCCCGAGCAAGATCGCGACTTGCAGGCCTGCGACTATCGCTTCGGCGTGCCGCTCACTTTTGGGGTCGGCCAGTATCAGGCGAAGTTCGCGTATTATCACCTCAGCTCGCACCTAGGGGACGAGTTTATGCTCAAGAACCCTACCTGGCCGCGCTTCAATTACTCCCGCGACGCGCTGGTGTGGGGGCATTCGTATTATCTGACCAACGATCTCAGGCTGTATGGCGAAGCCGGCTGGGCCATGTTTGTCGATGTCGGCAAGCCCTGGGAGTTCCAGTTCGGCGTCGACTACGCACCGGCGATGCCCACCGGCATACAAGGCGCTCCTTTTGCCGCGGTGAATTGCCTGCTGCGGCAAGAGTTCAACTACGGCGGCCATTTCGTGGCGCAAGCGGGCTGGGCTTGGCGCGGGCGTCCCAACGGCGGCTTGTTTCGCCTGGGCTGCGAATACTTCAAGGGGCACGACGAGCAGTTCCAGTTCTTCACGGTGCATAACGTAGAAAAGGTCGGCATCGGCCTTTGGTACGACTTCTAGGAAGTCGCGGTCTCTTGCGCCGCGCCGCTCTCTGCCGCGCGACTTTCCGCAGGCCAAGACGACGACTGCACCGCCCCTGGCACGCGATTTGTAGTGCTGAGTTGCCGCAGCAGAGCGCGAACGCGCGCACCGCTGGCTTGACTTTGCCCCCGGGAACGTCATTGTCTTGGGGTATTGGCCCTTCACCCCTCCAGGGCTGTCCCCCTCGTCCCACTCGAGGAGATTCTTGCATGCGCACCGCACTTTCCCGGTTCTGGCGCTCGACCCCAGTCTGGCTGACGGTTGGACTCGCGGCTGCCCCGCTGACGTTCATTCGACCTGTAACGGCCAATCAAGAGCAGGCCGGCGAAGGCCAGGCCGGCAAGTCGCCCCCAGCGGCGCCAGCCCCTTCGAGCTACGACCAGATCAGCCCCGTGCTCCTGGGGCAGAAAACGTTCGCCGCCCAGCGCGAACAAGACAAAGCGGGAAAAGCGGCGGTGCTGGCGCGGCAGCAGGCGTTGCTCGAAGAACGCTACGAACTAGCGGCGCGCCCCGACCGCCAACTGAAGATGACGCGCGGTAAGCCGGTGCAAGTTGGCCCGACCGCGAAGTTGGCCACTGGAACGAGTTGGGAATCGCTAGCCGCCATGTCGAGCGACGCCATTCGCGACCGCGGCGTGTTTCCCAAGGGCTTCCTCCCCCTGCCGCATCCCAAGCACCTGGCCGGCGGCATGCTGTTTCCGCAAATGGAGATCAAGGCCCTGCCGCGGCTCGAGCGGTTCGACCTCGACTTCGATCTGCCGGAGCACTTTCTGCCGGAGTTCCCGCCGCCGATCTTCTTGACGACGCGGCCCGACCTGGGGGACGTGTCGCAGGGGAAGCTGGTGACGACCGAGAACTTCCAGGAGTTGTTCGCCGGAGTGCTCAACGCCAAGGACCTGGAGGGGCTGCGGCTGCTCGTCACGCAGTTCCCGCAACAACAGTTCAACGCCACGGCCGACCGCAAGACCGAACGCCCCGACGGCATGCTCGGCGTCGCCTGCTTCGATTGCCATGTCAACGGCCACACCTCGGCCGCCACGCACCTGGTGGGCGACATCCGCCCGCAGGCCCATCGCCGCCGCATCGACACGCCCAGCCTCCGCGGCGTGAACATCCAGCGGCTGTTCGGTTCACAGCGGGCGCTCAAATCGATCGAAGACTTCACCGAGTTCGAGCAGCGGGCAGCTTACTTCGATGGCGACCACGTGTCGGCGGCCGCCAAGGGAGTGAACCCGCTCGAACGCGGCAGCCAGGTGCACTTCATGTCCGAGGTGCAGTCGCTGCTCGATTTTCCCCCGGCCCCCAACCTTGGCTGGGACGGCAAACTCGACCCCAAGAAGTTCGCGGCCGATTCCCTCGAGATGCGCGGCCAGGAGCTGTTCTTCGGCAAGGCGCAATGCGGCGTATGCCATCCGGCGCCGTACTACACCGACAACACGATGCACGACCTCAAGGTCGACCGCTTCTTCAAACCGCAAACCATCAACGGTCTGATGGCCACGAAGCAGGGCCCGATCAAGACCTTCACGTTGCGGGGCATCAAAGAGTCGCCCCCCTACTTTCACGACGGCCGGCTGCTGACCCTCGAGGACACGGTGGAGTTCTTCAACCTCGTGCTCGAGATCAAGCTGACCGCGCAGGAGAAGCGGGCGCTTGTGGCGTTCATGCGGCAGTTGTAGGCCGCGGTTTCACGCGGTCTGCCCCCCGTCATTGACGGGGGGCTAAGGGCGCTCATCGCGCGGTGATCCACCATTAGCCCCCGGCGAGTCGCCGGAGGGAGATTCACCGTGATGCGCCAACGCGCGTCGGTTCGACTTAAGCCGTCGGCAATTCGAAGCCCTTGCGCCGCGGGCGCTCGAGCAGCGCGTTCGCCTCGTCGTCGCCGCTGAACTTTTCGCGCACCGGGTCCCAGCGCAGCGGGCGGCCCAGCGCGCGGGTGATGTTCGCCAAATGGCAGACCGTGATCGAGCGATGGCCGATCTCCACGTCCGCCACCGGGCGATTCCGCGAGCGGATGCAATCGAGCCAGTCCTGCATGTGCCAGCGGGCTTGCCATAGCGCCAGCTCATCGCTCCACTTCCGCTCCTCTTCGGCCACGTCGACCTGCTTGCGCAGCTCGGCGGCGATCTCGGGCGGGTTCGAGGTGAACTTGTTGCGGTTGATCTCGAGCTTGCCGCGCTCGCAGACGAAGATCGCGCCCCCCATCGGTCCGTGCCCCGGCTCGATGACGAACTTCACCTCGACGCCGTTCGGATAGACCATCGACACCTGGCCGTGCGGCCCCGGCGAGAGCGGGCGGAGATCTTGCGGCCCGGAGTCGTCCATGCCGAGGGCCCACTGAATCTGGTCGACGCCGTGGGCGCCCCAGTTGGTCATCTCGCCGCCGCCGAAATCGCGCCACCGCATCCAGCCCATCCAGTCGGAGTTGAACGGGCGGAACGCCGCTTGATTGAGCCACATGTTCCAATCGAGCCCCGCCGGCACCGGCTGCTCGGCCGGCAACGGGCTCGGCGTTTCCTCGGCCCCCGTGTAGGCGATTGCCCGCACCTCGAGCAGCTTGCCGAGGCCGCCGCTGCGCACGAGTTCGCAGGCGACGCGGTTCATGGCCATGGAGCGCTGTTGCGAACCCACCTGGAGCACTCGGCCGTGGCGGCGCACGGCGTCGACCAGCGCGCGGCCTTCGTTGATGTAGAGCGTGAGGGGCTTTTCGGCGTAGATGTCTTTGCCGGCCGCGGCCGCCTCGATGCAAGGCAGCACGCGCTGGAACTCGCCGGTGGCCACCACCACCGCGTCGATGTCCTTGCGGTCGAGGATCGCGCGATAGTCCTGATGGACCGGCCAGGCGCCCTGCCGCTTGGCCTTGAAGGCCTCGGCCCGCGGCAGATTGCAGTCGCAGAGCGCGACGAGCTGCGCCTCTTCTGGCAATTGGTCAAGCAACAGCGTGCCGCGGCCGCCGACGCCGATCGCCCCCACGGTGATTCGGTCGTTGGCCCCCGGCTTGCCCGGCGCGGAGAGGGCGCTCCGCGGAATGATCAGCGGCGCTCCAATCGCGCTAGCGGCCACCGCTCCCGTGGCGCGCAGGAATTGTCGGCGGTTCGGGCCACGGCGAGGCGAGCGGGGAGTCTTCATGGGAGCTTGTGGCGGGAAGGGAAGGTGGGTTTTGATTGGGAGGTAGAGCGTCCCTAGTATAACCGCGAGCGGGGCGATTAGCCCCCGGCGAGCCGCGCAAAAGCCTGGTCGGCGTTCGCTTCGATTGCGAACAGCCGGTCAAGCTTGGTCACGGAGACGACGCCGGCCACGTGCGGCTGCAGTCCGCAGAACACGAGCGACGCCCCCTTGGTGTTGGCATGCGTCACCAGCGTCACCAGGTGCCCCAGCCCTTGCGAGTTCACGTAGCTCGAGCCCGCCAGATCGAGCACCATGCGGGCGCCCGGCGTAAGCAGGCGGGGGTGCAGTTCCTCGCGAAACAGCTCGCGGGCCGTGTCGTCGATCGCCCCCGAGGTTTGCACGTGCCAGGAATCTTCGCGGGGAGTGACGGTGAGTTGCATGGGGCCCTCGGGAACGAAGTGCAAAACGAGGCGAACGGCTGGGCGATTCTAACACGGAAGCGCGTACGGGGTGATGGCTCGGCGAAAGGCGCCGAAGCCTTCACGGCTCGAGCCGCCGGAACGACTGGATGCCCAGCCGCATCGGCCAGTAGGTCGCCACCGCGCACAGCGCCACGGCCGCCGCCATGCCGCCGGCCATCCAGCCCCACTGCGAGCCATAGGAAGAAAGCGCCCGGCTCCAGCCCGCCGCTTGCGCCGCCAGGTATAAGTGCGACGGCATCGCCGTGAGCGCCACCACGGCGATGATGTAGACCGTGCTCAGCACCAGGTTCAGCGTGCCGCCAAAGCCGGCGGCGATCTTCGAGGGGGAGTTCTCCCGCAAGTCCGGCATCCGCGCCCCCAGCCCCACGGCAATGCCTGCCAGGCCGATGCACAGGAGCACGCAGGTCACCTGATGCACGAGCAGCACGACGACCGAAATCCGCAGCATGAGATCGCTGAGTAGAATCAGCCCGGTGCATGGAAGCACCGATCCGGCGGCGGCGAACAGAAACTTGCCCCAGAGGATCTCGTCGCGGCGGACCGGCAGCAGTCCCAGAATCCAGAACCGCCGTCCCTCGAGGCTGATCATCGGGAAGATGAACCGCGTGGTGAAGGTCGACAGGATCAACCCCACCACCGCCAGGTTGAGGAAGCTGATCATGTGGATCCACAATACCTGCTCGCGGTCGTAGTGAAAGCGGCGGATGTTGACGAAGTACATGACCAAGAGGCCAAAGAAGATCAGAAACTGCGACCACTGTGCCGGATCGCGGCGGAAGAGCCGCAGGTCCTTGACCACCAGCAACCGCAGCGGCGCGGGCAGCCAGGCGCCCGCCGCCATCACCGCTCGGTCGATCCAGGCCACCCGCAGCCGCCGCCGCGCGGTGCGGCCGGTGTAGAGCCCGCTATAGCTCGCGGGGAGCAGCGCCCCGCCGATCCAGACCACGAGCTGATGGAACAAGAGCGCATTCGATACCAGCAGCGCCAGGAACATCACGCTCTCGCTCCACGCCTGCCCCCCGCTCGAACGCGCGTGCGCCGCCTGCAGCAGCCCGGTGCTCAGCCACCAGCTTGGCAAAAACCGGTGCTCGCTGAACCGCAGCCGCCCCAGCATCTCCTGCATCCAGGCAGGCGTCAGCAAATCGCTGGCCGGCCCGGCCACGAGCGATTGCCCCCACAGCAGCAGCATCGCCAGCGCCACGATCGCCGCGGCCAACATCGCCTGCAGCTTGAGCCGCGGCAGGAAGTGCACGACGAGCAAACAGGCGAGCGCCCCCAACCCGCCGGGGATGAACACGAACGACACCATGTAGGGGGGCAGCATGGCGAAGTAGAACCAGGGAGCGTCGGCCACCACGCCATAGGCCACCAGCATCGGGCTGCCGAGCAGCAAAAAGCCCCAACTGCTGACGACGATCGCCTCTTGAAACTTGTTGACCAGAATCCGCTGCGGCCGCGTCGGCGTGGAAAGCAAAAACGCCGTTTCGCGCGAGAGATAGAGCGAACTGTAGAGAATGATGCCTGCGGAGAACACGAGCATCAGCATCAGCGAGGCGAAGAACGCGCTGTAGATCAGCCCCACCGTGTCTTCGTGGATGCCGGAGTGTTCGATCGAGGCCTTGAGGAACTGGAAGCCTTCGAGGAACAAGAAGAACAGCCCCAGCCAGAACAGCAGGCTCAGCGAAACGACCAGCGTCACCCGCAGCCGCGAAGTCGACAGGAGCTGGCGGACCTGCGTCGAGAGAATCTTCGTGCGCAGGTTCCGAAAGAGCCGGCCTTCCTGCTCCGGCGTCAACAGAGTTTCGCCCGGCGGCGCAGGCGCGCTTGCCACCACGCCGAGTTGAGGGAGCGAGGCGCTCATGACAAAGTGCTCGCGGCGGGCGCCGGCGCCTCGTCGGTAAGCCGCAGGTAGAGCTCCTCGAGCGAGGTCTGCTCGGCCTGGTGCAGCCGCCGTAGCTCGGCCAGCGTCCCCAGGAACCGCAGCCGGCCGTGGTCCAAGATGCCGATGCGGTCGGCAATTTCCTCGGCGAGCGACAGTGTGTGCGTCGACATGAAGATCGCCATGCCGGCGGCCGCCCGGGCCCGCAGCAGATCCTTCACCAGGCGAATGCTCCGCGGGTCGAGCCCCACCATCGGCTCGTCGAGCACGAGCACCTGCGGATCGTGCAGCAGGGCCGCGGCGAAGGCCAAGCGTTGCTTCATGCCGTGGGAGTAGTTCTCGGTCAGTTCGTCGACGAAGCCGGCGAGCGAAAAGGTTTCGATCTCGCGGGCGATGTTCGCGCGAGCCGCCGCGGGCTCGAGGCCGAACATGTCGGCGATGAATTGCAAGAACTCGCGCCCGGTGAGCTTGTCGTAGAGATAGGGCTCGTCCGGCACGTAGGCCAGCAGCCGATGGGCTTCGCGCGGGCGGTCGAGCATGTTGTAGCCGCACACGCGCACCGAGCCGGCGGCGGGGCGCAGCAGCCCCACGAGCATTTTGATCGTCGTCGTCTTGCCGGCGCCGTTGGGGCCCAAGAGCGCGAACAACTCCCCCCGCGGAATCGACAGGTTCAGATCGTCGACGGCCAGCTTGGCGCCGTAGCTGCGGGAGACGTTGGAGAACTCGATCATGCGAAACCGCGGCGAAGGCTGGAAGGAAGTGCGACGCTTTAAGGGGCGGTGACCTTGGCGCGGGCCTGGCCCTCGCGCGACCGCAGGGCAGGATCGTCGGCGTCGAAGTTTGCGCCCAAAGCCTTGCTCCCCCCCTCGTCGAGCCGCACAAACTGCAGTTGGGAGCGGAACACCGTGACCTCTTGCTTGAGCACTTGCCCGTTCGGCCGCACCCACACCCGCCCGCGCTGTTCGCGGGCGCCGCTGCGCCCCGAACCCGAGTCGCTGCGGTAGACGACGACCCAGGTGCTCATCGCCTGGCCGTTCCACAAGAGGATCTCGTCGCGCTCCACGGTGGCCTGCAGGATTTCGAGCGGGCTGTTGGGGGGACGCAGCGGGCTAAAGACGGGCATCGTCCAGGTCTGCCCTCGGCTCAAGCCGCGGAGTTCGGCGGGGGGCGAGAATTCGTCGCTGAGCGAGCTCGCCGCCGGCAGGTACATGCGCGTGGGGTAGGTCACGTCTCCCGAGCGGACCACGAGGTCGAGATCGTGGCCGTCGAGCTTCCCTTCGACGCGAATGACCTCGCTCGTTTGTGCGAGCCGAATGGAAGACTCGAACCGTTCGAGGCCCCCCTTGGCGTCGAGCCACACGGAGCTGTCGAGGTCCATGCTCAGGGCGGAAAACTCGTCGCCGATCATGCCGGTCGAGCGGAGCCACGTGGGGAGCAATTCGCGGAGCGGGAACCGCTCGAAGTGCACCTTGCTCGCCTGCCGCCAGCCATCGCCGGGCGCCGGGTCGGTGCGGCTAGCCGCCCAGCCGACGCTCTTCTGGTTCCAGAGGATCTCCCAGGCCACCGGGGCGGCCGAGCGGTCGGCGGAGAGCTCGCGATAGACCGGGGGCTGCCCCGCGCGCAGGGGAGGCAGCACCTTGGAGACCAAGAGCCAGGTCATGGTCGAAAGCCAAAAGACCACCACGACCACGTTGAACCAACGGGCGCCCATGAGCTGTGTCGTCCTTCGGCGAGCGTACGTCTGGGCCGAACGGCCTCTCCTAACCCTAAATCTACCGGACTGCGCCGGCGGCGACGAGTGGATTGCGTGTGGGAAAATCGCCCGTCGAGCCAAGGCAGCCAGCCTTAGCGCCTTCGCCGGCTTAGGGAACTTCACGAGCTGGCAGGCGTAGCCACCCGAACAATCACTAACTTTGCATTGTAAAGTGTCTGGCGGCGTGAGATTCGTTTTTCCGGGACTTGCCAAGACTCATGGATGTCGATCCTCGCCTCGCGCTCGAGAGGTTGCTTGCCTCCCCGTCAGCCGCCTATGGCCGGATCGAGCTTTCCAAGCAATCAGAAGCGGAGCAGGCGCTCCAGTTCGCATGGGAGGCCCTCAAGGAGGTGGGGGACGGGGCCTTCGTCGAGTATTTCGCCGGACCGAGCGGACAACACGCCCGCCGGGCAGTGTCCGCGTTGCGCGAGATCGGCGCCGAGGAGGCCGCGAACTGCATGGACCGTGCCCTATCGCTCGTCGACAATAGCGCCAGCGATTTGCAGACGGGCGAGGGTCGAGGGGGACTGCCAATCAAGGTTCTCGCGGCTTTGACTGACTGCGACGAACAGTTCCGCATGCTCGACCGACAAGTTCACCGACAGCTCTATGAATATGTCGTCGCCAAGCGCGACAGCATTCGTGGCGCCCAACAAATCGAGCAACTCGGGAACCTGAAGTTACTGCACGAGCGCAGGCTCACTCGCTTCTCCCTTTTCGGTTTGATGGGCGCCATGGCCGTTCTGGCGGCCTGCTTCGCATTCTCCTGCGCCTCGATCGTGGTGATCCTGTTCCTCGGGCCGGTGCTGACATTAGTGTCTCGCAGGCCCGTGTTTTGGATGGCATTTACGATCGCTGCCTGGGTTTGTTTGTTCGTCGTCGTTCGCGTGGCGCCTCCGCCCATCGATTTCATGCCCGTGCCAGGAACCGAGCCGGGGCATCGGGAACGCGTCGAAGAGCACCGGAAACTGCTGGCCGAGCAAGCCCGTTGGGCGCTGCCCCTCTACGCGGTCGGCCTCCTCTCGGCGTCTGTTGTCGCCGGCTGGGCAGCCCAGGGCCTCGTTGACAATTTCACCCCCGCGGGCGCATCGTCCGCAGACAAGTCGGACAATCTCCAACCCCGGCAGTGATCGAGGGTGGAAACTTCCGATCGCCGCGGATTTCGGGAAAGCCGCGTTGGGCGGCGGTGTGCGGAACCGGTCGGGACCTTATGATGGGGCAATTGCCCACCCCCAGTCAGCAAACTCAGGGTTTCTCCTGCCCGTGTCCTCGCGTTCCGCCAAAATCGTCGTGCTGGCGCTCGCCGTCGTGCTCACGTCGGGCGTCCTCTGGGCCCAGCGGCAGCGCGGGCGCGGGGGCCGCGGCGGGCGGGGCTATCAGCCAGCGGCGGAGCAGGCCGAGCTGCCTACCTGGGAGAACACGGCCAAGTTCCCCCGCGATGTCTTCACCTTCGCCCGCGTGGAGTTCGACTCGTATGGCCGTGGCGACTGGGCGAACGACTTCCCCGACTGCGACCGAAATTTCTCCTACCGGCTGCAGCAACTTACCGCGTTCAAGGTCAACCCAGACAACAAGGCCCTGCGGCTCACGGACCCCGAACTCTGCGACTACCCGTTCCTGTTCCTCTCGAACGGACAAGGCATGGTGATCCGAGACGACGAGGCCAAGGCCCTCCGCCAGTATCTGTTCAACGGCGGGTTCCTGATGGTCGACGACACGTGGACGCGCTCCCAATGGGAGCACATCCGCGGCGTCTTCGAGCAAGTCCTGCCGGGGACGACGCCGGTCGAATTGCAGCTCGATCACCCGATCTTTCACATCGTCTACGACTTGAAGGCCCTGCCACAGGTGCCGAGCATCTTTGCTTGGCGGGACGGCGAGAAATTCGAGCGCTGGCACGGCGACTCCGAAGGGGACGAGGGCCCGCACTTCTGGGGCTACCACGACGACAAGGGCCGCCTGATGGTCCTCTGCTGCCACAACAACGACATCGGCGACGGCTGGGAGCGCGAGGGGGAAGAGAGCGAATACTTTCGCGAATACTCCGAGAAGTGGTCGTACCCGTTCGGCATCAACGTGGTGACGTACGCGATGACGCATTAGGGCGATCGGATCAGCCAGCCGGGCCGACCGATTCGCGCTATCCCTTGCCGGCCGGCTTACGCCGGGCCGCTCGCCGAGTGGCTGTTGGCGGGGTCGCCGCTCGCCGACCGATCAATCGCCTTCAAGCGGCGCAGGATTTCCGGCAGCCAATCCCGGTGTTCCGGCTTCATGACGCAGGCCCGCAGGCAAGTGATGTGCTCGGCGTCCCAAGCCGTCACGACGCCGGACGCTTCCGCGAGCGCACGCGGCACGTTGGCCAGCGCCAGATGCAAGCCCTCGCGGGCCGCCGCTGCAAAGAACGCGCGGGCGGCTGCGCTGCTTTCGCTTGCCGAACGTGCCTTGACCCCGCAGACCACGATGTCGAGTTGCGGCGGAAACAGCGGGGCGAAACGAGGGTCGTCGACCAGGGCCGCATGCAGGCCGAGTGCGGCCTCGCGTCCCGCTTCCAGCCCGTTGGCGAACTCCCCGCCGCGCTCGAGCGGCAACGCCTGCAACGTCGTCCACAGCGCGATCGCCGCCGCCCCGGGGCGCGAGCACTCGAGCGAGATCTCCCCCAGGTGCAACTCGTCGGAAGTGAAGTAGGTATACGGTGAATCGTGTCGGTAGAAACGCCCTACGCTGGGATCGCGAAACAACACGCAGCCACAGCCGTAGGGCTGCAGCCCGTGCTTGTGCGGATCGACGACCAGCGAGTCAGCCAAGGGGATGGCGTCGAAAGCTTGCCGGGTTTCGGCGGCCAGGTTGCCGGCCAGCGTGAAGTAGCCGCCGTAGGCCGCGTCGACGTGGAGGCGGAAATCGTAGCGGCCGCGGAGCGCGGCGATCTCCGCCAGCGGATCAACCGCCCCCACGGCGGTCGTGCCCAGCGTGGCCACCACCGTGCCGATCGCTCCGCGTTTCAGCTCCGCCTCGAGCGCAGCAACGTCCATTCGGCCGAAGCGGTCGGCGGCGATCTTGCGGAAGGGTACCTGAAGTACGCCCGACAGCCGCTCGTGGGTGTAGTGTGCCTGCGCCGATGCGGCGACCGCCTGGCCCGGGCGTAGTTCGCGGGCGATCCAAAGCGCCTCGAAGTTGGCGATCGTGCCGCCGCTGGCAAGGTGTCCCAGGTGTTCCTGCCAGCCAAACAGGTCGGCGACCTGGGCGACCGCATCTTTCTCCATCCGCGAACTGGCCTGCCCGCCGTCGAGGGCATGGTTGTTGGGATTCACCCATAGGGCGAGTGCATAGGCCAGCCGCGCGGCCGGGTGCGGCGGTTTGAGCATTTGGCCCACGTAGAGCGGGTGGCCATAGGGAAGCTCGACGGCCATTTGTTCGGCGGCTGATCGCAGCGCGGCTCGCACGGCGGGGGACAGGGGGGCTTCCGCGACGGCGGGCAACTCGGAGGCGTGCCTTTGCAAGGCGTGGAGCGCCTCGGACAGCAGGACCAGTTCGGCGTCGGCTCCGCTCATGGCTGGCTCGCCGACTCTTCGATTACGGCGTCGGCCTCGATCTCGACCAGGATCTCCGGTGCGATCAAGCGCCGCACCTCGACCATGGTGGCGGCGGGCCGAATTTCGCCAAAGACCTCGCCATGGACCCGGCCGATCGCCTCCCAGGCGTCGATGTCGACCACGTAGATCCGCGTCCGCACCACGTCCTTGAGCCGGGCGCCGGCCCGACCGAGGGCCGCAGCGATGTTCCGCAGGCACTGGCGGGTTTGGGCTGCCGGGTCGCCGAGGCCGAGGATTTGGCCATCGGGACCGGTGGCGGTGGTGCCCGACACGAACACCTGGCTCCCGACGCGGACCGCCCGCGAGTAGCCGACGACGGGCTCCCAGGGGCTGCCGCTAGCAAAGGTCTGACGGTGCATGACGGTATTTTCACTCCGCAAGTGACTACCCAAAGGGCGAGCGCGGACCCATGAATTGTCCGGCGTCCACCCAGTTGGCGGGTCCCGCGGTCCGGTTGGCGGGTTGCGGGGTTTCAAATTAGGATGAATTAGACCCCGCAAGCGTAACGATTTGCGTCGATGGCTTCGAGGGTTCCCCTCTCTTCTCTTTCCAGGCGAAGCGCACCTTCTATGCGTCGCATGAAACTTGCCCTGAATCGGTTGGCAGTTGCTTTGGCGGCAGTCGTCGCCCTGGGGTTGGGAGGGCTTGCGCGGCCAGCGGCGGCGGCCGAGGCCGAATTCGTTGGCATGTTGGCCGACGTGGTGAAAGATGAAACAGCCAAAGAACTTGGGCTCACCGGCGAGCAGATGGCCGAGCTCCTGGCCCTGATCGACAAGCGCGAGACCGAGGTGCTCGAGCAGGCTCTGCAGCTCAAGGACGCCCCCGCCGAGGAGCGCCAGCAGAAGCTGGCCCCCTTCCGCGCGGAATCCGAGAAACTGGGTCTGGCAATTCTGACCGCCGAGCAACGGGAGAAGCTGGCGGCCCGCAGCGGTCAGGCGCCGGCGGCCCAGCCCGCTTCCGCGACCCCGGGGGATGCCCCGGCGCCGGGAGGCGAAAGGCGTGATCGGCGTCGCTCCAACCGCGGCGGCGAAGGGGAACGCCCCGCCCCTGCCGAAGGCGCTGCCCCCGCGGCTCCGCCGGCCGAACGGCCGAGCGGCGACGCCACGCTCAAGTTCGCCTTCCGCCATCAGCCCTGGGGCTCGGTGCTGGAGTGGTTTGCCGACAACGCCGATCTGTCGCTCGTGATGGACGCGCCTCCGCCGGGCACCTTCAACTACACCGACAACCGCGACTACACGGCGGCCGAAGCGATCGACCTCTTGAACGGCGTGCTGCAGGTGAAGGGCTACACGCTCGTGCGCCGCGGCCGCATGTTGATTCTGATCAATCTCGAAGACAAGATTCCGCCGAATCTGGTCCCCTATGTCCCGCTGTCGGAGCTCGACAAGCGGAGCGAGTTCGAGCTGGTGAGCGTGCTCTTTCCGCTCGCCAAGATGACGCCCGAGGAGGCCCAAAGCGAGATCGAAAAGCTTCGTGGCCCGCAGGGCACGGTGGTCACCCTGCCGCGCTCCGGCCAGATCCTCGTTACCGAAACCGCTGGCCGCCTGAAGACGATTCGCCAGGTGATCGACTCCGTGGAGCGGCCCGACGGCGGCGCGAGCGGTCAAGTGCGGCAGTTCGACGTCGATCCCAGCCGCATGCAGCAGAACTTGGCCGTCGTGCGGCAACTCCTCGACATCTCGGCCGAGAGCAACGCCGCGGCCGATGGCTCGCTGCGGATTGCGGTCGACACCGCCGGCGGGCGGCTGCTCGCCAGCGGACGCCCCGACAAGCTCGATCGCCTGGGCGAAGTGCTCAAGTCATTGGGCGCTGGCGGATTGGCCGATAGCCCGCAGCTCGAGGTCTACAGCGTCGGCACGGCTGACACCGACACCGCCTTGCAGGTGCTGCAAACGATTCTGGGCGAATCGCCCGACACGCGCGTGACCGCCGATCCCAAGACCGGCAGCATCGTGGCCTTCGCCCGCCTGAGTCAGCACGCCACGATCCGGGCCACGCTTGACAACCTGCAGCGCGACAGCCGCAAGTTGGAAGCGATTCGGCTGCGGTTCGTCGATCCGGCGTTGGCCGTGACGGCGATCAACAAGCTGTTCGGCGTCGATGCTCAGAACCCCAGCCCGACTGCCCCGCGCATTGACGCCGAGCCCAGTTCGCGGCGTTTGTTGGTCCGCGGCAGCAAGGCTCAAATCGATCAGATCAAGGGACTGCTCGCCCAAATGGGTGAAACCACGACCGCCGCGGGCGAAGATTCGGGCCGCGGCAACCTCCGCGTGCTGCCGCTCACGGGCCGCACGGCCCGCACCGCGGTCGAGCAGCTCCAGCAGCTTTGGCCTTCGATGGGCACGAACCCGATTAAGGTCGTCACTCCGTCAGCCGTGGTCACGCGGATGCTGCAAGACCGGGGCGTGTCGGCGAGCGGCGGCACCCTCCGCGTGCCAGGCACCTTGCCGGCGGCCGCGCTCCCCTCGGCCGCTCTCCCCCCGGCTGCCGCAGCGCCCACGGCCGACGAGGCGGACAGCGAACCGGCGCCCGCTGCAGCGCCCGCCGTGGCGCCAGCCCCGCAGCAAACCCCCGACGCGCTCGAGGTCGATCGCGGCAGCGACGACGATTCGGCCGGCCCAGCCAACGCCTATCGCTCGGCCGAGACGCCGGTCGTGTTCGCCGCGCAGGTGACGCAGCGCGACAGTGAGCAAGCCGAACCGGCGGGTGACGCGCCAACGTCGGCCCCGACCGACGCAGCTTCGGCTGCGGGCTCCTCGATCATCATCGCTCCGGGACCCACCGGCACCGTGATCGCCTCGGACGATACGGAGGCGCTCGACAAGCTCGAGAACCTGCTGCGCAGCATCAGCTCGCTCAAGCCCACGGGCAAGCAGGAGTATGCGGTCTTCTATCTGAAGTTCGCCCGCGCCGACGCCGTAGCGCAAACGCTCGACCAGATCATTACCGGCGGCGGCTCGGCGACTGGCGACCTGGCCGGCGCCGCCATGAACGCCATGGGGGGCGGCGGCTTCATGGGAGGACTGATGGGCACCGACGGCGGCGGCGACAGCGGCGCGGGCGCTCTCGGCGGCGGCCTCATGAAGATCGTGCCCGACTCTCGTCTCAACGCCCTGCTCGTGCAGGCGAAGCCGGCGGAGCTCGACATGATCGAGGAGATGCTCAAGATTCTCGACCAACCTGGCAGCCCCGAAGACGTGCTCGTGCAGGCTCGGCCACGGCTGATTCCCGTGTTCAACACTTCGGCCACCGAGATCGCCGACATCGTGAAGCAGGTTTATTCCGAGCAAATGGTCGGCGCCGGCGGCGCGGGCGGAATGCCTGGGCCGCAAGACTTCTTCCGCCAGATGATGCAAAACCAAGGGGGCGGACGCGGCGGCCGGGGCGGCGGCAACCGCAACACTGCCGCGGCGGGCGACACCGCCAAGATGTCGATCGGCATCGATACGCGTTCGAACTCGCTGGTGGTGTCGGCGCCCGATCGGCTGTTCACCGAGGTGAAAGAACTGGTCGACACGCTCGACCATGCTCAGACCGATGTCGAGAAAACGATCCGCGTCGTCACGCTCAAGCGCACTAAGCCGACGGCCCTGAAGGCGGCCCTCTCGGCGATCGCAGGCCCGGCGGTGACTTCGTCGACCAACACCGCCAACGCCCAGGCCGGCAACCAGCGGCCGAACTTCGATCCCGGTCAGCGTGACGCGTTCCGCCAGCAGATGGACATGTTCAACAGCATGCGCGGCATGGGGGGACCCGGCGGCGGGTTTGGTGGGCCTGGCGGCGGCTTTGGCGGCCGCGGTTTTGGCGGGCCCGGCGGAGGATTCGGAGGCCCCGGCGGCGGTGGCTTCGGCGGTCCGGGCGGCGGCGGCCCGGGCGGCGGCGGACGCGGTGGCCAAGGGGGAGGCCAGGGCGGCCAAGGCGGCGGAGGACGACGCGGTGGCTAACGCCGGGCCGTGCGCACGTAATCCTTGCTCACCGAACGG
This sequence comes from Pirellulales bacterium, assembly GCA_044221365.1. Lineage (GTDB taxonomy): Bacteria > Planctomycetota > Planctomycetia > Pirellulales > JBGAPH01 > JBGAPH01. The sequence continues at coordinate 39,648 of JBGAPH010000015.1, forward strand.
CGCGGCGTTTCGATGACCTCGGGCGACACGTCCAAGGGAATCAACTCGGCGCCGGCCAGCTCACCTTTCCACAGGCTCTTGTTGGCCCCGGGCAGGTTGGCCGGCGTTTTGGGCTGCAGGGCGTTCTGGGCGTACTTGCCGCCGAATTGACGCAGGTAAGAAGCCTGTTGCGCCGTTTGAGGTCCGCTCTTGGCCGCGAACGTCGCGTAGAGGGACTGCACGGGCGGAGCGAGCAACTTCGTGCCATCGGGCAGGGTCTGGCCGAAGGAGGCGAAGCTGCCCACCGCGACGATGCTTTCCTCGCGGTCGTGGAACTCATAGGCTTCGTAACCCAACCGCCGCAGCGCCAGCGTCAATTGGTGCGCCTTCTCCGCGGCGTCGGCCAGGCGGCTGCGAATCTTCTTGCCGTCTTCCAGCTCCTCGATCTTGCGCGGGTCGACCACGCGATAGCCGCGGAACGTGGCCACCCGCAGCGTGTAGTTGCCGGAGCAGTCGAGCAGGCTGTGCTGCACTTCGGCGTTCATCTCCTCGACCAACTTGTCGATCCCCTTGGGGGCGAAGTACTCGCGCGGCAGCAACGGATTGGTGGTGATGAAAGAGTGTCCCAGCGGGCCTTTCTGCCGCCTTGCGCTCGTATCAGGCAAAGCCGAGCGGTAGAACTCGCGCACGGCGGCCAGCGACATGCTCGTTTCCTCCGCTTCGCCCGTCAGGCAGCTCGGCTTGACTTCGTACTTCAGTTTGTTGAGCAGTCGCTGGGCTTTGGGGTCGTCGATGCTCTCGAAATTGCCCACCAGCACGGCGATCTCGCGAACTTCGCCGTCGTCGCGAAAGCGAATCTTGCGTGGCCGGCCGTTGCGGTCGTGGGCCTGGCCCAAGCCCTCGTCGAAGTCGAATTCTTTGGCGTGGCTATAGGCGTCGAGCCGATAGTTCCTGCGCAGCTCGTGAACCAGCTTCTTGGCCTGGCCTTCGGCGCCTTCGCCGCGGAAGGTGGCCGCCAAGATCATCCAGGGGCCTTGGTCCTCGCTCACCGGATACGGGTTGCCCTGCTCGGCATCGATCCGCCGCAGCGGCAGCAGCCGCTGCCAGGGGGGCGTGGCCAGGGCCAGGTTGGGAGCGGTGGCCGCGGTCAGCCAAGTGAGCGCAAGGAGCCCGGAGCGAAGCGTTCGCATAGCGAAGAATCCAGCAAGGCGGCGAAGGAAATCCGTTTCCTAGGAGGCCTGCGTGCGCAGGGAAAGCGCACGGCCGGACCAGCGGCCCAGCACAGGCGGGCGGGAGTCTAGCAAAGGGGCCTGAGCCGACCAAGGGCGCTTGCCGCCAGCAGTCCGATCGCTGCCAGCACTCCGGCCGACGGCTCGGGAACCCCGGCCGGCAGCGTGCCTGTGCCAAAGTTCTGCTTGAGGATGCCGAAGTCGGACAGGTCGACGCTCAAGCTGGCGTCGAAATCCCCCTCGCCCCATAGGCTGCCGGACCCGAAGTGGGCCTTGAGCAGACCGAAGTCCGAGAGATCGACGCGGCCATCGTCATTGGCGTCCCCCGGAGTCCGCCGCAAATCAAGCGCAAGCCCGTAGGGCCGGTCGAGCCCCAACACAAGGTCCTGTGCGTCGCTGCCATCGAGGTTCGAGCGGCTCAAATGCCCCGGCGCGCCGGTCAGTTCGTTCCAGTCGCTCCAGTAGAGTTTGCCTGCGGCCGCGTCGATGGCCAGGGCGCGCGGGCCGCCGAGTCCCGAGACCACGGGAACGGGATCGCTGCCGTCGAGGTTCGAACGAAGGATGGCCCCCGGATACAAGCCATCGATGTTCGGATTGATGATGCTGTAGTAGAGCTTGCCCCGCAGCGGATCGATCGCCAGATCGTAGGGGAGCAGCGAGCCGGTGAGGAACGAATGCTCGTCGCTGCCGTCGAGCTTGGCCGAGTGGATTTCATGGGGCAGCTCCGTGCCCACGTTCTGCTCACTCCAATACAGCCGGCCGGCCGAGGCGTCGATGGCTAATCCAGCCGGAACCGCCAGGCCGGGCACGATCGTCTCCACCTTGCCGCCGGCGGCGGGCGCGCGGCGGATCACCTGGTCGTTCAGATCAGTCCAGTAGACCGAGTCATTCGCGGCGGCGTATTCCACGTGCCAAGGAAGCTGCTGCTTGCCGACGAGCGTGCTGCTGCCGCCGGTCAGCGGCGCGACCTGGATCGAACCCGTCGGCTCGATCGGCACCGAAGGCAGATCCATGGCAAAGAACAACCGCGCTCCTTGGGGATCGAAGGCCAGGCCGCGCGGCGAGGAACGCGTGAGCAGCCCCTGTTGCGCCGTTCCATCGAGCCGCGCTCGGCCAATCTGCCCGGTTTGCTCGTCGCTCCAAAACAACTGCGTGGCCTGCGCGCGTTCGACCGAGCACAGGCCCGTCAGCAACAGCGCGAGAGGCCAAGCCGACCGAGCCGCTCGAGCAAACACGTGGGAAAGTGGGCGGCCAGACATGGGGTAGCTTCGGCAGGGAGAGAACGGGAGGCGATGCTTTCGTGATAGGCCAAATCTGGCGGTAAAGCAACAAGATTCCACGGGGCTTCAAGCACCCCTGTGGGCCCGTTCGCTCACCGGCGTACAATAGAGCTATCCATGGACGACGACCTGCCGCTATCCGCCGACCCCCTCGCCGAGCCCGAGGCTGAGGCCGCACCGGCCTCCCCCCCCGGCGAGCACCAGTTCGGTTTCCGCCGCGCGGCTGCCAAAGTGCGGGAGTTTCCGCAGACGCCCGGCGTCTATTTGATGAAGGACCTGGCTGGCCGCGTGATCTACGTCGGCAAGGCCAAGAATCTCCGCTCGCGCGCCGGCAGCTACTTCTTGCAGGCCGCGGCCGACGATCGCCGCACGGCCGAACTCGTGCGCGAGATCTGCGACATCGACTTCCTCGAGACCGAGAGCGAGGTCGATGCCTTGTTGCTCGAGGCGCGGCTCGTCAAGGACGTGCAGCCCAAATTCAACAAAGACCTCAAGGACGACAAGAGCTTTCCGTATCTCGAGATCTACACTCGCGAAGATTTTCCCCGCGTCGAGTTCACCCGCGAGCCGCACGAACGCGGTACCAAGCTCTATGGCCCGTTCGCCAGCGCCGGCAGCCTGCGGGGGGCGATTCAGGTCTTACAGAAGATCTTCAAGTTCCGCACGTGCAGCCTCGACATCGACGAGAACGACGAGAAGTGGCGGTGGTTCCGCCCCTGCCTCCTGGCGTCGATCGATCAATGCACGGCTCCCTGCAACCTGCGGATCAGCAAGGAAGAGTACCGCCGCGACATCCGGCGGCTGCAACTCTTTCTCGAAGGGCAGAAGACGCGGCTGCTCGAAGAGCTGCGGGCCGAAATGACCGAGGCCGCCAAGGCCCTGCACTTCGAAAAGGCGGCCCGGCTGCGCGATGAATTGCGGATGCTGGAAACGCTGGACGAGCGCGGCGAGCTCGACACCCACGTGCAGCCAGAGGTCTTCTACATCGACCCCAAGAAGGGGCTGGCCGGACTCAAGAAGGTGTTGGGGCTCGCGGAGATGCCGCGCACGATCGAAGGCGTCGATATCGCCCACCTGGGAGGCGGCGAAACGGTGGCCAGCCTGGTGCAATTCATTGATGGGCTGCCGTCCAAGCCGGGCTATCGCCGCTATAAGATTGAAGGCGTCCAGGGGATCGACGACTTTTCCAGCATCCACGAGGTCGTCGCCCGCCGCTTCCATCGACTGCACGAATCCGGGGAGGTCTTTCCCGACATCCTGCTCATCGACGGCGGCAAGGGGCAGCTCAACGCCGGCCTCGCTGCTTTCGCCGGGCTGGGCATCGCGCCGCCGACGGTGCTCTCGCTGGCCAAGCGGGAGGAGGAAATCTTCGTGGCTGGGCTCGACGAGCCGCTCCGGCTCAGCCGCCATGCCTATGCGCTGCGGCTGCTGCAGTACGTCCGCGACGAAGCCCATCGCTTTGCCCAGCACTACCACCATATCCTGCGGCGGAAAAACACTCTGGGGGACGAGAAGAAGCCGGCCAGGGGCCGCCGCAAAAAGCGGGGCCCGGAGTAGCCAAACTCCGCCGCCCCGCAGCACCGCTTCTGGCCTTTCGCTGCGGCGTCTAGAATGGCTGGAGAGGCTTATTTTCCCGGGTTAGAGTGAGCGTCGATGGCGCGGGTTGTGTTGGCGATGTCGGGCGGGGTCGACAGCAGCGTGGCTGCCCACCTGCTCTGCGCGCAGGGCCATGAGGTGATCGGCCTGTTCATGCGGCACGGCGAGCCGGTCGCCGCCGGCTGTGAGTCGGGCGCCGAGGCCCAGCGAGGCCAGTTGCCGATCGTGTCGACGCGGCTCGATCACAAGCAGGGCTGTTGCACCGCCAGCGACGCGGCCGATGCCCGACGAGTGGCCGACCTGCTGGACATTCCGTTCTACGCGCTCGACTTCCAGGAGGAGTTCGGGCGGATCATCGATTACTTCGTGGCCGAGTATTCCGCCGCGCGGACGCCCAACCCCTGCGTGATGTGCAACAACTGGCTCAAGTTCGGCAAGCTGCTCGAGTATGCCGACGGAGTGGGGGCCGAGTTCGTGGCCACCGGACACTACGCGCGGCTCGAGCCAGCCGCCGACGGTGCGCTCGCGCTGCGGCGCGGGCTCGACGGCGCGAAGGACCAGTCCTACGTGCTGTTCGGAATCCACCGCGCGGCGCTGCCGCGGGTGTTGTTTCCCGTGGGAGGCGAGTGTAAGACGCGCATTCGCGAGTTGGCCCGCGACCTGGGCCTGCGCGTGGCCGACAAGCGAGACAGCCAGGAGATTTGCTTCGTGTCGAGCGGCGACCACGCGGAATTCGTCCGCCGCCGCCGCGGCGACGCGGAGACGGCGGGCGAGATCGTCACGACGGAGGGGCAAGTGGTGGGGCGCCACGACGGCATCGAGGGCTTCACCATTGGGCAGCGCAAGGGGCTGAACCTGGCCTTTGGCGAGCGGCGGTTCGTGGTGCGGATCGAAGCCGAGACGCGGCGCGTGGTGATTGGGCCGCGCGCGGCGCTGGCCCGCGCCGACTTCACCGCCGATCGGCTGAACTGGCTGGTCGAGGAGCCGAGCGGTCCGTTCTCTTGTCAGGTGCAGATCCGCTACAACAGCCCCGCAACCGCGGCCACCGTGGCGCCGCTGCCTGGCGGACGGCTGCGCGTGGCGCTTCAGGCGCCGCGCGACGGGGTCGCGCCGGGGCAAGCCGTGGTGTGCTACGACGGCGACCGCGTGCTCGGCGGGGGTTGGATCGAGTAGCCCAGCCTGAGGCCGCATCGCTCTCGGCGGGCCGGCGCGGGTTGCCTTGCGCCTTCGTCGCGGCTTCGTTGCTCCCAGTGTATGCGCCGAAGAACGCGCCTCTCTAATGAGGCGACCTTCCCTGAGAGTTCCGCGGGGAAATAGTCTCGGCGCAATCGAGGAGCAACTCAGCATGCACCGCTGGATCGTCAACCTTCGTGGTCTCGGGCTGGCCGCTTGCCTGGCGGCCGTTGTGTGGGGATCCGCCGCGCTGCCGGCGCTCGCCGTGGAACTCGCCGCGCAGGGTTGGTCAGAAGCAGACCGCAACTGGACCTACAACGCGCCGCAGGGCTCGCGAATGATTCCGTGGGACTGGTTCCTGGCGCTCGAACAGCCGCACGGCCAGGAACTGTTCCGTGAGCTCGACTATTTGGTCGGTTTCCAATACTTGCGGCCGCAGAATGCGGGCGAGAATCCCTGGGGCTTGCCGATCGGCTTCGTCCGCGACGCGAACGCGGCCGGCGTGGCCTATCTCGGCCTCACCTGCCTGGCCTGCCATACGCGCGAGTTGCAAAGCGGCGAGCAAACGCTGCGGATCGACGGCGCTCCCGCGGACGCTAGTTTCTTCGATTTTGCGAACGCCCTCCGCCAAGCGCTCGAACGCACTCTGCACGAACCCGCCAAGTTCGCACGATTCGCCCGACGAGTCGTTGGCGGCGCTTACGCACCCGAAAAAGCAATCTCGCTGCGCAGCGAGGTGCAAGATTTCACCAACCGGTTCTCCGCTCTCTTGGCCCGCAGCCGTTCGCCCGTTCCGTATGGCTATGGCCGCCTCGATGCCTTCGGCATCCTGCTCAACGAGATCGTCGGCACCGGCCTTGGCCTTCCCGAGAACTACCGTGCGGCCGCCGCCCCGGTCAGCTACCCGCATCTGTGGGGCGCTCCCGATCACACGAGGGTGCAATGGAACGGCGCCTCCGAGGATCCATTGGCCCGCAACATCGGCGAAGTGCTCGGTGTGTTCGGCGAACTGAGCGTGACCGCGATGGCCACTCAGACCTCGGCGAATATCGAGAATCTGCATGCGTTGGAGGAGCGCATCAAGCGGATCCAATCGCCCCCATGGCCGAGCGCGTGGCGCCCCATCGATCGCGCGCAGGCCGCGCGTGGTCAGCGGCACTATGAGCAACACTGCCAAAGCTGCCACGCGACGCCGCCGCCGCCGAAATTGCCCCCCAACGCATACGGCCGCCAATTGGTCGATGTCCGGCTCGTGCCGTTGTCCGAGCTTCATACAGACCCCCAGGCGGCCCAGAGCTTCCTGGTTCGCCGGGCAAAGACCGGCCCGCTCAAGTCCGAACTCGGCGCACAGGATGAACTGCCGGTGGCCTTGGTGTTGGCCGGCGCAGTCCGGCGGGTCATGCTCACCGAGTTTTCCCGCTTGGGACTGACCCCGGCCGAGCAACTCGACTATCGCGACCAGCGTGAATTCGCCTCCGGACTGCCAGCTCACCTGCAGTCCCCGTTCTACAAAGCTCGTTCGCTCGACGGCATTTGGGCCACCTCGCCCTACCTGCACAACGGCGCCGTGCCCACGCTCTACGATCTGTTGCTGCCCGCGAAGGACCGTCCCGAGGTCTTCAAGGTCGGCAGCCGTGTCTTCGACGCGGAGCGTGTCGGCCTGCGAACCGACCAGGGGCTGGAGACGTTCGACACCAAACAGTCGGGCAACGCGAACTCGGGGCACGAGTACGGCGTGGGGCTCACCGTTGTGGAACGCGAGGAACTACTCGAGTACTTGAAAACGCTGTAGTCAGTGACGGCATGCGCCTTATCACTCGAACGTGTCCGTCCTGCTCCTATCCTTCCTAGATCACCCAAAGCTACAGCGGCAAGGCGTCTACTTTGCATTGCAAAGTCACGTCGGAAAAAAAGCAATCGCCGTAAGCAATGCTCCGGCAATGGATTGTGACATGACTTTGCTTTTCTCATGGCTGATGGTCGCGTTCCTGTTCGCGGGAAAATTAACGCTCGCTTTCCCGGCGAGAGCAGAGCCAGACCCTATGCCGGAATGCCACAGACACACGTGCAGCCGGGCGCCGTTTATCAGGCCGTCGATCACGGTCGGCGGTTCCGCGTGCGCGTGGTTTCGCGTTCGGAAAAGTATCCCGGCAAATGGGTCTGCGAAGACCTCGAGCGGGGCGAGACCGCCTACCTAACTGCGGAGCAACTGAAATCGACCCAGGGAAACAGCAGATAGGCTGGCGCTGGTGTGCATCACTGCGATCGCGGCCTCCACGATTCGAAGTCACCCAACCGGCAAGGAAGCGCCGGAGGACCGGGCGCGAGGCCGCTGCCGGCGGGAAACACCCGTCGGCAGCGGCGCTCCGGTGAGAACCTTGTGCCGCCTGCTGTGGGCCACGAACGCCATGCACCACGTAGCGACCGCTACCCCTTGATACCTCTGTGGGGAGTCGTTCCGCCCCGGCGGAACGCGGGTTCGGCCCGCCGGCGCCTGCAGTCGCCGGCGGCCGAACTTTTTTTTGCGCTCGCAGTTAGCCAAGGGCTAGTGCTGCGTCACAGCTAGAAGTTCGGGTTGCCCCTCCGATACTAGCCCGCAGCGCAAGCAAGGGAGAGCCACGTTTCCCTGGCCGAGCCTCGCAGACCCCTGCACGGGCCGGGCGGCATTTTCGGCCAGCGCGCCCGTTAGTGTGGCACAACCCTAAAATCCGTGCGTGACGCAGCACTAGAAGCCCAACCCCTTGGTGTTGAGCCGGACTCGCCCGAGATACATGTCGGCCGTCACGTAGAGCGTCTTGCCGTCGTCGCCAAAGGCGCAGTTCGCCGTCGCCTCGCCGGTGTTGATCCGGCCGAGGAACTTCCCCTGGGGTGAGAACACGGCCACCCCGCCCGGCGCGGTGGCGAACACGTTCCCCGCGGCGTCGACCTTGAGGCCGTCGGGCGAGCCCTTGAGTCCCTGCTTCACCCAGGGAGTGGCGTCGAAGAACACGCGGCCTTTGCCGAGCGTGCCGTCTTCCTTCACGTCGAAGGCCATCCAGATCGGCCGCGCGCCATCGGAATTGGCCACGTAAAGGGTCTTCTCGTCAGGCGACAGGCCGATGCCGTTGGGGCGCGACAGCTCCGTGGAGAGGAGCGTCACCTCGCCGCTGGGCGTGACGCGGTAAACCCCGCAGTGCGGCTGTTCGCGGTCCGGGTCGTCGGGCCCTTCATCGAGCCCGTAGGGCGGATCGGTGAAGTACAGATCGCCGTTCGACTTGAACACCGCGTCGTTCGGGCTGTTGAACCGCTTGCCGTCGCAGCGATCGGCCACGGTGACGAACTTGCCATCTTCGAGCCGCGCGATCCGCCGGTCGCCGTGCTGGCAGAGGACCAGCTTGTGGTTCTTGTCGAACAAGAGGCCGTTCGACCCTGGCTCGCCGCCACGCGGCTTACTGCCGGTGTAGCCCGCCGGATGCAGAAACAGGCTGACTCCCTCCCCCTCCTTCCACTTCATCACCTTGTTGGGCGGGATGTCGGAGAAGAGCAGGAACCTTCCCTCCCGGTCCCAGACGGGCCCTTCCGACCAGTCGAATCCCTCAGCCAGCTTTTCGAGCTTCGCCCCGGGGGGCACGAGTTGGTCGAACTGCGGATCCGCGCGCTCGATCTTGCCAAAGGTGGGGTATTTGGCCTCCTCGGCCGTCGCCGACAGTGGGACGGCGGCGCAGGCCAAAAGTGCGGCGAGCGACAACAGGCGTTTCATGGGGGCTCTCGAGGCGGGGTGGGAAAGGTCTGTGACAACCGCTGGCCGAACCGCTCGGTTCGACAAGGGAAATTGCGTCGACGGCAATCCTAAATCCGTCACGGGCGTGCAACAAGCCGCGCCCGCGGGCGGTCCCTCCCCTCGGGCGACTAAACAGGGTCGGCCCACGGACTACAATGTCAGGTGTTCGCGATTGCGGCCCCCTCCTGGCTTCTCATGTCGTCCGACACCCAGCGCCCCGACGTTCCCCGGTTGCTCGCCCTGCGCTTCTCGCTGCGGTCGTTGCTCCTTTGGATGACGTTGCTTTGTGGGCTGTTGGCCTTGCTCGTAAGCGTCTCTCTGGGGCCGGCGATCGTGATCGCCAGCGTCGCTCTGCTGATCGGCGCCCATGTGGTCGGCAACGCCTTGGGCACTCGCCTGCGCGACCAGGCCCCGCGGATCACCGATACTGCGGCCGGCCGCGGCCTGGCGCCCGCGGCGACTCAGGTGTCCGCGGCCGTATTGCCGGTTACCAGCCTGCGAAACAAGCAGCGATTGAGCCGCACGACGCCTGTCGTTGCCAGCGTCGCCGCCCTGCTTGGGTCCTTGGTCGGCGGGGTTGTGCTGGCATGGTTCAACTACCCTCAGGGAACCCTGGCCGGTTTGGTCGTCGGCGGCCTGTCGTGCGGGTTTCTCGGCGGCTTCGTGGGGTTTTTGGCCGGCAGTTTCCTCGAAATCTTTGGTCCCGCCTGGACCGAGGCGGCCTCCCTGGCCCCTGATCCACCGCGGCGGCCACGGCCAGCCCGCGTTCGCCGGGGAACGGCCCGGCCGACGCTTCGCGCGCGACTTGCGAGCCCTCTGCGGTGGCTCGTCCGACGTTGACCCAGCGCGACCGTTCCACGATAATTCCAAGCTGCCCCTCTTTCAGCACATGCGACCTAAGTCGCTGCAATTGCGTTGCTTCGGAGCAAAGGACCACGCGTTGGCGATCGCTGAGCGAACCGATCTGCGCGAGTACTGCCTGAGTGTGGCCCGCCGCGCTCGCGCGGCCTCGGCCGAGCTCGCCCAGGCGCGCGGCGCTCAAAAGATCGCCTGGCTCGAGCGTTCGGCCGCGTCGCTGCGGACTCACGCCGACTTACTGCAGGCGGCCAATGGCCGCGACCTGGCGGCCGCGCCCACCTACGGCCTGAGCCCTGCTCAAATCGACCGGTTGCGGCTCGACGCCAAGACGATCGAGGGCATGGCCCGCGGGCTCGAAGCCGTGGCGGCTTTGCCAGACCCCATCGGCGAGATCGTCGAGTCGTCGATCCGGCCGAACGGCCTCGAGGTGCAGCGCGTTCGCGTGCCTTTGGGAGTGGTGTTCTTCATCTTCGAGTCGCGACCCAACGTGACCGTCGATGCCGCGGCGCTTTGCGTCAAGAGCGGCAACGCCGTGATCCTGCGCGGCGGCAAAGAGGCCCTGCATTCGAACAAGGCTCTGGCCGAGCTGCTGGCGGCCGAAGCCGCCGGCTGCGGCCTGCCGCTCGACGCCGTGCAGCTCGTCGACACCACGGATCGCGAAGCGGTCGGGCATTTCCTGGGCATGCCCGAGTACATCGACGTCGCCATCCCCCGCGGCGGCGAAGGGCTCATCCGCCGGGTGGCGGCCGAAGCCCGCATGCCGGTGATGAAGCACTTCGACGGCAACTGCCACGTTTATCTCGACGCCTCGGCCGACCTTGAGTTGGCCGTGCCGATCGTCGTAAATTCGAAATGCCATCGCCTGGGCGTGTGCAACGCCGCCGAATCGCTGCTGGTGCATGCGTCGATCGCCGACGAGGCATTGAAGTTGATCGGGGCCGAGCTGATCGCCCAGGGCATCGAGATCCGCGGCGACGGGGCGACCCGAGCCGCGATCGCCGACGCTCGCCCGGCCAGCGAAGAGGACTACCGGACCGAGTATTTGGGCCCGATCATTTCGGTGAAGGTCGTCGGCTCGCTCGACGAGGCGATCGAGCACATCAACCGCTACGGCTCGCACCATACCGACGCCATCGTCACCCGCGATTTGGCGGCGGCCCGCGCGTTCACGGCCCGCGTCGACAGCGCCGCGGTGATGGTCAACGCCAGCACCCGTTTCAACGACGGCTACGAACTGGGGCTGGGCGCCGAGATCGGCATCAGCACCGACAAGTTCCATGCCCGCGGGCCCTGCGGGTTGAAAGAGCTGACCAGCTACAAGTACGTGGTGTACGGAACCGGCCAGGTCCGGCAATAGCTTCGGTCGAACCGGAGCGATCGCAGTCTCGGGAGAAAGGAGTCTCTCGCCATGACGAACCAAGTTCGATTGCGGTGGCTCGGCGGGCTCGCCCTGCTGGTAGCCTGCGTCGGCTGCGATCAGGCGACCAAGCGTTTGGCCACGCAAACTCTGCGCAATACCCCGGCCCGCTCCTATCTGGCCGACACGGTCCGCCTGGAATACGCGCTCAATCCGGGCGGGTTCCTGAGCTTGGGAGCGAATCTGCCGCCGACGGTGCGGCGCGGCGTGTTCATCGCCTTCAACGCTGTGCTGATGCTGGGCTTCGCCGCGCTGCTCGGCCTGCGGCGCGATCTGTCGGCGGCCTGGTTCCTGGCGGTGCTCGGCCTGCTGGCCGGCGGCATCGGCAACCTGATCGACCGGGTGTCGCACGATGGCCTGGTGATCGACTTCATCAATCTGGGCGTGGGCCCCGTGCGGACCGGCATCTTCAACGTGGCCGACGTCGCCATCACCGGCGGCGGCCTGGCCCTGCTCGCGCTGTCGTGGCGGCGGTCCGGGCAACCGACCTCTCCTATTTCGGCCCCTCAACCGTAAGCGAATTTGCCATGGGTGGAGACGTACTCAGTCAAGCCGAGGTCGAGAGCCTGCTCTCGGCCATGGACCCCGTCGCCACATCGCCGGTGGCCAAGCGGACCGTCGAGAAAGAGGCGCCCGCCAAGCCGCGCGAGAAGGTGACGACCTACGACTTCAAGCGGCCGGAGCGCGTCGGCAAGGAGCAGATGCGCGCGCTGCAAACCCTGCACGAGGGGTTCGGCCGCAATTTTGCCGCCAAACTATCGGCGCTGCTGCGGAGCATCGTCGAGGTCAAGCTCACGAGCGTCGACCAACTCACCTACAGCGAGTTCGTGTTCAGCCTCGAGAATCCCACCTGCTTCAACTTGCTGCGGGCCGAACCGCTCGAGGGGCATCTGATTCTCGACATCAACCCGGCGATTCTCTACCCGATCATCGATCGACTGCTGGGGGGAGGAAAGGAAGCTGGCCCGGTGGCCCGCCGGCCGCTGACCGAAATCGAATTGCGGCTAGTCGCCAAGATCACCAACCTGTTCCTCGAGGAATTGCACCGCGCCTGGGAGAATGTCGTCGACCTGACGCTGGCGGTCGATCGGGTGGAGAGCAATCCGCAGCTTGCCCAAATCGTGCCGCCAAACGAAGTGGTGGTGCTGATTAGCTTTGAGATCACGATCCAGGACGTGCGCGGGATGATGAACCTGTGCATTCCGTTCAATTCGATCGAGCGGATCGGCAACAAGCTCTCGGCGAACAATTGGGTAAGCTACGGTCGGAAGAACGTAACCCCGGAGACGATGCAACAAATCGGCCGCAATCTGCGGGGCTCGGCCGTGGAACTGGTCGTGCAACTGGCCGACGCCAAGATCAGCACCGGCGACCTGTTGGCGCTGCGGGTGGGAGACATCATTACGACCGACAAGGACGTGCGGTCGGCGCTCGAGGTGGCGGTGCAGGGGGTGCGCAAGTACCGGGCCAGGGCGGGCGCGTTCAAGGGTCGAAAGGCGATCCAGATCGAGGACACGATCGCGCCGGAAAAGTCGACCGGGACCGCAAAAAAGTAGACCAAACCCCGCAAATTCCCCGCGCGACTCTCGACAAGCGCCGTGACGGCCGGCTAGCATTCTTGCAGGCGATTGGTGTCGTCAGCCGCTGGACGCTTGTCGATGAACGTTCGTTGCATCCGTCGCGCGCGCTCGTCGCGCGGCTTTACGCTGGTCGAACTCTTGGTCTCGATCGCCATTGTGGCGATCCTGCTGGCGATCTTTTTGCCTGCCGTGCAGTTTGCCCGCGAAGGGGCGCGGAACACGTCCTGCCAGAACAATTTGCGCCAGCATGGACTGGGACTCTGGTTGTTCGACGACAAGCAACTTCACATGCCGCCGCTCTGGGTCAACATGTATGACCAGGATGGACAGGCGGTGGTGGGGGATCGGCGGCCTTCGGAAATCCATTCGCTCGGCTGGCGCGTCAAACTGCTGCCTTACCTGGAGCAGGGGGCCCTGTTCGCTCAGTTTCAGCTGGGGCTCAGTGCTGGCGATCCGGCCAACGCCGAGGCGGTCAGCAGGATGATCGGTCTGTTTCAATGCCCTTCGACCCTGGGATACGGCCGGCGCTTCGAACTGAGCGGGCGGATTTTCGGCGCCACCGACTATCAAGCGCCCGAGTACTTCAATGAATTCCCTGGGGCCTGGGCCACGGGCGCCGGGAGTCCGAACGAAATGGTCCGGCAGTGGAACCGCGCGGGCACGCCGTGCCCGCGTTTCGCCGACATCGGCGATGGCCGCTCCCACACCGTCCAATTCTTCGAGCAGGCTGGGCAACCGGACCTGTATGCTCGAGATGGAGCGGTTCTCGAGTATGCGCTTCCGCTGGGCGGCTGGGCGATGGGCGGCGGCCGTATGCTGCGGACCGTCGATCCGAGCGGCGCGATCAATCGCGAGAACGGCCTCGGCGTCTTCTCGTTCCACCCGCGGGGCGCCAATTTCGCCATGTGCGATGGCTCGGTGCATTTTTTCGCCGAGGACATGGACCGGTTTGCTCTTCAGGCGCTGTTCACGCGCGAGCAACTCGACAACGTGCGCGAACCGTAGACGTTCCAGGCAGCGCGACTAGCCAGCGGGCCGCAATTCCGCCAGAATGACGGCTTCCGTCGCGTCCCCCGAAGTCGAATCGGTCGGCCGGCGCTCCGCGTCGGGCGATCTTTTTTTCAGCCCTCTACGAGCAGAGCCATGAGTTCCTATAGCGCCATCGAACAGATCCAGGCCCGCCAGATTCTCGACAGCCGGGGCAATCCCACGGTCGAAGTCGACGTCACCCTGCTCGATGGCTCGTTCGGCCGGGCGGCCGTTCCCAGCGGCGCGAGCACCGGCGTTCATGAGGCTTGGGAACTGCGCGATGGCGACGACCAGCAGTGGCTGGGCAAGGGCGTGTCGAAGGCCGTCGAGAACGTCAATTCGGTGTTCGACGAGGCCCTCACCGGGCTCGACGCCCTGAATCAGGCCGACATCGACCAGCGGATGATCGACCTCGACGGCACCGAGAACAAGAAGAATCTGGGCGCCAACGCCATCCTCGGCGTGTCGCTGGCGGTGGCCAAGGCCGCGGCCAACTTCGCCGGGCTGCCGCTCTACCGCTACTTGGGCGGCGCGGGCGCAAGGCTCTTGCCGGCGCCGATGATGAACATCGTCAATGGCGGTCAGCATGCCGACAACTCGGTCGACGTGCAGGAGTTCATGGTCATGCCGCTGGGGTTCGACACCTTTAGCGAAGCACTCCGCTGCGGCGTCGAGGTGTTTCACAACCTCAAGAAGGTGCTCAAGGCCAAGAAGCTGAACACCGCGGTCGGCGACGAAGGGGGCTTCGCCCCCGACCTGGGCAGCAACGCCGACGCCCTCGAACTGATCATGGAGGCGATTCAGAAGGCGGGCTATGAGCCGCGGAGCCAGGTGTGCATCGCGCTCGATGTGGCCGCCACCGAGTTCTACGACGAGAAGAAGAAGACCTATACCTTCGACGGCCGCGCCATCGACTCGGCCGGGATGGTCGAGCTGCTGGCGAATTGGTCGGCCAAGTATCCCATCTGCTCGATCGAGGATGGTTGCTCCGAGGACGACTGGGAAGGCTGGAAGCTGCTCACCGACAAGCTGGGAGACAAGGTGCAGCTCGTGGGCGACGACCTGTTCGTCACCAACACGAAGCGGCTGCAGCGCGGCATCGAGCAAGGGATCGCCAACAGCATTCTCATCAAGGTCAACCAGATCGGCTCGCTCACCGAGACGATCGAGGCGATCCAGCTGGCCCACCGCTGCGGCTACACCACGATCTCGAGCCACCGCAGCGGCGAAACCGAAGACGCCACGATCGCCGATCTCGCCGTGGCCCTCTCGACCGGCCAGATCAAGACCGGCAGCGCCTCGCGCACCGACCGGCTGGCCAAATACAACCAGCTGCTGCGAATCGAAGAGCAACTCGGCGACGCCGCCCTCTACGCGGGCCGGCAGTTCGCGAAGTGGCCGAAGTAAAGACTCGCCCTGTGGTTGCGAGGTTGAGTCAGTCGCGCGGTAGTCGCTCGCACCACCAGTCGGCCCACGGCATCGACGAGTTGGGTCGAAACTGCGCGAATCGTTCGATTCCCAGTAGGGCGCTGCGAAGATCGGACGCCGAAGCGCCGCTCACGTCGGCCCAGCGCTTCATCAGTTCCGGACAGGATAAAACGGTCAACCCGGCCTGCTGGCCCAGTCGTATTGCCTTACGATCGTCGGTCGCCAGAACGCAACCTCGCGTTTCGGCGATCGCCAGGCACATCGCTTCGCCGTCGGAGCGGAACTGAGCGGCGTACTGCACGAAGCGGGCGACTTCCAGCCCTGGGGCCGGTTGACAGAATTGCAGCAGCTTTCGATCCAAGAGCGGCTGCAGATTTATCGGTCGATTGATCGTTTTGGCCGGATCCTCAGGATCCAACGTGCGCTCGTACTTGAGTTCCGCGACAACTGCGATGGGCACCAGCCAGTCGTAGCGATTGGCCTGCAATACTTCAGCCGCTCGCCCTGA
This sequence comes from Pirellulales bacterium, assembly GCA_044221365.1. Lineage (GTDB taxonomy): Bacteria > Planctomycetota > Planctomycetia > Pirellulales > JBGAPH01 > JBGAPH01. The sequence goes on from JBGAPH010000015.1 coordinate 55,485, forward strand.
GGCCAGCAGGTCGAAGAGGCAGCAGGCGTCGAGTACAGCCGTATCCAGGGTTAGGCTCCGGCATCCGTCGGCGTCGACTCACTCAACAGCGACTTGCCGAAGTCGAGCAGCACCTGGCGCTCTTCGCCGGTCGCCTCGGTCACTTCGCGGCTGGTGCGAGTGGTGGCGGCCGTTTCACGGGCCTTGGCGATATCGCAGCGCAAATAGCTTGCCAGATCCGAGTCGCCTAGATCCCCTCGGTCGTACGCCTGTACGGCAAGAAACTTGTATCGCTCAGGATACGCTTCGTTGTTAATGGGCTGAGGTTGCAAAGCAAGCAGTTCGGCAGCTCGCTGAGACGAGAACCGCGCCTCCTTTAGAAACTGCCAGCTTCCCTTGGTGATGAGGCCAAGCTGCTCGAGACGCAAAGCCATTGCCTCTACCGAGACGAAATAGAAATGACTCAGTCGTCGCAGGTCGGCCACCTGGAAGTCGCCGCTGGCGGTCACGATGTCATGGAATCGCCGGCGTACGCTGGAACCCGGCATAAGAAAGCAGAGTGCGAAAGCCTCGGCAAATCGCTCGTTGGCGGGCTTGCGGCCGGGGGAGGCTAGGTAATCGATGCCTGGCTTGTAGCGGTCGACCAACAAATGCCCATACTCGTGAACGAGCGACATTCGCCGACGTTCCGCCGGATGCTTGCGGTTGACGAGAATGCAGGCGCCGAAATCGGCCGTATAGGCGTACATGCCGGCGACCGCCGACGGCAGCTCACCGTAGAAGATTCGCAGGCCGACGTCCCATTCCAGCATCCGTCGCAGGTCGATCACCGGCTGGTCGCCCAGGCCCAGGCGTTGGCGCTCGCGCGCGGCCTCGCCCGCCGCCAGCTCGGTCGGCTCCACGCGCCCGTTGAGAGCGATCTCGGGTGGGTAGTTTCGACGCAGCGGCGCTCCCACGAGCCGTTCCAACTCGCAGTAGTCCTCGGCCCAGCGCTGCAGATCATCGACAGCGGCGCGCAGCCCGGCTTCGTCGTGTGCCGCTGATCGCCCAACAACAGCCCTCAAGTGGGGCTGCAAACTGATCGCAGGCTCTCCCGGGCGAACCAGCTCATGCACTTGGCGGCCAAAGAAGCCAGCCAGCTTGACAATTTCCTCAGGCTTGACCGGCCGCTCTCCCTTTTCGATGGCAATGTAGGTGGGCCGGCTGTAACTCAGCAAATCTGCCACCTCCTGTTGCGTTGCTCCCCGCGCTTTGCGGAACTCGGTGATTCGCTGCCCAAGGGCGCGGGGATCGACAGAATTAGGCTGCATTGGTAACTCTCCATTCACCGAATCGCCGCGGGCCACCGATTGGACCAGGCGCTTCCATCTAACGGAGTCCAGCGTTTCGTTTTCAGCCATGAGCGAGCCTCAGTCCGGCGCCTGCATGCAACAGATTATCGCGCCATTCTTGACAATGTCAACGATAACATCGATTTCCATGATGATTGTGTAAATCGACGAGTTGCGTAACTTGTTTCTGCGAAGTCACTTACGGGAATTGCCCTCACGCATACCAAGTGATAACTGTGGCAGTCTCGTCGGGTGAGCCAAATCATCGTTGGACCACTCGACGACACCAACGTGCCGGCTCCGGCGACGCCGCAGCCAATGTCGTCCGAAACCTTTGAGAGACGGGGGGTTATCCCTTGGCCAAGGCAGCCGTTCGCCTCCCCGCCCGATTGGAGGTGTGAGCTAGGCTTTCCTCATACTACCGCCCGTCTCCGCAATCCCGCCCTGCATCCTTCCCGCCTGGCAGTGTGGCCCCCCATGCGCTCGTTGCTGTCCCGCGCTGCCCCTTGGGTCGTCTTGGTGATCTCGTTGGCCGCTGGCATGGTCGGCTGGCTGAATGCGGTCCGCCGCGCCGAAGCAGAACGCCGGTCGTTGTTCCTGGTCGAGGCAGAGCGCATCCACGCCGAGATCGCTTATCGGCTCGAGCAAATCGAAGTGTTGCTGCAGTCCACTGCCGGCCTGTTCGCCGCCAGTCATTCGGTCGATCGCTCCGAATGGCGGCAATTCACGTCGAACGTCTTGCAACACGACGACGCGGGCGTCATTCGCGGACTGGCGTTCATCCGTCGCGTGCCGGGGGCGCAGCTCGACGACTTCTTACGAGCGGCGAATGCGGATCACGCGCCGGCCTTCGAACTGCAACCAGCCGGCGATCGGGCGGAGTATCGCATCATCCAGTTCATCGAGCCTGCCGACGCCAATCACACGGCGCTCGGCTTTGACTCCAACACCGTTGCCCAATCGCGCGAGGCCATGAACCGGGCTGCCCGTACAGGCAAGCCCGCCGTCTCGGCGCAGTTCCATCTGCGGCAGGAGCCCAGCCAGGAACTCAGCGTGGCGCTCTACACGGCGGTCTACGATCGAACGCAAGGCCCCGGTCCGGCCGCGACGCCGATGGGCTGGGTCGGGGCGTCGCTCCGCACCGAGGCCTTGGCCGCGCAAGTGCTGCCGGCGCCCAACCAGCTCATCGGGTTCGAGCTGTTCGACTCGAGCCAGACCACGGAAGATCATCGCCTGCGTGTGCGGCGGTCGGCTTCGGCGCCTCAGCTCGTGGGGCGGCGAACCATCGACTACCCGGTGGGGTTTGGCGGACGGAAGTGGCTGCTGCGCGTGTTCGGCGAGCCGCCTGCCAGCGCGCTGCACGGCGAGTCGGGGCTGATCGGCTGCGGGGCGCTCGTGATCAGCCTGTTGCTGTTCGGCTTGGTGGCCACGGTCAATTCCACGCGCGCCCGCGCCGCCGCAATCGCCGAAACGATGACGGCGGATCTGCGAACCAGTGAGGCGCGCTCGAGCCGCTGGACCGAAGTGTTGCTGCGCCTCACGGCTCAACAAGCCTGCTTCGAGGGCGATCTGCGCGAGGCCCTCGGCCGCATCACCGAGGCCGGGGCCGAAGCCCTGGCCGTGGAACGCGTGCGTGTGTGGACGAGGGCCGACGAAGGCGGGGAGCTAACCTGTCTCGATCAGTACGAGCGCACCGGGGCAGTCCATCGCCACGGCGGAGCGATGTCGGTCGAGGAGCGATCGGCGGATGCCCGCGCTCTCGAGGGCGGACAACTCGTCGTCGCCGACCGATCTGACTCCGCCTCGGCGGGTGGCGGCAACGCCGAGCGCACCGCCTCGGCCCTGGTGGCCCCGGTCCGCCTGGGGGGGCGCACGATCGGCGTCATTGCCCACGAGCACGTCGGCGGACCGCGAACCTGGACGCTGCAAGAACGCAGCTTCGCCGCGTCGCTGGCGGCTCAGGTCAGCCTGACTCTCGAGACCCACGAGCGGCGCCGTGCCGAGCAAGTGCTCAAGGACTATGCCACGGCGCTCGAGCGCGCCAACGCTTCGCTCGAAGCGTCTTCGCATGAGGTGCAGGCGGCCAACCAGGCCAAGACCGAATTCCTAGCCAACATGAGCCATGAGATCCGCACGCCCCTCACGTCGATCTTGGGCTACGCCGAGCTCGTACTGCACGATGAGCAGATCGCCGGCTCCGCAGACGAACGGGAAGGCGCCCTGCGGGTGATCCAGCGCAACGGCGAGCACCTGCTGGGCATCCTCAACGACATCCTCGACCTCTCCAAGATCGAGGCCGGCAAGCTGAGTTGCGAGCAGCTTCGCTTCAGCCCGGGCCATTTGCTCCACGAGGTGGCGGCCCTCATGGGCGTTCGCGCGCAGGCGAAAGGGCTTGACTTCAACTTCTCCTGCGACGGGCCGATCCCGCAGACGATTCGCTCCGATCCCACGCGGCTGCGGCAAATTCTCATCAACTTGCTCGGCAACGCCGTCAAGTTCACCGAGACCGGCGAGATCAAAGTCGTGGTGCGGATGGCCGCCGCTCCGGCCGAGCTCATCGAATTCGAAGTCCGCGACACGGGCATCGGCATGAACGCGGCTCAGGTCGAATCGGTGTTTCAACCGTTCGCCCAGGGCGATACGTCGACTACGCGGCAGTTCGGCGGCACTGGACTGGGCTTGGCGATCAGCAGCCGCTTGGCCGAAATGTTGGGAGGCCGCTTGGAGTGCGAAAGCAACAGCGGCGCGGGCAGCGTGTTTCGGGTGTTCGTCGCCACGGGGCCGCTCCAGGGGATCAAACGCATCAATTATCTTGACGACGGAACGTCCCCCGAACCGGAAGCAGCGTCCGAGCCGCCGCCGCTCGCTCCGCTCGCGCGCCGACGCGTGCTGTTGGCCGAGGATGGGCCCGACAACCAACGCCTGGTGTCGCTGGTGCTGCGCAAGGCCGGCGCGGAAACGACGATCGTCGAAAACGGCCAGGAGGCGGTCGACCAGGTGCTGGCGGCGTGGAGCAGCGGGCGGCCTTTCGATATCGTGCTCATGGACATGCAGATGCCGGTGCTCGACGGTTACTCCGCTACCGAACAGCTACGGCAAGCAGGCTACACGCTGCCGATCGTCGCCCTCACCGCGCACGCTATGGTGGGCGACCGCGAGAAGTGCTTGGCGGCCGGTTGCAGCGAATACTCCACGAAGCCGATCGACCGTCGACTGCTCATCGCGCAGCTCGTCGAATTGCTGAACGCCCCCGAGTTCCCGGCGGAACAGCAGGCCGCGACGACGGAATAGTCCCTGGCGCTTGTCAGCGAGGCAGCAGGTCCTTCATCTCGCGCACCGCGCGCTCCATGCCCACCCACAGCGCGCGGGCCACGATGGCGTGGCCGATGTTCAGCTCCTTCATATCGGGGATGGCGGCCACGGGATGAAGGTTGCGGTAGTTGAGGCCGTGCCCCGCGTGCAACAACAGGCCCGCCTGGCGAATCAATCGGCCGGCGACCACCAGCTTCTCCAACTCGGCGGCTTGGGCCGTTCCGTGGGCTTCAGCATAAGCGCCGGTATGCAATTCCACAGCCTCGGCGCCCGAGGCGGCGGCCAACTCGATTTGCCGCGGATCGGGGTCCAGAAACAAGCTGACCAGGATGCCGGCGTCCTGCATTCGCCGCGTGTAGTCGCGGACCGTCTGCTTGTGCCCTGCCAGATCCAGCCCCCCTTCGGTCGTCACTTCTTCGCGCCGTTCCGGCACGAGGGTCGCCTGATGGGGCTTCGTTTCGAGGGCCACGGCCAGCACGTCCTCGTTGCAGGCGAGCTCGAGATTGAGCTTCACGCTGACCGTTTGCCGCAGCACGCGCACGTCGCGGTCGATGATGTGTCGGCGGTCTTCGCGGAGATGGATGGTGATGCCGTCGGCGCCCCCAAGTTCGGCGAGCGCGGCTGCCCACACGGGATCGGGCTCGTAGGTGCGGCGGGCCTGCCGCACCGTGGCCACGTGGTCGATGTTGACTCCCAGTTCCACCATCGGTCGAGTTTGGTTCCTTTCAGTCCCAGCGGTCCGCGAGAGCGGGCCCTACTTCTTGGCGGGCAGCAAAATCTCTTGCGCCGCCGTTCCCAGCAGTTTGCCTTGGCTGTCGATCCGCAGCGAGCGGCTGCCGCCCCCTGCCAGGCAATCGTAGAGCAAGAAGTTGAGCGCCCAGATCTTGGGGAGTTCGAACCGCTCGACGCGCGCCACGCCGAGCCCGCCGAAGTGCTGGGCCACGCGCGCCGTGGTCAGTTCAGCGAGGAGAAACTCGTAGTCCGTCGCCGAACGGGCGACGACGCCCAAATTGGCGTGGTTTCCCTTGTCGCCGCTCCGGGTGAGCGCGAACTGGCCCAGGCGAACTGCGGCAGCCGGCGGCGTCTTGCTCATGCGGTGGGCCGCCACTACTTGGTGGTCGCGTCGAGCTTGGCCATGAACTTGGCGGGGTCCGCCTCGAGATCCCCCTTGCAGCCCTCGCAGCAGATGAACACCTCGCGGCCTTCGACCGTGACCTTGGTCACGCCTGGCATCGAACCCAGCCGCTCGTCGCTCACGGGACAGATCCGTTGGGCGACTGCGGCCTTGCGGTCGTCATCCGAGAGCTTGGCCAACTCGGCTGCGATCTTGGCCTCGGCCGGATCCGAAGGTCCGGTCATCTCAGGAGCACCCATTTCCACCGTGGGTGCGGCGGGCGCCGCGGTAGTCTTGGGCGCTTCGGCCGGCTTCGAGCAACCTGCGCTGGTGAGCGACAAGCAACCCAGAGCCAAGAGCGGCAGGATGGCGGAGCGAAGCATGGACGACCTCCAAGACAAATACTGAGTGGGAATTGGACCCGCCGGAGGACCAGGCGGTTCGCCCTGGCTCGGCCGGCAACGCCGGAATTCTAGAGCCGCATTCTCTGCCAAAGCAAGCCAAAAAGCCCCCGTTGGGCCCGAGGCGCCGCGAAACGAAGCCCCTTGCGCCGCGGTAAGTTGACGCTCGTTGGCCGCCCGTGTTACGTTTGCGGCCTGGGGATTTCCGGCATTTCGTCTGCAAGAGTTGGGAAGCAAGCGAATCATGGCGCACGAGGTTACGCTGATCACGGGCGACGGCACCGGTCCTGAACTGGCTGAGGCCGCCCGCCGCTGCGTCGACGCCACGGGAGTGGCGATCAAGTGGGACGTGCAGGAAGCCGGCGTCGACGTCATGGAGCGCCTGGGCACTCCGCTGCCCGACGGCGTGCTCGAAAGCGTCCGCCGCACGAAGTGCGCCCTGAAGGCCCCCATCACCACTCCGGTGGGCACCGGCTTCCGCAGCATCAACGTGCATCTGCGGCAGGCCTTGGGCCTCTATGCCTGCGTTCGCCCCTGCAAGATTTACCCCGGCGTGCGCAGCTTTTTTAGCGACGTGCCGGTCGACCTGGTCATCGTCCGTGAGAACACCGAGAGCCTGTACGCGGGCGTCGAGTTCGAGCGCGGCAAGCCGGAAACCGCCGAGTTGATCGACTGGATCAACAAGAACTCGGAGCGAAAGATCAAGACCGGCCGCGACGAGACCGGGATCACGATCAAGTCGATCAGCGTTTCGGCCACCGAGCGGATCGTCCGCTATGCCTTTGAATACGCCCGCAAGCATGGCCGCGAGCGCGTCACCTCGGTGCACAAAGCGAACATTCTCAAGTTCACCGACGGCCTCTGGCTCGAGGTTTCGCGCAAGGTAGCCGCCGAGTACCCCGACATCGAGTTCGAGGACCGCATCGTCGACAACATGTCGATGCAGCTCGTGCAGAAGCCCGAGCTCTACGACGTGCTCGTGCTGCCGAATCTCTACGGCGACGTGCTCAGCGACCTGGCCGCCGGCTTGGTCGGCGGCCTGGGCATTGCCCCCGGCGCCAACATCGGTCCCGGCGGCGCGGTGTTCGAAGCCACCCACGGCAGCGCCCCCAAGTACAAGGGGCTCAACAAGGTCAACCCTACGGCCCTCATCCTCTCCGGCATGCTGATGCTCGAGTATCTGGGCGAGGAGGACGCGGCCCGCCGGCTCGAACGGGCAGTGGCTGACGTGATCGCCGAGGGCAAAGACGTGACCTACGACCTGAAGCCCAACCGAGACGACCCAACCGCCGTTGGTACGCGCGAGATGGCGGCCGCCATTTGCAAGCGACTCGAAGGCTAATGCCGCGCGGCGAAGTGCTCACCGACATTTTGGTCCGCACAGCGGACCCTACCTAGGGTCCGCTCTCGCGGACCATTTTTCTTACTGCCATGCCGCTCAGCGCCGCCACCTTCCACGACCTGGTCAGCGGCCGCCGCCAAGGCCCTCTGCCGGCCGCCGCGCGAGCGCTGCTGCGCGTCGCCGAAGCGCCCTACACCTGGGCCATTCGCTGGCGCAATCATAAGTATGATGCGCCCGGCGCCGTGGAGCGGGTTTCGGTTCCGGTCGTCAGCGTGGGCAATCTCACCATGGGGGGCACCGGCAAGACGCCCATGGTCGAGTTCCTCGCCCGTTGGTTCCGCGACCACGACGTGCGGGTGACGATCGTCAGCCGCGGCTACGGCGCCGAGGCCGGCTCGCGCAACGACGAGGCCCTCGAACTCGAGGAGCGACTCCCCGACGTGCCCCATCTGCAAGACGCCGACCGGGTGACTGCCGCCCGCATGGCCATCGAGGAATTCGAGTGCCAATTGGTGCTGCTCGACGACGGGTTTCAGCATCGCCGGCTGGCCCGCGACCTTGACATCGTACTGCTCGATGCGCTCGAGCCCTGGGGCTACGGCCACGTGTTTCCGCGCGGCGCGCTCCGCGAGCCGCGCGAGGCTCTGGCGCGTGCCCAGGTGGTCGTGTTGTCGCGGCGCGATCTCGTGTCGGCCGAGGAGCGGGCGCGCATCCGGGCACAAGCCGCCCGGCTCGCTCCGCAGGCAGCTTGGGTCGAAGTGTCGCATCGCCCGCAGGCACTGCGCGACAGCGAGGGGCGCGAGACGCCGCTCGAAACCTTGCGCGTGCAGCGCGTGGCGGCCTTCTGCGGCATTGGCAATCCTGAGGGATTCCGCCGCACGCTCGAGGACTGCGGCTACACGCTGGCCGGTTTCGAAGCCTTGGCCGATCACCACCGCTACACGCGTGACGACGTGGCGCGGCTGGGCCGTTGGGGCCAAGAGCTCGGCGTCCGGCAACTCCTTTGCACCCATAAGGACCTGGTGAAACTGGCGGTGCCAACCTTGGGCGGTGTGCCGCTGATGGCGCTGCGTGTGGGCGTGGAAGTGAACGAGGGACTCGAGGAGTTGGAATTGCGGCTGAACAGACTGCTGCCTCCTCCGGCATAACCGCCTGGACACTGGGCCAAGTCCGGGGTATACTTTGGGACTCGGGTAACACCCGACCAACCACCGCGGGGTGGAGCAGCCCGGTAGCTCGCGAGGCTCATAACCTCGAGGTCGCAGGTTCGAATCCTGTCCCCGCCACTTCTTAAGTCGCATCAGAGCCGAGGGTTAAGCCTCGGCTTTTTTGTTGCCCCGCCCCTGGCCGCTCGCGCGCCCGACGCTGAAAGCTGGCTCCTGCCTAATTTGACAGTCCGCCCCGCCCCAGTAAGATGGCTTACAGGCACTTACGGCGAGCGAACCGTTCGGCCGACCGTGCGAAACCGCCTGGGGCAGGCTGCTGGTTGAGGTCCCGCCTATGAACGCCGCCAACCTGCTTGCGATCGGCCTTGGCCCCGTGGAAATCGCGGTGATCGCCATCGTCATCTTGCTGCTGTTCGCCAACCGTATTCCGACGGCTTTGCGATCGCTCGGGCGCAGCGTCACTGAGTTCAAGAAGGGCTTGAACGATACCGGGGACGAGGGGGACGAAATCGATCGCCCGGCCAAGCTGAAGTAATTGGCGGTTTGTAGACGCCGGCCCTTGGTGGCCGAGCGCGACCCGCTGCGGTAAGATATCTAGAGGTCGCTTGGGTTGCCCGGTGCTGCTGGCGAGGCCGAAGCGCTCTGGGCTGGAAATCGAGGTGAATCATGTTTGGTTTGGGCACGACGGAAATGCTGGTCATCCTTGGGGTGGCCGTGTTGTTGTTCGGCAAGCGCCTGCCGGAAGTGGGCCGATCGCTGGGCAAGGGCCTGGTCGAGTTCAAGAAGGGGATCAACGGCATCGAGGACGACGTGTCGCAAGCGACTTATTCGTCCCCGAGCCGCACGTCGCGCCCGAAGATCGACCAGGATGAGCCGGCCGCCCCGAAGTTCGAGCCGCCGGTGAGCGAGCCCGGGGAAGAGGCCGCTTAGCGAAGCGGTCTGTTTCAGAGCTTTGGCGAACGTGGATCACAGGCTGCGAACAGAATCGTGGCTGCGGGCCTTGCCGCGGGGCCTGTGCGCCCCGCGCCTTGCTCGCTAAGATGTTCTAGCTCGGCCCTTCGGCCGAGGCTCGGCTGGCCCTGCCCCAATCGGCCAGCAAGCCCCAGGGCGGCTAGCTCAGTTGGTTAGAGCGCTATCCTCACACGGTAGAAGTCACAGGTTCGAGTCCTGTGCCGCCCACTCTGTAAGTCCTTGCCGAAACCATCGTTAGGTTACCTGCCCGCGGTGGGCAGTGCGGCTCGAAGGTCAAAGACGGTACAGCGGCCCGCCGGAAAACGGTACACGGCCGCGGTACACCTCAGCCTTGGAGGTTCCGCACAATGCCCGTTCTTGCCCGCCGGACACCCACGTACCGGCTTCACAAAGCCCGCGGCTGCGCCGTCGTCACCATCGACGGCAAGAATCACTACCTCGGCCCGTACGGCTCGCCCCAGAGCTGCTCGCGCTACGAGAAGCTGATCGAGGAGTGGGCCGCCCGCAACCACGCGCCTGACCCGGCGAAGCTCGCGGAGGCGCAGCTCGCGACCGGTGGCGGCCTGCAGGTGTCGATTTTCGAAGTGGCCGCGGGCTACCTTGAGTGGGCGAAAGCCCGGTACGTGAAACAGGGCGAGCAAACGGGCTACCTCTACAGCGTGAAGTCCGCGCTCCGGGTGCTCACGCACTACGGCGAGCTCCGCGCATCGGAGTTCAACTCGGCCCACCTGACGCACCTCCTTGAGCGCATGGTCACCGCCGGCCGCTCGAGGTGCTACGTCAATGCCCACCTGGCCCGGCTCAAACGGGTGTTCAAATGGGCCCGGCAGCGGCGGTACGTCACTGACCAGGTGCTCGCCGACCTGGCGATCGTCGAGCCGCTCGAGCAAGGCCGCACGGTGGCCAGGGAACCGCGGGAGATTCCTCCTGTGGCCGACCACGTGATCGCCGCCACCGTGCCTTTCCTCTCGCCCGTCGTGCGCGACATGGTGGCTTTTCAGCGGCTCACCGGCGCCAGGCCTGGCGAAGTGTGCAACCTCCGCCCCTGCGACGTCGACCGCGGCGGCGAGATTTGGGTCTACCGGCCCCATCGCCATAAGACGCAGCACAAGGGGAAGGATCGCTTGATCCACATTGGGCCCAAGGCCCAGGCGGTGCTGCTGCCCTACCTGCTGCGCGACACCGCGTCCTATTGCTTCAGCCCAGCCGAGTCGGTGGCCAAACTTCGTGAGGGCCAGCGGGCCCGGCGCCGCACCAAAGTGCAGCCCAGCCAGGTCTCGCGCAAGAAAGAGCGGCCCAAACTGGCGCCGGGCAAGAAATATCGCACCGTGGCATACGCGTTGGCGGTCCGACGCGCGGCCGACAAGGCAGAGCGCGCGGCGCGCCGGACTCACCCCGAAGCCCCGCGAGAGGTGCGGCTCGTTCCCCACTGGGCGCCGAACCAGCTCCGCCACGCTCGGGCGACCGAGGTGAAATCTCAGTTCTCGCTCGAGGCAGCCGCTGCGACGCTCGGGCACGCGCGGCTCGAGACGACGCAGCGATACGCGAAGCTCGACTATCGGCAGGCGGCCGCAGTTGCCGCCAAGATCGGTTAGACTGGCCTCGCCGGGTTTGCAGGGTAGCTCCCTGCCAGGCTGGCCGGTTCGCGTTCTCTCCGTGTGACGCGCGCCGGCCGGCCGCCTGGCCTAACACGGAGAATCGACGAAATGGAAAAGCACTCGGCTTTGTGGCGTAAACACGAATGCCATTTAGCACAATTCGGCGATCAACGGAACACCGCTGCGGACTTGGCTCCCCGCTTGCCGGGCCGGGCCTGCGGCGTACAAGAGTGGACCTGTGCCGCCTTGGAGGTCTCTCGAGTGATCATTGGGATCACATATGCGATCAGTTTCTGGCTTGAGGAAGCTTGTAGGCGAGGCGACGGAAGGAAGTCCATTCTGCTTCCTCAAGAGTTTCATGCGCTGACTAATGGGCTCGGTGAGTACGCCACGTCGTTGGGTGTCGACGACGAAGCAATGCACCTTTTGTTCGAAGCTGTGAGTGAGCGAACTGATGGCGGGGCTTGGAACAGGCGGCAATCTCCTGACGTATCGCCGGAGCTTATTCGCGCAGCCGGGAGAGTACTGGGACGCATCCAGGCAATTGCCATCGAACGCTGTTTTTCAACGGGCGGCGGACGGCTTCACGTTTCAGACGTTCTCAATGCGCTGCCACCTCGATGGAAAACGATCTACGAGGCGGCGAGTTCGCTCCCAGGCGAGTTCACTCAAGACGACATCATCCGAACAGCGGAACGCAACGAAACTCCGGTCGGCGCGCCGGACGTGAAGGAAGCCATGCCGGTTCTGGTGAACCTGGGGCTTTTCTCGCAGCGAAGCGGGCCGCGGAATCGAGCCATTTATTCCTTGGCGAGCAGTACCGACTGAGTAGAGACGACTGAATCCGGTTTTCTCGCGAAGCTGCGCATCGTCTTGTGTGTCATTACACGACGTTGCGAGGTGAAGCGTGGTTTCGCTGAACGAAGAACTGCTTTCGGTCGCTGAGGCGGCCAGGGTTTTGCCGGGGCATCCCAACGTCGCCACCGTTTGGCGTTGGATCTCCAAGGGATGCCGCGGCATCCGGCTCGAGGTCTTCAGGTGCGGGGGTCGCACATACACCTCGCGCGAGGCCCTCGAGCGATTCGCGGCCAGGCTCTCTGGCCGCGACGAACCTGACGGCACCCCTTTTCTCGCGGCAGACTCTCGCCCGAAGCCGTCCCCGGCCCGCAAGCGCGCGATCGACGGCGCCCGTGCACAGCTCGAGGCAGCGGGAATTCTCTAGCCCCTAAATGCCGCGAGCCACGGGCATCAACCGTGGCTCTTGCGGCGGGTTCCAACACAAGGAGACGACTCGTGTCAGTTCATTCTAACGACGAGCCAGACCAGGGCGAATGGTGGCCGCTTCAGCCGCCGGCGGAGTTCTTCGAAGAACACGACCGCCTGGCCGGCGTCCACGAGCTGCCGGAGGTGCTTGCCGAATGGTCGGCCGCACGCAATCTCATTCCACCCGAGTTGCCACGCAAGCTGACTGAGGCCGATCTCGTGCGCCTCGCCGAGTGGCACCATGAAGGCCGCCAGCTGGGCCTTGCGGTTGGTGAAACGTTCGACCTGGCAGCCAAGCAACTCGCCGCGACCATCCTATTTGCGAATGGAGGTGCTGCATGAGCGAGTTCTCGCTACTGGCCGTCCGCCGCAACACTGAATCCACCGGTCGCGCGCTACTCGTGCAATTCTCCCTCGACGGCAAGCGCAACGAAGTGGACGTCAGTGGGAATGAGTTGCAATCCTTCGATCGTTTCCAGGCGGCCGTCCTAGAGCGATGCGGGCTCTGGATCGAGGGTGAGAGATTCCTGTCGAATCGCCCCAGCCTCCGCAAGCGAGACTGGCAAGAGCTGATCGCATACGCCGTGAACGGCGGGGAGACTGTTGCATGATCGCAGCAAGGATGCCACTGGTCCTCGAGCCTCGATTCGAGGATATCCCGGAAGAGTTGCAGACGACTCCACAGTGGGTGGTCTGGAAACTCACGCCGGGAAGGAACGGGAAGCCGACGAAGATTCCCTTCAACCCGGCGACGGGCAAGGGGGCATATACAGCCGATGGGCGATGGCCGGAAGGGCATCCTGACGCCGGTCAGCCGCGGCCCAGTGGTTGGCGTCGCGGAACCTGGGCCCGCTTTGGCGATGCACGAAAAGCGGCACCGGCCTACTCGGGCGTCGGCATCGTTTTCGACGAGTCGGACCCGAACGCCGGCGTGGACCTCGATAACTGCCGCGACCCCGCGACCGGGAAGATCGAGCCGTGGGCGCAGGAGATTATCGACGCGCTCGACAGTTACGCCGAAATCTCGCCATCTGGCACCGGCGTGAAAATCTTCTGCCGCGGCTCACTGCCGGGAGATGGTCGGAAGTTCGGCAACATCGAAATGTACGACCGCGAGCGGTACTTCGCGGTAACGGGCTGGCGGTTGCCCGGCGCGCCGGCAGAGATTCGCGACTGCACGGCGGAACTGCACGAACTGTATGCGCAGCAAGTTGCCATCCACGGAGTGAAGAACGGCCAGCACGTCGCTGACGATCACGCGCCGCTCGAGGTGCCAGAGTACGGCGGCGAAGGAACAGCTCTCGACATTGCAGAGGGCGAGCGGCAGGTGTTTGCGCTGCTTGTCGAAGACTGTCGCAAACCCAAGGATGGCGACCGCAGCACGGCAGACTTCCGACTGTGTAAGGCGGCCCACAAGTGGCAATGGCCGAAAGAGGCGGTTTGGCAGGCCGTGCAGAACGTCGGCAAGTTCTCCGAGCGATCCCGCGACAGCTACTTCGAGCCGACCTGGACAAACGCCTATCTCAGTCATCTGGTCGACGTCGGCCAGGAGAACGTGAACCGAGTGGCGAGTCGGCCGGATGCCATCAAGGTCGACGTCGGTCAACAAGACCTCGCGAAGGTCACGGCCGAAGCGTGGGCGGCGATTTCGGCGACCAACGAACCCGCGACTTTCTTTCGCTACGGCGGCCAGCCTGCGCGATTGGAACAGACAGAGGAGGCTGGGCTGCTAGTCGCAACGCTCGGGGTCGACGGGATGCGTTACGAGCTAGCGAAGCGTGCTACGTGCGTTCGTTGGCAGCAGCGCGGCGACAACTTGGTCGAAGTCCCGGCCGTGCCAGGTGACAAGCTGTTGCGGAACATGCTGGCGGAACCAGAGCCGCCGATTCCGACAATGACGCGAATCGTCGAGGCCCCTGTGTTCTCCGCCGAGGGACGGTTGCAGATCGAGCCCGGCTACCACGCTGAAGGGCGCACGTACTTTTCGCCGGCCCCTGGCTTCACTGTGCCAGAGGTAAGCCGCAACCCGCTCCCCGACGAGATCGACGACGCCCGCGACCTGTTACTCGATAATCTGCTGTACGACTTCCCGTTCGTTGGAGACGCTGAAAGGGCCCACGCTTTTGCTCTGCTGCTGTTGCCGTTTGTCCGCGACCTGATTGACGGGCCGACACCGCTACACCTTGTCGAGAAACCGACGCCGGGTACCGGCGCCACGCTGTTGGTCGACATGCTGGCGTTCCCGTCGACGGGGCGGCCGCTGGCTACGCTCACTGAGGGGAACGATGAGGACGAGTGGCGGAAGCGAATCACGAGCAAGCTCCGCACAGGACCGACTCACCTGTTGCTCGACAACCTGCGGCGGACCCTCGACAGCGCCGCCGTCGCCGCGGCCATCACTTCTCCGCTGTGGGAAGACCGCCTGCTCGGGGCCTCGACGATCGGGCGGTTCGTTGTTCGCTGCTGCTGGATCGCCACGGCCAACAACCCCAGCATCTCCAACGAGATCGCGCGTCGGACGATTCGGATTCGGCTCGACTCACGGCAAGATCGACCCTGGCTTCGTGAGGGCTTCCGCCACCCCGACCTGCGCCGGTGGGCAGCAGACAATCGTGGAAGGCTTGTCTGGGCCTGCCTGACGCTGGGGCAGGCCTGGCTCGCCGCGGGCAGACCGATGGGGAAGCAAAAGCTCGGCATGTTCGAGGGCTGGGCCGCGACGATGGGGGGGATTTTGGACGTCGCACGCGTGCCAGGATTCCTTGCGAACATCACCGAGTTCTATGACCAGGCCGACGTCGAGGGGCAGGCAACCAGGGCCTTTATCGAGGGCTGGTGGGAGCGGCACGAAACGGCCACGGTCACGGTCGGCCAACTCTACGAAATCGCCAACTCCGGTGAGTTCGATTTGGGGCTCGGCAACAAAGACGAACGCAGTCGATCGACCCGCCTGGGGTTCGTTATCCGACGCCTCAGGGACCGGGTTTTCAGTCTGACCGACGCCGAGGGCATCGCTTGCACAGTGATTGTGCAGAACTGCGGGACCAAGCAACGAGCGTCCGCTTGGCGACTTGCGACTCCTCGAGAGTCCACAGCCTCCCCAGCTTCACAGAAGGTGGCCCTGTGGGAGTGAACGTTGTGAACGTAGTGAACGTTTCCCTACCGCCTATCGCGTGCGCACGCGCGCGCATGAAACGCCAAGGAGGCCCTAAACGTTCACAACCTTCACAACGTTCACCTGTGGCAACGCACGGCGACCTATCGCAGGTTTGGGCGCCGCTGCCGGATGCCCGGCAGCCCGACCCCCAGCAGATCGGCCGCGACTGTGCTCGCCGGGCCGCCTGGTACGCGCGTTCGGCATTCTGGTCGGACGGAGTCGTTGGGCGGAGGAAATTGCCGACGACGAAGCCGGTGGCGATGAAGCAGAGGGAGTTGTTCGATGCCTGAGCAACTCCGCACCTGCCAGCGCTGCGGCGCAGAGTTCTACTCGTGGCAACCGGCCGCCAGCCATTGCAGCGGTGCCTGTCGGCAGGCGATTTACCGACGCAGGAAATCAAATGCCGTAACGCAGGCATTTGGTTTGGCATATTCAGGGCTGGAGAACGTGAATGCCATGCGAATGATCGATATCGACGCCGTTGCAGACCGACTTGGTTGCTCGGCAAGTTCTGTGCGCAACCTGGCTCGCAGTGACGCAGGTTTTCCGCAGCCGCGCCGCATCGGCAAGCTGTTGCGGTGGGTCGATGCGGAAGTCGACCAGTGGATCGGGGGTCGAGGCGAAAGCGTCGAGCACCGCCCATTGCCGGCCTGCGAAACGCGAGTCATCTAGAACCCCAAACAAGGAGAATGCCATGAAGACTCTCGAACGGGCTGCCCAACTCACCCGCGAGCGCCGCGACCACGCGACCACCGCCTATGAGCAACTCGTCCGCGATCTGGCGGCCGGCAACGAAATCCAGCCTGAGCGTGTCGTCGAGGTAGCCGAGGCGGCGAACGTGCCGATCGATCAGGTGGAAGAGCATGTTTCGAAGCTCGAGCAATTGGCCACCGCAAAGGCACAGCTCGCCGAATTGCCGCGTCTCGAAGCTCGCCTCGCGGAGATCGGCCACGAGCGAGAAAGGCTTACCGCCGAGCTCTCGGCTTTGCAGCAGAAAGTGCGAGTGCGCGACGAGCAACTTCACAACGAACTCAATTCCCTGACCGCGGCTCGTGGCCGAATCGACGACGCCCAGCGGCTGATTCAGTCGGGGGCGTTCGACTTGCCGGCAGAGGCTGCGCGACGTGCCGAAGCGAGTCGGCTGGTTAGCCAGCACGGCGTGGCGGCGAGCAATTCACGCGGCGAACGAGATGCCGCTCGGCGCAAAGCGGACGCCATCAGATCGCGGATTGAGTTGGCCCAAAAGGGCAAGGCCACCGAGGCGCCGGACGTTCTCGCGGAACTCAAGAACCAACTGCGGGCCGCAGAATTGAAACAGGCCCAAGCGGAGCGCGATCTGGCCCCGCACGATCAGGCGATCGAGCAGGCAAGGCAGATCTTCAGTGAATTGAATTAGGGGGCTGAGACAATGTCGGCAATCGACACCGTCCGACCGAGCAAGCTGCGGCGCGATTTCGTCCGCATCGCGCCGGGAACGCTCAACGAGCACGACCTGACGGTCGAGGCGGTTATCGCCAGTGAAACGCCCGTCGATGAGATCGACTACGAACGGCTCGAGATCGTGCCGCGCGTGCTGACCGTGGAGGGCGCAGAATGGCCGGCCAGTGGGCAAGTGCCGCTGCTCGACTCCCATGATCGGAAGTCTCTGCGGAGCGCCATTGGCAGCATCCGGAATATCCGCCGCGAGGGGACCCAGATCGTCGGCACGCTCTTCTTCGACGAGTCCGAAGCCGCCTTGTGGGGCAAGGTGAAACGTGGCCATATCACTGACCTTTCGGCCGGCTTCCGTGTGCTCTCAGAGACCTACGTCCCCGCCGGCGACCGGCGCATGATTGAGGGACGCGCCTGGCTGGGACCAAAGAACATCGCCACTCGTTGGCGATTGTTCGAAGGATCGCTAGTCGTGCTCGGGGCCGATGCCAGCGCGAAGATTCGGAGTGAGTCTGCCAGGACGGCCAACCGGTTCGACTTAGACGCCGACATCCTGGGGCCGGCCGAAGTGCAATTCGTCGTGCCACAGGCCGACCTAGACAACGACACTTTTCGCAAACGACTCGCTGCCTGCGGGCGGTTCATTGGGGGCCGCGGGCCGTATTGGCTCGCTCAAGACGTTCGCGACGTGCTGTGCTTTTGGGGAGGCCGCGGTCCAACGACGCCATGGGTGCGGCGGTTCGAAGAGCGCATCGCACGCGAGGCAGAAGCGTGAGAACAAGCCCGGCAGATTACACCTCCCTTACTGCCCCCGTGTGGTGGCTCTGTTCGGGCTCGACATGCGTATCCCGGCCGCTGGCAATGCCCGGCCGACCTCCCGCGGGGGCGGGCCAGTGGGCCGGGAACCAGGCCATGCAAGCTGGCAGCTACGACCGAATGGCCATACGGCTGCGACCGCTTGTGCAGTCGCCTCCATCCACGCATTTTACGGGTCCTCTCGAGCCACCCACCCCGCCCGCGGATTTCATTCGTCACGTTTCATGCGCACGGGCTGGAAAAAATGGGTCACCCAACCCCAAACTCGACGCCAAACAGGGGCCTGAGTGTGGCACAGCAAGCTGATCAAACCGCCGACGTGTGGGAGGCCGGCCTGCCGGCCTTCGATCTGCACGCCCTGCCCGCGTTCTACAACGACGCCAGCCAAGCAGGCCGCGACGTGGGGGTGGAGCTGGACGACAACCGACGGATGGTTCGCCCCGGCGGCCGACGCGCGTTCTTGAACGCCCTTGCCGTGGCCAACGCTTCGAAGTGCCTAGTAAGTCTGCCAGCGGATGGAGAAGCGCTGCACGTCGTGATGAAGGGCAACTTCGCAGCGTGGGACCTTATTCCCGCAGTACTGCAACTGGCAGCGCCGGCCAAGTGCAGCAGGCTCTACATCGCGACGCTGGGATTTAATGAACGAGTCACCCACGAGCTACTCGAGCTGCTCGACACCGGGGCGGTCGGAGAAGTGGCGTTCGTGGCGAGCTGCTACTTCCGATCGACGAGCGGGGAACTGTATGGCCCGCTTCACCGGGGCCTGACCGAGCGTGGGCAAAAGTGCTTGGCTGTGCGGAATCACGCCAAGATCGTGTTATTCGAGCTGTCCGACGGACGGCGATTCGTGATCGAATCGAGCGCCAACCTGCGATCGTGCCGGAACGTCGAGGCGTTCTGTCTGACTCACGCGGTGGACCTGCACGAGTTCCACAAAGCCTGGCTCGACGACGTGATCGCTGCGGCCGAGAAGGAGGCCCCCAAATGACCGCACCGACGATGAAGCCGCCCGAGCACCTATCGGAGCCGGCCCGCAAGGAATGGTCGCGCGTGATCAAGGAACTGGCCGAGGCGGGCATCCTGGCCAAGCTCGACCGCGGCACGCTGGCCGCCTACTGCCAGACGTATGCGAGGTGGGCCGAGGCCGAGGCCAAGCTGGCTGAGCTGGGGCCCGTCGTAAAGAGCCCCAGCGGCTTCCCCACGGCCAACCCGTATCTGACCGTCTGCAACACCGCCCTTCGCCTGATGAAGACCTACGCGGCCGAGCTGGGCCTGACGCCGGCCAGCCGAAAAAGGCTCGGGAAGGCGCAAGGCGGCAAGACCGGCCGAAGCCGAAGCGTGCCGCCCCAATCAACGGCCGGCGATCCGCTGACCGGCCTGAAGATCGTTCGATCGGGGAGGACGGCGTGAACGAGACGCAACTTTGTGAACGACTCGGCATCACGGCCGAGGACTTGGCCGGATGGCTGGCCGATGGACTGCCCTACGAGGGCGACGAATACCTACGCCGCTTCGATGCCGCAGCAGTTCGGGCTTGGCTCGTCGAACGCGGGCTCGTCGACGGCGGCGAACCCGATATCATCCTGGCCACCCAGCGGGAAGTGGCCGAGTTCTGGGGAACGACCCACGACACGGTCGCGCGAGGCTGGCGGACCCGAGGGATGCCGGGAATCGAGGGCCGCTATTCAGTCCGCGAGATCAGCCGCTGGCTGGCCCAGCGATACGCCCAAGGGTCAGGCGCCGAGAGCGATACCCTGCACGCTCGACGAGTCGCCGAGACCCGGAAGATCGAGGCCGACGCGAAACTGCGCGAGCTGAAGTTGAAGATGGAGCAGGGCCAGTATTGCAGCATCGAGCGAGTGCGATTGCTGTTCGCCGAAATCGCCGGTCGCTCCCGCGATACGCTGATGAGACTGCCGTCCGAGCTGCTGCCCGTGTTGCCCCGCGAGCACGCCACCATGATCGCAAAGGAAGTCGACACGAAGGTTCGGGGCGTGCTCGAAATGCTCTGCAAGCGGCTTTGCGAAATCGAGGAAGAATCGCGCGTCGATGGCGACGGGAACCTAACCGAGGAAACCGCATGAACCCGGACACGCAAAAGGTCGCCCACGCCACGGGCCAAGCGATCGCGGTGAAGTATGCCCTGGACCGGCTGCAACTCGCAGCTCCGGCCCCCGTCGTTCCGGTGGTCGAAGCGATCCTCAAGCAGCAGCTCGCGGCCATCGACATTCTGATCGATTTGCTCCCCCGGCAGTCGCGGACCGCGATTCGACGAAAGGCCAATTGGGCCGCGTGGGACGGAAAACCCGAGGCGGAGTTGCCGAAATGACCCTGACATCCTTGGCAAGGCATCCGTGGCTCTAGGCCGCGAACCGCTGCTGTGCCCGCCCCATCCATCATCCCGACGCCGACTCAGGGTATCTCGAGCTGGCGAAAGCCGCCGCGCGAAAGTACTCGTGAAGCCTTGGTGCGACCCTCACCGCCCAAGTTCTAGCTATTCATGGCGCCCAGAGATCAGGTCGGTCACGGCGGCAATCATAAGCATCCCATAGACGACCAACCAGAAGACTCCGCCAATCGTCAGTCCGCGCCGCCATCCAGAAATGAGGCTAATGACGCCGGCAATTAAAGCCGCCGGAACCAGCATCCCGAGGGCGACGATTATCGCACCGTTCGTCACCGCACGTTCTTCCTCCCAACGGCGGAATGCGGCGATGGCCGCAAAGGCGATAGAGAACGCGACCACTGCGGCCAGCAAGTCTTGCAGGGTCAATCGTCTGCGGGGCAGGTCCATCCCTTCACAATACACCGGCCGGCGCAAAAAAGCCGTGGCCAGCCTCCCTCGCGTCCAAGCGACCGGCCACGGCCACCCAAGGTGGGTGCTTCCGTGTGCGGCAAAAGGATAGCCCAGAGACCGCAGCCATGCCAAGCGTCCGCCGTCGTGGGCGTCCGCCGAAGCTCCCAGAGGCCCGCTGCGCGTGGTGTGGCGCCGTTACGCCGGGCGGTGTGCCGTGTCGGGCCTGCGAGCTGGCCGAACGCGCCACGGGCCGTGAGCGTCGCCCTGGCAGCTTCGCAGACGATGCCAGACTCGGGGCCGCGGCCTTGGTCGAGCCCACGCCTGACGACGTGCTCGAGGCCCAGGCGGCTGATCATCTGGACTATCTGCCGACGCCGGCCGAGATCAGTGCTGGCTGCCTAGCGATTCAGGCGGGTTGGTCTGACCACGAGCGGGCAAAACGGCTGGTGGGGCCCGGCGTTGAGGGGTGGACGCCGGAGCTCGTGCTGGCGTTGTGGGGCGAGAGGGAAGACTGAAGCCCATGTAAGAGCGAAATCGGCTGTCGCAAGTTTCCCCCTGCGGCCGTTCCCTGGTACTGCCCGGAAGTCGAGGTTGTGGTCGAGCGGGAGTTGCCGGTGGCCTGAGGGGCGCTGAGATGGAACTCATTTCCCGGACGGCGGTTGCAGCTTGATCTAGACAAACTGCCATTTTTGTGGTTGAAACCCGCGCGGCTGGGACCGATACTTCTCGGAGAGCGCCACCGGGACCGAAAACCCTGAACAACTTCAGGGGACCGCCATGTGCGGGCCGAAAGGCTAGGTTCTGGGGGCGCTTCTTTTTTTGGCTTTACGAGAGCTGAAACTGCCACACTCCGAAGCCACCGCTCAGCGCGTTGCAGTTCTGTCGCAGGTGCGGCCAGCCCACTTCCTGGGCAACGTGTGCCGCCAGGCCAATCTTCGACGTCTTCGTGCTCGGAATCGAGTCGCGCCCGTTTGCGTGGAAGCCGACTGCGCCAAGTAAGATATCGTTGATCTGCATGAGTTGGCTCTTCTTTGAGTTGACCGCCTGCACCACCGAGACTGGGTCACCGGAGAAACCTTTGCCTCGCATTGCAGAGTTCAGGACGTCTTTGAGGTCCCCGAGGTTGTAGCTGGTGTATCGGTGGTCGACGAAGATCACGAGGCGATCCGAGAGGTTTACTCGTTTGCAAAAGCAGTGAAAAAGGAGCTGATACATAAATTTGTGGAAGGCCAGCTCTTTGTCGCCCGCGTGAAACCGTCGATAGTCGATGCGCGATTTTTCCAGAACGATCGACCGGAAGGACATTTCGCCAGCTCGGATGCGGTTGATAGCCTCGGTAGCGATGGCCTGGTGTCGCGCAAATCGATTGTCCTGAATTCGCTGCCATTTCAGCTCGCTCGTCATGCCGTTCTGGGCACGCCAAGTGGCCAATGCTTGGGCATATGTGGCGGCGTCCTCGACCTTCAGCATCACGCCTCCGAATGCCTGGTGAGTATGGCCTCGGTCGGTGCAGGTCTCGTCGCAGTAGATTTGATAAGTGGACACCGCAAACATCCTTCGTTAAGCAAGACGATCGAGCCGTCAGCCTAAACGAGACGATGGAGGCAGTCCAATTGCCGCCCGCCTAACGCCCTCCCCCGCCACCCGACCCCGCACCCGCCCAACCCGCTCGGCGCTCGTTAGGAGCGATCCTGGCGCGTTGGTTTGCGGGGCAAAGCGGTCGGCGCATGAAAAACCCGTTGGCTGGGCATACAAGCCAACGGGCTCTGCGGATGAACGCAGGCCGCCTTGCGACGGGCGGCCGGCTCTACTGTGGGCGTTGGTTGCGAAGCCCACAACCCCGCTGGTGGCCTAACTCCATCGCCGGAACGCCAGCAGCCCCATCCCTGCCAGGGCGGCGAGCAGGAAGGTGGAGGGCTCGGGGACCCAAATATCGCCCTGCCATGGAGTGTTATCGCCAGCCAACTTGTAGAAAAAGTCCGACGTTGCTTCCTGATTCGCCCCGTCGAGGAACGGCCTTCCGATGGCAAACCGTGCATGTGGTTGAAGGATAGCCCCTCCACCAAAGCTCAGCTCGGATAAGGCGCCTGACGCTGGAGTGACTTCGACGAATGTCAGCGCACCAGCGCCCAGCGCATTTATCACCAGCATGCGATCCTCGTTTGC
This sequence comes from Pirellulales bacterium, assembly GCA_044221365.1. Lineage (GTDB taxonomy): Bacteria > Planctomycetota > Planctomycetia > Pirellulales > JBGAPH01 > JBGAPH01. The sequence continues at coordinate 78,327 of JBGAPH010000015.1, forward strand.
TTGGTCAGCAATGCTCCGCCATTCGGCCGGGTTCAATCGATTGGTTTCTGAATCGAATTGGATGCCGTCGAACGAGATCGGTGCGTCGGTGGTGTTCCATAGGTAGGCTGTGCCGTCCACGTCGACCCACACCGCGAGCGGAGTTTGAGCCAGGGCCGCCGGGCCGACGCCCGCGAGAATCACGGCCGCTAACAACGCTCGCTTAATCATCGCTGATTCTTCCGCATGAGCCCCATGCCCAGCCCGATTATCAGCCGCCGCTACAACGGCCGCAATGATCTGGCGGGGCGTGCGGCAACCCGCACTCTGCCGGCCGCCAGCCCCGTGGTAGGATGCCGCCATGAGCCCTCTCCCCCGCCGCCTCCGCTCGTTCTCGCTCCGCACGCTGATGGTGCTGGTGGGGGTCTCGGCGATTCTGGCGGCCTGGCTGGCGAGTGAGCGGCGAATGGTGAAGGAACGCCTCGCGTATCGGGCCAAGCTCCAGGCGGAGGGCAAGATCTTCGGCACGGCTGGGGCGAAGAGCCTCAACGCCCCGCCGGAAGTGCGGTGGAGCCGCCGCCTCTTTGGTGACGAGTCGATTCTGCTCATCATGACGCCAAATGGCCCTGAGGATCGCGCGTGGCACGCGGAAGCTCAACGGCTGTTCCCGGAGGCGACGTTGCTGTCCGTACACGCGCGGCCGAAGACAATGGCACCCGCACCGGCCCCATGACCCTGCCCCGCTTCTCCCTGCGCCTGCTGCTCGTGGCCGTGGCAGTTGTCGACCAAGATTGTGGGCAATAAGCTGGCTGCCGGCCACTTTTTGCCTCGGAGCGCGGCACGATGTTCGGACTCGGCACGACGGAGGTGATCCTGCTCGCAGTGGTGGGCTGCATCGTGTCCTACCTCGTGTTCGGCCGTCGCTCGAGGCGCGATGGTCCGCTGGTGCCCTGCCCCGATTGCGGCCATGGAGTTTCTCGGCTCGCCTCGACCTGTCCACATTGTGGCCGCCCTCTGCAGTAGCCAACTCCGGCCGCACCCGATTACGCTCTCCACCCATGAGCGACGTCGACACCAAGGGCCGCATCGTGGCCTACCTGACCAGGCAGCGGGAGTGGTACTGCTTCAACGAGCGCCAGATTGCGGAGGCGCCGGACTTCGACCAGGCGATGGCGGAGCTGCTGGCCGACGGGCGCGTCGAGCGGATCATCGTGAACGGCCGGCACTACTTCCGCGTGGTGGCGGGCAAGGGCAGCGCATAGAATAGCCCACGACCAGTGCTCGCCGGCCGTGGGCCACACGGATTAGAGGTCCGAAGGCGTCCCGCGTCCGTCCGCCATGTTCCCCTTGAGCAATGATCGGCTGCCGGCCTGCGCTTGCGCTAGTTCCCTTCGCATGCTAACGAAGAGGCCCCGCCGAGGCGAGCGTATTGCGAACGCACTATAGGTGGTCCAAGCGTGGTCGCGGCCAGGATCTCTGATGCCCCCGGCGGCGACGCTCTTTCCGCTTCACAGCTCGGTCTGCCGGTAAGTGACTCGACCGCGAGCCGAAGTGGCGGCCCCCTTGTCTCGATGGTTCGTCAGCGAACGAATCGCCCGTCAGGACCCTCAGCTTGTTCGCCCCCCACTGGCGGACTACCATGCGCCGGCGGGGCAACTCTAGGAGTTCCACCATGCGGCGCGTAGCCTCGGCCCTTCTAAGCATCACGTTGGCGCTCTTCACGATCACGACACGGGCCGACATCTTCCGCTGGGACAACGGACAGCTCATTCCGGGGACGGAGGGGATTACGCCGGGGCCGGGCGTTGAGCTAAGCGGGTGGAATACGGAGCCGCACAATCTCCGTTTCGCGGAATTCAAGGGCATGAATCTAGAGGCAGCCCAGTTCTTGGCGAGTTGGCTCGACGATGCCCGGTTCGCGGGTGCCAATCTCTCGAGGGCGTATCTATCGCAATCGCGGTTGACCAACGCCGACCTGACCGACGCGACGATTGCAGGGGCCATCCTCGGTGACATCACCCACGCCCAACTCGCGTCCACTGCCAGCTACAAGGCCAAGGACCTGCAGGGCATTGGGCTGGGAAACAAGAACTTGAACGGCTGGGACTTCAGCGGACAGAATCTCTCGGACGCAGAATTCACTGCCAAGCAGCTGCTCGGCACAAACTTCGCGGGGGCGAATCTCACCGGCGCGCGGCTCAGTCAAGCGAGGTTGTCCAACGCGAATCTGACCGACGCCATCGTAGCCCGAGCGGGCTTCAACACAACCACATCGCTCGGGTTCACGCACGCCCAGCTTGCGTCCACTGCCAGCTACAAGGCCAAGGACCTGCGGGGCATGGAACTCGGGGGAAACAATTTCCGCGGCTGGGACCTTGAAGGACAGGATCTCTCCGGCGCGGGCCTGTCGGGAACCACGCTAACTAGTGCGATCCTTGCCGGCGCCAATCTCTCCGGAGCACACTTGGATCACTCCACGCTGACCAGGGCCAAGTTAGCCGGCGCCAATCTGTCCATTGCGGACCTGGATTCCACGTCGCTGATGAATGCCGATTTGAGCGGAGCCAATCTTTTTCGCGCGCGTGTCACATCCTCCGCGCTGGACAATGCCAACTTGTCCGGCGCAAATCTCTCCAGCGCAAATCTACTCTACTCATCGCTGACCAATGCCGACCTATCCGGCGCAAATCTCTCCAGCGCAAATCTTAGTCAGGTGCCTCTTACCAACGCGAAGCTGACCGATGCGATCGTGGCGGGGACCTCCTTCTACAATACGACGTCGATCGGCTTCACCCAGGCCCAACTCGCGTCTACGGCCAGTTATAAGGCGAAGAGCTTACAGCGCATTGGACTAGGGGCGAATGACCTCACCGGCTGGGACTTCAGCGGGCAGGACCTCACGGGCGCGAGTCTGCAATTTGCAACGCTGACTAGCGTCAATTTCGCGGCCGCGGACTTGCGAGGCGCACGGATTGATGCTGGCGGTTTAGCGAACGCGATCACCGAAAACCTAATCAGGCCCGACGGAACGGTCGTTGAGCTGGATCTGGCCGCTGGGCAGACCCTGGAGGTGCGCGACTATGACGGCCAACTGCCCGCCGGTCCCATCCCAATTTCGGTTCGGACTGGAGCGTCGGTTGCGGATGGCGCGGTATTGCGCATGGTGTTCGAGTCGGACGACTGGGGCTCCACCATTGCCTTTGAACCGAGCATTCCTGTGCATCTCGGCGGAAAGCTAGATTTGACCCTAGCCCCCAACGCCGATCCCGCTGGCCAGGTCGGCCGCACGCTCGACCTCTTCGACTGGACCGCCGTGTCGCCAACAGGTGTCTTCACCGTCTCGAGCCTCTACTCCTGGGACCTGAGCCGCCTGTACACCACGGGTGAAGTCACGCTCCTGGCCGCGGGGGGCGCGATCGCCGGAGACGCAACCGGAGACGGTCAGGTCGACCTGGCCGACTTCGGTATCCTGAAGGACCACTTCGGCGCTAAGGGCACGAAGGCCGAGGGTGACGCCAATGGCGACGGCAACGTGGATCTCTCCGACTTCGGCCTGCTCAAGCTGAATCTCGGCAAGAGCGCGCCGGTTAATGCAGCCGTCCCCGAACCCTCGACATGGCTCCTCACGACGCTGGCCGCACTCGGCTGCCTCGTGATGCGGCGGCGACGAAAGTAGCCTGCAAACGGTACCGCCCCCGTTCTCGCTCTCCTCCGGTCAAGTTGCTCACGTTCACCCCGAGCGTGGCCTGCACGCAAGGTGCGGCCCTTCGGATCGCTCGTGAGCTGCCCCAGCGGCTTAGCGGCCAGCCGCTCCCGCACGACCTCCAACCACATGGACTCGTCTTCAGACAGGCAGCCGTGCCGCCAGAGATGCACCAGGTGGTCGATCAGTTCGTCATCGTGAGCGGATTGGGTTAGGGCGTCCATCGCCGAGCGGCTAACGGGCGGGGCACCAAAAATGCAAAGGCATCGCTAAAAACCCCTTCACGCCTTTCGGAGTCTCCCCATGAATCGCTATGTCATGCCCGCCCTCTTGCTGATCGCGCTCGTCGCAGGCTATGTGGTCGGCCAGCAGCCAGGGAGCGGCCCAACCAGCGGGAACGGCATCGGCCGTTACCAGCTCGACGGAGAACACATGCTCGACACCAGCACGGGCAAGCTGTTCAGATTGGCGGGCAACGACTGGGAACCGGTGGTCAAGTAGCTTGCGAACGATTGCCGCTCGATCGATGGCCCGCCGGCTTTCTGCAAACTCCCCTGGCAATCACCCGGACGAGTCAGGGAGATGCACACCCGAAAGCCGCGCCCGCTAATCGGAACGGCCGAAGGCTGCTTGAGGCCGAGGCCGCCTCACGGGCGCCGCCGCGTGCGTGGCGATTGGCCTGGTGGCCGCCGGGGGGCTGGGGGCGGGTGAGCGTGCGATCGACACCGTGGGCTGACGGAGCGGCCCGCGGGAGGGCGGCGAGAAATAACGTTGGCCGGTCGGGCATGGTGTGATCGGCGGGGCACCCGGACGGCCTGGGGGTTTGGTAAGATCAGCCACACGATCAGGGGACTTCCCCAGGGACATTTCTGGAAGAAACAAGATGCCTCGGAAGACATTAGTTAAGCAGTCCACCGACCTAAACTGTGTCCTCGCCTGCCTGGAATCGTGCTTTCGTGATCTCGGCATGCCGCAATGGACTCAGGATGCCATTGAAGCCAAATATCCGCAGTATTGTTCCACCGGCGGAAAGGGAGTGGTCGGGCATCCCGGGGAGCTCGAATCGATTGCGAAGAGCATCCTCCCTGGAACCAATTCTTACTGGAAGATGTTTGCCTCGATGAATGACTTCAGCCATCTAGGCAATCGCAATGTCGACATCCTGCTGCTCACTACCGTCGGTGACGTTCACTGCCTACGGGTCTTTAGCTCCGGGACAATTCTCGCTTCCGTCATGGACCCAAAGCCGGGGACACTGCAATTCTGGACCTCGGCAGATTTCTCGGCTAGACAGGTGCGTGTGATCACCATCGAGTGGGCCGTCCCATCCGGCCAAGCAGCCGCTCCCTGTCAGCCAAAACCGAGCGCGACTGCTGAAGGAGAATCTGATGGGCAATGAGATCGAAGTCTATGTGGGGTCGCTTCCCGGCCGCCGCGGAGACGAAAACACCTAGTCGGGTGTGTGGGGCAAGGCACGAAAGGGCCGCGTTCGGGTAGAATCGCGACCGAAAGAACGTCTCGGAATTGTAACTGAGCGGAGCGCCCATCTATGGCTAAGGTCGATTCAGCGGCGACAACCAGCGGCAACGAGCCCACTAAGTCCAACCAGCAAACGCAATCTGGTGGCCCAAATACGCTCAGAGAATTCACTCCGACGATCATCGTTTCTGTCCTGACCTCTGTCATCGTGGGCTTTCTCAGCGCAGCGGTCACGCTCAATACGTCCGTGGCCCGTCAGGACGAGCGGATCAAGGCGCTCGAATCGCGCGCTTCTGCGATTGAAACCAGGGAGGTTAGCGGCACGGCGCTGGAAAACTCGATCAGCGGCCTCACGGCCTGGGAAACTACCGCCCGAGAAAAGATTGACCTTCTCAACCGGCAGGTTTCTTCGAGCGTAACCGAAATTGCAAACCTCAAGCAGCTCGAAGCTAAGGTGGACAACCTATGTGAGAACACGGCCAAGGCGAGCGCTCGCCTTGATGGCGCAGAGCGACGAATTGAAAGGTTGGAGATTCCCGCCCCATCGCGCGCCGTCTCTTCGCCTTGAGCTAGCAAGTCGCAGCAATGGAACGAAGGAGCCGCGGCCGGGTGCGTTCGTGTCCCCGACCGCGGCGGCCTCTGCGGGTCTGGCGGTCAGTCTAGCGGCGTGTGGGGCGCGGGGGAACTCGCGGGCCGTCCCTGAGCCGGCGGGGACAGTGGGCGAATCGCTGAGATCCGAAACGGCTGGTCGTTATCGGTCGGATCGCTAGAATCTTAGCCATGAGCACACTTAACCAATTGTTTCACGATCCCGTTGGCTCGTTGGGCGAATACGTTCAAGCGATCGCCTGGCTTCGCGAGATGCATCCTAATAGGCCATACTACTGGTACCGCGGCGAAACGCGGGCCAACCGGCCGTTGCTGCCGAAGGCTCTCCGGTCCAGCTTCCTCGAGGCCGTGTGTAGTGGCGAGTTTGTGATTGGAGAAAGGCCCGATCGGGATGAGCACCTTCAACGGGCCGAGGAATCTTACATCAACAACCTCTTTCTTCGTCGCAGTGCGTGGCTTCGAAGTTCTCCCCCTGGCATGGAGTTAGTTGAAACCTATTTTCTAGCTCAGCATCACGGACTTCCGACGCGCTTGCTCGATTGGACTGACAATGCGTTAGCGGCGCTGTACTTTGCGGTGGCAAGTAAACGCGGCAACCAAGACGACGCGGCAGTCTATGTAGTCGAGTACAACAACATCCCAACCATTGACGCTGCCGGCGTTGACCATCGGCCGCCGCTGGGAATTCGAGCGAAGCCGGTAATTGAAAACATTGGCCTTCTGTATGGGGCCGTGGCTGATTTCGATCGATGCGCCAATGGGATCTTCCCTATCGTGCCCGATGCACGGGCTGGTCGAATGCTTCAGCAGGGATCCGCTTTCACGCTGCATCTGCCGGGCTGTGGACTGCTGGAAAACACGTTCAAGCTAATCGTTCAGGGCCCCCGAAAGGCGAGCATTCTAACTGAGCTTCGATCAGCCGGGATGACGCGATCGAGGCTATTCCCCGACTTGGACAGCATCGCGATCGACATCTGCATGGAGACGAAGCTGGCGCCGCTAATCGAGCGGCCCTAACTGGCGCTCCGACCACTAGCCCGCGCACGCTAGATCCATCCCGCGACGAGAGAACCGCCGCGGTCGGCAGCACAAGCTACCCATCGACCGTCAAGTCAGGCGGAGACGCAACGAAAAGCTGGGGGTACGTTGCTTCGATTACATGCTTCACGTGGCTCGCGGGGAGGATTTCGATTGCGGCCTTCATGGTCCCGACGGACGTGCTGAACGCCCATTCCGCGACCGCCCGCGTTCCAACATGCATCATCCACGAGAGATTCTCCTGTGGCGGCGGCACGATGTTCCTCGACCGAAGCTTTTCGAGGATCTTTGCTGGCTTGTGTGTCACGGGCGCGGGCAGCGGATCGACTCGCTCAAAGCGATCTAGCGGTTTCATGTGAACCAGCGAGTTCCGCAACTCGAAGAGCAAGCCTAGATCCTGCAGCGGGGCCTCTCCTGGTCGCCATGCCTCCCCGCCGCAAGCGATCGAGAAAAGTTGACACTTGGTGGTCGGCTGCAGTCGGGAGTTTTCTGCCGCAGCCAGCACGTCGAAAGCCGCCATAGCCCGCCGGTTCTCCGGCGCCGCAGCAAGGCTGGGCATAAGTCGGCCCAACTCCGCTACCCCATTGAGAAAGCCCTCGAACGCCGCCGCTGAGAAGGCTACGGAGATAAGGGCCTCGTGCAAGTGGTCGGCCGACAGCCGATCTTCGGTCTGGCTCACCTTGTGGCACGCTTCGTGGGCGATCCCGAGCAGAATCGGGGAGTCAATGCAAAGCCCTTCTGACCCGCCGGTCGGAAGGCTGGCTGGCAGAGCGTTTATGATGCGCATGGCTCATTTGATCGGCGTGGGTGGCGGTACAGCCCAGTGGCTCAATCGTTGTACCGAAATGTACCGTCGACGCCCCGCCTGTACCGCGATTCCCCGCGAAATGTCGCAACTGAATGCGACTGCTTGCGAGAGCCGACTCTGCCCGCTAAGTTGTTCCTGTCTTATGACTTTCGAGCAGTTTTGGCGAGGCGGAGTAAGGGCCTCACACGGTAGAAGTCACAGGTTCGAGTCCTGTGCCGCCCACTACCCCAAGTCTTTGTGTCCGAAAGAGTTGTTCTTACCTACCGATGGTCGGCAGTGCGGGCCTTGAGACCAGCAAAACGGTACGGAACCGCAAAACGGTACACGTGCCGGCGCCTGGTCTGGAAGGTCAGCATGCCGGAACTCGTTCGTCGGTCCTCCTTCTCCCGCCTAAAGCCCGTAGTCTGGCCTGCGTAACGCTCAACGGGTGGACACGCCATCTCGGCCTCTACGGCTCGCAAGAAAGCCGTGACACCTAAGCCCGTTTGATCGACAAGTGGCAGCGAACAGCGCAGCGGCTGAACTTTTCCACTCACCGATCGAGGAATTGGCGGCTTGTTTGTTGGCCTGGGCGGCCGGCTGCTAGGTCGCGCGAGATCGTCGGCCCTCGAACGAAAATACGCTGTACCGGTCGGCATGGGGGCCGGTGGTCGAGCGGCCGGGCCTTTCGGGCCGCGCGCTCTTGGATCACTGAAAAGAAAGACCAACGCGCATCGGCCGGGCTGTCCGCCGCTCGAGGCGCGCGTGCGCGAACCGACATTCGATTTGCATCGTGTCGAGCGGGATCGCGAAATCTTCAAAAAAACCTTGGCAACTTTCGACCGGCGCGAACTCTACGGCCCTCGTCGCCTGACCACCGCCGCGGTGTGCGCCGTGCTCGACTTCAGCCCCGCAACGGGGCGAAGCGCCGCGTGTTCGACACACGCCGCGCGAGGCCGAACTCGAGGCCTTGTCCGCACGAAGCGACCGCCGCTCAGACCTTTCCGTTTTGAAAGTCGGCATGGCAGCGGCAGGATGCCTAGGGAGCTAACGATTGGGCTCCGCAAGCCAATCGTTAGGAAGCCGAACAATCCGAGACTATGATGTCTCCGATCGCATTCTGGGCAATCGAATCGCGCGTCGCGAGACGCTCAGGCGACAGGGCTTGTTCGACGAGGAACGCAAGATGCAGGCGGAACGTGGCTGGCGGCGGATCGGGTTTAGCAGGCGAGGAACTGGGCTGCTCGTAGGCGGTGAGCCTTTAGAAGAGCGGAGATTGCTCGACGCCGCTCCGATTGCCCAGGACGACTCCTATCACCTGGCGGAAGACGGCAGCCTGAACGCGTCGCGTCTCGCGCTGGGGCCCGACTTCGTGGAGTCGTTTGACAGCAATTCGCTCGGCGGGCATCTCGAAGGGACTGGCTTCGTCGTCGATGACGGCGCGCTGCGGCGCAGCGGTCCGCAGTTTCCGAATGATCGGCAATACGTGCGCACGATCGACAGCGATCTGCTTGATCGGGATTTCACTTTCGAGGCGACTCTCACGACTTCTTTCGACCAGGGAATTTCGTCCAGCTCTGGGCCCGCTCGATCGATGATCGTTGGCTTTGGCCGCGGTCAGTTTGACCAGGGTCTCGGAGATCACGAACCGGGGGATTCCCTGTTTCTGCGCTTCAATACTCCCTCGACCAAGGGCGGCGCCCTCGAGCTGGCGACGATGCCGTTGACCACGCTGGCGACCTTCGGCAATGTGTCGGCCGCTGGAGTCCATCGGGTCCGCATCGAAAAAATTGGCTCGAGCCTGACCTTTTCCGTCGACGCATTCTACGACGGTTCGTTCCGGGCCGATTATTCGTACACGGTGACCGACCTCGCCGAAACGGCGCCCTTTCTTTCAGCCGATTCGCGCCTGTTCTTCGGAACTGGCCACGCAGACGACACGTTCGACGATGTGAGTCTGGTAATGGCGCCAGCGCGCGGTGTTCTGGTCAACGACCAGGAGCCAGACGGTCAACCGCTTTCTGCCCGCTTGATTGCCGGCCCGTCGCACGGGGAGCTGACGCTCTCGTCCGATGGCTCGTTCAGCTACACCCCCGCCGCGAACTATTTCGGCGACGACCAGTTCACCTATGTGGCGAGCGATGGGCAGCTTGATTCAGCGAATGCTACGGTGCGGCTGAGGGTGGAACCTCGACCCGATCCGACGACTGCCGTCGACGACGCCTACGAGGTGGATGAAGACGGCGAACTTTCGCTGGACCCCGCGGCCAGGTCGGTCAAGTTCGCAGATCTCACGGGCGTGCGCGATCTCGTTTACGACGCCGTGGGAGGTCGCTTTTGGGCTTCCATCCCCAATGCCGGCGTGCCGACCGCGGGCGCCGTTGTGCCGATCGATCCACAAACCGGCGCCGTCGGCGCCGCGATCATCGTGGGGAACGAGCCAAATCAGCTCGCGGTCTCCGATGACGGCCTCTTTTTGTACGTTGGACTCGATGGCACGCGGCAAATCCGCCGCGTCAACCTCCAAACCGGCAAGGCTGCAGAGGTCGCTTCGCTGCAGGATGTGTGGGCGTCGGACATCGAAGTCGTGCCAGGACACTCAGACCAGGTGGCTGTGGCGCTGGCGGACTATCGCTACAGTCCACGCATTTCTGGAATCATGCTGTTCCAAAACATGGCGCTGCTCTGGCGCCAGGGACAGTTGGCGGCGGGCGGAATCGGCAACGACTTTGCCTTCGACGAAACGGGCGCCCGAGCGGCCGGCGCGTTGCCTGAGATCTCGAGCGACCCGATCGGCGTCTATTCATTCGACCTCACCAACAAGTTCACCCCGATCGTGCAACGGGAGTACTTTGTACTTGCCGGCGGGGAAGTCCAGTGGTACGGCAATCGACTGTTCTTCGATTCTGGGGTTGTGCTCGACCCCGCGAATCTCTGGTACTTGGGTTCGTTTCCCAGCGGCTCGAAGGACTGGGACCCCGCGTTGCAGCGGATGTTCAACTTACAGGGGACGACGGTCCAACTGCTCGATCCCAAGTCATTGCTTCCGACCGCGACCTTGGCGACCCCGTTGGGCACACAAGACAACTTTGGCATGTGGCGCTGGGGCGTCGACGGTCTGGCTTACCTCACCAGCGATCGCCGTCTGGTGATGTTCGAGTCGGATCTCGTTTCCGGAACTCCGCACCCGCGAGGAGTGCTCAGCAATGACCAAGACGCCGACGGCGTTTCTTTGGGCGCCGCCGTCGTCTCGAATGTCAAACACGGAACCTTGGCGCTCAACGCTGACGGCTCGTTCGTCTATCGGCCAAAGCCCGGTTTCTCAGGATCGGATAAGTTCACCTACAAGGTCGTGGACCCGGCTGGGGAGTCCAACGTCGCCACGGTGTCGATCCATGTGCGACCAATCAATCACGCGCCGCAAGCCCACGACGAGACCTATGCCACGAGTCAGGTCGGCCAAGTGCAAACTACGGCCGCCAGGGGCGTGCTTGCCAACGACAGCGATCGCGAAGGAGATGCGCTTACCGCCGCGTTGGTGCAAGAACCAGCGAATGGCGCGCTTGTGTTCAATGCCGATGGCTCCTTCGTCTACACGCCCGCCGCCGGCTTTACCGGACAGGATCAATTCACCTATCGCGCCAGCGACGGCCAGCTGCAGTCGAACGTCGCCACGGTGATCATCCAGGTTCGGTCCGCGCTCGTAGACGTGGCCCTGCGCGCAGTCGCCAACCCTTCCGCCTCCGACACCGCCACGTCGCTTCCCAGCTCGCTCGCGGCCGTCGACGTCGGCAGCGAGTACTATGTCGAGATTTGGGTGCAAGATGTCGGGGCCACGCCAGTGGGCTTGCCGGGCGGGCAGCTTGATCTCAACTTCGACGCCGCGCGCAGCGACGCCTTAGCCCTCGGCCACGGCGGGCTCTACAACCTGATCCCCACCGGCGCGATCGACGAAGCGGGCGGCCGCATCGACGACTTGGGCGGCGGCACGATCAACCCGGCCGCTTCCAATGCCCCGCAATGGGCTCGTTTGGGCTTCGTGCGCGTGCTGGCCTCTGCCGACGGGATGGCCAGCTATCAGCTTGGTCCCGGCGCGCTAAAGTTTAGCCGCGTCGGCGGCGGCAGCGTGCCTTGGGAGCAGGTTGATCTGTCGGAAACCTTGCTTGTCGATCACCAGGCCGAGGCCGAACTCGAAGCGCGCGTTGTTTCGCAGCCAACGGCGGTCGACGCCGCTGGCGAGGTCGATGCCTTGCCCACCAGCCTCCCTTGGGTCGACGAGTGGAGCGGCTACTGGGTCGAGATCTGGGTTCGGAGCACCGACCAAGGGGCCGGCCAAGGTATTTCGCAAGCGACGGCCAATCTGCTCTACGACACGCGCTATGGCACGGCGCGAGAGATTGAATACGGCCCCGCCTTCACCAGCGGCCGCACCGGCACGATCGACGACGCCGCCGGCCGCGTGACGAACTTGGGCGCCGCGACGACGCGCAGCGATGTCGGCGACGATCGCTTCGCGCTGCTCGCGCGGGTGCGGTTCGCGCCGGGCGCGAGTGATCAGGCGCCGCTCGACGAGGCAGGGCGCTTCGTCGGTCCCTACGATCTGGCCCTGGGACTCGAGGGGCCAGCCGTGCGGCTGGTCGGCACGGCCACGGACGGGCCGACCGACCTGCACGCGGCCGATTTGCCGATCTATGCCGCGCTTTACGACATCGACGACAACGACCAGATCGACTACGGCGATCTCTCGTACTTCGCCGCCGCTTTCGGCAAGGTCGACGCGGGAGGGGGCCAGCCGCCGTATGTGTGGTGGGCCAACTTCGATCGCCAAGGGGCCGTCGTCGACTTCGGCGACTTTAGCTACTTGGCCGCGAACTTCGGCCGAACCAAGGAGCAGGGAGGACTCACCTATCCGGCGAACTACCCGGCGGTCTGGACTGCGCTGGCGGCGAGCAGCTTGGGCGCGCAAGCGCTCGACGGGCCGGCCAAGCCGCTGGGCGGCGACGCCGCGGCGATGAACGTGCAGCTGGTGGCGCGGGCCACGCCTGGCGCCAGCGACAACGTGGCGGCGCTGCCGGCCGGGCTCACTCAGGTGGCCTTGGGCGGAACCTATACGCTCGAAGTCTGGGTGCAGGACACCAAGGGCATCGGCGTGACCGGCGGCCTCGTCGACATCAACTATCCTCGCGGTCGTGTCGACGCTGTGGAGCTCGAGCACGGCGGCGTCTACACCACCTTCGTGAATGGCACGCTCCGCGAACTGCAGGGCCGGGCGGACGATCTGGGCGGCGGCTCAGTGGCGGCCGCGTTGGGGGCGCAACCGCGATGGGTGCGGCTCGGCTACTTCTCGTTCGAGGTCACGGGCGCTGGACCGCTCGAGTTCCAACTCGCACCTGGCCAACTGCAGTTCAGTCGTTTCGGCGCCGGCAACGTCGCCTGGGCTGACGTGAATCTCGGCTCGCTCACGCTCAACCCAGCGCTGATGGGGGATCTGAACTCCGACCACGCGGTCGACCTCACCGACTTCGGCGCCCTCAAGGCCAACTTCGGCCAGGGCACGACCTGGGCGCAAGGCGACCTCGACGGCAACGGCCGCGTCGACCTGGGCGACTTCGGCCGCTTCAAGGAAAACTTCGGCCGCACCGCCGCAGCGCTCGCAGCAGTCCTGCCGCCGCCGCCAGCCACGCCGTCCGCGGTCAGCAATCGGATCCAGGCTGCCGCTATCGATCGGGTCTTTGCGGCGGAAGAGGATTCCGAAGATCCCATGGACTGGTCCTTCGCCTTCGCCGGGAAGTAGTGCGGCGTTACGCGAGCAAGGGAGAGCCACGCGTCCTGCGCTGCGAAGTTTCCGGGCGGACCCAGGAACGAAGCCTTGACGCTAAACCAGCCGCGCCCTTAGCTGCGCGACGTTAGACCGGCTCACTTCCCGCGAGGGTAGTGCTAAGCCGAGGCGCTACGTGCCAAGAGCGCGTTTGCGTCCGCCGCCAGGGCTTGGCAAACCACGCTGCGCCTTCCTTCGAGACGGGGAGCCGCGCATCGACTCAAGTGACACGCCAGAATTTACTTAAAGACGCCCAGTGCACTCGCCTGTGCATTGGGCACACAGACACCACTTTCGTAAGTCCTTGCCCGGTAAGAGCCAGCGGTGGGAATCGAACCCACAACCCCCGCATTACGAATGCGGTGCTCTGCCAATTGAAGCTACGCTGGCAAGTTGTTTCAATCTAAGGACTTCGGCTGCTTGCTCCAAGCCGAGTTTTTCGATCCGACGCCTGTGACGACGCCTGCCGACGCCTTTTCGGGCCCACTTTCGGCACCTTCAACCTACGTTTGAGGTGCCCATGAGCAAGTCGAAAACTGTACCACGCCCAAAGAAACCACGCAAACCGCACCGGGACTACCCGCTCTCGCCCCACGCCAACGGCCAGTGGAGCAAGCGAATCCGGCTCAAGCTCTATTATTTCGGCCCGTGGGCCGATCCCCAAGGGGCTCTGGAGCGGTATCTGGCCGTCAAGGATGACCTCTTGGCGGGCCGGGCGCCGAAGACGACGCCTACGCCGACTACTGGCCGCACCGTCCGGGATTTGGTCAACGCCTTCCTCTACGCGAAAGAACTCCGCCGAGACGCCGGGGAGATCAAGCCGCGGACCTGGGATGACTACAACGCGGTTTGCGGCAAGGTGGTCAAGTTCTTCGGGGACACGCCAATCGAAGCGATCCAGCCGGACGACTTTCGCCGCTTCCGGGCTCAGTTGGCAAAGGGCCGCGGTCCCGAGTCGCTGGCCAACGACGTGAACCGAACTCGGATTCTGTTCAAGTTCGCCTTCGATGAAGGCCTGATCGACAAGCCGATCCGGTATGGCCAAAGCTTCCCCAAGCCAACCCGCGTCACCCTGCGAAAGGCCAGGCAGGCCCGCGGCGAACTCATGTTCAGCCCCGAGCAACTGAGGGCGATGATCGAGGCCGCCAGCCGCCCCCTGCGTGCCATGATCCTCCTTGGGATCAACGGCGGCCTGGGAAACCACGACGTTGCTACCCTGCCCGTATCGGCCTTGGACCTCGATCTTGGTTGGCTGGATTACCCCCGCCCCAAGACCGCCGTTCCCCGTCGCATCCCGCTTTGGCCGGAAACCGTGCTTGCCCTTCAGCAGGTGCTAGCACAGCGTCCGAAACCCCATGACGCGCGGTTGAAGGGGAGAGTCTTCGTGACCTCCCACGGGGGTACCTGGGAACGCAACGGGCAGGATAACCCCGTGTCGAAAGAGATGGCCAAGCTGCTCAAGCGGCTTGGCTTCCATCGGGATGGCCTTGGGTTCTACTCGCTTCGCAGAACCTTTGAGACCATTGGCGGCGAGTCCCGCGACCAGATCGCTGTAGATGCGATCATGGGCCACACGCCGGCCTCTGACGACATGGCAGCCGTCTACCGGCAGCGCATCTCCGATGATCGCTTGGTGGGCGTCGTGAGCTTCGTCCGGGACTGGGCGTTCAATAATAGCGCTTCGGGGGAGTCCACTTCTCCCGCCGTGGTGAAACCGGCGTTCGATGCACCTCGCGTGACTTTCTGAACCGCTCAAAATCGTCGGCGCCGATGCGATAGCGCGGCCGGGCGGCCCCCGGTCGCGCTAGGTTCATCGCGGTTAGGTCCCCTGCTCGAATCCAGCCAAGTACGGTGTCCCGGCGCACCCCCAAGAGCTTGGCGGCCTGCGGCGGCGTGAGGTATCTAGGCCGCGCCCCGGACTTGGCGGGGGCAATCGCGGCCAAGCATCGCGACAGGTAGGCGATGGCGTCGGGTGGCCACAACTGCCCGCCTGGCCGGGCTTCGTAGAGATCAGCACGGCCCAAGTCGGCAGCGTGACCGGCCGCGGTGTCCACGGCCCATGCGGACATATCCAGGGCGTCCTGCGGCTCTTCGTCCAAGACGGGGTGCCGAAGTTCCCGGATGGTGGCCCGCAGCCACCTGCGGAAGTCTGCAACGTTCATGCCGACTCGTCGCCGGCGAACTCAAGGGCTGCCTGGTCAATCGCCGCTTGCACCCTATCCTGCCGTTCGGGCTCCTCGGGCGACGGGAAGATTTCGCGCAACTCGCGCGGATCGTTGGGGTCCCTCATGAGAGGACCCCAGTCCAATAGGGCTGCCTCATATTCGCTCTGCCCGAGCGCCGTGGCAAACCATTCTCCCTCGCTCTCACAAGCGTAGCCGTGCCGACGCAGGTCATGGAGAACACCCATCACCTCCCGCCATGTCAACCCGAGACACTCCACCAGGCCTTCCCCTGTCGCCCCACCGTATTGAGCGAGGCAGAGGGACATGAAAATGGCTGCCTCGGTCGGCGAGCACAGTCGTGAGTGACGAAGTTGCGTCTCCTTGTGGCTAACGAGCCGGCGGAACATTGCTTCCATCTGTGACACTGACATTTTGTTTACCCTTTGTGAAGCAAGTGCGTTTTCTGAACTCGTAGAATATTGTCAGACTGTTTGCAACTGCGAGGCCCGGCTCGGCAGTTATCATGTCAGTCAACTGGTACTGGCTATCGGTCGTAGGGACTGGAGAGCCGACCGCGGGATCAGGCCCACCTCGGCCAGCTTGGGGAACGGTTCGGGGGACAGATAAGAGCGGAGCCGATCGAGGCTGTAGAAAACGGGAATCTGCGCCTCCCGTGCCCACACTTCCTCTAGATCGGCGCCTTTGGATTGGCCGGGGATGCGGAACATCGCGTCACACGTCAGCAGCCATTCCCGATCGTGGTCTAGCCACTCTTCCCAGGTGCGCTGACGGAACATGCCCGCGAACACCGTGAAATGCGGCAAGTAGGGGACGCCGCCCATATCCCAGACCGCATGGTAGACCTGAATGCCGTGGCCGGTATGGGCAATGGGATCGCTGGAGATCGGGCCCGCGATGTAAACTTTCTTACGCATAGCGCTCCTCAATGGCCTTTCTGCGCTGGCCGACACGCCGACCAGTAATTCCCAATTCGTTCCCGATCTCTGAATCCGTATAGCCCTCGGCCCGCCGCTGTGCGATTGTCCGATCCGTCGGATCGAGTCCGGGGAGCAACTCATCAATAGAGACAAGGTCTCTTGCCGCCGGCTCTGCGCTGAGGGGTCGCATAGCGCGCAGATGCTCGCGCTTCAGGGTGTTTATCCCCGCATGCTGAAAGAAAGCCGTAGAAAGGTACCCTCGAACGTTGCTAATTGAGCGACCCGTTGCTAGCAACTCGGCCACAATCAGCCCGCATTCCCCCTCGATCTCCGAATGCAACCAGCGATCGGCAAATTTGCAGATGATGGCCCTAGCCAGATTCATGGCTGCGATTGCAAATTGCTCACGAGTGCTGGGCAGCCCGTCGTAAAGCTCCTGCAGCGTCATAACAACCCTCCACCTAGGTATACGGGTTGCGCGCCCTCCATTTCCCCTATTTCATTGCCACGCCGGGGAAGCTGCGGCCTTTCTTATTGACCAACACGTCAATGATTGACCCGTCCAGGCGCAAGCGGTCAATTGCAGCGACCGCTTTAGCATGACCGATCTTCAAAATGCGGCGCAAACCTTCTACGGTATCGGGACCCGCGGCCAGCGCGGCTAGAACCTTGGCTCTCGCGTCTTCCGTGGGCGGCGCAGCCTTGCGCTCATTGATGTTGAGATAAACATCCCAGTAGCGGGGCTCCGGGTAGACCCCTTCGTTGATGTCCAGGCTCCAGAGGTTGCTGTGGCCCGCGGAGCCGCCCACGCTGAGCCAGAGTTTATGTTCGCCAGTGCCGGGTTCAAACTTTTCCCGGCGACCCAAGAGAATCCACTGGCGGGCAAACTCTTGAAAACCTGCCCAAGCGATGTTGCCCAACTGAGGCGGCGCAAACTCGCTCTTCACCCCTTTCTTGATGTGGTGGACCAAGATCAGCGTCGTGCCCGACTCTTGGCACAGGCCCTTGATATCGTCCATCAGAGCCCCCTGAATCATGAGGTTGGCCGCATCGGCCCCCGGCATCATGAGGTACGTTGGATCGAGAATCAGCACCTTGGCGCCCGTGTGGCCCAACCAACGGGCCACGGCGTCAACGTCTTCGGGCTTGTTCATGCGAATCGTCTCAGGGCAGACGTGCATGCCCTGAGCGTCGTCCGGCTCCAGGCCCTTGCTCTGGAGGATGCGGCGGATCGTTTCCTGGAGAGTGGACATACCCGATTCACCCGACATGAGCGCCACGCGCGTGGGAACGGCGTCGATGTAGCCGAGGAACCGTTCCCCCGTGGCCAGGCTCAGGGCCAGATCGGCCGCCAGGCTTGTCTTCAGCGTCTTGGCAGAGCCCGCCATGATGCACGGCTCCCCCTGGACCAGGACGCCATCCACCAGGTAGACGACGGGGAAGCTGCCGCCGCACACCTCGGGGATTGTGTAGCTTTTGAGGTGGCGCCGCGTGCCGTAGCCCTCGGCCCGGATGGCCTTGCTGGCTTTCTCTTCGTCACCCCGGAAAGTCAAGAGGCGCAAGGCCTCAAACTTGCTGTGATTCCCCAAGGGGAGCGGTGCGTTGTCGGAAAAGACGTGCAAAAGCTCCCGGCCGTCCTGCGCCTTCACAACCCGCGCGGACAGTCCGTCGTCTTCTTTCCCCGGTCGTTTGAAGTCGCCGGCCCCGAGGTGGGTCCAGCCGACCAGGATGGATTCCCAGGGTGGACCGTGGTCAGAGAAGTCGTCTTCTGGCGTCCTAGGCCGCTCTCTGACGAGCGTTTCGCGGGGACGGCTCTCTTGCTCCAGGCGGGCGATGACGTGGTCAGGAAGGGACGCCAGAGGCCCTAGCGGGATGATCCAGGTCCGCTGCACCCCATCGGCTGTGGACGGGGGCACGGCCGTCTGGAGCCCCGGTCCAAGGCGGATTTCCAGATCGCCGATCTTGAATTTCGACTTAAGCTTAGAAAACCGATCATCCCAAGCGTACAGCTTGTGCCGTCCCCGCCCGGATTGAAAGGTCGGGGTCTCTGGGCCCTCCCCGCCCATTAAGCTGGCAAAATCCTGTTCTGCGTTTGGACCGTCGAAATCGAAGTCAACGCAATATCCGGGCCCGAGTTTGATCCCGATGTTGAGCGCCGGGTTGTTCCCAACCCGCTTAGTCAGTTCCTCCCTGCCACTTGCGATCAACCGGCCTCTTCGATCCTGGGGCCAGAGGAATCGGCTGGAGTCCGTGCGCCAGCAACTCCGCCGCGGCTTCAATTCCTGTCATTCTACTGAGCCTGCTAAGTGAGATCGAAAGGATTAGTGAGAGTCCAGATATATCACCTCATCCTTTCCTCTCTCTATAGAGAGGAAAGGATGAGTGAGAAAGGAATGGCCCACCTAGGTATACGGCCTCCCTTGCTCCAATTTCCCCTCTTCACATATGGCCACGCCAAGTTGCTAACTTATATGGAGGACGACCTTGATTGCGATTACTGAGCGCGGGCAAGAGTCATACGACCGGCTTCCGCGCTGTCTGCGTTGCAATCAGCCCGTCCGCTTCACCCTGGAGGTGCGGTGTGAGGACTGCTATGCCGAGGATGCCCAGCGTTACCACGGTAGCGATCAAAGCGTTAACACGCTAAGGAATCAACCGCGACTGCCATAATGGCACCTGCCATAATGGCAGGGGCACCCCGAAATTTGCAGTCACAGACGATACAGCCGACCGCCACCGGGCCGTGTCGTTTTTTGGTCAAAATTCAAAGTTTTGAAATTCCCAACGATCGTAGCGATTGCATGACTTGCATTGTTGGTGTCGCAGATCAGGGAACTGTGTGGCTGGGCGGCGACTCCCTCACTTCGGACGGTAACGACAACGCTACGATTGTCACCTTTTCCAAGGTGTGGAAATCGGGCGGTTGTATCTGTGGAACCAGTGGCTCCGTCCGGTTCGGTCAGGTCCTGCGCGGGCTGGAGTTCGGCCTGGACCTGGTGGACCAGGACGCCGCCCTGGACGCCGTGGCCTTCGAACTGGTTCCGCGGATCAGCGAACACCTGGAGCAAGCCGGCTTCAAGCCGCGCAAGGCGCCGGGCGATCTGCTGGTTGGGGTAGCCGGCCGGCTCTTTTTGATCGACTGCGGGCTGGGGGTGACGGAGCGGGCCGAGGGGTTCGACGCCATCGGCAGCGGCGCGGAGTATGCGCTGGGCTGCCTGTTCGAAAACGAAGACTGGACCCTTGATCCCCTGTACCGCGTGCAACGGGCCTTAGAGTGCGCACAGCGATTCACCACGACGGTACGGGAGCCATTCTCGATTTCGCACCTGGAGCCGTCGTGGGCTTTTCTGGCTTCAACGCCGGAAGCGCTGGCATCAACGTAGCCACGTTCGGCATCCCGTTTTGGTCATTGAGCCATGTCGGCATCTTCGCCACTCATCGCGCCGAAGTTCTTCTATTCGAGTCCACTACCCTTTGCGATCTCCCCTGTGCGATCCGCGGCGCCCACGTTGAGGGTGTGCAAGCGGTGCGGCCGGAAGATCGGTTCAGGGATTATCGTGGCAGAGTGTGGGTCTACCCCCTCTACCGCCCCCTGTACGAATGCGAGAGCGAACGGCTGACGGCCTTTCTCTTGGACAGCCTTGGCCGTGAATACGACATGATCGGGGCGTTCCGCTCCGGCGGCCTCGGCTTCAGTTGGTTCGAAAGCCTGCTGCACACCGAATGTCTGCGATCCATCTTTTGCTCCGAACTGGTGGCCGCGGCTCACGCCCATATCGGCTTGTTCCCCACGACCAACGCTAGCCGCTGGTCTCCCAATCGCCTGGTCCGCCGTGAGCGGCTGGCCGGCTTGTTGCGGCGCCCTGTGAGGGTCAAATGAAGGCCATCGAAGTCTACACGGTGGAAATGCCTGAGTGGGCCAAGGAAGGCATCCGGCAAGGCTTTGAGGCTGGACGCCGCGAGCTTGAGCGCCGGGAGCGTGAGCGCGCGCGGCGTAATCGCTGGTTGGTTCGCGTTGGCTTCGGCCTTTTGCTTCTGCTTGCGCTAGCGGGGTTGGCATCGGCGGAATACCCCACGGTCAACCTGCCCCCGAGTCTGCGGCAAGAGAACTGGGGCACCGGCTCTTGCGTCCATGCCAGCCTGATTAGCCTCTTGCGCTGGCAGGGGCGCCACAACACGGCGGCTTACTGGCGGGCGAAGTACGAAGGCGGGGAGAGCTTCAACGGCCTAACGGCGAAGCTGGACGCGGAGAAGCAGCGCTATGCCGCGGGCTTTGACGTGGCCTTCCTGGAGTGGGCCTGCCGGACGCGGCGCGGGGCCGTCATTACCTGGGATGTGGCCAACGGCTATCACAGCGTTGCCGTCGTCCACCTAGACGACAAGCTGGCCGGCATCCTGGACAACAACGATATCGGCCGCATCCACTGGTTCCCGCGCGAGGCGTTCCTAGCGCACTGGCAGATCAGTGGCTCTTGGGCCGTGACCCCCGTCTATACTCCCGCGCCGCCACTGCCGCAATGAATGAACTCGCCGACGCGCTGGCCATCGTCAAGACGTATGGCCCGGCCATCCTGGTTATCGTTTTCGTCTTCTGGCGGGACTTCCGCCGGGAAGACAAGTTGACCAGCCGGATCGAAGCGCTGGAGCAAACCAACACGCAGACGCTGCTGCCGCTGGTCAAAGAGTGCAGCGCTGTCATCGCACAGAACACGTTCGTCCTAGGCAAACTCGAAAAACTCTTGGAGAACTAGAGTGCGCATTATCGCCCTACTGCTGTTGCTCTGCCCCTCGGCCGCATTGGCGCAGCGGGTTGACCCGCCTGCGGATCAAGACAAGCAGTACATTACCGTTCTGGGCCAGGCTCAGGACCCGACCTATCAGACCCTCACTCGCTGGTTCAGCAACGAACTGAAGCCGCTCCGCGACACGGCCCACTTTACGGCCATCCCGGCGGAAAGCGCGATGTTCGACCGCTACGCGACCAGCACCCCGGTTCTGCCTTGTGTGAGGCTGCAAGACGCCGGCGGGCGGGTCCTGCGCGAGTTCGCAGGGCCCGAGGTACCGCGCACCTGGCAAGAGCTTGGGGCGGGGCTGCTCTCAGGGGAGTGCCGGCCCTGCCGTCCCGCTCCCCAACCGGAGCCGGCCCCGGCGCCCGATCCTGAGCCGCAACCGATTGTGTTGCCAGCCCCGGCGCCGCCGAAGCCGCAAACGTCATGGCTCACGGTAGCCCTGGCCGCGCTCACGGGAGCCGGGGGTGGAGTGCTGAAGGAATGGCGGGCCCGAAAACAGTGAAACTGAGGCTGATCTCCAACGGCCACCCGCTCGGCACGCGGGTTGTCGATGCCGCGACCGGCAAACGAATCGAAAACGTCCAAGCGGTCTCTTACTCGATCGCCTACAACGCCGCGCCCACGTTGACCTTGACTGTGGTGTTGGCCGAGGCGGAGATCGAGGCCGAAGTTACCGACACCGTGTCAGAAAAAGTACCTGCAATTTCTGACAGTTGCAGGCCTTTCTTTCCAACATAACCCTTGAGGTTGCAACATGTTCCTGTCCGAAACCACGCTCTTGTGGTCTGCCGTCGCCGCTCTGTCCGCCTACATCGTGGGCAAGTGGGCCTTTACGAAGGACACGGCCGTTGAGAATCAGCGGCGGGCCGCTTCGCACCTGGCATCGACGCTGAAGGAATACGGCTTGGTCCGGACTCCGGAGTTCCTGGTCGATTACTCCGTGGGCGACTACAGCGGGATGGCTGACAAGATCGTCAAGCTG
Organism: Pirellulales bacterium; assembly: GCA_044221365.1. Lineage (GTDB taxonomy): Bacteria > Planctomycetota > Planctomycetia > Pirellulales > JBGAPH01 > JBGAPH01. The sequence continues at coordinate 100,615 of JBGAPH010000015.1, forward strand.
GCCGATCTCTTCAAGTCCGGAGAGGATGCCGTTGTGAAGGAATTCAAGGTAACGGCGGATCGAGTCATCGACCACATGTTGACGACTGAGGAAGGCCGGGCCGTCATCGCCGCGAAGCTGAACGCCGCGGTAAAGGTGGCCTGATGCGGCGGCTCTTGCTGCTGCTGGCAATGGGCCTTGCGGGCTGTGTTCCCAGCCCGCCCGCCATGCGAGCGTATACCGCTAGATGGTGTGCGGCCTGCCAGGCGGATAAGCCCCGCCTGGAAGCAATCGCGGCGATCTATGCCGTGGAGATCATCGACGCCGACGCCAGCCCTGAGAGGGTCCAGGCGGACGGGGTCCAATTCCTGCCGTTCTACATCGTCTGCGATGGGCAGGGGCGCGAGTTGATCCGCACGGCCGATCTTGAGGCCGCGCTGAAGGTACTGGGGCGGTAGCTCCCGGCCGCGGGCAGGCGGCCGGGGGCATTCTTTTCCTGAGATTGCCAGTTTTCCTGGTTAAGAAAACAAGAAAGCTACGATGCCGGCTGGCAATAACCTTGGTAGCTGCTACCTGTGGAAAAATTTTGCCAGCGCTGGCGCGCGCATCAATGAGTGGGGGGTGTACGTCCCCTACGAAAAGGACGATGACGGCACGGTTCGCTATTCGGAGTTCATGTTCCGCCGGGCCAACAATGGCACGACGGGCCCCATGCACCTGTGCGATCTCCGGCTGTCGCTCCCGGCGCTGACGAAGTTTTGGACTGCGCTAACGGAAGTAGGCACCTGGTCTACCACGACGGATGCCACCCGTATCCCTGGTGCGGGCACTACGCGCTGGAGCAACACCGCGGGCGACTATCTGGAGGGGACGATCCAGGGGCATACCCTGTGGGTCCGCGGCTACCTGACGGCCAATGGCGGCTTTGCGATCATCAAGCTGGACGGGAGCGACAGCGCGGCGAAGGGGCTGCCGCAAGTCCTGCGTACTGACTTCTACAACGTCAACGGCGCCACGAACAACGGCGATGGCACCTGGACGTTTACCACGTCCGAAAATCACCCGTTCGCAACGGGCGCGACGATCAAGCTGGAGTCGTTGGGCGGGCTGACGGGCGCCAACGCCACCCATCAAAACATCACGGTTCTATCGGCCACCAGCTTCAAGGTCACGGCCACCATTACGGGGTCCTACACAGGTGGCGGCCTGGCCAGTTACTTCGGTATTGCGAACCTCGGCAACAGGTACATTTCGTCTTACGACCCGGTTACGCAGTACGGGGACGAATGGTTCCTGGTGGCCGAGGGGCTGACTGCCGGAGACCACACGATCCGTATCACGCCGCTGGGCACGGCCTACGGGGGTGGCGGATCGACGGCGCAGCGCGCCTACATCACCGGCATTGCGGGCGCCGCGGCCAGTACGGCAATTGGCACGGCCAACGTAGATTTCGGCCCGCTCCGGGAGATTACGGCCTATAAGGTGGCAGGCAGCCAAAGCGCTTTTGTCAGCGCTGTTGAGTACGCGCCGACGGCCGATCCCAACAACTACATCTTTACCGGCGAGATTCACGGCGCGGAGACGGAGCTAACGTCCGTCTTCAAGGTGGACGGGGTTCTGGTGGACCCGCCGCTGGGGACGTACACGGCTGGTACGCTGATCGAGTTGGCCCGCACCGGCTACTATACGCACACGGCGACGGGCAGCACGCAGGTTGCTACGGACGTGGCGCAGTACACTGCGCGGGCCGGACAATACGAACAGCTTGTAGCCAAGCACAAAATCACTTGGAAGAACGCGGGGCGAGCGCGGGCCGCTTATCACGGCATGTTGCCCGTCGCGGTGCGCGAGCACAAGAGCGCCGTTTTGCGGCAGCAGGTGTTCACTCGGGCGCTGGTGGGGGACACCCTGCTGGACGATATCACGTTGAACAACGATACGCAGCGGGCCAACCATGCGGCGCAATCAACGGAGTTCTTCAGCACCGACCACGATTTCCGCGCCCGGATGTTCATGCCGGACGTGGCGAAGAACGTCAACAACTGGCGCCAGAGCACCGTTGACTTTGCTTGGATGCAGGATCGAAGCGACGGCGTAGACAAGACGTATTTCTCTCGGTCTACCAGCAATGCGCTGGAGACGATCGCCGTCAATGACGTGCATGACGCGGAAACTGGCTGGAGCGTTTGGCGCCAGCGGAGTACGGACGGGCCGTTCATCGTTCCGGCCAGCCGCTTGGAGAATGACGCCTTCGGCGTGGGCCGCAAAGAGGCCGACGCCCAGTTGAACCAGGAAACGGTAGCGGCCGCGGGAACCACGCCGAGCTTTTTGGCGCGGATTGTCAACCGCCGCAACTGCGCCGCGCTGGACCCGCTCCAGATCAAGAGCGTCAGTTATTCGATTGTGGAGAAGCTGGAGAGCAACCCGAGCTATTCGCGGGCCGTCGCCACCAATGTCGTGGTTCAGCCCTACGAATGCCTGTTTGCGACTCTCCAGACGGACTGCGCTTGGGGTGGGCTGGATAGCACTGGCTATAACTTCAAGCTCATCCCGGCGGCTGGAGCGCTGCCTAGCAGCGGTTACACCTACGTTGTGACTGTGACGTTGACGCCGCGGTCAGGGCCCGCTTTCCAGATTCGCTACCGGGTCCGCACGATCTAATGCCCCGCACGACGCGCGCCCAAGTCTATGCGCAGGTCCGTTGGCGCCGGGAAGATATCCGCGCGCTGGGCATGACGCTGGACGCTGGGGAGGCCCTGGCCGTCCGGGACCTGACGAGTGGCTCCGGGCTCAACCAAGTCAGCCAGGCCTATTGGGCGGCCGATACGGTCAATGCGGTCAGCGTAAAGGATTACGATCTGACTTCGATTGCCGTTAGCATCTTTGGCAATTCGATCGCGCGGGGCAACAGCCTGATCCGGGCTGTGTTCCTCATCAATGACAGCGCGGAAACGCTGCTGCTGGGCGGCAGCACCTGGTATAAGCCATTCAGCGCGAGCACGACGCAACTGCGGGTCCCCCCCGGCGGGCATGCCCTCTTGGCGAATCCGGCGGCCGGCTGGGCTGTCATCAACAATACCCAAGACGTTTTGCGCGTCAGCAACCCCGGCGCCGGAGTGGCGGCCTATCGGCTGGTGTTGGTAGGGAACTACGGGAGCGACTTTCCCGATCTCCCCTCGGCCGATCAGTACCTGTGCAGCGTGCATGGTCCGACCAGCGGATTCAGCCCGACCTATGGCGTTGATCCGGCGAACTGGGCCAGCAGCATGGACTACAACGGGCCGTGGGTGGCCTGGCGTTCGCCGTTCAATGACGTGCTGATCCGGCCGCCCCAGAGCCAGGCGGAGCTTGTCTCCGGCAACAGCACGGGCGCGGGCACATACACGCTGAAGCAGTTCCTGGAGTTCATCCTAGACCGCAAAGACACGTACTATCCGGCGATGCCCACGGCCTTCTACCTGGCCGGCGGCTACATCTTCGCCCCGCAGTACGTCTACAACGGCTATCCGCTGCTCAGCGTCTACCCGCAAGGGCACGTCTTCTGGACGGCCGCCTATGGTTTCACCGGCGGTGCGCCGGGGTTCAGCGTCACGAATCAGGCGATTGCCTCATTCGCCAACGCGGGCGGCTTCGTCCAACTCAACTTTGCTAGTCCGGTTACGATCCCGCTGGGCTCAGTTCTCCAGATCAGCGGGACAAGCCAGCCGAGCTACAACGCTGTCTGCAACGTTACCAATGGCGCCGTTGGCGGGGGCGGGTACGTTAGCTCCGGCGGCGGCGATGTAACCAATTTCGTCATTACCGATCTGCCGTGGGTGGGAACCGCCAGCGGCGGCGTCTGTAGCGGTGGCGGCCGCAAGGTTATCGACTATACCAGCGATAGCTTCTGGAATCTCTATGAGACCGACGCGCTGACGATCATCGACCGCTCTAGCGCGGATCATCCGCGGCCGTCGATCATCTACCTGGACGAGAATGCCCACCCGCAAGTATCGCCTACGGTGGAGCCCTGGGGTGTTCATGTCGGGCGGCTGAGTTCGCTCAAAAGCAAGCTGCACACCCGAAAAAAGCGTCTGGTGCCTAACGTCACTTGGGCTCTGCACAGCGCTAGCCCGATCCTTAGCTCCAGCAACGCGGGCACGGGCGGACGGCTGAGGGTGTTGTTGACGCACCGCACGACGCTGAAAGTCGGCGACACGGTTACGGTCTCGGGGCATTCGGTCGGTACGGCCAATGTTACGGCGGCGATCTTCGCCGCCCCCAGCCGCTACATCACCCTGGACACGACGGCCACGGGTGGGGGCACGGGCGGCAAGCTGGTCAACAACTCGATCCAGACGCAGGACCTGGATCAGACGCTGGCCGGCATGGACGGCATGAGCTTCGAGGGGACATGGACGATCGACGTTCGCAGCCGGGCGCTGACGGAGAGCCTGTTTGCGAATCTCCGCTACCTGCTGGACAACGGTTTCGCGTTCATCGACATTGCCCAGTCTCGGGTGCAGACCTGTGCGATTGCTAGTACCGAAGACGATGGCGGAAACGTCCGCTATAACATCACGGGGGGACACGGCCTCACTCACGGGGCGCGTATTGGTATCTACGGCCACCCGGTTTCGGCCTACAACGCCATCACCTACATCAAGCAGGTGGACGACAACCAGCAGTGGTTCACCACGGAACAGACCTATTCCGCGGGCGGAACTGGAAACGCGGTCTATACGGACCTAGGCCGGCTGGTCAAAGTCAACTCGATTGACAATACGGGCGCGGGCGGGGTGAAGCGGCTCCACTGTGCGACCAGTCACTACATCTGGCCGCAAGAGGGTTTTCCGTCCATTCAACTCTGGGGCCCGGCGGGTTGGGGCGGGATCAGCGGCGCCGACTTTACGCCGCTGGCCGTCGCTGGCCAGGCGGCCAAGGTCGATCTCTCCGGCTCTACGGGGACGCTCAGCACCTCGGATGTTGGCTACCTGATCGACATGACGGGCTGTCGCCGGTTCTTCGCCGGGGTGTTGATGGCCATCTTCAAGCCGGGCGACAAGCTCAGCGAAGATCATGGTTACTTCGCCAGTGACCGCAATTTCAACACCTGGCCCACGCGATTGGGAGCCCCCAGCGCTGACGCCGTGTTCACTTTCACAGGTGGACCTTTCGAGCGCTGCACGCTCATTGAGCGGACCTTTGCCAACGGGTCGCTCAGCATTGATCCACAACAGGGCTTTGTTACGGTTACGATCGGCGGAACGCCGGAATAGGGGCAAGCATGGCGGACACCTTGGGGGGCAGCGCTAAGGCCTCCATTACGTGGAACCTCGGGGAAACTACGTCGTTCGGCACGACGATCCCCGACAACGGCAGCACAGAGAAGACTTGGACGGTCCAGGATGGCGTGGGCGCCGGGCAGGCCGATTCCCGCTGGTACATCCGGCGGATGGGCCTCGGGGCTGGGGCCACGGACACCTACGATCTGACCAACCTGACGCTGTTGGTGTTCGGCACCAATACCGTCGTCAGCTTCGTCAAGATCAAGGCCATCTTTCTGGAAAACAAGGGCGCCCTGGCCAACGTGATTCAGCTTGGCAATGCGGGAACCAACCCGTGGGCTGGTTTCATCGCGGGCACGACGCCCTATCTGCCGATCCCCGGCGGCGGCTTTATTTCGCTGACTGATCCGGGAGGCGGCTGGAGTTCCGTAAGCGGCTCCGCCAAGAATCTGCGGGTCAACAACTCGGGCGCGGCGGCCGTGGATTACGATCTGGTTCTCTTGGGCACGTCTAGCTAGGGCAGGGCATGGCAAACGAAATTCGCTACAACGTCAGTCTGGAGCACGTCCCGACTGGCATGAAGGGGGGCGGCGTTTCCGTCCAGTTGACGCAAACGAACGTCAACGAAATGGACGGCGGGGATCAAGAATGGCGCCGTCGTTTACTTCCACTACACGCAAACGAACGACAAACAAATGGACCGCCTGGTACAGACTATCGGCACCACTGATGAAACGATCGTCCCCGTCGATATCACGGCGGCCGGGTACGCCTATTTCAAGAATCTGGACCCGACTAACTATGTGGAGTTGGGCCCGGCCACGACGGTTTACATGATTAAGTTGAAGGCGGGTCAAGCCTGCGTCCTGCCGCTGAAGACGGGCACGGTGTACGCCAAGGCGAACACGGCCGCGGTCAAGGTGCAATGGATGCTGTTGGGCGAATAGATGCCCAAGGCCGCGCCACTCTATGGGGGCAAGCGGAAGGATTACCGCCCCTCGGCCGATGCCCGCGGCTATGACGAGCGCTGGCGGGCCGCACGGCTCCGCTACTTGCGGGCCCATCCACTCTGCCGCAAGTGCGCTCCGCGGATCGTGGCGGCCGAGGTGGTGGACCACATTGTCCCGCACCGCGGCGATCCGCGGCTCTTCTGGGATGAGACGAATTGGCAGCCCTTGTGCAAGCGCTGCCACGATCGAAAGACGAGATCGGGGCAATGAGCCGGGGCCGTCCGCGTAAACCCACCACTGCGCTGAAGTTGTTCGGCACGTATCGGCCTGACCGACATGAGGGGCGGATGGCGCCCGTGGCCGAGGGAGAGCCGGAGAGGCCGGACGATCTTACGGGCGAAGCGGCCAAGCTGTGGGATTTCCTGCTGGTGGAATTAGTGGGGACCGCGAAGCGAATCGACACTCCGGCCCTTTACGCGCTCTGCCGCACCTGGGAACTGTACCGCAAGGCGCTGGAGTTTGCGGAAAAGCACCCCACTGACAAAGACTTCCGCATCGCGGTTACGGCCTACCTGGCCGCATTCAACCAGATCGGCGCCCGCTTCGGGCTGACTCCGGCCGATCGCGCGCGGCTCTGCATTGAAGGGCCCGTCAGCCCGGAGTCAGAGCTAGAGGCCTTCCTGGCACAAGATGAACTGGATCAAGTCAGCGGCTGACGAGCACGCCGCGCGGAATGGCTGCTACTTTGACGAGCGGGCGGCCGTCAAGGTGGTGGAGTTCTTCCGCAAGTTTCTCCGCCATTCCAGCGGCGAATGGGCCGGGGAGCCGTTTGAGCTACTGGACTGGCAGCGCGATGACATTGTCTACCCGCTGTTCGGTTGGAAGCGGGCCGATGGCACCCGCCGTTACCGGATCGCTTACGTAGAGCTACCCAAGAAAAACGGCAAGAGCACGCTGGCCAGCGGCCTCGGCCTGAATCTGCTGCTGAACGACAATGAGCCGGGCGCGGAAGTCTACTCCGCGGCCACGACGCGCGAGCAGGCTTCGATTGTCCACCGTGAAGCGATCAACATGGTGGGGGCCAGCCCCGCCTTGCGGGCCTGCCTGTCGATCAATCGCAGCACCAAGACAATCGCGCACGGCAAGTCAAACTCGCGCTATCAAGCGCTCTCCGCGGAACCGCGAAGCTCTGAAGGGATCAAGGCTCACGGCGTTATTGCCGACGAACTGCACGCCTGGTTTGGGAGGCAGTTCTGGGATTCGCTTCGCTATGCCTTCCGCACCCGCCGCCAACCGCTGCTGTTCATCATTACGACCGCGGGCGACGATATCCAAAGCGTCTGCTATGAGCAGCATGAGTATGCAGACCGAATCATTCGCGGCATTCACTTCGATGATCGGTACTTTGCCTACATCCGGGCCGCGGACCCAAGTGACGACTGGACCACGATCGAGACGGCGCGCAAGGCCAACCCGTCACTGGGCCTGACGATCAAAGAAGACGAGTTTCTGGCCGACATTGAGGAAGCCAAGCGGACTCCCACATCACAGGCCCGGTTCAAGCGCTATTCACTTAACATCTGGCAGACCAGTCAAAGCCCGTGGCTGAAGCTGGAGGATTGGCTGGCCTGCCGGCAAGATTTCGCGGAGCAACAGCTTGAGGGGCAAGACTGCTGGGGTGGCCTGGACCTGGCTAAGACGCGGGACCTAACGGCCTTTGTGCTGTGCTTCCCCGGCGACAAATATCGCTTTCTGCCGTTCTTCTGGCTCCCCGAGGATGCTGTTAACGACCCGGACAACCCGGAGCAGTACCGCATCTGGGCGGAGCAAGGTTGGCTCCGCAAGACGCCGGGCAACGTCTGTGACTATAGCTTCATCAAGCGGGACCTGACGGACCTGGCCCAGCGGTTTCAGATCAGGTCCTATGCCTTCGATCCGTACAACGCGGAGCATCTGACGCAGGAGCTTGAGGAAGAGTGCGGACTGCCGCGGTTCGCCTTTCCGCAGACGATCAGCAACTTCGCGGGGCCAACGGCGGAGTTTGAGCGGCTGGTTGTCGGCCGCGGCCTTGAGCACAGCGGCCACCCCACGTTGACCTGGAATATCGGCAACGTCTCTGTCCGGGTGGATGCGAACAACAACAAGCGGCCTGTAAAGCCGCCCGTGGGCGATCGCCGCAAGATTGACGGCGTGGTCGCGGCGATCATGGCGCTGGGCCAGGCCCTTTCCGATCCGATCCAAGCCTATTCTGGGGTTCCTGGCTTTATCCTATGAGCTTCGCTACTGAAGCGCTGCGCAAGCGGCCCCAATGGCGTTCCCTGGAGAACCCCAACGTCCCGCTCAACAGCAAAGAACTGCTGGCGGCGTTGCGCGGCGCACCCGCAGACGCCGGGGTCTATGTCACCCCGCGGAACGCCGTCAACGTGGCGGCCGTCTGCCAGGCCGTCCAGGTAATCAGCGGCGACGTGGCCCGGCTCCCGGCCATCACCTACAAGCGGACTGAAGGGGACGGGCGCGAGCGGGCGACGAATCACCCGGCTTACCGGCTGCTCCGCCGGAAGGCCAACCCGCTGATGACGGCCGCTTTCTTCAAGCGGGTCCTGGTTCAGCATGCCCTATTGTGGGGCAACGGCTATGCCTGGATCATCCGCGATGTTAATGCGAGGCCCATCGAACTGCTGCTGCTCAACCCCGCGGCCACCCAAGCGGTTCTCCGCAAGGACGGCCAGCTTCGCTACGTCACTCACGTCAACGGCAGCCCCGAGGTATTGAAGCCGGAAGACGTGTTTCACTTGCGGGGCCCACTGAGCCAGGACGGGATTAGCGGCCTCAGCGTGGTGGACCTGGCCCGCAACTCCCTCGGCCTGTCGATGGCCGCGGAGAAGTTTGGCAACACGTTCTTTGCCCGCGGTATCACGGCGACAGGTGTTCTCCAGTACCCCGGCAAACTCGATCAGGAAGCCGCGCGAAAGTTCCTGGAGAAGTTTGAGGGCGAGCATGCGAGCTTGGAAAAGAGTCATCGGGCGATCTTGCTCCATGAGGGCTCCAAGTTCACTCCGCTGACGATTCCGCCCAACAACGCGCAGTTTCTGGAAACGCGGAAGTTTCAAAAGGAAGAGATCGCCAACTGGTTCCACCTGCCGCTGCACAAGATCGGGGCGGGCGATCGGCCCGGCTACAACAGCCTGGAGAGTGAGAATCAGGCCTATCTGGACAGCAGCCTAGAGCCGTGGCTAGTCGCCTTTGAAGAGGAAGCGTGGGATAAGCTGCTCACCGAAGCGGAGAAGCAAGCGGACTCCGCCTTCGTGGAATTTCTGCGCGAGGCCCTATTGCGGGCCGATCTGACGACGCGCTACGCGGCCTATCGCGTGGGCCGGGAATGGGGCTGGCTCAGCGCGAATGACGTGTGCCGGATTGAGAACCGGCCGACGATTGGGCCCAAGGGGGATATCTACCTCCAGCCCGCCAACACGGTAGAGGCGGGCGCAGAGCCGGAGCCTGAGCCGGCGCCACCTGAAGATGACACCGACGAAGGGGCAGACGATGCAGAATGAACTACGCGCCTACGTGGGGGCGGACGTTGAGTTGCGGGTTGAGTCGCCGGACGGCAAGCCGCTGATCCGCGGCTATGCCGCGGTCTACAACGTCAAGAGTGTCAACCTTGGCGGCTTCCGGGAGATCATTTCGCCGGGCGCCTTCACCCGCTCTCTGCGGGAGGGGGCAGACGTGCGGGCCTTGGTGGACCACGACTCCGCCAAAGTGCTGGGCCGTAACAAGTCGGGCACGCTCCGCCTGTCGCCCAACAGCAAGGGGTTGTTGGTGGAGATCGACCCTCCCGATACGCAGGCGGCCCGCGATGTTATGCGCTCGATCGAGCGCGGCGACATTGACGGCATGTCGTTTGGCTTTCGCACCGTCAGCGATGAGTGGGCGATGGATGAAGGGGTCCCGCTCCGCACGTTGCTTGATGCCGACATTTTCGATGTGTCGGTTGTGACGTACCCGGCCTATCCGCAAACGGATGTTGCCGTTCGCTCTCTCACGGCGTGGAAAGAGGCTCTGGAGCCGCCCACTCCGTTCGATTTGTTGAGCCGCCAGCTTGTCGCGGCCTCTCTCTAGTCCGCCGCGTTCGCGGCTTCATTTCTCCTTTGGGGTATTCCATGACGAGTAAGCAATTGCGCGAGCAGCGCGCGGACCTGCACAACAAGGCTACTGCGATCCTGACGCGGGCCAGCGGCGAAAAGCGCAACCTGACTGCGGAAGAGCGGCAGGAATTCGATAGGTACCATGCTGAAATTGAATCGCTCCGCGGCGATATCGAGCGGGTGGAGCGGCAGGATTCGCTCGATAAGGAGCTTGCGACCAATGCTGCGAAGAACCCGCCGGTTGAGGATCGCCGGGCTCCGACTGGCGAATTGACCGAAGAGTATCGGGAGCTTGGTCTGCGCACTTGGCTCCTGCGGGGATCGCGCGCCAAGGTCACGGCGGAGGGTGTCGAAGCCGCCGAGCGCTGTGGCTACGACATGAGCAACATTGACGCGGACTTCCGCTTTGTTAAGCGGGCTCCGAAGACGTTGGGCGAGGCCCGTGCCTTGACCACGACCACGGCCGCCAGCGGTGGGGCGATTATTGCCCCTACCAGCTTCGTGCGCGAGATCGAGAGCGCCTTATTGGCCTACAGCAGCATGCGCGAGTTGGCTACCGTGATTCGCACGGACAAGGGCGAGACGATCACCTTGCCGACTGCAAAGGACACCAACAACAAGGGAGAAATCCTGAAGGAATCGGGCGACGTTAACACGGCTGATCCGACGTTCGCCCTGGTGTCGTTCGCTGCTTACACCTACAGCAGCAAGATGATCCAGCTTCCGTTCCAACTGCTTCAGGACAGCGATTTCCCGCTGGAGCCGTTCCTGGGGGATAAGCTGGCCGAACGTATCGCCCGCATCCAACAGGACCACTTCACCACGGGCCATGGCGCTAGCCAGCCCCAGGGTGTGGCCACTGCCGCTGCGGTTGGCGTCACTGCGGCTTCGGCTACGGCTGTCACCTATGCCGAGCTTCTGGCTCTCAAGCATTCGGTGGACCCGGCCTATCGGGCCAATGCCCGGTTCATGGCCAATGACAGCACGATCCTGAAGCTGAAGCAGTTGACCGACAGCACGGGCCGCCCGCTGTGGGCCACGGCGATCGCTGCCGGCGCGCCCGACACGATCGACGGAAGCCCGTTCGTGGTCAACCAGAGCATGGCCAGCATGACGACCGGCCAGCGCTCGATTCTGTTCGGCAACTTCAGCAAGTATTTCATCCGGGATGTTACCGGATTCCAAGTCCAGCGGCTGAATGAGCGCTACGCCGACAAGGGGCAAGTCGCCTTCCTCTTGTTCGCCCGTTGTGATGCCGGCTTGGTCGATGCGGGCTCCAACCCCATCAAGTGCTTGGTCCAGGCCTAAGCCTAAAGCCTTGCCGTCCCGTCCACACGGGCGGGACGGCGGCTTTCTTCTCTCATCTTTCACGGGGTACTTTTCATGCCTAATAAGGATTTGGTTTCGTGGATTTCTTCGGGCGCCAGTTTGCGCCCGGCCGCGCGCACGGCCTCTGCAAACGGCTCCGGTGTTGACCTGGCCAACTACAACACGGTAGCGGTGCAGATCAACGCGGGCACGATTACGGATGGAACGCACACGCCGAAGCTCCAAGAGTCGGATGACAACTCGTCTTTCTCTGACGTGGCCGCGGCTGATCTCCAGGGTTCGTTCGCGGCGATCGCCACGAACACGGATCAAGAGGTTGGATATATCGGCATCAAGCGGTATGTCCGGGCCGTTAGTACCGTGGCCGGCGCCACGACGGGTGGAGTCTACTCCATCAACATCTTGCGCGGTCATCCGCGCAATGTGCCTGCCTAGTCTTTAGCCCGGTAAGCCTGTGGGGCCTCGGCAACGGGGCCCCACGGGCAGGGCTCTCTTTAAGGGGCGGCGATGATCGGGCTGGGAATCACGGCAGTACGGACGGCGGGCAGCGGTGGTGGCCTCATCGGCGCCTATACCCTGCGCGACCTGTTTACCACGAATGCCGGCGCGCCCTTGTCCACCCCTCGCACGGCGGAACCGGGGCCGGGCACCTGGACGCTGGGCGGTACGGCGCATTCGATCGCCAGCAGTAAGTACACATTCGCCAGTGTGGCAGCGACAGAGGGCTTGGTTGGCGTTACCGGTCAACCGCGGACGGACGGCCTGGCCTTCGTGGTCCGCGGTTTGAACCTGTCTTCCATCGGGAGTTTTGTCGATATCGGCTGGCGGCAGTCCAGCGGAATCGGGGCGAACTGCGGCCCCGCGCTGCGGCTTACGTCCAGCAATTTTATCGCCTCTTGCGGCAACGTGCTGGCGAATAGCGACGGCACGCCGGCCACAGGGACCAACTACGATGTTGCGGTTGTCGCGCGGGCCCAGGGCGGCTACGTGCTTCGTAAGCTCTCAGCCTCCAGCACCTGGACGCTGATTTGGGTGGACGACATTCAGTCCACTGGCACGCTCTACCCGATGCTGTCGCATAACACGGCGGCCGGGGTAGCCGACACTGCGGAGAGCTTCGGCGGCGTCTACATTCCGCGCATCTTCTACTCCGCCAGCGGAGCGATCGGCACTGTCACCCTAAGTGCCAGCGATTGCATTTGGCGGATGCGCTGTTCCGGGACCGGGACGCAGAGCTTCCGCTTCCGCAAGCAGGACGCCAACAACTATTGGCGGGCGGAGCGGGCCGCGACCACGGTCAGGCTTTATGAGTGTGTCGCCGGCTCTGAGACGCAACGGGCCACGGCCGCGATTACCGCCACGGCCAACGATCGGCTGATGGTGAATGCGACCAGCACCAACTTTATCCGGGTCTACTGCATCCGTGCCGATGGCACCGTGGTAGTGACTCCCGCGGCGTACACCTCGGCCAGCAACTTTGCGACGGCTACCGGCTTCAGTATTGACGACGAAGCCAACTATACGGAGTGCGAAGTCTACGCACGTAACCAGGGGGCTTTTTAAGTGCCAGCTACCGATACCTTTCCCGTTTCGGCCGGAGCACCGGGCTTTGAGTGTCCGGCCTACCATGCGTTTGCGATCTCAAAGAATGATTCGACGGACCTGGCCTATGTCACCCGCGCGATCTACGTGGGCGGCGTGGGCGATATCGTCGTTGACCTGGCCGGCGGGGAAACCAGTGTGGCGTTTTCCGGGGTCCCCGCGGGGACGGTGTTGCCGATCCGCGCCACGCGCGTCCGCTCTACGGGCACCACGGCTACCAACATGGTGGGCCTGTACTAATGCTGAAAGTGCTTGATCCGGGTCTAGACCCGCTCACACTTGAGGAAGCCAAGGCCCAATGCCGGGTGGAGATCGGCGACGAAGACGCCTTGATTGAGGGGCTGATCCGCTCCGCGCGGGGCCTGGCCGAGGCCCATTGCCGCCGGACGCTGGCCGTTGATGCTACGTACCGGCTGACGCTCGATTACGAATTCCCCTGCCGCATCGACCTGCCCAAGCCGCCGTTGCGGGCCGTTGTCTCCCTGCGCTACGTAGATGCCGCGGGGGACTGGCAGACGCTGGACCCGGCCTCCTATCAAGTGGTGGACGCGGAGCCCGCCTTTATCGTCCCGGCTTACGGCCTGGTGTGGCCGGCTGTCCGCTGGCAGCCGGCGGCGATCGAAGTCACCTACCGGGCTGGCTATGGGGCCACGGCGGAGATTCCAGCCACAGCCCGCCAAGCGGTTGCCCTGTTGGTGGGCCACTACTACGCCCATCGCGAAGCGGTCACGGCCGGGACGATGATGCCGCTGCCGCTTGCCGTGGAGTCGCTTCTAGTCGCCAGTGATTGGGGCTCCTATCCGTGAAAGCGGGCGATCTTGACCAGCGGGTTTTGCTACTGCGCCCCACGGCGATCCGCGATGAGGCGCTAGAAGAGATCGGCACCTTTGCGCCGGCGGGCGCCCGCTGGGCCAGCGTCCGCCCGCTCTCGGGGCGGGAGCCGTTCTACGGCGGCCAGGTCCATGTGGAAACGACTCACGAAATCCGTTTGCGGTTCGTTCCCGGTCTTGACAGCACCTGGCAGGTTAAACACCAGGGCAAGGTCTACCACATTCTGGCCGCGCTGGACGTTGACTCTCAAGGTGTTGAGCACCGGCTGCAATGTAAATGCGGGTAACAGTCACTGGCGCGAAAGAGCTTGACCGCAAACTGCGGGACCTAGCGCCCAAGCTCTCCAAGAAAATCGTCCGCAGTAGTCTCCGCAAGGCGGCGAAGCCGGTTCAGGCGCGGGCCAAGACGATCGTCCCCGTCCGCACGGGCTTCCTCAAGAAAGCCATCAAGGTCCGCGCGATGAGGCGGAGCCGAGTGCGGATGGGGGTCCGGGCCACGCTGGAGGATCGGACGTTTCAAGACGCCTTCTATGGCAAGTGGGTTGAGCTTGGCAAGCACGACTCCCCCGGTCAGCACTTCATGAAGCGGGCGGCAGATCTGACGTTCCCTCAGTCGCTCCAGATTCTGACCGACGAAATCCGCCGCGGCATTAGTGAGGCAACGAAATGATTGGGGCAGTTCTGGCGGGCCGGCTGCTGGAGACGCAGGCCGTTACCGCGCTGATCCAGGATCGGGTCTATCCGAAGCGCATTCCCCAGGGCAAACCACTGCCCGCCGTGCGGTTCGACGTTGAGCCGAAGAGCAGCATTCAGCATTGCGGCGGAGTCACCAATGTCCGCCAAGATCGGGTGCGCTTCACGGTAGAGGCCGCGGATTACAAGACAGCGCAGGCTGTGGCCACCGCGATCGCCGCGGCCCTGGACGGATTCCAGGGGACGATCGGCGCCACGCGGATCGGCCACTGCCTGCAAATGAGTAGCGCCCCGGAGACGTTTGATCCGCAAGAGGGGCAGGACGGCGGCAACTGTGCCGACGCGCGAGAGTTCGACTGTGTTTACTACGTATAGGGGCACGACATGGCAACGCCGCTGACGGCATACGGAACCAAGCTACAGCTTTCGATCGCTAGTGTCTTTACCGACATTGCCGCGGTGCGCCGGTTCGGCGCCCCGTCGCTGGAGCGGGAGACGATCGACGCCACGCATCTGCAATCGGCCAACAACGCGCGCGAGTTCCTCGGGTCGCTGCGCAATGGTGGCGAGTTCACCATGCAGATTCTGTTTGATCCTGGGGAAACCACGCACAAGGCCCTGACGACGGCGATGGGCTCTACGGCCGCCGACTCTTGGAAAATCGTCTGGCCGGACGCCAGCACCTCTACCGACTGGCCTTTCTCGGGATGGGTCACGGGTTTTGAGGTGACGGGCGAGCTTGGCGATTTGAGCCTTGCCGACTTGACGGTCAAGATTACCGGCTGGCCGACGCTGCCCACGTAATCCGGGTTGGACTCTTCAAGGGGGACCTGGTGTCCCCCTTTTCTTTTCTCTTTGGAGCATTCACTTGCTTACGCGCGAACAGATTCTATCGGCGAACGATCTGCCCACGATCGAAGTGGACGTACCTGAGTGGGGCGGCAAGGTGCGAGTGAGCACCATGACAGCCGGGGCCCGCGACAAGTACGAAAAGCTGTTCATCGGCCGGGATGGCAAGGCCAGCCTGCTGAACGCCACCAACATCCGGGCCGCCCTGGTGGCCTTTACCCTGGTGGACGCGGATGGCAAGCGGGTGTTTGTGGACGGCGACATTGAGCGGCTGTCCAACAAGAGCGCGGCGGCCGTCGATCGCATCTTTGAGGCCTCGGCCAAGCTCAACAAGGTCACGAAGCAGGACGTTGACGACCTGGAAAAAAACTCCGGCTGAGCGCCAGCCGGCGGTTTCTCTTCCGCCTTGCTCTAGCGCTCGGAAAGACAGTCGGGGAGTTGTCGGCCACGCTCGATAGCGCGGAGCTATCGGAGTGGATGGCCTATGCCAGGGTGGAGCCGTTCGGCGAAGACTGGGCCCGGAGTGCCCTCTTGTGTTCCGTGGTTGCGAATGCCAATTGCGGCCGTCCGGGCCGTCGCTTCGATCCGGCTGACTTCATGCCGGGTGGCCGACAGCTTGAGGAAGAGCAATCGCCGGACGAAATGAAGGCCAGCATCCGCGCCTTTGTGGAGCAGTTCCATGTCCATCATCGCCAGCCTGAACGTTAACCTTGGGGTGGGCATCGCCCAATTCTCCAAGGGGATCATGCGGGCCCGGAAGGAAGCCAACTCGCTCTTGGCGCCGCTGGTGTCGCTGAAGGCGGCGGCCGTCGGCGCCCTCGGGGCGGTTGGTGTTGGCGTCTCCGCCACGGCGTTTGGATCGTTTGTTAAGGACAGCATGGATGCGATCGACGCGGCCAACGATGCCGCGCAGCGGATCGGTGTAACCACGGAAGCGCTGACTTCCTTGCGCTTCGCGGGGAAGATGGGCGGCGTGGAAATGGAGTTGATGGACGCCAGCCTGGCCAAGATGGTCAAGACGCTGGGCCAGGCGGCTCTCGGGGCGGATGAGCCGGCGGAAGCGCTCAAGGCCCTCGGCCTGGAGGCGAAGGCTCTGGCCAACCTGGAGCCGGAAAAAGCCTTTTCTGCGATCGCTGACGGGATCAGCAAGATCGAGAACCCCGCTGAGCGGGCGGCTCACGTCACCAAGCTTTTCGGTAAGTCCGGGCAAGCGCTGCTCCCCGTGCTGATGCAGGGAAGCAAGGGTCTGCGCGAGATGCAACAGCGGGCCCGTGAATTGGGCGCCGTCATCGACAGCGTGGATGCGATGCAGGTGGCCGCGGCCAACGATGCCCTGGACGAAATGTTCATTTCGATCCGCGGCGTCGGCAACCAGTTGGCGATCAACCTGGCCCCTTTCATTGAGGCCATCGCGGAACGATTCACGGCGGCCGGCGCACAGTCCGACAGTTGGGCGGACGCAACGGGCGATGCTGTCAAGCGGGTTACGTCTTTCTTTATCGTACTGCTAGATGTAATCGACTCGATCCCGATCCATTTCAAAATGGCTCAGATCGGGATGGATCAGATCGTTGCCAGTACGGCCGATGGGTTGGGGTGGCTTGCCGAAAAGGCCGACAACCTCGGCCATGATCTCGATCGTGCCTGGCAGACTGCGGATCAACTAGGCGTCTGGGCGCTCAGCGGCGGTACGGATACGCGGGCCAAAGAGCGCGCTGCGGAGGCATGGGCCGCGGTTGGCAACGGCTCTCCCAATGACGTTACCCA
This sequence comes from Pirellulales bacterium, assembly GCA_044221365.1. GTDB lineage: Bacteria > Planctomycetota > Planctomycetia > Pirellulales > JBGAPH01 > JBGAPH01. The sequence goes on from JBGAPH010000015.1 coordinate 118,026, forward strand.
AAGCCCCGCGGCATTTGCGCAGGCTTTCGCGGACGAAATGCGCGGGGTTCAGGAGCAGCATTTCAAAGAGCTAAACGATCGCCTGGTTGAGCAAGGGAACGGAGAGCGGCTCCGGGCCTTGTTTGAGGACATTGCCGCACGGTCCCGAGACGCGGCGGAAATGGCAGTTAAGGACCTGCCGCAGTTCCAACAGATCGACATGTCAGCCGCGAAAAAGAAAGGCGACAAACCCGATCTGGGCGGCGCGGCGGAGCAAGGGAGCGCGGCCGCCGTGAGCGCGATTAGCCGGGCCGTGTTCGGAGATCAGGTGAAGCGCGACCAGGCGGCGACGGCCGCCAACACCAAGAAAGCGGCGGACCTTGGCCAACAGCAGTTGAAGGAATTGCAGAAGCTGAACGCCAAGATGCCGGAGCTACAGGGGGCGGGGCTGTTCTAATGAGCTTGATTGAGGTACGCGAGACCGCGGCGGAGCAAGCGGGCAGTATTACTGCCGAGTTCGCCTCGGCCCCCGTTAAGGAGTATACGCGGTCGTTCTGGGGGCGCTGTGACTCCCCGCTGGACGGCCCGGCAACGATTCTCCAGGCCCTGCCGGGTCCTGGGCCGTCGCTGTTGCCCGTCCCCGGCGCCCTGTATTCCACGCCGGGGGAGATCGACCTGACGGCATTCTGTCAGTCGATCGAAGTAGACCGGATCAACGATGATCCGTACATGTGGAAAATCACAGCCAAGTTTTCCACCACGGCCGTAGACGGAGAGAACAACGATATTCCGGAGAGCCCCGACCAGGTGCCCCCGGAAGTATCGGTGTCATTTGCCAGCTATACGAAGGCCCTCACTGAGGACCTGGACGGCAAGGCGATCAAGAATACGCTGGGCGATCCATTCGATCCCCCCTTTGAGGTAGAGGATGCCCGCCCGCAGATTTCGATCGTGCGGAATCAACTCAGCTTCGATCTGCTGACGGCGATGGAGTATAAGGACGCCATCAACTCCGACTATGTCGGGCCCTTCAAGCCGGGCACCTGCCGCATGGCCGGGATCACCGCGGATCGAGTCTTTGACCGCGGCTTCTATTGGAGAGTCACCTACGTCATTGAGATCAGGCCCGAGGGCTGGCAGCCCAAAATCCTGAACCACGGCTTCCGCTACAAGTCCAGCGGCAAGATCAAGAATGTCACGGATGATGACGGTAACTTTTCCAACGTGGCGGTCCTGCTGGACAGCAATGGGCAAAAGATTCCGCCCGACATTGTGGAGCCAACCTACCTACCGTTCCGCGTCTACGAAGAACGCAACTTCGGACAGTTGGGGCTGATCTAGGTGTATTACCTTACCGCGAAAGACGTAGCCGGACTGAGGGAACTGATCCAGTGGTGGGAAACGCAGCAAAGTCGCCGCGGTATCCGGCCCTCGCGGCGCGAAGTCCCGCCGATGCGGCTGGTCTTGTGCAAGGTCAAGACGGCCGAATCGTTGACCAGCACGGCCAGCGACTCGGCCGTCTGCATCATTCAGGAAGGGGACCCTGGCAGCGAAACGGACGGCCAGGAAATCACGGTCTACTCCGGCCGGCTGATGGTCGGGGGAACCACGATCTCCGCCGGGGACTACATCTGGGCGGGGTGGGTCAACGGCAAGTGGCAAGTCTTCGCCGCGGCCTGTGGCTAGCGCCCAAGTGGCGCCGCGGGGCCTTCCGCTTCTCTCCCGGCTGCTGCTGCGTTACCGCGACCTGCGAATTCTGCACGGGCCCGGCCGACGATATCGCCATCACGCTCTCGGGAGTGACGAACGGGGACCACTGCTCCGCTTGTTCGTTCTGGAATGACACGTTTATCCTCCAGCGGCGGGAGGACCTGGACCCCGGCCCGTTCCTGTTTGGCTGCGTCTGGTACACTTGCTTCGATGATCCGTGTACGGATTTCAAGGTCGTAATCCTGATGGAGCGGTTGGGCTCCGGGTCCACCTACCGCGTTTCGCTCCATCACGGTGTTGCCGTTTGCGATTGCGCGCCCCAGGCTGGGCACCCCACCTGTCCCAATACGGCGGAGTGGGTTTCGGACGACACCCCGCCTAGTAGCTGCCGCTTCACGCTCCGCACCGTTCCGGCCCCCGTCAGTTCGTCTGACTTCTATTGCGATTTCTCCGGGGCCACGGTAACGATCGAGAGCGTATGAGCGAGTGCGAGCTACAGACCACAGCCAACGGTGTGGTTTGCAAGTGTTGCGGTTGGACCTGGAAACGGCCGGCCCGCCGCAACTGCCCGCGCCCCTGCGCTCGCGGCCTCGGGGACGTGGTGGCCCGAGGTCTGGCGGCCGTGGGGCTCAAAACGTGCGGCGGCTGTAAGCGGCGGCAAGAGTGGCTTAACCGCGTGGTTCCCTTCGGCGATCCACGTCCACCGGCTTAGCCTGCTGTCGGCGATCCAATTGCACGCCCACGACGCTGGTCCCCGGATGCTGGAGCTTCCGCCGGAGAACCGGCCAAGGCCGGGCAGCCCCGCCGATGCGGACGCCACGGGGCCGCGTGGCGTGTTTGCGATGGACCTTTCCGGCGCGCCCGGCAGCCGGCCCTAAGTTCCGCCGGCTCCAGGTCGATATCGCCGCTAGCCGCTCATGGACCGGGCGGTCATCCCGACATAGCCCTGGGGCCCCAGGGCACCGCAGACGTGCGCCCCCATGCCACGGGGGCGGACGTTTCGTTTGCACCGGGTCCTCAGGTCCGCGACGGCGCCCGGCCGATAAGGTAGATGCCGCGAATGGAACTCCGCGGCACTCGCTCAGGGCCGGGGGACCGGCCGACAGAAGCTGAGCGGACACACGCGAACGGCCGCCCCCCCTCACTGCACTGGGTGGCCGTTTTCGTTTCTCTGGCGTCATCCCCGCCGCGGCGGTAGAATCACGGCTCGGAGCAGAGAGCACGGCAGCTATCCCTGGAGGGTTTGGCCATGCTCCGTCGATCGGCGTTCACCCTGGTAGAGGTGCTGGTCGCAATCTTCATCATTGCGATCCTGATCGCTCTCCTGCTGCCTGCTGTGCAGGCCGCGCGGGAGGCGGCGCGGCGGTTGCAATGCGCCAACCATCTAAAACAGCTTGGGCTCGCGTTGCACCTCTATTCAAGTGCTCAGAAGGATTACCTGCCCGCCGTCGCTGCCGTGCCGTACGATGCACATCAGCGCCACTTCACTCGCCGTGGGCTGGGGCTTGAATGGTATGAGAGCCTTTCGTGGCGGGTGACCTTGCTACCTTACCACGAGCAGCAGGCGCTTCACGGCCGGATCGACCTCACGCGATCGGCGCTTTCTCCAACCAACCTGCCGGCGGCTCGCACAATGCTCTCGGTGCATCAATGCCCCAGCACTCCGGGCTCACCGCGTCGCGTGGAAAGCTTCGGCGGCGATCTAGCACGGCCGCTGCGATCCGACCTGGGCGTTGCCGCGCGCGACTACCAACCGGTCACGCAGGTTTTCGGCGATTGGGCCGGCCCGGATGATCTAGTCGGCGGATGGGGCGCGTGGACGGGCTACGCAGACTCCGTTGAGTGGCACTTCGGCATCGAAGCGCCAGCGCCGCTCCGGCACGTCAGCGATGGGCTTTCCCATACCGCCCTTCTGCTCGAAAACTGCGCCACACCGATGCACTATGAAAAGGGCCTCGAAAGTCGTCCGAGTTGGTGGCTTCCCCTCGAAGGTGCGTGGATCGGCTCCGAGTGGGCAACGGTCAACTTTTCGCTCGGGATCAACCAACTCAATTGGACCAATCTGTACTCCTTCCACTCTGGGGGCGGTCAACTGGCGATGTGCGACGGCTCGGTCCACTTCCTGTCGGAGCGGACCGCACCCACTACGTTCGCCGGCCTGCTCACGCGCGACGGTGGCGAGGTAAAGGACAAGGACTGGTAGCTACGCGAACGCTAGAAAGCGCGGTCTCCAAGCCGGCTTGCCCGAAGACCAAGCTATGCGAAACGCCGTTTTGGCCATGCTCCGACGAACTCCAGGACGAAACTACGCTTTCGAGGCGGAGAGCCTTCGACGGGCCGGCCCACCGAAGCTGTCCGCCCGGACTGCCGATCTCTTGGAGGTGGCCGAGGCAGAAGCGCGAGCGCTTGACGATAATCACGTTGGCACCGAACACCTGGTGCTTGGGCTGTTCAGGATTGGGCCGACCGATGCCCAACGCGCCTTAGAGTCGCTGGGCATTACCCGCGAAGTCGTCACTGGTCAACTCGCTTGGGAAGCGGGGCCAAGTCCTGCCGGACCTATCCCCCTAACACCGCGCGCCCAAGTGATTGTCGGCCTGGCCGGCGTCGAAGCGCGCGGCGCGCCCGTGGAGCCGGAGCATTTGTTGATTGCCGTTATCCGAGAATCGGAGAAGTGGCAGGCCAGCGGTCTGCCCGGTCCGCATCATCTTCTTGCCGCGGCTTCGGCTGTCGGGGCAACGCTGGCCGATATCGAGCGACGGCTAGGCAAGTAGACCCCACGCGTAGCAAGGGCCTCGGCAGCCGAGGGCTACAGCCAATCTGGGTCATCGCGCCAAGCGGAGCGAACCAAGGCGTACCAAGCTAGCAGCGCCTGGAAGGTGAGAACTGAGGGTGGGCCATACCAGGTCGTTGTGGTTGTGCCATCTTCGTTTCTGACCACGATGGCACCTTGGAAGTCAGGTTCGGGCTGTTGAGGATCGCTCATTCACTTGACCCTTTCGTCGGTAGGGGCCCACGCAAGCAACGGCCCGCAGCGTGTGCCACGGGCCGTTGGGTCGGCAGCGGGCCAGGACTGCCTACTCTTCGTCGTCCGCGTCGTCTTCAGCCACGGCGGCGGGCATCGCGCGGAAGCCGGTTGCCAGCCCCAGGGCACCGCAGACGGCCTCGATCTCCGACACGTCCGGGCATTCCGTCGAAAGCAGATCGGTCAGCGTCTTGGTATCCCAGCCGAGCAGCTTGGCCAAGCTCGCCTCACTGATCTCCAGTTCCGCCAGCCGGCCCCTGACGGCCACGCGAAACTGAGCGTCCAGCGGATGGGTCTTCGGCGACTCCCACTGCTCATCGTCCTCATCGATGCCGGCCGCGGCCTTCTGCTTCTGCCACTGAGCCAGTTGCTTCATCTCTTCCTCATACTCGGCCCGGTCGATCAGCGCGGCCTTGAGCAGAGCCCGCGTGTCGTAATCATCCATCCGCCAGCCCTTTTCCACCTGGGGCGCGTGGTTGTGGTTCCGGCGGGTGTACACGATCAGGCCGCGGAAGTCCTGCCGGTTCGCCAAGGCACTGATGAGATGGCGCGTCGAAACCCTGTCCAGTCCGTGGATCGAGGTGTAGTGGTCGCTTTCCGTCTCGTAAGCGGCCAGGCTGAAGCTGGTGCCCCGTCCGCCAAGGCACTCGCCCTCATTGTGCAGCGACACCTTCAGATCGGCCGGTTGCGGTGCGTGCATCGTCCCCGGCCGCGGGAAGAATGCCCCTTGAAGCTCCAGCGTCCATTCGCCCGGCGGCGGACAAAGGAAGCTGACGACACCGGAAAGGGTGCCCCCTTCAAAACGGTGAACGATCGTCTGGCCCTTGTTCATGATCTTGGCCCATCAGATGACTTGCCCGCGGCCGACGTGGCCACGGCGCGGGCGTCACGCTAGCAGCGTGTCGGGGCCACGCCAAGTAGCGTGGGCGGGGCCCCGCGCTCAACGGCGGGCGCTTGCCACCGCCCGCGACCACAGCCCGCCAAGAATCGCGCCTATGCGGCGAAGTGCCTTAAAGCGGTGTTCCCACGACGCCAAGTGGTCGCCAACAGGGCGACTGACCGGCTTCCCGTGAATTCCTTGAGCTTCTTGACCGGATTCTGCTAGACTTCATCCTCACATTGGAGGCGACCAAAATGCGCCGGCTGCTCGATCTACTACGCCGAATTGGTGAGTTTACCAAGACCCCGCCCGGCTTGGCCGTGGCCTTCCTCCTTACCTGTGCCGGCCTGATCCTTGCAGTTCTGGGCGTCTGGGCTGCTTGGCCCGCCGCACCCAGCAATTCGCCAATTGTTCAGCTTCAGGGGCTTGGGGCGGACCTGGAGTTTGCAGATGGGGCTCTTGTGGCCATAACAATCGACGAGAATGCGACGGACACGCTCCGCATCCTGAAGATTCTCGTCAGCGAACAGTTTCCCAAGCTTCGCCGTCTCTACATCTCAACCCGCCTGCGCAACGCTGAACTGGTGGAGATCGGAAAGCTAAAGATGCTTACCGGCCTCTACCTCAACGACAGCAACATTGGGGATGCTGGACTCGTACACCTACTGCCGCTGGTCCGCTTGGAAACGCTGGGCCTTGCCGGAACCAGGGTCACTGACCAAGGTCTACAACATGTGGCTAGGTTCCCGGCGCTGTCGGTTATGAACCTTTCCCGCACTGCTGTGACGAACGACGGCCTGCGCGCGCTGTCCAGAATGCAATCGCTCAAATCGATCTTCCTATCCGGGACTGCCGTTTCTGACGGGGCCCTTATCGCCTTGGCTATGATCCCCCAGTTGGACAAGGTGTACGTCAACGGAACCGGCGTGACTGACAAGGGCGTCAGTTCATTCCTGAAGAGCCACCCTGTCCAGACTCTGGACGTGCGCGATTCTAAGGTGACACCCGCACACATGCGAGCGATCAAGTCGAAGCCAGCAATCTTCCGTTTCGACTAGGCCTTTCACGCTTGATCCGGCCCGAAAAGCTGGTAGCCTTGATCCTCGGCCGGCAAGTCCCCTGTCCATTTCTGCTTGCTGGCTTGGGGCCGTTATCGTCCTGCCCTCGGTGCGGCCCGTTTCATTTGCGCGCCCGAAAGTTGCACAAGCGGCGGCCAACCCCTTGGAGCCCGCGATGAAGACCAAGCGAGTGAAGACGACGGCCACAATGGCGGCCAACCTGGATCGAGCGAAGGCAGCCCTGGACGCAATCTTCAGGCCGACCAAGCCCGGCCCACTCACGAAAACTCCACAGCGGCCTAACGGCAGACAGACCTAGAGCCGCTACCTGGTGTTGCCGGGGCTCACTCCGTTCACCCGATCTGAGCGCCCTCGGCTATCCGCCTGTAGGTCCCGCCTGAGCCTATGGGCGGTTTTTCGTTGACGAGCGCCCCGCCGATCCGCTACGCTACTCCCGCCGCAACCAGACAAAGGACTCAGTCTGTGACCCATGCGGCCGGGCCACTCTCTGCGGAGTGGCCTTTTTCACGCGCTGTCGGCGGAAGCCGCGCCGACGATGCAACAGAAGTGCAATACCAGTCCCGGCAAAATCAGGCAGACGTAGCCGATCGAGACGGCGACGAACCACACGATCCCGCGGACGATCTGGCCTTTGTAGACTTGACCCAGGCCAGGAATGAGGAAGCTCAGCAGCCCCGCTACGACGCGGCTCTTTTGCGGGGCAGCACTCGCACGTCTGTTGAGCTTCGGGGCCGGCTCCGGCGGCGGAGCCGCCGGTTTCAACGACTCGCCACAGTGCTCGCACTCCGTAGCGATCTCGGGTATCGTCTCTCCGCAGTACGGGCAAACCTGCGTCATGTCGTCCACCGACCGCGGCGGCAGATCGACCTCCCACGGGGCCAGGGCCGGACTCGGGACAACGACGACCGTACCGCACTGCGGGCACTTGGCTTTCTTGCCCGCGGCGCTGTCGGGGGCTTTCAGGCTCTTCTTGCAGGACTGGCAGACGACCGTAATTGGCATAAGCGCGTAGAATATCTGCCGTCGATCGGTGCGTCCAGAACCGGCAACTCGCTGCAATCAGGTCCAACACTGAATTGGCCGGGGCACGACGTGGCCCCATTTTCGGCGGCTTTTCGTTGACTGCCGCCCCGCCGATCCGCTACGCTGCTTCCGCCAAAGGGCGGCCCTATGCAAGAACCAAACGACCAACGGTCAAAACGCTCTGCCGCAATCGCGGCTCTTTTGGCCGCCGGCGCAGGAGCCGGTATTGGGTGGGGCGTATGGCTCGCAACGGGCAACAATGCAGTGGCTATTGGCATGGCGGGTCCAATGGCCGTTCCAGCGAACAATATCCGCCGACAAGTCCTAGAGTGAGACCGGGCAGGCAACAGCTAGCGGTCGCGGCTCGGCGCAAGACAAGGCCCGCCAGCTTTTCACGGCCAGCGGGCCTCTAGGCCGTCCGAATGCCAGATCAGCGGCCAGTCTCACGCTAGAACCGGGCGGATGGATAGTATACAGCGGGCAGCGGGCGCGAAGAGGGAGGATCGACCCGCCCACCGACAGCATTGGAGACGAGCCGCCGAGGCGGACGATCTCCCGGCTGGGGAGAGGTCTAAACCGCGGCGGGGCGGCTGGGTCCCGCAGGCCGATGCACGAGATGCCCGCACTGGGCACCAGATTGAGTTTCTCTTCGCTGCGGAAGGGGGCTACTCGGAGTAATGAGCCGATCGTTTTCCCGACGATGAACGAAGCCAAACATGCCGGCCGGCGCGGTGACATTCCGCGGCGCACTTGTGTCCGTTCGCAACCCAAACAGCAATCCCCCATATGGACTATCCGTAGACTCGCCTGAGGGCTTGATTAGGCTGGGAGGTAGGGGTAGCCTGTTGGCCCCCCTTCCCACCAAACAGTAGACCAGCCGTTTGAGGACTGCCACTTCGATGAAGAACACCATTCTCCTGAGCCTGGCCCTTGTCCTGTTCGCCTCTCCGGTCACGGCGGCCACCGTAGAGTTCGACTCGTCCATCGAGTTCAGCGGCGGCACCGCGCCAGTGGGCGTCCCGCCGTGGCTCAAGGCCACGTTTGACGATGGGGGCGGTTCGGGCAAAGTCAACCTGAAGTTCGAAGCCACCAACCTTACGGGCACCGAGTTCGTGAGCAACCTGTATTTCAACCTCGACCCAGCGCTCGACCCGACCCAACTGGTGTTCGGCGCGGTCAGCAAAACGGGCACCTTCGACGACCCGACTTTCGACACCGGCAAAGACGCGTTCAAGGCCGACGGTGACGGCAACTACGATTTGTTGGTCGAGTTCTCCAACGCGCCTCCCGGAACGCGGTTTGGCGCTGGCGACGCGTTGTCGGTGGACATCAGCGGCATTGCCTCACTGACGGCCAGTTCCTTCAACTTCCTGAGCGCTCCGGCCGGTGGGCATGGCCCGTTCTACACCGCCGCGCACGTTCAAGCGATTGGTGCCGCCGGTGGCAGCGGGTGGGTGACTGTACCTGAGCCGGCGACCTGGATTCTCGGATCGCTTGCCTCCGTCGGTGCGGCGCTCGGCAGCCGCCGCAGGCGTCGTCGTGGTAGCTGACCCCCATCCAGCAGGAACAGGGGGCCTCAGGCTGGATGGGTCGGGACGATCGTCGGCCGGACGAAGGCTCCCAGAATCAGCCCTGCGAGAATCCAAAAGGTCAGGTGGTAGCCTGCTCGATAGAGCTGCCAGGCCGGGTCGAACTGCCACCAAGCCACGTCTCCCAAGTCGATCAGCACTGCCGAGGAAAGACCCGCGAGCGCCGCCAAACAAACACGTCCTCCGTATGTTGGCAGGTTCGCGACGCGGAGCAGGAGCGCGATCAGCGCTAGGGCCACGACGTTCAGTACGAACCCTTGCACCATGATCCGTGGATCGAGCGCCGGACGCCCCGCAGGGGCCAGCATGTGGATCATCGCCACGGGCCCCTGGCGAGACAGCCGGTCCATTTCGGCCGGGTCGTCGCGATAACCTGGGAGGAAGTAAACTCCGCGTTCGGGAAAGCTCGCGCGGAGGGCTGCTCCCGCGGCGCGATCATCAGCAGCGCGTTTCCAAATCAATGTGGGATAGGGCCCCAGGCCCCAGACAACGAATCCCCAGAGGTACAGAGCCACGGAAGCGATGAGCACGGCCGCCACGGTCCGCAACATACTACGTCTCCTGAAAGCCGGCGGGCGAACAACTCAGGTGCGAGTGCTGTACATTGAACCAGCCCCAGCGGCCGCCCGCCTGGTGGGGCTCGGAGCTGACGAGACAAGCCTTTGTGGGTCCATTCGTCCAAGAGACCGACGGCTGGAGCGCGGGTCTACAAGTGCAGTATAAAGGGATTGACGACCACAATGCAATTCATTGACGAACTCCGCTTTGCGGGCTGCCGGGCTTTGAGTGTTTGCCCGCCGGCCTGAGCTAGCTCGGGGCAAAGGCGGCATTCTGGGCGGCGCTGTTGCGAGCCATCGTGCAGATCGGTCCTATGAACCGGCCAGAGCCCCCAGGGCTTGGGGCGTGCTGTCTCGCAATGGCGATTCCTTCTGGAATTCTCGCGGGGATCACAGTGTCTCCTAAGCGGCTGGCGAAACGGCTTGAGGGTTGGATGTTAGCTTCCTGGTCCTGCCCGCGGGCGCGTCCGATTCTGCTAGAAGCATCCGGCCGCTGGACACCTTCCGGCGCTTTCTCAAGTTGAGCGCTGGCCCCACCGGTAACAGCCCCAGCCCGATCAGCGCGCCCTGCCGGCGGCCGCCAAGCAGCACAGGCCGTGGGCCGAGCAACTTTCCCGTCGCCTGGACCCTGCGTGGCAACAGCAGCTCTCGCAAGCTAAGCTAGGAGCAGGTCGCTTGATTGGCATTCGGACGGCCTAGAGGCCCGCTGGCCGTGAAAAGCTGGCGGGCCTTTCTCATGCGCCCCCAGCGGCCCGCCGGGGTTCATGCTGCCCCCGTGGCACACGCAGCCAGCCGCTTCGTCGCAAGGCTAGCGGACGGCCCCTCTTTCTTGGCGCCACCCATGCTCCCGGCATCAGAAGCTTGCTTGTGGACTGCACTTTTCCCATCTTGGCGGCACTCGCTAAGCTGGCCGGCCCAGAAATGCTCGCCGCCAGCGAATACTCCCTTGCGGGCTGCTTAGTCAGGAGTGTGGAAATGAAGAGCCTTCTCATCGGTTGCCTCCTCGTTGCCGCCAGTGGTTCGGTCGGGTTCTTGCTCGCAAGAATGCTTCCCGCAGAGACGCCGAAGGCCACGGTGAATTTGGCGGGCGAGCACTCCGCCACCATCACGGTGCTACGTCCCGATGGCTCCAAGGCAGCGGGCGAACCGTGGACGCTACGGTTTCGCTCGGATGGCAATGCCAGTGGCATGGGCGTCACTTACGGCAACCCTCCCAAGACGCGACAGATTCAGCCCACGCGAGTTACTTTGGATCTGACATTAGCCGCAGGGACCGTGCCCGCGAGCGGAGTGGTCGAACTCAAGAACTTGCCGGGGGGAGAATGGACTCAACCGCTAAATCTCTCCGCAGGCGCGGCTGGCCATCTTAGCTTTTCGCTGCCGGACGAAACGAAGCTGCATGAGAGTTTCACGCTACAACTTCCCGCGGACCTGGACGCGGGAAACCAAGCTCCGCAAATGGAGGTGGTTCGGGTTTCAGATGGAACGGCGACCACGCTGCCGGTGCCCGGCAAGGTCAGCTACCTAGAGTTCTGGGGCGTGCACTGCGGCCCGTGCCAAAAGCCGCTGAAAGAACTGGACGCAGTCGCTCAGCGCCGTGGAGCGGAATGGGAGAGTGTGCATCTGGCGAGTATCTGTCTGGACCACATTGAGGACGTGAAGCGTCACGTCGCCGCCCGCAGCCTATCGCACGTTGAGCATTTCGTCCCGACCGGCGGACATCCGACCGCCGGGACTCCGAACCCCTTCGGCGTTATGGGCGTGCCACGGGCATTCCTAATCGACGCGAATGGGCGCATCGTGTGGGTTGGCCATCCCAATGGCTTCGACGTTGAGCGCGAGATCGAGGCGTTGCTCGCCAAGTAAACCGGGGGCGCAATAAAGCGGGCCGCAACGTGGGCAGGACGGCGCGGCCCTAAGCCAGTCGGTCAAGCGCATGGAAAGGGCCGCCTGTTGCGGGAAGGCGGCCCCCAGCCGCAGGGTCACAGACCCAGGCCATTGGTCTGATTGCGGCAGGGGCAGCGTAACGGATCAGCGGGGCGGGATCAATCGGCGCATAAAGCGGGCCGCGCCGGGGGCAGGCCGGCGCGGCCCTAGACGTAGCCCCGCATCGCGGTGCGGGCTGATAGCCAGGGTAACAGATCGGGGTAGCCGGTCAACTCATGACGAACCACGGTAGTGTCCTAACAGTGAGTTGCTGGGCGGGCGGGGGCGCATAGAAAGGGCCTCCCGTTTTTGA
>JBGAPH010000016.1:0-129861 GCA_044221365.1 Pirellulales bacterium
GGGCCCGCGATAATGGCCCTAAGCTTGCTGCCGATTCCCTTCCCTTCTCGCCGTGAGGCAAGTCCATGTCCGTGAAGACGTTCGCCGTGCTGTTGGGGCTGTTGTTCGCCGGCACACAGATCGCCCAGGCCGCCGGCAAGATCGAACTCAAATCGGGCGGGCCGTTGGCCTTCGCCCCCGAGGGCGTGCTGCTCGTAGCCGATCCCATGGCCGCCACGATCTACGCGGTCGAAACCGGCGACACCGCCGGCGACGCCAAGAGTGTGAAGCATGAGGTGACCGACCTCCGCGGCAAGATTGCCGCCCTCCTGGGCGCTTCATCGGAGGAGGTGCAGATCAACGATCTGGCCGTCAACCCGGCCTCCGGCAACATCTTCATCTCCGTTACCCGCGGCAGCGGCCCGAGCGGCCAACCGCTGGTGCTCAAGCTCGAGCCGAGCGGCAAGATCTCGGAACTCGAACTCGACAACGTGGCCTTCACCAAGGCCGAGATCGCCAACGCCCCCGCCAGCGGCGAAGGCCGCCGCGGCAATCCGCGGCTGATGACCGTGACCGACCTGGCGTTCATCGACGGCAAGGTCTACATCGCGGGGCTTTCGAACGAGGAGTTCGCTTCGAAGCTGCGGACGATTCCGTTCCCCTTCGCGGCGGCCGACGACGGCTCGAGCGTCGAGATCTTCCACGGCGCCCACGGCCGCGTGGAAACCAATTCTCCGATCATGACCTTCGCCGCCTTCGAGATCGATAACCAGCCGCACGTCGTGGCCGCCTACACCTGCACGCCGCTGGTGAAGTTCAAGGTGGCCGACCTCGTGCCGGAGGCCAAGGTCCGCGGCACCACCGTGGCCGAGCTCGGCAACCGCAACCGGCCCCTCGACATGTTCGTCTACCAGAAGGGCGGCAAGGACTACATCCTGCTCTCCAACAGCTCCCGCGGCCTGATGAAGATCGACGCCCAAGGCATCGGTTCGCAGGAAGCGATCGAGCAGAAGATCGACGACAAGGCGGGCCTCTCCTACGAGACGATCGAAGTCCTCAAGGGGGTGGTCCAGCTCGATCGGCTCGGCGAGGACACGGCGGTCGCTCTCATCACCGGGCCCGATGGCAAGGAAGACCTGAAGACGATCGAGCTGCCGTAGGATGAGCGGCTCGCAAGAGCTTGCCACGGGAGCGACCCGCGCGTTCGGTGCGCCGAAGCTGCGATCGCTGCGAAGCTTGTTTCGACTGGGCCTGGTCCTAGGGATGGCCTGCGGCGCAGGGACTGCGCTGGCCCAGGGCGAACCGGCTTCACCGCGCCTCGAACTGCGCCGCGGCGAGCGCGCCGACGAGATCGTCGCGGCTTCGCTTCCGCCGGAATTCGTCGCCCGCCTGGCGGCTGCTGACAAGGCGGGCAAGTTGAAGGTCGTCGCGACCGAGGCGCTGTCGCTCGGCGTGGGCGAGGATCCGCCGGCGGACCAACCGGCGATGCTCGGCCGCTATCGACGGGACGGCGAGACTCTGGTGTTCGCGCCCCGGCTGCGCTTGCAGCCGGGGACCACCTATCGGGCACGCCTCGCCATCGCGGGCGGCGAACCGCTCGAGCAACGCTTTGCGATCCCGCAAGCAGACGCCCCGCCGACGCGGGTGGCCGCCGTCTATCCGAGCGCGGCGGTGTTGCCGGAGAATCAGCTCAAGTTCTACCTGCACTTCTCGGCGCCGATGCGGCAAGGGATCGCCTTCCGCCATCTGCGGCTGCTCGATGGGCAGGGCAAGCCCGACGAGCTGCCGTTCGTCGACGTGGGACGCGAGCTGTGGGACCGCTCCGGCACGCGGCTCACGCTGCTCTTGGATCCCGGGCGCATCAAGCACGGCCTCAAGCCGCGCGAGGAGCAGGGGCCGATCTTGCACGAGGGGGACGAGCACACGCTGGTGATCGACCCCGCCTGGCCCGACGCCCTGGGCAGGCCGCTGGCCACCGCGCACGAGAAGCGCTTCCGCGTGGCAGCCCCTGACCCCGAGATGCCGGCCGTTGCGCGCTGGAAGCTGGCTCCCCCGCAGGCAGGCGAGCGCGGGGCGCTCGTGATCGATTTCGACGAACCGCTCGACCACGCGCTGCTGCTCGACATGCTGGTGGTCCGCGGCCCCGACGGCGCGCTCGTCGAGGGGACGCCGCAGGTGACGAACCAAGAACGCCGCTGGAGCTTCACGCCGGCAGCGCCCTGGGCAGCCGGCGACTACCGGCTCGAAGCGACCGCCACGCTCGAAGACCTGGCCGGCAACAGCCTGGCCAAGCCGTTCGAGGTGGATCTGTTCGAGAAGATCGACGGGGCGAAGGAGCGGCCGGCGATTTTCGAACTGCCGTTCGAGGTTCGAGCGGCGAAGTGAGGGCTGGACGCGTTGCTCTTACGTTGGCGGAGTTCTCCTGAGCCTTAGCTAGTATGCTGCGACCAGTTCGTTGCTCCCTTTGTCCGGGACGGCGATAATCTGCACAACGGCGCTCTCGCACACCCGCGCTGGCAGCCAGCGATCTCATGGCCCGGATGGATAACAAATAAAATGCGAGATGCGTTTACAGAACTGCAGTTAGACGTGTTGTGCTTGAATCACGCATTACTTGGTGTTATCTCTCCGAACTTCCGCATGGTGTCGGTCACTCGCCAAGCGAGCCGGATCACCGTGCGCATTGTCCTTGCGGCTCCAAGTGATGAGGACATGGAGGAGATTGAAGACCTGAAGACTGAGTTTGAGGCCCTTTACCCCGGCCCAGTTGACTATGATTTCGAAGTGACGGTTTCGGACGACCCAATCATCCTTGAGCCGCCAAGTGTCTCAACGATCGCTGTGTTCAAGCGGCGGGAGTAGATAGTTGAGCGGTCGGTCGATGCTTTCATGGACGCTGGGCCTTGAAACGCGTCGCTGGCATAACGGCTTCTGCATCAACGTCTTCGCAGGCTATGCACCTGGGCCCTCGCCTCGCTAGCCAAAATGAACAGCGAGCCAGATCGTCAACTGCGCCGAATCGGTCCACTCGACGCGATGCCTTCTGTGAGCCGGGATCAACACACTGTCGCCGGCGTGTAGCTCGAGCGTCTCACCGTCTTCGAACGACAGTTTGGCCGCTCCTTGGACCACGAGCACCCACTCGTTGGCTTCCTGGTCGTACCAGAAGCCCGGCGGCGAAGCATGGCCACGGGAAACGATTCGCTCGATGCGAACGTCGCCGGCGGATAAGAGGCAGTTGGTGAGCTCGTGCGGCAGCTCAGCCGGGATGTGGGCAAAGAGGTTCAGCGGCGTGTCGGCCGCCGAGGTCACCGCCGCTCCCCTTCGCCCGCCGCTTGCGCCGTCTCCTGCGCCTTCTCGGCCTTCTCGCCGCTCGGCGGCGCCCCCGGCCCATCCGGCTCGGCGTAGATGTAGTCGCCGTAGCCGATCATCATCTCTTCGAACGTCTGCTCCCCCCAGCGCACGGGGCTCTGGGGGTCGGGGTTGGCCGGGTTGTCAGGCGAGTTGTCGAAGTGGGCCGTGCAGTGCAGCTTCGTGCCGGCCGGCAGCGCCACCGGCTTGGCAAAGCGGTAGGAGCTTTGCCAGTTGAAGTCGTAGCGGGGGACCGAGAGCAGCGTTTCGCGGCGGCCGTCGGGGTAGATCGCCTCGTAGAGGAAGTCCTTGCCGCGCACGTGCATGTGGGGCATGAACGAGAGCAACTGCACGTCGCGGTCGAAGGTGTGCTCCGACTCGACCGCAAAATTCGTCGCACCCGGCGGGATCTCGAACTTCGTGTTGGCGACCGGCAACTTATGCACCCAGCTCCGCGGCGGCGTCGGCTCCTTGTAGAACTTGAGCGCCATCTGCGAGCGGTCCTTTTCCTCCTTGCCCGTCGGCGTGTAGTGCATCTGCCAGACGAGCGTGGCCCCGGCCGGCACCTTGAGCGCGACGCCTGGCGGCAGTACGAGCGGCATGTCCCCCGGCGCCGTGCCGACGACCCAGCCGCGGGCAAAGCCCTCGCCGCTTTCGCCCCCCTCGTTCTTCTGTTCGTCCGGCATCTTGTAGAAGACGATGATGTGGTGCACGACGCCGCGGTTGCCTGGCCGGGCCTCGGCCGCCTGCACCCACACGTCTTCCTTGAAGTTGGTGGGCGTTTCGAAGTACTTGTAAGGCACGACGCCGGTGGCCGGAATCGTCACCTCTTCGGGCATCTCGAACACCACGTCGGGCTCGCCGATCATCCAGCCGCTGGTGTATTGCTTCTCCGCGGGAAGCTGCGCGTCGCCGCGCGGGGCGCCGGCGTCGACCCAGGCGGTGAGCTGGTCGATCTCTTCCTGCGTCAGCCGGCGGTCGTTGGAGAACTCGCCGAACCGGGGGTCGGCGTGCCAAGGGGGCATCCGCCGGTCGACGACGACTTCCTTGATCATCTCCGCCCAGTTCGTCGCGTCGTCGTAGTTGGCCAGGGCAAAGGGGGCCGCGGTGCCAGAGCGATGGCAGTGCTGGCACTTCTGCTGGATGATCCGCGAGACTTCCTGTGAATAGGTGACCTCGGCGTGCCCCGCGGCCTTGGGCCGGGCGATCCGGCAGCCGGCCACCTCGGTCTCCTTGACCGACACGTCCTTGCGCTCCGCCAATTCCTTGATGGCCTCCTCCAGGTCAGGGCGCGAAGGCTCGTCGCGCTTGTAGTCGACGCCGTAGCGGTCGTCGATGCGGCCGTGATAACGCACCTGCTGGCGGGGATCGACGAGGAAGACTTCGTTGGTCCGTTCGGCGCCCAGAAAGCCGGTCAGCCGGCCATCGGCGTCTTTGAGCACCGGAAAAGCGACCTTGTATTCGGCCGCATGGGCGGCGATTTCTTCAGGCGTGTCGCCGGGGTTGGCGTTGATGCCGACGATCTGCACTTGATCGGCGTAGCGGGCCTGCAGGTCATTGAGCACCGGCAGATAGAGGTTTCCCACCGGGCAGGCGGTCCCCAGCGTGACCAGGCAGAGGAGCCGTTTGCCGCGATAGTCGGCCAGCGAGCGCGCTTGGCCCTGGGCGTCGGTCAGCACGAAGTCGGGCACCTTGCGCCCCAGCACGCTGGCCGGCTCGTCGGCGAACGCCGTGCGGGCCCCAGCGAACAGGGCGGCGCAGGCCAGGCAGGCAATCAGCGAGAAGGCGGCAAAACGGTGTCGGCAGGTCATCAACGAAAGCTCCTCGTTCCTTATTTCGCGGTGGGCGGCTTCGCACACGGCGGCCGGTCTGAACGGCGTTAGCTGGGTGCAGCTTCTACCCTGCCGGCGGGTGGCCGGTTTCAGCGGCAGGGGCCGCACCCCTTAGGGTACCGAGAAACAGCGGCGGAAGTCTACGCGTGAACCTCAGCGGCGGCTTCGGCGTCGTACGGAGCGGTTGTTCCCCAAGTCCCAGAGATTTCCCCGATGCGCTCCGACATGGCCAAGGTGATCGTCGAACGCCCGCGTCTGGGCTCGAGGCAGAAACTGGCCAAGGGGTACTTCCGCCGGCTGCAGCGGATTCCACCTGAGGAACTGCCTTGCCGCGAGAGCATCTTCTTGCTCAAGGGGCACACGCGAGCCTTCAACGAACACCTCGGACCGCTCCGTCGCTATCTTCGTTCCCAGGTCGGTCGGCCGTGGAACTTGGTGTTCTCCGAAATCTGCGCGAACATCCGCGTCGACTCGGCGGTGCAAAGCCACGTGCGGGATCATGTGTTCGGCTACGTCGACCTACAGGGTCCGGCCGTCGAACCGCGCGGCCCGAAACTGTTCTATGTTTGTCCCCGCACCGGCCTGCTGCGCGAATCTCCCTTGCGGGTCCACAGGCGACGTGCGCGGCCGATCGAGCGAGTCGCCGTCGATGCGACGCGCGAGTATCGGCAGATCCGGGGGTTATGGTTCGAGGTCGAATTGGCGCCCCTGGCCGAAGCGCCCCGCGGCGCATGGGACTTCGTGCTGCGGCTGCCGGCGCGAGAGGTCTATCCGCTGCTAGCGCACAAGACCTACGGCGACGAAGTCTATGCTTCGCGTCTACGGCAGCTTAACAAGCGCGAGTTGAGGCGACGGAGTCTGGAAAACTGCGCACTCGAAAGCTGACCGGACGCGTCCTGCCGTGCGCCCCAGAGCCTGATCGCCATTGCATCGATCGGAATGCGTCCAGGAACGCCACGTGATCGCCCTTGTCCCGCTCCTAAAGGCTGGCTTCCTAACTGAGTTCGTTCGGGGGTAGGTCAGAGGAGTTGTTGTCTGCAGCCAATTGCCTCGCTGCCACGAAACACAGGGTGGCCCGAGCCAGATAAGCGAGGGTTCCAGTCAACGCAAGTGCGGCCATGACTCTGTTGTTCAGCTCCCAAGCAAACATTCCCGTCCAACCGGTCGCGACAGATGCAGCGGCGTTGCCAAAAGCAATGCGAAGGCAAGAGCGGCGAGCCAACTCAATGCATGCAACAATATCCGCGTGCTCGGCGTGCGGCGACAAGTCGAGCGCCCCGGACCGAAGATCGATGACCGCAGCCTGGGGGCAGGAGGCGACAAGCTCGTCGCAAGCCGCCGGAACTGCCTGGTCGTCGGTGAGCTCGAACCTGACGCGCCGTCGCTCGATCAGGGTGACCAACACAGTCGATCGCTGCGCATACCTGCTGACGGGCACGATGGCGATTGCCTTCACGTCCGGTAAGAGGTACGTGCGGCGGATCCCCCAACAGGAAACGGACAGGTTGTCGCCCGCAAGCGTTGCCCGAATTCCCGACTTAAACGCCACAATAAGGAGTACCACACAGACCACCCCGATCGTGGCGATCATGGCCGCCATCTTTGCATCCAGCGGCGGCTGCGCGAGCAGGCTCCACATCACGGGAAGCAAAATTGCAATTCCAATCGCGGGCGCGAGAATGCCCTGCCGGTGAACCGGCAAGGCCCGCGGCGCGCTCTCACTCGAAACAGCCGACCGCCGATCGGTGACCTGCACCTGGAGGGGTAGCCTCAGGCCGGTGAAGCTAAAAACGATCTCATGCACAGGCGCCTTCCCTCGAGCCAAGACAGCCCGCAACTTCCGCAACCGCACGCCCGGCGATCAGAACTCGTGAACTTAGGGGCTAGGCACAGCCGGCGTTCACCCGCTCGTCAGCCGCCGCTGCCGCAGGCCGTCGACCGTCACCGCTCCCACGATGATCAGGCCGATCAGAATGTCCTGCGCCGGGTTGTCGATGCCCAACAGCGGGCAGCCGGCGCGGATCACCCGCATGATCGCGGCCCCCATGATCGTGCCCAGCACCGTGCCGCGTCCGCCGCTCAGGCTCGCGCCGCCGATCACCACGGCGGCGATGATCTCGAGCTCGCGCCCGGTGGCCGAGGTCGGCGTGCCGGCCCCGAGCTTCAGGCACTCGTAGAAACCCGCCATCCCAATGAACAGCCCGCCCAGCAAGTAGACGGCGATCTTGGTGGCGGCCACGTTGACGCCGCAGAGCCGCGCGGTGGCCTCGTTCGAGCCGAGAGCGAAGACGTGCCGGCCGAACACGGTGTAGCGCAAAGCCAGCGCCAGCGCCACGCTGAGCGCCAGCGCCAGCCACACTCCCACGGCAAAGTTCGGCAGCCATTCGCCGATCAGCCACGGCCGCGGCGGCACCGGGTAGACGAAGGCCTCGCGCCAGGCGGGAAACTGCGACTTTTCGGGCCGGATGCTGCCGTCGCCGGCCATGATCTTGGCGATGCCCAGGTAGATCGTCATCGTGCCGAGCGTGACGATGAAGGGCACGACGCGGAGCACGCTGACCGCCACGCCGTTGATCAGCCCGCAGACGGCGCCGGCCCCCAGGCAGGCGGCGATCGCCAGCCACACTGAGTGGCCGTCGACCAGCAGCTTGGCCATCACGCAGGCCGAGAGGGCGAGCGCGGACCCGGCCGAGAGGTCGATGCCCCCTGAGATGATGATCACGGTCATGCCCAGGGCCGCCACGATCAGCGGGGCCGTTTGATTGGCCACCGTTTGCAGGTTGCGCACGCTGAGAAAGGTGTCGCCGCCGCGGGCGCGCTCGGCGATGGCGAAGAAGGCGATCACGCAGAACAGCGCCGCCAGCGGCCCCAATACGGCCGACACGCCGCGGGCAACCCGCCCCACCTTGGTCCGCTTCGCTTCGCCTTCGGCCATGCTAGTGCTCTGTCAGAGGTTATTCGGGTTGTGCCACACTAATCCGCAGCGCAAGCAAGGGACGGGAGCGCACGATGGGCGCGCTGGCCGAAAATGCCGCCCGGCCCGTGCCGGGGTCCGCGAGAATTGACCAGGGAAACGTGGTTCTCCCTTGCTTGCGCTGCGGGCTAGTAGCGGAGGGCAACCCGAACTTTGAGGTCTGACAAAGCACTAGGCGCTCCCTTCGCCTGCAACAGCGCAGGCCATGATCGATTCCTCGCTCCACTGGTCGGCTGGGCGAATCTCGCGCAGCCGGCCGCGATTCATCACGCCAATGCGATCGCAAACGGCGAGCAGCTCCGGCAGATAAGAGCTGACGAACAGGATCGCCTTGCCTTCGGCGGCCCACTGGCCCATGCGGCGGTAGATTTCGGCCTTGGTGCCGACGTCGATGCCGCGGGTGGGTTCGTCGAGCAGCAGGATGTCGGCCCCTTGGTGAGCCACGCGGGCCAGGGCCACCTTTTGTTGGTTGCCGCCGGAGAGCTCAGCCACGCGCTGCTCGGGGCTGGCGGCTTTTACCTGGAACTGCTGCATCAGCCCGGCCACGGCCCGCCGCCGCGCGCCCAGTCGCAGCCAGCCGGCGCGCTTGTAGGGGGTCAGGTGGCTGAGCGTGGTGTTGTCGGCGATCGAGAGCCCCAGGGCTAGGCCTTCGCCTTTGCGATCCTCAGAAACGAGCGCGAGCCCCGAGCGCATCCGCGCGGCTACCCGCGGGGCGGCGAACTTGCCGGCGATCCGCACTTCGCCGCGGCGGACCGGATCGAGCCCCAGCAGCGTCCGCAGGAATTCCGTGCGCCCCGAGCCAATCAAGCCGGCGATGCCCAAGATTTCGCCGCGCCGCAGCGAGAGCGAGACCTCGCGCGGCGCCCGCATCCCGGCCAGGGCCGACACGTCGAGCAACGCGGCGCCGGGCGTGTGCGGCACGGCCGGAAACAACTCGTCGACGGAGCGGCCAACCATGAGCGATACGATTTGGGCCTCGCTCGCGCCGGCCAAGTCGCCGCTGCCCACCGAGCGGCCGTCGCGGAGCACCGTGTAGCGGTCGCAAATCTCCCGCACTTCTTCCAAGAAATGGCTGATGTAGATGATCGCGGCCCCCGACTCACGCAGCCGGCGGATGGCACGAAACAGGTGCTCCACGTCGGCCCGCGTGAGCGCGCTCGTCGGCTCGTCGAACACCACCACCCGTGCTTGCATGACGAGTGCCCGCGCGATTTCCACAAGCTGCTGCGCTCCGACCGAGAGCTGCCCAACCGGCGTTTCTGGCTTGAGATCGGGGTGGCCTAGCAGCGCGAGCGCCGTCCGCACGCGCGGCCGCTGCCGCTTCCGGGAGAGGAGCCCGTAGTGGCGTTCCTCTTGGCCGAGCATGATGTTGTCTTCCACGCTCAGATGGGGCGCGAGCGTCAGCTCCTGGTAGATCATCGCCACCCCTGCCGACCGGGCGTCCTGCGGCCCGCCGGGGGCGTAGGGCCGGTCGCCCAACTGCATGCGTCCCGAGTCGGGGGCGTGGGCGCCGCTCAGGATCTTCATCAGCGTGCTCTTGCCGGCCCCGTTCTCGCCGACGAGCGCCAGCACCTCGCCGGCGCGGGCTTCGAGCGACACCTCGCGCAGGGCGGCTGTGGCGCCAAAACGCTTCGAGATCGCCTGCATCTGGAGCATTGAACTCACCACGGAGACACGGAGGCACGGAGAGGCGGAGAAGGACTGAATTGCTTCTTCTCCGTGTCTCCGTGCCTCCGTGGTTTCTTGCCTGGATTGAACGCGAAGCCGGCCGCCACCCTGGATTCAGGCATTTTTGCTTAGTCGATAGTAACATGCCCGCGGCGGGGAACCAGGGGCTGGCGAGCACGGGCCGGGCGGCATTTTTGGCCAGCGCGCCTAACCGGCGCACGCGTCCCTTGCTGGCGCTACGGGTTGGTGTTGTGCCCCTTACGCCCCGAGCCAGCCGGCCTTGACGCCTGGCGGCGGCGGCCGTACTTTCCCGCTCGCGAGCCCTGGCCAGGATGGCCGGGCCAGACCCACAGCATGGACGCAGTGGAACTACATCGATGGGAACGGACTCCTCCGGAGCGCGCGCGAGCGCGCCCGCCGCGTCGGCCCCTGCCGGCGTGCCTTTGCTCGACGTCGCCCGGCACCATGGTCCGATCCTGCCGGAGCTCGAGGCGGCGCTCGTGCGGGTGCTGCGTTCGGGCCGCTATGTCTTCGGCCCCGAGTGCGAAGAGCTCGAGCGGCGGCTAGCTGAGTACTGCGGCGCGCCGCACGCCGTGGCCTGCGCCTCGGGGAGCGACGCCCTGCTGCTCGCGCTGATGGCCCTCGACATCGGGCCCGGCGATGAAGTGCTCGTTCCCAGCTACACCTTCTTCGCCACCGCCTCGGCCGTGTGGCGGCTGGGCGCCCGGCCGGTGTTCGTCGACATCGAGCCGACCGCCTACACGCTCGACCCGGCGCTCGCGCTGCGGCTGGCCGGACCCAAGACCAAGGCCCTGATCCCGGTGCATCTCTACGGACAATGCGCCGACATGCAGGCGCTCGCGCCGCTGGCCGCCCGCGGAGTCACGCTCATTGAGGACGCTGCTCAGTCGATCGGCGCCGAGTTCCATGGCCGCCGCTGCGGCTCGCTGAGCCCGCTGGGCTGCTTCAGCTTCTATCCGACCAAGAACCTGGGCGGCCTGGGCGACGGCGGCCTACTAACCGCCGGCACGAGCCAGCTCGCCGAGCGGCTGCGGCTCCTCCGCGGCCACGGCATGCACCCCCGCTACTACCACCGCGAGGTCGGCATCAACAGCCGCCTCGACACGCTGCAGGCGGCCGCCTTGTGCGTGAAGCTCGACCATCTCGAAGCCTGGACAGTTGCCAGGGCCGACAATGCCCGGCACTACGGCCGGCTCTTCGCCGAGTTCGGACTCGACCGCATTCTGGGCTTGCCGACGGAGCTCGCCGGCCGCCGCCACGTGTGGAACCAATACATCGTCCGCGTGCCAGAAGGCAAGCGCGACGCGCTGCGGCAGCACTTGGCCGAGGCCAAGATCGGCACCGAGATCTACTACCCGGTGCCGCTCCACTTGCAGGAGTGCTTCCGTAGCCTCGGCTACGGCCCCGGCGATCTGCCGGAATCGGAGCGGGCGGCGGCCGAAACGCTGGCTTTGCCGATCTTCCCCGGGCTGACTCCGGCGGAACAGCAGACCGTTGTCGCCCGGATTGCCGCGTTCTATGGCGTTTCCCAACGGGCCGGCAGCAGCGTGCCGCGGCCGAAGTTTCTGGATCGCGCGGCGACGTCGTCCCCACGGCAGCATAGCTAGGGCTCGGCGGCCGGATCATTCTGGCGAGGTCGACGATGGCGAGTCGGCGGTCGGCGTTGATTCTCGCGGTCTGCTTCTTGGCGGCGGGCTGCTCTCATCCAGCAACCCCGAATCTAGGGCCCTTTGCCTCGGCAAATGGAGTGTACCTCGTCATTGATGAGGATCCGAGTTCAAGCCGAGCCTGGAAAACGGTCGCAACGCTTCAAGACACCGAACGACAACGCGAGTTGCTGAAACTCTTGTCGCGATATGATGGCAAGTGGGAGCTGGTTCCCTGGACACCGCCTGCACCGGACCAACACTTGACGGCGACTGGCGGCGACCATGGCAGTCAGACAGTTGCGTTTATTCCGCCAGGGGATCGGAGGCCAGCGTATTTACAAGCCAAGATTGGCGAACGCGACTATTGGGTCGACATGCCGCCAGACGACTTCGACGAGCTTCTTCGTCTAATGGGATCGCCTCCGCTGCGTAATGAGCGCGGTCACCTGGTTGTCGACAAGGAAGCCCGTCGGCGGATGATCGACGCCGCACTTGCGGAAACGCGCTTCGTTCCCGCATCGACAGCACCGCCAACAACGCCTTGATCTGCTTGCCGAGCCGGCGCTTGCGACCCGAGAGGGCAGACGCTTGACGCCAAGCCGCCGGAAGTCACCATGAATGGCGCACCGCCTTTCGTGACTTCGCCGAGGCTCTGTCATGCGACCCGCGCTCTTGGTTCTGCTCCTTTTCTTGGCCGTCGCCGAACCCAGCCAGGGCGATGAGGCCGGTCTTTCACTCGAGTGGGCGGAGAACTTTCTCACGATTCGTGGGCCGCGGCTGCCGGCCGACGGGATCCGCGTCCACTATCTCGAGGCCTATTGCCGCCCCGGCTCGACCGACCGCGATTGGCGCGAGACAGTGATCGGCCATCGCACCGAGCTGCGGTCCCGCTCCGCGGACGGCAAGCGGCTCGAACTCCGCTGCCGCTTGAACGACGGCGTCGAGGTCGAGCACGTCATCGTTGCAGGCAAGGACGAGGTCGACTTCCAACTCACCGCGCACAACCCGACTGCGACTGCATCGTTGGCTCACTGGGCGCAGCCGTGCATTCGCGTCGACACGTTCACCGGCAAGGGCCAGGACGACTACCTGCCGGCCTGTTTCGTCTTTCTCGAAGGCAAGCTGACCCGCCTGCCGACGCAACCGTGGGCGACGCGGGCCCGCTATGTGCCGGGCCAGGTGTATTGCCCCGCGGAAGTCGATCGCAACGACGTGAACCCGCGCCCGCTGAGCGCGCTTGTGCCATCGCACGGCTTGATCGGCTGCTTCTCTGCTGACGAGCAGATGCTGCTGGCGAGCGCCTGGGCCCCCTTCCAGGAACTCTTCCAGGGAGTCGTCACCTGCGTCCACTCCGACTTCCGCTTGGGCGGACTCGCGCCGCAGGAGACGAAGAAGATTCACGGGAAGATTTACCTGATGCCGGCCGACGCCGATGCGCTGCTCGAGCGCTATCGGCGCGATTTCGGGGAATGATCGGCCGCCGCGCAGGGCGAGCGGCCCAGCGCAAGCTGGCCGACTCAACGATCTTGCAACTCCTCCTCGCGCGCCGCGTACACCCGCTCACTTGTTCGCGCCTGCGCAGACGCATCTAATGGCGGACGAGGCAAAGGTCCAACGCCGGGTCGACTCCCTCTGGATCTGCCCATCAGCGACCCGTTCAGCGGAGAACCATCCCATGCGTCCTAACTCTATGACGTTCCGTGGTCTGACGACGGCTGTGCTCTTGGTCGTGGGTTTGGCGCTCGGCCCGGCTAGCGCGACGGCGCAATCGCCAACCGGCGTGCTCAGCGCCATCCCGTCCGAAGCGATCGGGTTTGCGGTCGTTCACAACTTAAGCGGGGCCAGCCGCAGCATCGACGAGCTCGCAAAGCTCGTGGCAGCGCCGGCGCCAAACCTGCTTGGTCTCGCCAAGCAAGCGACGGGCCTGCAGAAAGGACTCGACGACGGGGGAGATTTGGCGATCGTGCTCACGAGCATCGAGCCGGCGCCGAAGCCGGTCGCCCTCGTGCCGGTGGCGAACTTCGCCGACTTCTTTGCCGCCCTCCACGCCGAGGGTTCGGCCCCCGACATCGTCGAAGTTCAACTGGCGGGCGCCCCGGCGCTCGTCGGAAGGAAGGGAAGCTATGCGGCGATTGCACGGACAGAAGATCGCGATGCCTTGGAAAAGTTGCTGGCTTCCCCCACGAACCTCGCGGCCGACGCGTCACTGGCGACCTGGCTCGACGCCAACCAGGCGAGCTTTGTCGTAACGGCGCAGGGCGTCAAACAGTTGCTCCCTAAGCTCACGAACGGGGTCCGCGCGGCCCAGGCCCAGCTTCGGCAGATCGGGGAAGCGAACGGACAACCTGCGGCCAATGCGCTCGAGCTCTACGTGAACTTGTTCGCCGCGGCGGAAGCCGAAGTCGAGCAGTTTGGCCTCGGGTTGCGGATCGATGCGGCCCGCACGGTCGACCTGGTGAAGCGCGTGCAGTTCGCGCCGGGGGGCGCCTGGGCAAAGTGGGCCGCCGACGCCAAGCCGGCTGCGGAAGATCTGTTCGCAGTCTTTCCCGCCGAGCCGTTTGTGATGGCGCTGGGAGCAGTCGTTCCGCAGGGTGCGACGGACTCTTGGATGAAGCTCTCCCTGCAATTGATGCGAAACCAGCCCCAGTTCGAGCTCACTGCGGAGCAGGCCCAGAAGTACAGCGAACTTTCGGCGCAGGCGATGCAAGGCGTCCGGTCGATGCGGATGCTGCTGGGAGTCGCTGCGCCGGAAGCCGGCTTCTACGGCAATACGTCGGCCGTGATGACCGTCGACGATGCCCCGCGCTATCTCGAGCGCTACGAACAGTCGCTCGCGGCGATGCGCGAATTGGCGCTCGAGACGAAGAGTCCGCTGATCCCGACTGCGACGAGCCAGCGCATCAAGATTGGCGAAACCGAGGCGCTCGAGGTCTCGATGACGCTTCCGCAGTTGAAGCAGCTCACGAATCCCGGCGGCCCAGACATGCAACGGATGATGGAACTGATGTTTGGGGCCCAGGGCGAATTGAAGATCTACGTTGCGGCGGCCGATGCGCACACCGTGGTGATGGCCTATACGTCGCCCGAGCGGTTGAAAGCTGCGCTCGCCTTCTCTCAGTCGAAGCAGCCCGGATTGTCGAGCGACGCCGGCGTCGCCAAGGTCGCGGCTGCGTTGCCCCCGGGTTCTCAAGTGGTCGCGTATGTCAGTCTTGGCGGAGTGGCCAAAGCGGCCAAGCAATTCGCCACGATGTTCCCCGGAGGTCACTCGGTGATCCCGGACTTTGCCGACAGTCCCCCGTTCGGCATCGCGGCCAAAGTGTCCCCGGCCGGCGCTGAAGGGCACTTGGTCGTCACGGCCGAGACGTTGCGGGTGATCGGCGCCGCCGTGGCCAAGGCCCGCGGGGCTGCCCCGGCCCCGGGGCGGGCGCAGCCGCAATGATTTGGGAGGGGGCTGCCGCCTGAACTCAGCTCGCGACGTGCAGCGTTGCGGCCAGGGAGCACTGCGCGCCTACTGGCATTACTGTTTCTCAACCCGCTCCCACACTTCGTCGATGGTCAGTCCCTCGGCCAGTTTGCCTTGGTGGCGCCACTTCCGACCGTCGACCTTCCAAGTGAAGGGGTGTGACTTGCCCTTGATGCCGTCGAAGTCGGCGCCCAGGCCGTATTTGGGCGACTCGGCGTAGGCCTCCCCTTTAACCTCGTAGGTCCCGCCGGCAGCTGCGAGCACTTGCCCTTCAGCGTCGTACCTGGCCCACATGAATTGCTCGGGCGTTACGTGCTTGAGCATCGTCATCCCGACCGGAAAACCGGCTTCCTGTCCCCCGTACTTGGCCGACACGAGCTTCCAAGTGCCGATCAGTTGGCTGGCGTCGGCCTTGGCGTCCTCTTCCTTCCCCACCGAGACGGAATAGGCGTACGTCATCCCAACGAGCAACGCGGCGGCGGCGACAAATGCGCGGAGTTTCATGGCAGGCTCCCTTTGCAGGCGACCTTGAACGCCCCGAGTGTGCAGCTTGCCCGGCAGCCGACAGGCTAACGCTCGTCAAGAGAAAAAGCCAGCATTACGTGAGTCTCTGGCTGGCGACGCTCGCGGGGATCGTAGCCTGGGACCCTCGCCACGTGGCAACGAGCCAAAAGTTTGTTGAACCAACTTCGGGGAACCTTTTCCGAACTCGCCTGTATAACTTTCTGCCGGGAGATGAACACGCTCAGCAGGGCGCCATGAACGACGACCTCGATGCGATTCGGCGAGTGTTGGCGGGAGACGTCGAGTCGTTTCGCTCGCTCGTGGAGCGCTACCAGCGGCCGCTGTGGAGCCTGGTCCGCAACCTGACGCCCCCGGACACCGACCACGAGGGGGTCTCCCAAGAGGTGTTCCTGGCTGCGTTCCGCCGGCTGCCGTGGTTCGACCCGCAACGAGCAATGTTCTCGACCTGGCTGTTCACGATCGCCCGCAACCGCTGCCGCAACGAGCTGGCCCGCCGACGGCCGGTCACGGGCATTGAACTGCCGGAGGTCGTCGATCCGCGGTCGCCTGACCTGGCGGCCACGGAAACGGAGCTGTTCCGCCAGCTCGACGCGGCCCTGAACCTCCTGCCGTTCGAGCAACGAACCGCTTTTGTCCTCGCTGAGATGCAAGGGCTGTCCTACGAGGAGGTCGGTCGCATCGAGGGGGTCGGCCTGGGCACCGTTAAGTCGCGCTTGGCCAGGGCCCGCGAGAAACTCCGCTGTCTCCTCCGGCAACCCACGGAGCACCCATGAACAACGAGTTTTACCAGCGGTGGCTGCACCGGGCGGATGCCGACGTTCCCCTCGACTTCGCAGACCGCGTGATGGCCGCCGTTCGCCGCGAGCGACTGCCCACGAAGGGCATCCCCATCCGGCCGCTGCTGTCGCGCGCCGTGCGCATCGCCGCCTGCGTCCTGGCGTTCTTTGCCTGCCTTTACCGCATGGCGGCTGTGGTGGCGGTCTTTTTCACGCAATGAATTCCCTCGCTCCTGAGGAAGCTGTTTCATGAGCGCTCAGAATGCATCCGTCCGTAGTCCGCTCGTCGCGGTGATTCTCTCTCTCCTCGCGACGGGGCTCGGTCAGATCTACTGCGGCCACATCGTCCGCGGCCTGGTGCTCTTCCTCGGCTCGCTGTTGTTCACGCCGGCGATCCTATTGGCCGCTCTGCTGCCCCCCTCGACCGCGGTCCTGGTGGGCCTGGGTCTCGCCCTGCTGAGCGTGCTGGGCATTTACGTCATTGCGATCGTGGACGCCTTCTTGCTCGCCCGCCGCGGCCGTGATGACTTCCAGCCGCAGGAGTACAACCGGCCGCTGGTCTACGCCCTGTTCATCCTGGTCGGGTTGACCTATCCGGCCGGCGGGCTGTACTTCATCCGCAGCAGCGGCTTCGAGGCGTTCAAGATTCCGACTGCCAGCGAGGCGCCGAGCTTGCTCCCCGGGGATCGGATTCTGGTGAACAAGTCGACCTACCGGAGGCGATTCGTGCGGCGCGGCGACGAGGTGGTGTTCCGCGTCCCCTCGGAGCCGGGGCGCAACTGGGTGAAGCGCGTCATCGCGCTGCCGGGCGACACCGTGGAGGTGAAGGACAACGAGGTGATCGTCAACGGGCGTCCCTTGTCGCGCGAGCCAGCGCCGAGGGCGAGCCTGGGGGCCGCGGCGCCGGAGATCAAGGGCGACCTGTTCGAGGAGACGAACGCGGGTCGCCGCTATCGGATTCTCTTGGCCGCTGACTCGAAACCGCTCCCGGACTACCCCCAGGCGAAGGTGCCGGAGGGGTCGTGCTTCGTGCTGGGGGACAACCGGAACAACTCGCGCGACAGCCGCACGCTGGGCTTCGTGGCCCTCGGCGACCTGCTCGGCGACGTGCAGTACCGGTACTGGCCGGCGGCGACCTGGACGCGGTTCGGAGTTGTGACGGAATAAAGAACTTCAGCGATCGTATTTTCGCGGCGGCTCTTCGGGTGGATTGCCCCACGGGCTCCACATGCGGCGCGAGTTGAAGTTGGCCCAGGCGACCAACGCCAAGAGATAGAAGAGCACAGACACCCCGACAAGCGATTGCAGACGGCCGGGAGGCAGCCACAAGCGATTGAGCAGCAAGACCACGGCACAGCCAACGACCGTCCAGAAGTATCGCGAAAGGGTCATGCTCTGATCCTCAAGGCGAGTCGCCCTACCCGCTCAGCGCCCACCGCGCCAAATCGCGCAGCTTCGGCGCCGCACCCTGCCAGAGAATGCCGACGCGGAAGATTCGGCCCGCCAGGTAAACGCCCACCAGCGTCGCCAGCAGCATCACGGCGAAGCCTGCGATCGGCTGCCACACCGGCACGGCTGTTTGCGTGCCCAGCCGCAGCGTCATCACCAGCGGCGTTGAGGGCGGGAAGAACGACAGCCAGGTGGCCAGCTTGCCGTTCGGCTCGCGCACCAGGTTGAACCACACGAACATCGGCAGCGCCATCAGCAACCACACGGGGAGCAACAGCGACTGCGCCTCCTTGAGCTGGTTCACGCTCGCGCCGATCGCCAGGAAGATCGAGTTGAAGAACAGCACCGCCAGGATCTGGTAGGCGATGAACCAAGGAACCAAGCCCCAAGGCACGAACTCGAGCCAGTCCTTGTACCAGGCCAAGCCCAAGCCGCCGGCCAGGTAGACCGAGAGGATGCACACCGACCCGGCCACCGTGCCCAGCAGCTTGCCGGTCATGAGTTGGAAGGGGTTGGCCGAGCCCAGCAACACCTCGGCGATGCGGTTGCTCTTTTCCTCGAGCACCGTTTCGAGCGCCGGCTGGGCCGTCATCATGATCACCATGAACATCAGCATCATCATGCCGAACGGCACGAAGATGCTCCGCAATTCGTTCGACTCGCGGGCAGGCTTGATCTCGCCGTTGCTCGAGGCCTGGGCGAGGTTGAACGACTTGAGCGCCACGGGCGCCGTCGCCCGCCGCACGAGCTCTGGGTCGAGCGCGAGGGCGCGGAGCCGCTCGGCGCGGACGAGTTCGCTCAGCGTCCGCTCGAGCCACTGCCGGGAGTCGGCCAGCGGCGTTTGCTGCGAGTGGTAGCGCACCACGGGCCGCGCTTCGGGCTCGGTCGAATAGAGATCGGCCAGCAATTCGACGAAGGCGTCGATCTCGCCGCGCCGCGAACGCTCGGAAAGCTTCAGCCGCTCGGCGTCGCTGAGCGCGGCCTCGGCGCCGCGCTCGAGGTTGAACTTCGTGATGCCGGAAGGCGGTGGACCTTTGCCGTCCTGCCGCGTCACCGGTTGATTCAGGGCGTTGTGGGCCTTGGCCGCCCGTTCCAGGGCGGTGAAGGCCGTGCCGCCGGTTCCGTCGAAGATCACGAGCGTCTTCGTCTTCTCTTCGGACATCCGGCCCATCAGGGCCGCCGCCACGATGCCGCCCCCCATGAGGATCGGCATCAGCACGAGCGAGAGCAGAAAAGCCTTGGTCACCACCATGGCCGAGAACTCGCGGTGGGCGATCGTCAGGACCTTACGCATGGCTTCCCTCCCGCGCCCCGGCGGGGCCTCCGGCGATCGTGACGAAGATGTCGTGCAGCGTCGGCTGGACGACCTCGAAATGCTCGACCGGCGCCTGGTCGACGATCCACCGCAACACCGCCTGCGGCGGATGATCTTTCACGAGCTGCAGCGCCCAACCGTCGGGCCCCGGCGTGCTCCGTTCGACGCCCGGAATTTGCCCCGGCAGCGCAGCGCCCTCAGCCAGCCGCAGCCGCACGCTGTGCGAAGCATAGGCCCGGCGGATCTCCGGCAGCGGTCCATCCAGCACCTTCCGCCCCTGGCAGATCATGAACACCGTGTCGCAAAGCTGCTCCGCCACGTGCATGTCGTGCGTGGAGAAAATCACCGTCGAGCCGCGCTCGCGCAGCTCACGCACCGCGTCCCGCAATAGATCGAGGTTCACCGGATCGAGTCCGGAGAAGGGCTCGTCGAGGATCACGAGCTCGGGCCGGGCGACGACCGCCGCGATGAACTGAATCTTCTGCGCCATTCCCTTCGAGAGGGCTTCGATCTTCTTGTCGGCCCAGCTCTGGGCGTCGAGCCGCTCGAGCCAACGCTCGATTTCGGGCTTGCAGTTGCGGAGTCCCTTGAGGCGGGCGAAGAACGTGAGCACCTCGCGCACCTTCATCCGCTTGTAGAGCCCGCGCTCTTCCGGCAGATAACCGATGCGATCGTCGGCCACGCTCCCCTCGTCGCTGCCCAGCACGCGGACCGCGCCGGCGTCGGGCTGGAAGATCCGCAGGATCAGGCGCAGCGTGGTCGTCTTGCCGGAGCCGTTGGGCCCGATGAACCCGTAGATCGCGCCGGCTGGCACGGTGAGGTCGAGGCGGTCGACGGCCGTGTGCTGGCCGAAACGCTTGCTGAGTTGCTCGAGGACGACGGGCGGTGGCATGGCGTCAGGCGGGTGAGAGAGGGAATGCCTTGGCAAACTATTCGCCCAGGCACGCCCTATCTTGTCGCTTGCGACGGGGGCCGTGCAATCAAGAAGTGTGGCGTCCTGGCACGAACGCCATCATTGCCGGTCGGCGCGATTTGCATGTTACCGGATTGTGACCGGCGGGAAACAATCGTTCCCGAGACCGTGCACGCGCAAAAGAACAGGCGGGAAGGCCGCCAGGCCGCGGCGCGACTGCGGCCAAAGGGAGGCGACCTTCCCGCCCGGTTGTTTGTGCTCCCTGGAAGGGGAGCCTTCGAGCTAGGCGGCGCGATTCCGCCGCCGAGCGATTAGACCAACCCCGCCCAGGCCGAGGCCCAAGAGCACAAAGGTGCTCGGCTCCGGCACGGTTTGGAAGCTGATGTTGTCGATGCCGGTGCCGATGTCGCCCGTGCTGAAGGTGAGCGCAGCGCGCACGGCCGAGCTCGAGGCCACCGCGCTCAGGTTCACGATCGCGCCCCCCGGCATGCCGGCCACGGTGGTGAAGCTCGTGGTCCCCACGATCGTGTCCAGGGCGTCGTAGAGATTCAACGTGACGGTCGAGCCGACCGGCGCGCCGCCGTCGCCGCGGAAGTCATAGAGATCGAGCGACAGCGAACCGACCGGATTGGCAAAAGCCAGGAAGTAGTCGAGGGCGACCTTCGGGCCGTTGATCTCGTCGGTGAGGAAAAAGTTTCCCGACACCTTGGTGTCGGCCGGAGTGTCGAAGAGGACGAAGGCAGTCGTGGGGAAGCCGACCTCGGCCACAAAGGCCGAACCGCCGCCAGGCGTGCCCACGGAAAACGTGACCACGTTGTCGCCGGTGTTCACTGCGCCCAGCGCTTGCTGGTCGACGACGCCGGACTCGAAGTCGATCAAGCCGGCCTGGGCAGCCGGAGCGGCCAACGCGACCGCCAACAGAGCGAGAGGGAACCAAAAACGTTGCATGCGAATTGCCCGCGAAGAGAGGAGAGAAGAAGCGGTGGGTGCAAGGCGGGGCGCCCGAGGCCGAACGCGTGCCCGGCGTGAGCGCCGGGAGCGATCGCAAGATGGCTGCCCCATCGCAGAGGCGCCCCTGAAGTTCCACAATGCTTGGAGAGCCGGAACCAGCAAGATGAGGGAGCCCGCCGCAGCGCGATTTTCCGCCCGCGGGGGCGCGGACACGCGCCTCGCGCGGACTGAGCGGATATTGCCCCCGACAACGGAGGCCACACGATCGCTACGAGCGGCCCAGGTCGAAGGCGGCCGGCCCTCGTCGCGGGTTGCCTACACGCCCGCCAGCGCCTTGCGCTCGCACATCCGCCGGG
Organism: Pirellulales bacterium; assembly: GCA_044221365.1. Taxonomy (GTDB): domain Bacteria; phylum Planctomycetota; class Planctomycetia; order Pirellulales; family JBGAPH01; genus JBGAPH01. The sequence goes on from JBGAPH010000016.1 coordinate 21,223, forward strand.
CTTGCTGCATGATCGCCGTGGAACCTTCGCGGAGGTCGAACTGCTTGTTCACGTGCCCTTCGGTGAAGGCCACCTTGTTCATGCCGTAGACGTCGGAGCTGTCGTCGTTCTGACCCAGCACGAAGCCGCCGGCGGCGCGGATCGCGCCGCAGCCATCGGCCCCGTCGCGCCCCATGCCCGTCATGATCACGCCCAGGCAGTGCTTGCCGTAGAGGGCGGCGGCCGATTTCATGAGCACGTCGGCCGAGGGCTTGTGGCCGCTCACGTTCTCGCCATCGACGAGCGCCGCCACCACCTTGCCGCCGCGCCGCACCAACTGCAGGTGCTGCCCGCCGGGGGCTACGAGCACGCGGCCGGGCTCGAACACGTCGCCGTTCTCGGCTTCCTTGACCGACAGCGGGCCTAACGAGTCGAGCCGCCAGGCGAGCGTTTTCGTAAAGCCGGGCGGCATGTGCTGCACGATGGCCATGGCGGGGAGCGGCGGCCGGAGCGTTTCGAACAACCGCGTAAGGGCCGGCGGACCGCCAGTCGAAATGCCGAGCGCAATGCAGCCGCGGGCCAAATCCTCATTGACCGCCGGCGCAATCTCCACTGGCGCGGCCGGCCTCACCGGCGCCCGCTCCTTGCGCTCCCGGCGAATGCGCAGGAGCCGCGCCACGTCGGCGCCGGCCATGGCGCGGATCTTCCGCAACAGCTCATCGCGGAGCACGCTTTCGGTTTGAGCGCCGCTGGCCGGCTTAGCCACGTAGTCCACGGCGCCCCGCTCGAGGGCTTCGAACGTCGTGTTGGCGCCGAGTTGCGTGAGCGCGCTGACCATGATCACGGGCAGCGGCCGCCGCGCGAGCAACGCGTCGAGCGTGGCCAGGCCGTCCATCTTGGGCATCTGCACGTCGAGCGTGACGATGTCGGGCTTGGCGTCGTCGAGCATCGCCAGGGCCTTTTCGCCATCGGCCGCCGTGCCGGCCACCTCCATGTCGGGCGCCGCGCGCAAGTTGTCGCAGATCATCTCGCGCATGAGGGCCGAATCGTCGACGACCAGCACGCGGATCGCTTTCTTCAGAGTCATGGGCGCTCGACTAGGGTAAGGCCTGACGGGGAGTTCGGCTTGGTGGGGTGAAGCACGCCGGACGATGCATAAGTCCGGCAGGCGGGCTGCGCAACCATAGCTTGCCGCCGGGCGCAAGGGAGGTCCCCGGCGAGGCATTCCGCCGCCGGAGCAGACACGTTATGCTCGCGGGTCCTTTCGCGCCCGACCACCCTCCGCCCGAGCCTGCATGGCCGTCGACACGCCCGCCAAAATCGCTATCCTCGGCGCCGGTCCCATCGGTCTCGAGGCCGCGCTCTATGCCCGGTTCCTTGGCTACGACGTGGCCTTGTATGAGCGAGGCGAGGCGGCCGAGCACCTGCGCCAAACCGCTCACGTGCGCTGGTTCACTCCGTTCAAGCAGAGCTCTTCTTCGTTGGGTCGCGCGGCGCTCGAGGCCCAAGGAGGCGTCGTCCTCCCACCCGACAATGCGCTGCTGACCGCTGGCGAACTTGTCGACGCGTACTTTAGGCCCTTGGCCCACAGCGACCTGCTGGCCGACGGATTGCATGAGCACACGGAAGTGCTGGCGATTGGCCGTGGGGAGTTGCTGAAGGGCGAACTCCTGGGGGACGATGCCCGCAGGGAGTTTCCCTTCCGCGTATTGCTGCGCTCCGCGGAGGGCGAACGCGTGGAGGAGGCGGACGTGGTGATCGACGCCTCGGGCGTTTGGGGGCAGCCGAATTCACTGGGTGCAGGTGGTATTCCGGCCGTGGGCGAGGCGGCGCTTGCCGCGCGCTGTGAACACGGTTTGCCTGACGTGCTCGGCGCTCGTCGCAGTGACTTCGCTCGGCGGCACACCCTGGTGATCGGCGCGGGGCATTCGGCCGCGACGAACGTTGTCGCCTTGGCGGAGCTCGCCGAACGTGAGCCCGGCACGCAAGTCACTTGGCTCGTGCGGCGCGAGGGCGAAGCCTGCGCGAGCTTTCCCGTGGAGCGATTGCCCGACGATCCTGTTCCGGCCCGGCGAGCACTCGCGGAACGGGCCAACACGCTGGCGGCGTCGGGCGCCGTGCAGTTTCTCGCAGGACGCAGCGTTCTCGCGCTTGCCGAAACTGCGGCCGGGCGGGTCGCGGTCACCCTCAGCGGCGATCCAGCCGGAACACTGGAGGTGGATCGCGTGCTGGCGAACGTCGGGAATCGGCCCGATTGCCACTGCTTTTCCGAGCTAGACGCGCCAGAGCCGGTGGGCGCCCCTACGACGTTGCTTCTACCCGAGCCCGACATCTACGTCCTGGGCGCGAAAAGCTTTGGCCGCCGCGGCAAGTTCTTGCTCTCCGGTGGCCACGCGCAAGTGCGGGAGCTCTTCAGCATTCTCGGCGACCGTGCCGACTTGGATCTCTACCGAACGATCGGCCGCACGCAGCTCTAGCGACTTCCCTGGCCGAGGGGCCGCTAGCGCTGCGTCACAGCTAGAAGTTCGGGTTCCTCCGATACTAGCCCGCAGCGCAAGCAAGGGAGAGCCACCTTTCCATGGTCGAGCTTGCGGACCCCTGCACGGGCCGGACAGCAATTTCGGCCAGCGCGCCCGTCGGGCGCTCTCGTCCCTTGCTTGCGCTGCGGGCTAGTGTGGCACAACCCGAAAAACAAGCTGGGACGCAGCACTAGCCCTCTGCCGGCCCAGGCGCCGCCGCATCCTCTAAGTACGTGATGTCGCCGCTCGTCACGTCGTACATTGCGCCGACGATGGCGATCCGTCCAGCGCGCACGAGCGCGTCGAGCGTCGTGCTTTGGCTCCGCAGCAGTTCCACCGTGCGGCCCACGTTGTTCTGCGATACGGAGTTCACGAGCGCCTCTTTCTCGGCGCCCTTCAGAATCGTGATCTCGCCGCGCGACTCCGGATCGATGGCCTGCTGAATGTCGTCGACCACGTAGCCGATGTGCTCGCAGCCGAAGGCGCCGTTGCTGTCGGCCGAGGCGCCATAGAGATCGACCGCCGCGGTCACCGCGCCGCAGCGCGTGTGCCCCATCACCACGATCAGTTTGGCGCCTGCCACGGCGCAGCCATATTCCACGCTCCCCAGAATCTTGCGGCTGGTCACATTGCCGGCGATCCGCACGCTGAAGATGTCGCCTACGCCGAGATCGAAGATCAACTCCGCGGGCGTCCGCGAGTCGATGCAGCTCAGCACCACGGCCAAGGGATGCTGGCCCGACGCGGTCGCCATCACCTGGCGGCTCCAGTTGCGCGTGAGCCGCTTGCCCGAGCGGAATCGTTCGTGCCCGTCCTTGAGGATCTGCAATACCTGCTGGGGCGTAAGCAGCGATTGGAGCTCGCGCGAGGCGTAGTCGAGGTAGCGAGTTTCGTCGCGCAGATGATACTTCTGCCGAAAGCCCGCCAGGCTCACTTTTACGCCGCGGGCCGGCCCGGTCTGGCTGGCGAAGTCGCGGACGAGCGCGAGCACGTCGGGATCGATGTAGTCGGTGTTGTGGGCGTCGAGTAGAACGTGTCCGCCGGCGGGCAGGGCATCGAGCGCCTGCTTGAGCGCGGCGCGGTTGAGGAAGCTGACCTGGTTGGCGAGTTCGATGTGGACGACGTCGCCGCCGAGATGCTTTTCCACCGTCCGCCGCAAGGGCCGCCGCACGTTGCTGTTGAGGATGAAGCTGATGGCGACTCCCAGCCCCACCAAAATGCCGATCAGCAGATCGGTGAAGACGATCGCCAGCACCGTCGCAGCAAACGGCACGAACTGGTAGCGCCCATCGTTCCACATCTGTTGGATCAGCGACGGACTGACGAGCTTGACGCCCGTCACCAGGAGGATCGCCGCCAAACAGGAGAGCGGGATCATGTTCAGCCCCTGCGGCAGGATCAGCACGCAGGTGAAGAGCAGCACGCCATGGAAGATGGCCGAGAGCTTCGATTGGCTGCCGGCGTTGATGTTCACGCTGCTCCGCACGATGACCGACGTAACCGGCAAACCGCCCATCAACCCGGACACCATGTTTCCCACGCCCTGGGCGACCAGCTCGCGGCTCGGGGGCGAGGTGCGTTGGCGGGGGTCGATGTTGTCGACGGCCTCGAGGTTGAGCAACGTTTCGAGCGAAGTGACTGCGGCGATCGTGAGCGCGCCCGTGTAGACCCGGGGATCGGTCCAGCGGCCGAATTCGGGCATTTGCAGAAACGACACGAACTCGGCCAGGTTTTTGGCGACCGGCGCCTGCACTAGGTGCGAGGGGCCGATCACCCAGTCGCCACCCCAGCGCCGCAGCAGTTCGGCCAGCGCGACCCCGAGCAACACCACGACCAAGGGCGCAGGCACGGGCGACTTCTTGAGCGGCTTGACTCGATCCCAAACGACGAGGAGCGCCAGCGAAGCGAGGCCGATCAGCGCGGCGCCGTAGTGAAAGTCCCCGAGTTGCAGGAACTCGGAAAACGTGTTCTCGTGGTCCGGCTGCTGGAAGGCCATTTCACCTTCGGGGTCGGCGTCGTGCCCTAGCAAGTGGGGGATCTGCTTGAGAATCAGGATCACGCCGATGGCGGCCAGCAGCCCCTTGATCACGCTCGAGGGCACGAACGCGGCCAGGAACCCGGCGCGGGCGACTCCCAGCGCGAGCTGAAATGCGCCGGCGATCAGCAAGGCCAGCAGAAATGCCTCGAACGAGCCGAGCGCGGCGATTTGCGCGGTCACGATCGCGATGACGGCGGGCGACGGGCCGCTGACACTGGTGTGCGATCCGCTCAACACACCGACGAGAATGCCGCCGATGATGCCGGCGAGCAGGCCGGCGAAAGGCGGAGCGTTGCACGCCAGCGGCACGCCCAGACAGAGGGGAATCGCCACCAGGAAGACGACCATGCCGGCCGTCAGGTCGCGCGTCCAGCTGGGAAGGGTCGGCGCCGACATCAGCCCACGTTCGTTGCTCGAGTTGCTGCCAGGCCCGCGCCTGACCAGCGGGCCATCCGAACTTGGCCGCGGTCCGCAATCCGTCTTACGCTGCGCCGACCGCCTCGGAGCGGCGAAGCTCGCGCATCAGCCGCCGGATTTCCTGCTGAAACCCTTCGCGCTCCGACTGCCAATCGAGTTCCCGCTGTTGGCGCTTGCGCTCGACGCGCGCGAGCTCTTGTTCCCGCGCCGCCAGCCGTCCCGCCTGCTGCTCGATTTCGGCCAAACGCTGCGCCGCCCAATTCTCCACCTGGTGGCGGCGCGCCGCAAGCTTATCATGCTGTCCGGCCACCTTGGTCGCCAGCCGGCTCAAATCCTGCTGCCGGGCTTCCAGCTCTCGTTCCGAGAGCTTGTAGTAATCGGCCAGCTTGGCCCGGATGCGGGCCAGCGACTGAGTGAGCGCCGCCGGCGCCATGGCGCCCGAAAGCTGGGCCCACAGTTCTTCGGTGGCCAACCGCATTTCCAGCGTTTCGCGGTGCATGCGGGTGAGATCGCTGCGGAGCTGCTCGACGGCGGCCGTGCGCACGTCGAGCTCTTCCCCCCGCTGGTCGATCGTCAGCTTGCGGCGGGCCAGTTCGGCCTCCGACCGTTGGCGCTCGCCGGCCAGCACCTGCCGTTGTGAGCGTTCGAGGTCGTCGAGCTCGGCGCGCAGGCGGTCGCACTGGCGGGCCCGCGCCTCGACTTCGGCCTGCTGCTCCGAGAGCAAGCTTTCGCCGCGGCTGAGCCGCTGTTCGCGCTCGCGCACTTTCGCGGCCAGCTCCTCGAGGCGGCGGCGTTCGGCCACTTGCTCGGCGCTCGGGCTCTGCCACTGCGCCTCGCGGCGCCAGAGCTCCGCCTCGAACTCGCTCTTTTGTTTTTCGCAGGCTTCCGCCCACTGGGCCTCGCGCTCGGCCAGGGCTTTTTCCCGCTGCGCAAGGCTCTCGGCCAGCTGCTGCTGCGCCCGCGTCGCCTCGTGATCTTCGGCCGAGGGCTGCCGAGGCGCCTGCCCAAGCTCAGCCCGGTGTTCCTGCAATTCGTGCTGGCGCTCCAGCACCCACAGCCGGGCTGCCCGCGATTGTTTTTCCAGATCCGCCGCGCGGGCATGGAGGGTTGCCTCGCGCTCGTCGAGTTCGCCCTGCCGGTGGGCCAGGTACTCGGCCAGCTCCGCAGCTTGGCTGCGCAGTTGGGCGACAAAGGCCAGCGTTTCGGCGGGGCCTGGGAGGGGCGTTTCGGGCGTCGACGCCACGCCGGCGGGCGCGGGGGTGGTGGGCGCCAGGTGCGGCGCTCGATGGCCGTCGGGGCGGCCGTGAGCCGCATCAATACGTGTTTCTGCCACGCCCGTAGGCGAGGCAGTTGGGCCCGAGGGCGCTGCGGCCGTGGGCGAAACATCGACATTGGTCATGACGATCCATGCTCCCGCGAAAACGAGGGGTCAACGAGCCTGCCGAACGCGGCCTCAAAGTCGCGGTGATCGGAAAACTCGCCACAACCTACTCAATCGGCACAATTCCCCAGGGAGTTGATCGATACTGGTTCGAGGCCCGCAGGGGCGCTCGCGTAGCCGCTGCGCCGCCTTGGGTTACGAACCGACGAGGCGCCCTAGACAATCCCGTGGCCGGCCGGGAAGATTGGGTGTTCACCGGCCCTACCCCTTTGGCCCAATCTTCGCCCCCGTGCTGGCGCTTTCTCGGGCCTGGCTCGCGCAAAAGGATGTGACGTGACGGCGACCCTGCTCGACGGCAAGGCCCTGGCTCGCAAGCTGCAGTCGGAGCTGACGGCCGAGGTGGCCGAGTTCATCGAGAACAACTCGGTCACCCCCTGCCTGACCGTCGTTCTGGTGGGGGACGACCCCGCCAGCGAGGTCTATGTCCGCAACAAGCGGGCGGCCTGCGAACGCGTAGGCATCGAGAGCCGTCTAATCCGCCTGCCAGCCGACACCTCGCAGGACGAGTTGCTCAAGCAGCTCGGCAAGCTGAACAAGGACGAAGAGGTCCACGGCGTCCTGGTGCAGTTGCCGCTGCCGCCTCAAATCGAGGTGGCCCGCATCGTACAGGCCGTCAGCCCCGCGAAAGACGTCGACGCCTTTCACCCCGAAAACGTCGGGCGGATCGTGCAGGGCCGGCCGAGGTTTCTTCCCTGCACGCCGCAGGGGGTGCGCGAACTCTTGTCCAGCGTGGGCGTCGATCCGGCCGGTCAGCACGTGGTGATCATCGGCCGCAGCGAAATCGTGGGCAAACCGCTGGCCCTGCTGCTCATGCAGAAAGGCGCCGGCGGCGACGCCACGGTGACCGTTTGCCACAGCCGCTCGAGGAATCTCGCTCAGATCACCCGCCAGGCTGACATTTTGGTGGCGGCGGCGGGCCAGCCGGGCCTGGTGACCGCCGACATGGTGCGCCCCGGGGCCGTGGTGATCGACGTCGGCACCAATAAGACGGCTGAGGGGCTGGTCGGCGACGTCGACTTCGCGGCGGTCCGCGAGGTGGCGGCCTACCTGTCGCCCGTGCCCGGCGGCGTGGGCCCGTTGACGATCACCATGTTGCTGCAAAACACGCTCGAAGCCGCCCGCCAGCAGCAAACGAGCTGATCTCCCGCTCCCTCGCCAGCCCGAAGCGGATTGGCCAGAAGATCCGTCAAACAATTGCATTGCCGCGGCGACAGGCGTAGAGTGACCTGCGCGTGGCTGGCCGCTCGCGGCGCTGATCGCAGATGGCCTCCGGCGACTGGCGGTCGCGCTTCCGATCCTTCCCAACAAGGAGACCGCCATGTTTCGCGCAAGCCGTAGGCAATTCTTGGCGAGCGTCGGGCAGGGAATGTTCGTCGCCACCGTGGGCTATCACACGGCCCTCGACCTAGGTCTGGCACGCGCCGCGACCGACGCCGAGCCCACGCTGGACTTTGGCTCGCTCGAGCCGCTGGTGGACCTGATGCAGTCCACCGAGGCCGACAAGCTGCTGCCGATCCTCGTCGCGCGGATTCGCGGCGGCGAGTCGTTGCGAACTCTGGTGGCGGCCGGCGCGCTGGCCAATGCCCGGGCTTTCGGCGGCGAAGACTACATCGGCTTCCACACGCTGATGGCGCTTGCGCCGTCGTATGCGATGTCGCAGCGGCTGCCGGCCGATCGGGCGGCGCTGCCCGTGCTCAAGGTCCTCTACCGCAACGCGCGGCGGCTGCAAGAAACCGGCGGCGCGGATCACCACACGCTGCGCCCCGTGCAGGCTCAGTTGGGTGAAGGCATTCCCAGCGACCGCCTGCGCGAGGCCATTCATCACCGCGATTTGAAGGCAGCCGAACCGCTCTTCGTGGCGCTTGCGGCGCAGTCTCCCGAAGACGCCTTCAACGCGCTGATTCCAATCGTGGGCGAGGCGCCCGAGGTGCATCGCGTGGTGCTGGCCCATCGCGCCTGGGACATGTTGGGCCTGGTCGGCGCCGAGCACGCCGGCACGATGCTGCGGCAGTCGGTGCATTACTGCATCAAGAACGAGGAATACGCGGCCCGCGAGCACATGGACGTGCGGACGCTCCTGCCCAAGTTGCTCGACCAACACAAGCTGAACGATGGGGCTCAGGGCACGCGCCCGGGAGATGACGCCTGGGTTGACCAATTGAGCCAACTCATCTTCAAGTCAACGCCCGAGGGAGCTGCCGACGCCGTAGCCGCGGCCCTGGCCGAAGGCATGTCGCCCGACGTCGTTGCCGAGTCCCTCTCGCTGGCGGCCAATCAACTCGTCCTGCGCGACAGCGGACGTCCCGCCGGCCAAACCCAGCCCAACAAGCCGCTGGGGAGCGTGCATGGCGATTCAATCGGCGTGCATGCTTGCGATTCGGCGCACGCTTGGCGCAGCATCTCCCACGTGGGCAGCCCGCGCAATCGCGCGGCGGCGCTGATCTTGGGCGCTTGGCAAGCGGCTTACGACCGCACGAGCCGCGGCGGCGACTTCCTGGCCTGGGAGCCACGGCCCACGGCCGAGCAACTCGGCAAGGTGGCCGATCAAGACGGCGCCGCGCTCTTGGCCGAGCTCGAGGCGGCAGTCCGAGCGCAAGATCAGGCGCGGGCCTGCGCCGTCGCCGAGCGTTACTCGGAGCAAGGCTACGACGCGCAACCCGCGTTCGACGTGCTGCTGCAGTTTGCGACGAGCGAAGACGGCGCGCTGCACGCTGAGAAGTACTACCGCACCACCACCGACGAGTACGCGGCGACTCGACCGGCCTTCCGCGGCCGGCAGCTCGTGGCCCTTGCGCGGGTGACCGCCAGCGAATTCGGCCAGCCCGCGCCGGGCTACGCCGAGGCTTGTGGCCTGCTCGGGGTGACGGCCTAGCCCGTCGTCTTTGCGAACCGGCTTTCCCATTTTGGAGGGCGCGGCGAACGTTCAACTGCGGGGTTCGCCGCGCTCGTTCTTTGCGCTCGCGCGCCTGCCACCGACGCCGCAAAGGTGGCTGGCTAACGGGTTTGTAATGTCTGACTCATAGGCGAATTCGGCGTTCGGCCTCTATAGTTCGGGAAGCGTTCCTGGCTGTTTTGTAAGGGACGCCGACCTCCCGCTGCGCTCCGTCGATGGACCAACACTCTGCTTCCGCTGCCCCACGCCACGGCGCCCGTTGGCGTGCGGACCTGCTGGCCGGCTTCTTGGTCTTCCTGATCGCACTGCCGCTCTGCCTGGCGATCTCGCTCGCCTCTGGCTATCCGGCGATCGCCGGCATCTTCACGGCCGTGATCGGCGGCCTGGTGGGCGCTGTAATCAGCGACTCCGCCTTGACGATCAAAGGGCCGGCCGCGGGTTTGATCGTCATCGCTCTCGGCGCGGTGACCGAGCTGGGGCAGATCTTCGACACGAATTCTCTGGGAGCCTATCGACTGGCGCTCGCCGTGGGCGTGGCGGCCGGAGGGATGCAGATTCTCTTCGCGGTGTTTCGCACGGGCGTGCTGGGGGAGTTCTTCCCCACTTCTGCCGTGCACGGCATGCTGGCGGCGATCGGCGTGATCATCATCGCCAAGCAAGTGCCGATTGCGCTCGGCCTGCCCAACAAGGGGGAGCCCCTCGAACTGCTCGCGCACATTCCCCGCGACTTCGTCCACCAGAATCCCGAGATTGCCCTGATTGGGCTCGTGAGCTTGCTCATTCTGTTTGGGCTCCCGCTGCTCAAGGCGCGGCTCAAGCTCGGCTGGCTGCAATTGATTCCAGCCCAGATGGTGGTGCTGCTCGTGGCCGTGCCGCTGGGGATTTACTTCGACCTCGAGCACGAACACACCTACAGCTTTCCGCTCACGCACGGCGCCTACACGATCGGTCCCAAGTTTTTGGTCGAAGTGCCGCAAAACATCGTCAAAGCGGTCGCTTTTCCTGATTTTCGGGCTCTGCAGACCGCGGCCGGCTGGAAGTGGGCCTTGATGTTCGCACTCATCGGCACGCTCGAATCGATGCTCAGCGCCAAGGCCGTCGACCTGATCGACCCGCAGCGGCGCAAGACCAATTTGGACCGCGACAACCTGGCGATCGGCGTTGGCAACACGTTGGCTGCGTGCATTGGCGGGCTGCCGATGATCTCCGAAATCGTGCGCAGCCGCGCCAACATCGACAACGGCGCTCAGACCAAGCTCGCCAACCTGTTTCACGGCCTGTTTCTGCTCGGTTTCGTGGCGCTGTTGCCGGGCCTGATCCACCGCATGCCTTTGGCGGCGCTCGCGGCGATGCTGATCTACACCGGCTTCCGCCTGGCCAGCCCCAAGGAGTTTCTGCTCGTCTATCGCGTGGGCAAGGAACAATTCGCCGTGTTCCTCACCACGCTGATCGCCGTGTTGGCCACCGACCTGTTGATTGGCATCGCGATCGGCATCGGCCTCAAGTTCGCCATCCACCTCTTCAACGGAGTGCCGGTGCGGTCGCTCTTCAGGCCCAACCTCGAGATCGACGCCCGCGACGACGCCTCGTACGTGGTCGTGGTGCACGACGCGGCGGTGTTCAGCAACTGGATCGTGTTCCGGCGGCGGCTGCTCGCCCTCAGCGACGCGCAGTTGATCGAGCTCGATTTGTCGCACGCCCGGCTGGTCGACCACACCGTGATGGAGAAGCTGCACGTGATGGAGGGGGAATTCCGCCAGAACGGCCGCACGCTGCTGGTCACCGGGCTCGACGAGCATCGGGCATTCTCCGCCCATCCGCTGGCCGCCCGAAAAAAGCCCAAGCCCCCTTCGGCTTCCGGCTAGCCGCCCCGCGCCCCCTGCCGCGCTGTCCGCAGCCCCCTGAAAGAGCTAGAATTGGGGGCAACGAGCCGCAGTTGGCTGCCGGCGGCCCGGGGCTTTGCGTTGGCAGCGGAATGAAGAGAGCGCGCGGACGATGGTTAGCGGCGGATTGCCTGCGAATCTGGTCATTCTGGTGGTCGAGGACGATCCGGTGATCGGTAAGGCGCTGTCGCAAGGATTGCGCGAAGCGGGCCACAACGTGCAGTGGGAGCGAACGGGAGACAAAGGCCGCGAGGCGTTGGCCGAGCCCAAGTTCGACCTCGTGATCCTCGACGTCATGCTCCCCGGCGCGAGCGGCATCGAGCTGCTCTCCGAAATGCGGCGGCGCGACGTGCAAACGCCCGTAATCCTGCTCACGGCCCTGGGTTCGATCGAGGAGCGCGTGCAGGGGCTCGAGGCCGGCGCCGACGACTACATGGTCAAGCCCTTCGCCCTGGCGGAACTGATGGCCCGCATCGAGGCGGTTCGCCGCCGCTCGGCCAATCGCCCGGCCCCCGTGCTCGACCACGGCGGCGTCACGCTCGATTTGACCACCCGCCGCGTCCGCCGCGGCGACCGCGAAATCGATCTCTCGCCCACCGAATTCAGCCTGCTCGAAATCCTCATGCGGTTCGCCGGCCAAGTCGTCACGCGGAAGATGCTGTGCGAGCATCTCTGGGACAGCGATTGGGAAGGCATGACCAACGTGATCGAAGTTCACGTGAACCGCCTCCGCGGCAAGCTCGACCGCGGCGGCGCGGCGGCAGTCGTCCACACCGTGCGCGGCCGGGGCTATGTTTTTCGCGCCGAAGGCTAAACGGCCCCTCACCCCGGCGAACCTTGGCTGTGTCTGCGCCGCAAGCCACGAGCTCCAACTTCCGCTGGATCCGCTCGCTGCGGTTCCGGCTCACCGCCTGGAATACGGCGATCGTGTTCCTGGCCGTGGTGGTCGCGCTCGTCGGCGTGCGCGAGGGGCTGCGGTTCAGCCTGCGGCAAGAGATCGACCAACTTCTCAAGGAAGAGACCGACGTCGTGGCCCTCACCGTGGCCGAGCTCCATCCGCGAATCGAAGAGATCCACCGCGAGATGGATCGCATCACGCTGGCCCACCAGCAGCGCGGCTATTTTCTGGAACTGCTCGACGAGCGGGGAGTGCCGCTTTGGACCGACGACGATGTGCCGGCGCTCGCGCTGCCGCCCCTCTCCGGTGCCGGACCGCGCGTGAGCGCGGTGGGAAGCTATCGCATCGCCGAGCAACGGCTGACCAAGCCCAACCTGCCGCACTACCTGATCCGCGTCGGAACGAGCACGGAGTTCATCGACAACGACGTCGCCAAGCTGACGGAGATCACGGTGCCCGTGGGGCTGGCGATCCTCGCGCTCTCGCCGCTCGGGGGCTATTGGCTGGCCGGGCGGGCCACGAAGCCGCTGGCCGACATCAACAGCACCACCGCCAAGCTGCGCCCCTCGAATCTCAGCGAGCGGCTGCCGCTGCGGGGCGCAGGGGACGAGCTCGATCAGCTTTCGGCCACCACGAATCACTTCCTCGACCGCATTGCCACCTACTTGCAGCACAATCAGCAGTTCGTCCACAACGCGGCCCACGAGCTGCGCTCCCCGCTGACGGCGATTCAGAGCTCGGTCGAAGTGGCGCTGGCCAGCGACCGTTCGCTCGAAGAATACAAGGAGCTGCTCGAGCTGATTCTCAACGAGTGCGCCGAGCTCGGGCTGCTCGTCAATCAGTTGCTGCTCTTGGCCGAAACCGACGCCGAACTGCGGCTGCCCAAGCAGCGCGTGCAGCTCGACCGCGTGGCCGCCCGCTCGCTCGACATGTTCCGCGGCCTGGCCGAGGAGCGCGGCATCGAGCTGCAGGCCGACCTCGCGACCGACGTTTGGATCGAGGGGCATCCCACGCGGCTCCGCCAGGTCGTCAACAACCTGATCGACAACGCGCTCAAGTTCACGCCGGAGAAGGGGCGGGTGTCGGTGCGGCTGTCGACCGACCGCGAGGTGGGCCTGGCCGTACTCACCGTCGCCGACACCGGCACGGGCATCCAGCCTGCCGACCTGCCGCACATCTTCGACCGCTTCTATCGCGGAGAGACCGCACAGCCCCGCGGCCGCGTCGTCCGCGGCACCGGACTGGGGCTGAGCATCTGCCAATCGATCGTCGAAGCCCACGGCGGACGGATCGCGGCGGAAAGCGCGCTCGGCCGCGGAACCAAGATGACGGTGTATCTGCCTTGGGGCGAGGCGGCTTAGTTAGTCGACTATGATCGCTGGCGGCTCGCCAACCCACCCTCATAGGGAATGCCCTCAGGCAAGGGCGGACCGTTGGGGGCATGCCTCACTCGGTATTCCTCCGCCATCAGCCAAACCTGGCGGGCCTTATTCCTGGCTTGGACAAGTTCATGGCTCAGGCCGTAATGTTCCCTACAAAGGCAAGTGCGATCGCTGCCAGAGTTAGGGCCACCAGGAGGGTGCGTAACGAGAATCTTGTCTTCATGTGCTTCGCACCGATGCCGATTCGGTTTAGTTCCGAGAAAAGTCTGGATCACGATCCGGATAGAATCCCTTTCTCGTAAAGATCCAATAGGTAAGCTCGGGTCTCGCGTCTGTCTCGAAGTCACGCAACAAAATGTCCACCACCTCCGGAGGGCTATCTTGAACGTCGACGCCGGCAACCTTGATCCACTTAGCATCTACGATTGCCTGGGCTGTTGGCACCGTAATATTCGCCGCACTGACCGTTGCCTTACGAGGACCAAGCGTGACACACTTGGTGATCCGACCTCGTGCATCAGCCTCCATTAGAGTTACTACTCGATAATAAAGGCGTTGCTGCTTTCGGTCCTCAATTAGCCTATTGCCGATAATGGCAGAACCAATCGCTGCCAAAGTTAGGGCCACCAGCAGTGTGCGTAATGAGAATCTTCTCTTCATGGCTACGCCGGCTCAGGGCTTTGGCTCAGGCACTTGTTTGCCCTTATGCCAAAAGCGTTTCTCTACCACTCTGCCATCGGTCCCGAAGACGATATCGACTTGGTATTGGGCGAATGTGCCGGCCCAGTAGAAGAGTTCCGTGTGTTCCTTTCCAAACGGGCCGACGTACGAAATGCCGGCGTCGTTTCCCAGGATTGTACGAACCTGACCGTCCGTCATTCCCGGCGTTACAGAATGGACTAAATCCAGGGAGGGGAATCGACGCCACCAAGCCACCATTCCGGCCAACACAATACAGAGAATGGCAGTGGTCGCTAGCAAGGTGCGAAGTGAGACTTTGGTTCTCACGGCCTTGAAATCAACGTCCTTTCGGTGAGACGACTCAGCAGCTAACTCGCCCCCGCCCCTGATCATGAGGGCGATTCCAGCGGCGACCAGTGCGACGATTCCGAACAACGCTCCAAAGACGACGAACGTGGCGACAATGAGCATCGTGATGACTAACAGAGTGCGCAAGCTGAACGTTCGAAAGAATGTGGTTTTCTTGGCTTCGCTCGAGTGTCTTGGCTCATTGGCCTCGCCGCCTAGTGAACAGCCACTGCGTAAACACCCCAACGATGGACCAAAGCAGGACGCGCTTTAGAGTGAAGGTAACGACACGCTGCCAGTGCCACTCTCCTCTAAATGTGAGCTTGTTAATATACGTATCCAACGAACTGCCGCTTTGCAGGCCCCAAAGATGTCCATGCCCCATAGCCGACTGGACGATGCACATTCCCACTACCCCCAAGAAGAACGGCCTGAAACGTTCGGACAAGAAACAACCGACAAGGCAGCAGGTTAGCCATACCTGCTGCCTTGTATCTAGAGCGGCACTCCACGCCATGTTGGCATTAGTGACACCGGTGACGAGCACTGCCGCAATGGCGATGCCCACAAAGAGCCCTTTTAGGGAGAAGGAAGGTTTCATGGCTTCGCCTGTTGATCGCCCGACCCACGGGACCACAGTAGTGTCGAGACGGCACCGCCGACGACGGCAATTAGTAAGGTTAACCACGACATGGCCGCGTCGCGGACATCCGGGTTGTTGAAATGCCCCGTCGATCTTTGCCAGGTGAGAAAGTAAATAGCCACTTTAGGGAGAAGGAAGGTTTCATGACTTCGCCAGCAAGCGAGAATGCCGCTCAAGACGGCTCGCCAAAGCCCCCCCGGCGGCGGAGAACGCCATCCACGCCAAGCAACGGAGCACTTGAAAGCGGTGCTCAAAGTCCTCGGCGTGCCCATAGCGTGCTGCCATCGTGGACGCCATCACGTGGGCCAGGGCAAGATTCACTGGTGATGCAGGCTCTGCTTTCGGGGAGCTGTTCCAAAGCAGGCACCAATAGATCAGTGCTACTAACAGGTACCCGGCACTAAAGGCTCGTCGAAACGCTGCCCATGAGACCGCAAAGCAGAGCAACAGCCCAACCGCAACACTAAAGGTGAGGCTCGACCAAGCAGCATTTGCCCGCAAAACTGCGACAAAAGCGTAAGACCCCACGGCCACGCCGATGAGCAGCCACTTTAGCGAGAACTTGACCATCGCCTGACCCTTGTGTTGGCCCCATCTGTGTCATTCTCCCATGCTCGGCATGCGGTCTGCTAGATCGGCAGACCCTGATTCGGTCCGCGCGCCAGTCGGCTGAGGGGCCAGCGGCCAGATCAACAGAACGCCCCGCTCCCCGTCCCCTACCACTCCACCCCCGCCATCACCACATTGATCCCCGACCCAATGCCCAACAGCGCCACGCGGTCGCCGGCGTGCAGCCGGCCGGCCTCCTCCGCCAGGGCGAGCGCCGAAGGCAGCGCCGCCGCCCCCGTGTTGCCGAGCGTGGGGAAGGTGGCGAAGTCGCGCTGTGCGTCGAGGCCGAGTTCGCTGAGCATTAGCTTGCGGTGCGCCGAGCCGACCTGGTGACAGATCGTTTGCGAGAGTTCGGCCGCCTGCCAACCCACTTCGCGGAGGAACCCGGCGAAGGTGGCCTTGCCGGCGGCGATGCCGGCCATCAGCAGGGCTTCGGAGTCGGTGGTCATGAGGGGACGCATGCCCTCGGCGGCCGCCTCGTCGGCCCCGCTGTGGCACAAGCGGTGGTGCTCGGTGTACGCGCCCACCTCGGCGCCGATCAGCCGATGCCCCGTGCGGCTCAGCTCGCGGTCCACCAGCAGCACCGCGGCGCTCGCCGAGCCGATCGTCAGCGAGGCGACCGCCAGCTTCACCTGCTCGCGGGTGAGCGATTCGTCGCGGTTGAGCCAGTCGACCGTCGTTTCCACGAGCTGCCGGCCCCCTTCGGAGCCGACGACGAGCGCCGCCTGCGTCTGCCCCAGCTCGATCATGTTCGCCGCCTGCAAGAGGCCGTTCATGATGCCGAGGCAGGCGTTGGACACATCGTAGATCACGCACTTCGGCCCGAGCCCCAGGCCATGGTGGACGCCGCTGGCGGTGGCCGGCTCCAGATGGTCGCGGCAGACCGAGCCGTGGATCAGGCAGCCGACGAGCGCCGGATCGACGCCGCTCTGGGAGAGCGCCTTATGCCCCGTTTCGATGCTCTTTTCGCTCGGCAGCGTGCCAGGCGCCCAGAACCGCCGCTCGCGGATGCCGGTCATCAGCTCGAGCCGACCCGCCGGCAGCCGCAGCCGCGTATAGAGGGGCTCCAGCCGCGCCTCGAGCTCGTCGGAGGTGACGATCTCCTCCGGCAAGGTGTAAGCGACCGATTCGAGACAGACGCGGCGATAACGCATGAAGGAACTCTAGGGAGGATGCTGCTCCCTTCAGAATAGGAGCGGAGTGGGCGGGGGCAAGGCGGCGTCGCCTTGCGGGCGGTGCTGAACCAATCCCTTAGCCGAATTCGACGACCGTCTTGATCCCCTGGGGCCGCCGGTGTTCGTAGTGCCAAAGCGCGTCCTGCGGACCGATCCGCTCGGTGATCAGCTTGGCAAGCGCTGCTGGGCGGCGCTCGTGGAACCAGGCCAGATGCTCGAGCGCGTCGGCGAAGTCGCGCGGGGCCGAGTTGACGCAGGCTACGTGGACGTGGTTGCGCAAGATCCCGTCGCGCAGCAGCCGGGCGAACTCGAGCGTCGCCGGCTCCGGCATCCGCGTGCTACCCAGCCACACGAGCGCCCCGCGCGACGCGAGCGCCTTGCCTGATTCGATCAACACCTGCTCGCTGCCGGTGCATTCGAGGATCAGATCGAACCCTTCGCGCTCGACGTCGGCCGGCTCGAGGGCGCCCGGCGCCACCTGCCGGTAACGGGCGCCGAGTTCCACGGCCAGGCTCGCGCGGAAGGAATCGGCCGGATCGCGGCCGTAGATCGTGGTCGGCCAGCCGCGGGCGAGCGTGGCCAGCGCCGCGCCGAAGCCGATGGGCCCCAGCCCGGTGACGAGCGCTCTGGGCGGCTCGTTGGTCCAGTAGGCGGGGCCCAGCCGCCCGCGCTGCAGAGCGATCGCTTCGTTCACTCCCTTCTCGGCCACCGACAGCGGCTCGGTGAGCACGGCCACGCCAGCCAGTTCCGCCGGCACGCGAAACAGGTACTTCGGCTCGTCGACCCAGGCCGCGGCCGAATAGCCATGCTGCCGGACGATGCCACGCTCGGTGAATTCGTTCCAGGAGAGCATGTCGATGCGGTAGGGCAGCTCGCCGCTGCGCCGCCGCACGGTGGGGACGACGAGATCGCCGACCGCCACCTCGGTCACGCCCGGCCCCACGGCTTCCACGCGCCCCAGGCACTCGTGCCCCAGGATCAGGAAGTCGCTCCCCTCGGGAACCCAGGGCTTAGCCGACTCGAGAATCTCGCGATCGGTGCCGCAGATGCCGAGCTCGAGCGTGCGGCAGCGCACTTCGCCGGGGCCTGGCGGACCTGGATCGACGGCTTCGACGAAGCGCGGGTGGGGAGAGCCGGTGAAGGCGGCGATCGCAGGCACGAAGAACCTCGAGCGGGGTGGAGCATCGCCCGCAACTCGGGGGCGACGCCGTTTAAGCCTACGGTTTGCCGGACACGGGGGACAGGGCCTAGTGAGCGGCCGAGCACCCAGCGGATTCGCAGCTCCCGACGCTGAACCCAGCCTGCTTACGCCGGCCGCTCGCCGGAGGCGCACTTGGCGACTTGTCGGCGGCTGCCTGCGCAGTCTAACGTAAGGTCATCCCCGCCCCCTAGTCTCGCCCCCTCCGCTGCCTATGCTCCGCGCTGCCTTGCTGTCATTGCTGCTCCTGGTTTCGCTAGCGACGAGCGCTGCGGCGCAGCCGTCTGGTTCTTCGCTGAGCGGGGCCTTAAGCGAAGTACCCGCGGACGAGCTTGCTCGCGAGGTCCGCGAGCGGGGGGATGCGAAGCGCGGCGCCATCCTCTTTCATCAGCAGCATCTGATGTGCGCGCGTTGCCACGAGGGGGCGAACCCGCCAGCGGAGGGCGGCGCCGCAGTTCCCGCTCTGGGGCCGGACTTGGCGAGCTTGCCCGCGCCGGTAGACGCGGCGGCGCTCGTCGAGTCGATTCTCGAGCCGTCCAAGAAGATTCGCGAAGGCTTCCAAGGGGTGACGGTCGTCACCACCGCGGGGCAAACGTATGCCGGGCTCGTGGCAGAAGAGCGCGGCGATGCCTTGGTGCTGCGCGACGCCGCCCAGAATGGCGCGATCGTCGTCCTGCCGCGCGATGAGATCGAGCACCGTCAGCCGGCTGCTGCTTCGCTGATGCCGGCGGGGCTTGTCGACCAGTTGACCGACCGCCAGCAGTTCCTCGATCTGGCGGCCTATGTGCTGGCGATCGCCGAAGGGGGGCCGCGGCGGCGCGAGGAGCTTGCCCCGCCGCCGGGGCTGCTCGAGGTGAAGCTGCCGGAGTACGAACACGACTTGGATCACGCGGGGCTGATTTCCGCGCTCGACGACGAGAGCCTTAAGCGCGGCGAGGCGATCTATTCCCGCGTCTGCCGGAACTGCCACGGTACGCTCACCGAGCCCGGTTCGCTGCCCACGTCGCTGCGGTTCGCGAGCGGCCAGTTCAAGAGCGGCCGCGATCCTTACGGCCTCTACCGCACGGTGACGCACGGTTTCGGCCAGATGCAGGCCCAAACCTGGATGGTCCCGCGGCAGAAGTACGACGTGATCCACTACCTTCGCGAATCGATCCTGCGGCCGCACAATCCTGCGCAGTACACCGCCGTCGACGCCGACTATCTGGCGTCGCTTCCCAAGGGGAGCGGCCGCGGCCCGGAGCCGGTCGACTTGCAGCCCTGGCTGACGATGGACTACGGCCCGCATCTCTGCGGCACCTACGAGGTGGGCAGCGGCGGCCGCAACATCGCCTACAAGGGGATCGCCGTGCGGCTCGACGCTGGGCCGGGGGGAGTCGCCCGTGGCCAGGCCTGGATGCTCTACGACCACGACACGCTGCGCCTCGCCGGCGCCTGGACCGGGCAGGGCTTCATCGACTGGCAAGGGATTTCCTTCGATGGGCAGCACGGCGTTCATCCGCATGTGGTGGGGCAAGTCCACGTCGACGGCGCGCCCGGGCCCGGCTGGGCCGAACCAGCGACCGGCACCTTCGACGATCCGCGCATCGTCGGCCGCGACGGCAAGCGCTATGGCCCGCTGCCGCGCGAGTGGGGGCGGCTGACCGGCATCCATCATCAGGGCGACCGCGTGATCCTGGCCTATCGTGTGGGCCAAACACCGGTGCTCGAGTTGCCGGGGCTCGAGTTTGCTGCGGAAGGCCGGCCGGTGTTCACGCGGACGCTCGAGGTGGGGCCGGCGCGCGAGGAGTTGGTCGTGCGGTTGGGGCCGGCGGCGGCGAGCTTGGCGCTGGTTGGACTGTCGACGGAGAACGATGGTCCGCACAGCGGACCCTACAAGGAGGGCGAGCACTGGCTGCTGAAGCTGCCGGCGCGGGAGGGGAGCGTGCGGTTCAAGGTGTTGCTGGGGGATTTGCCACAGGAGGCGCTCGATGTGGCGGCGGCCGCATCGCCCCAGCCGGAGCCGCTCGAGCCAATGACGCAGGGGGGCCCTGCGCGGTGGCCAAACAAGCTCGCCACGCAGGCAGTACGCGGCGCCAATACGGGGCCCTTCGCCGTCGACGTGCTCACGCCCCCCGACGACAACCCGTGGCTCTGCCAACTGCGGCTCACCGGGCTCGACTTCTTTCCCGACGGCGACCGCGCGGCCGTTTGCTCGTGGGACGGCGACGTGTGGCTCGTCTCCGGGCTGCAAGACCCCTCGGGGCGCCTCACCTGGCAGCGGATCGCCTCGGGCATGTTCCAGCCGCTGGGGATCAAGCTCGTGGGGGGGCAGATCTACGTCACTTGCCGCGACCAGCTCGTGCGGCTGGTCGACCGCAACGGCGATGGCGAGACCGACCTCTACGAGTGCTTCAACACCGACCATCAGGTGACCGAGCACTTCCATGAGTTCGCCATGGGCCTGCAAACCGACGCGGCGGGCAACTTCTACTACGCCAAGAGCGCGCGGCACGCCCTCAAGGCGCTGGTGCCGCACCATGGCACGCTCTTGCGCGTGTCGCCCGACGGAACGCACACCGACATCCTGGCCCGCGGCTTCCGCGCCGCCAACGGCGTCTGCCTCAACCCCGACGGCACGTTCTTCGTTACCGACCAGGAAGGACACTGGAACCCCAAGAACCGCATCAACTGGGTGCGCGAGGGGGGTTTCTACGGCAACCTGTGGGGCTACCACGACGTGACCGATCCGGCCGACTCCGCGATGGAGCAGCCGCTCTGTTGGATCACCAACGAGTTCGACCGCTCCCCCGCCGAGCTGCTGTGGGTTCCCCAGGACGCCTGGGGCCCGCTGGCGGGTTCGCTCCTGAATCTTTCCTACGGCTACGGCCAGGTGTTCGTGGTGCCGCACGAGCGCGTGTACAACGGCCAGGGGGGCGAGCAACTGCAAGGGGGCATGGTCGCCCTGCCGATCCCGCGTTTTCCCACCGGCATCATGCGCGGCCGCTTCCACCCGCACGACAAGCAGCTCTACGTCTGCGGCATGTACTGCTGGGCGGGCAACCAAACGCAACCGGGCGGAATCTACCGCATCCGGTACACCGGCAAGCCGGCTCACTTGCCGACCGCGCTGCACGCCCATCCCGGCGAGCTCGAGCTGACGTTCAGCGATCCGCTAGATCGCGTGGCGGCCGAAAAGTCAGACAACTACACGGTGAAGACCTGGGATCTCCTCCGCTCGGAAGAGTATGGCTCGCCTCACCTGAACGAGCGTCCGCGCGCCGTGACCGAGGCCCACTTGTCGGCCGACGGCCGAACGCTGCGGCTGACGATTTCCGATCTTGCGCCGACCTGGGGGATGGAAGTGCGCTACGAGCTGCGCGGCGCGGAGGGAGAGCCAGTCTCCGGCGTGCTCCACAACACGATTCACGCGCTGCCGCCAGCGTCGGACGGCGCTGCGGCGAGCGAGCGGCGGGGTTCAGCGCAATCTGAATAGGCCGAGCGATGATCGGCTCAGCGCCGCTTGAGCCAGCCCCAAATGGCCAAAGCCACGACCGCGAAGCCGATGCCGCCCACGAGGAAGATTTCGATCGTTCCCATGCGGAGGTCTCACAATTCGGGAAGACAGGCCCCAGTCCAAAACGCCCTGTCCGCTACGTGTTCCATGGGTCGCCGGACCGGTCTTTGAGGCTGGCCAGCAGGTCATGCCGGCATTGTATTCATTGTAGGCTAGCTGGGCCTACGGCCGGGCCAGTTCCCCTTCGGCAAGTTCCGGCCCCGCCGCGCCGTTGCTTGCCCGCGGCGCCCCGCGCTCCTGCCCCTTGAACAACTTCCGCCCCAGGTTGTGGTTGAAGGCGGTCCAGGGACTGTCGATGTTCGCGTCGTCGCGCATCAACTGGTGAAAGCTGTGCAGCTTGGCGTCCAAATTGTCGAGGTGGTGCAAGGCCACCGCCTCGAGCGTCATCGGCAGCTTGGGGCTGCCATAGGCGTATTCGCCGTGGTGGCTCACGATCATATGCCGCAGCCGCAGCGCCAGCTCTTCCGGCAGCGGCTCGCCCGCCAGCCGTTCGGCCTCTTGCAGCTTGCGGTCGAGAATCGCCAGTCCCATCACCACGTGCCCCAGGAGCTGCCCCGCGTCGCTGTAGGCGTAGTCGCGGTCGTAGCACAGCTCATCGAGCTTGCCGATGTCGTGCAGGAAGGCCCCCATTACCAAGAGGTCGGCGTCGAGCGCGGGGTAGCAGTCCGAAATCCGCCAGGAGACTTCCATCAAGTTCACCACGTGCTCGAGCAGGCCGCCGTGGTAGGCGTGATGGTTCTTCACTCCGGCCGGCGCCCGCGTGAGCTTGCCCATCAACTCTTCGTCGACCAGGAAGCACTCGGCCAGGTTGCGCAGCGGCAGGCTCTTCATCTTCCGCAGCAGCTCGCCCAGCCGCAGGGCCAGGCGGTCGATCTCGCGCGCCGACAGGGGCATGAAGTCTTCGAAGCAAATCTCCTCGTCCGTGGCCCGGGCCACCTGGGTGGCGATGAGCTGCAGGGCCCCCTGGTAGATCTGCGTGGTCCCTTCGACGCGCACGTAGTCGCCGTTCTCGAAGCTCCGGTACAGGTGCTCGCTCGCGTTCCAGAGCCGCGCGGTCAACCGGCCGCTGCGGTCGGCCAATTCCACTTGCAGGTAGAGGTTGCCGTTGCGGTTGGGGCGCAACTGCTTGTCCATCGCCAGGAACACCTGGTTGATCGATTCTTGGTGGCCAAGCTGGTTGACGAAGCGTCGGGTCATGCGTGCTCCTGGCTGACGAGAATCGGCGGTCCGCCCGCTAGCATTGCCAGGCGTGGGGCCGAAGGGCGCAAGGGGACGATTCTAGGAGTCGTGGGGTGGAGTCACAAGCGCGGATCAGGCCGCAGGCAGAAAGCGCCGCCGGAACGCTCGCAGCAAAAAGGCCGCGTTTTCGGCGAATTCGCCGTGGTTCGGCGGCGGTTTCAGGGCCGCAAGAATTCGGTCTATACTGGGAGTTCGGCTTTCGTCCCACCAGCCCACGGCGCTTTCCCGGCGGACTCGATGCCAGCTCAGTATTATCTTCCTTGCGCTTGCGGCCAGCGGCGCGTGGTGAGCGCGGCCCAAGCGGGGCAAACGCTGACTTGCGCTTGCGGCGCGACGCTCGACGTGCCGACGCTGCGCGGCCTTGCGGTGCTCGAGATCGTGCCGGAGCGGGTGTCGGCGCCGCGATCCTCCTGGGGCCCCCGTCAGGGGGTAATGCTTGTGGCTGCCCTGCTCGTCGTCGCGTCGCTGCTCACCGCCGCGTGGCTGCGCAACCAGTCGCAGCCGGGAGTCGCCCTGACCTCGAGCGAAGCGGCCACGATGGACAACCTGACGCCGGCTGAGAGCCTGCAGGCCTGGCAATTCCTCTCGCAGCGCGGGCTGCACAGCGGCCTCGATGCGGCCGCGATGCAGCAGGCCCACTTCGCGGGGCTGTGGGTGAACGTGGCGCTCGCCGTGGCCGGAGTGGCGCTGGCGGTGCTGGTGCTGGCCGCCGCGGCGCCCTTGCTGTTCGGCAGGCCGGCGGCCAAGCGTTCTCCCTCGCGGGCGTGATCTTTTCGAGCGGCGGCTGGCGCTGGACCCACTGTGCGCCGCGCGTTATCAGTAAGCCGTGGAGAACGCTGCGCGGCGCACGGCATTCGTTTCGGCCAGTACTACGGAGACGCTCTCGTGGGTTCCTCGCAGGTTTCGGCTCGCAGCTTCACCCTGGCCCTCGCGCTGGCCCTGGGAGCCCTCACCCCTTGGTACGCTGCGCCCCTCCCGGCGGCCGAGCCGACTCCGGCGGCAGCGTCCGATTTGGCCGGCGCGCTCGAGCGCGCCCGCGAAAACCGCGCCCAGATCGAGCAGGCCCTGCAAGCTGTTCCCGCCGACCAGCGCCCCGGCATGGAGTTCCTGATCGCGAACATGCCGGAGCGCGACCTGCAGAGCCTGTCGGCCGAGTTCCTGCTCGAGAACGTCGACTACTCCTACCGGGCCTGGAACGAGTCTCCCTGGAAGGCGCGCGTGCCGGAGCAGGTGTTCTTGAGCGATGTGCTTCCCTACGCCAGCATCAACGAGCGCCGCGACCGCTGGCGAAAGGACTTCTTCGAACGGTTCCGCCTGCTCGTAGCGGGCATCGATTCGCCGGGACTCGCGGCGGCGCGGCTCAACCAAAGGATCTTCGGCCTGCTCGACGTCAAGTACTCGACCAAGCGCCCTAAGGCCGACCAAAGCCCCTACGAATCGATCGACGCTCACCTGGCATCTTGCACGGGGCTTTCGGTGCTGCTGGTCGACGCTTGCCGGGCCGTCGGCGTGCCGGCGCGGCTCGTGGGCACGCCGCGTTGGACCGACAACTCCGGCAACCACACCTGGGTTGAAGTGTGGGACGATGGCTGGCACTTCACCGGCGCCGCCGAGCCGGCCGGCGACAAGCTCGACGACGCCTGGTTCGTGCAGCGGGCCGCCCAGGCCCGCCCCGACGACCCTCGGCACGCGATCTACGCCGCGAGCTACCGGAAAACGGGGCTCAAGTTTCCGCTCCTCTGGGCCCGCAACGCCGACTACGTGCAGGCGGTCGATGTGACGGCGAGCTATCTGACGCGGTCTGAAAAGCTGCCTCCGGGCTACGGCCGCGCGATGCTCCGCTTCCTCGATCAACCGCGCGGAGAGCGCCGGACCGCCCAGATCCAAGTTTGCCGCCCCGACGGCCAAGTGGTGTTTGAAGGGACGACCAAGGACGAGCGCGCCGACGCCAACGACCATCTGACCGTAGTGCTGCCGCTCGGGCAGGAGTTTGCGGTCACCGCCCAAGTCGCCGGCAAGAACGAAACGGCCCAGGTGCGGTTCGAGCAAGACAACCAGCTCTTCACGCTGGCTGCCGCCGACGCGCCGGCGGAGTCGGCTAAGGCCGGCCCAGTGGCGGCGCTTGAGAGCTACTTCGCCAAGCCGGCCGGGGAACGGCCGCCGCTCGCGGAGCAGGAGTTCGCCAAGGCGCCCCTGTCGAAGGCCGACGCCGAGGCTGCCCGCAAACTGCTGTGGGCCGACCACGCGGCGCGGATTCGCGCAGAGCGCGCCCAAGAAGTTGCGGACCGCAAGCTCAAGCTCGGCGAGCTCGAGATGCCGTTTACGCTGCAGACGTTCGGCGAGAAGCCGGCGAGCGGCCGCAGCCTGTTCATCTCGATGCATGGCGGCGGCAACGCCCCGCCGCAGGTCAACGACCGTCAGTGGAGCAACCAGCAGAAGCTCTACGAGCCAGCCGAAGGAATATACGTCGCCCCGCGGGCGCCGACCAACACCTGGAACCTCTGGCACGAGCCGCACGTCGACGCCTTCTTCGCTCGGCTGATCGAAGACCTGATCGTGCTCGAGGAGGTCGACCCGAACCGCGTGTACCTCATGGGATACTCTGCCGGCGGCGACGGAGTTTTTCAGCTCGCTCCGCGGATGGCCGACCGCCTGGCGGCCGCCGCCATGATGGCCGGGCACCCGAACGAGACCAAGCCTCAAGGGCTGCGGAACATCGGCTTCGCGCTCTTCATGGGGGGCAAAGACGCGGCCTATCGCCGCAACGAGGTCGCCCGCGAGTGGGAAACCAAGTTGGCGGAGCTCAAGGCCGCCGACCCCGCCGGTTACGAGCATCTGGTGAAGATCTTCCCCGACAAGGGGCACTGGATGGACCACGAGGACGCCATGGCGCTGCCGTGGCTGGCCAAGTTCACCCGCGAGCCGCTGCCCAAGAAGATCGTGTGGCGGCAGGACGACGTGACGCACGGACGTTTCTATTGGTTGGCGGTCGACGAAGATCAACGCCGCGGCGGCAGCCAAGTCGTGGCCACGGTCGACGGCCAGCAAATCGACCTGGCGTCCGAAGGGGTCGAGCGTCTACGGGTGCGGCTGGCCGATGGGCTCGTGGATCTCGACCAGCCCGTGAAGATCACCGCGGGGGAGCGCGTGCTCTACGAAGGGACGCCGCCACGGACGATCGCGCTCCTCGCCCAAACCCTGGCCGAACGCGGCGACCCCGCGGCCGTGTTCGCCACCGAGGTGGAAGTGACGGGCCTGGCCCCGCCGACGAAATCCCCGTGAGTCCACGGGTGCGCATGGGCGCAAAAGTAGGGTGGGGCGAACGAAGTGAGCCCCACCAATTCGCCGGTGAACTACGCCTTCAACCGTGCTTGGCAAAACCGCCGCTGCTCCGCGTGGGGCTGGCGCCCCACCCTACACAGCGGCCGTCTTCCCCGCGATCAACTTATCCAGCTCATCCCGCAGCTTCGGCAGGATTTCGTCGTACTTGAAGGCCCCCAGCTCCTGTGGGCCGCGTTTCAGGTTTACGTGGTGGGGGCCGCACCAGAGGCCGAGGTCGGCGTCGTCGGTTTCGCCGGGGCCGTTCACGCGGCAGCCCATCACCGCGATCGTGATCGCATGCTGCTCGGCGTAGCGGGTCATTTCCTTCACCTGCTGCGCCAGATCGATGAACGCTTCGTTCTCGACGCGCGAGCAGCTTGGGCAACTGATGATGTTGAGTGTCTTGAGTCCAAAGTCGACGACCGTCCGCACGCGGCCCGCCTTGATGTCGGCCAGGATTTGCCGCCCGGCCTCGATCTCCTCGCTCTTGCGGGAGTTCGGCACCGTGAGCGAGACGCGGATCGTGTCGCCGATGCCGCGGCCGATGAGTTGCTCGAAGGCGATCCGCGTCTTGATCACGCCGTCGGGGGGCATGCCGGCCTCGGTGACGCCGAGATGCAGCGGCACGTCGGGGCGCTGCTCGGCGAAGCGGCGGTTCACTTCGATCACCTTGCGGGGGTCGCTGTCCTTGAGCGACACGCAGTAGCGGGTGAAGCCCAGCGAGTCGAGCAGTTCGCAGTGCTCGAAGGCGCTGGCCAGCATCGGGCCCAGCGAATCGGCCGGGTCGAAGCGGTCTTTCTGGGCCGGGTCGACCGAGCCGCAGTTGACGCCTACCCGCATGGCGCAGTCGTGTTCGCCGGCCAGCTCGGCCAGGTACTTCACCTTGTCCTGCCAGGGGCGGCTGCGTTCGTGGTGATAGAGATGCCCGGGGTTGTAGCGGATCTTGTCAACGTGCGGGGCGATTGTGGCCGCCAGGCGGTAGTTTTCCTGGAGGTCGACCGAGAGATTGGCCTGGGTGCGGCGGCGGATTTCGATCAGCGCCTCGGCGTCTTTATTGCTGTCGATGGCGATCCGGACCACGTCGGCCCCCGCGCGGGCCAGGTCGTCGACCTGGGCCACGGTGGCCTCGATGTCCTGGGTATGCGTGGCGCACATGCTCTGCACGGCCACGGGATTTCCACCGCCAATGGTGACGCTGCCGATCTTCACCGGCCGCGTGGGGTTGCGCTCGATTTCCACTCGCTGTTGCTCCTTTCCCTCATCATAGGGCGGGTGGGACGAGGGGTCGATGCCGGGGCTGGCTGGTTACCCCCTTTGCCCTAGATTTGGCCTGCTATTCAACTTGCCGGCCGGCCCCATCCCGCCTTCCCAGTCGATCTTGGCTGGCCTGTCGGCCTCTGGTACAAGGTTGGCCGCCGCGGGCCAGGAAGGTCCGCGCCGACGCGGCCGCGCATGCGCCCCTCGAGCGCTACGGCCCGCACCTCACGACGAGCCTCGCCCCGAGAAAGCAGTTCAGGGATGACCAACTTCCTGCGGGCCTTGCGGCTGGCGCTCCGCCACCGCTGGACTTTCGCCTTGGCGGTGATCAGCGCCGGCATTGTGGCCGTGCTCTGGGGCGCGAACATCGGCACGGTCTACCCCTTCGTCGAAGTGGTGTTCCAGGACCAGTCGCTCGTCGAATGGGCCGACCGCGGGATCGCCTCGTCGAACCAAACGATCGGGCAGCTCAACGACGAACTGACGCGGCTCCGCAAGTACGCCACGCTCCCCCCCGCCCAGGCCCGCGAGCTCATGGCGGCCGATCTCAAGGCCGTGTCGGAGGCAGAGCAAAAGGCCTTTGCAGAACGGCGCGAAGGCCGCAACGAATTGCGGGCCCAGGTGAGGCAACTCACGGCTTTGTCGAAAGCCAGTGACGAAGCTTTGCCAAGTCGTTTGAAGTCGGCCGAACAAGAACGCAGCTCACGCCTCTTGGCCGAAGAGCGCGCGCTCCGCGCTCGCGTGTGGCTGAAGCCCTACCTCGTGCGGTTTTCGCCCGCGAGTCCCTTTCATACGCTCGTCGTGGTGGTGATCGTGCTGATGGTCGGCACGGTGGTGAAGGACTGGTTCCTCGTCTTCAGCTCCATTCTCGTCGATCGGCTTACGAACCTGGTGACCTTCGACCTGCGCAAGCAGTTCTACCGCCGCACGCTCCGGCTCGAGATGGCTGCCTTTGGCGAGCAGGGCGCGAGCGAGCTGATGAGCCGCTTCACCTATGATCTCGAGAGCATGTCGAGCGGCATGCAGGTGCTCTTCGGCAAGGCGACGCGCGAGCCGCTCAAGGCGCTCGTGTGTTTGCTCGGCGCCGGCTTCATCTGCTGGCGGCTGTTGCTGCTGTCGCTGATCGTGGCGCCGGGCGCCGCCTTCGTCATGAGCCGGCTCTCGAAGTCGCTCAAGCGGGCCAACCGCAAGGCGATGGAGGAGATGTCGGAGCTCTACGGCATCCTGTCGGAAACCTTCTCCGGCATCAAGGTGGTGAAGGCCTTCACCATGGAGCGCTACGAGCGCCGCCGCTTTCACCTGAAGACCAAGGACTACTTTCGCAAGTCGATGCGGATCGCCCGCTACAACGCCCTGGTTCGACCTGTGACCGAGTTCATGGGCATCAGCATGATCTCGCTGGCGATCATCGCTGGCGCGTATCTCGTGCTCAATCAAGAAACGCATCTGCTCGGCATCCGCATGACCGACCGGCCGCTCAGCTTGAGCGCGCTCATGGTCTTCTTCGGGTTGCTGGCCGGCGTGAGCGATCCTGCCCGCAAGCTTTCCGAGGTCTACGGCGTGTTGCAGCGGGCGGCCGCCGCGGCCGACCGCGTGTTCCAGGCGCTCGACCGCGAGCCGGCGATCCAAGATCCGCCGCGGCCGCGCCCGATGCCGGCGCACCACCGCGAGATCGCACTCGAAAACGTGCATTTCGGGTACGTCCCGGGGCGGCCGATTCTGCAAGGAATCGACCTCAAGATCCCGTTCGGCCAAACGCTAGCCATCGTCGGCCCCAACGGCTGCGGGAAGACGACGCTCACGAGCCTGATCCCGCGCTTCTTCGAGCCGACGAGCGGGCGAGTGACGATCGACGGCGTCGACCTGCGGGACGTGAAGATCCGCGACCTGCGGCGGCAGATCGGCCTGGTCACGCAGGAGACGCTGCTGTTCGACGACACGGTCTACAACAACATTCGCTATGGCTCCCCCACTGCCACGCGCGAGCAAGTGTTCGAGGCCGCCAAGCAGGCCCATGCCCATCGCTTCATCGAGCAGGCGCTCGAGCATGGCTACGAGACCGAGGTCGGCCCGCTCGGCAACCGGCTCTCCGGCGGCCAGCGGCAGCGGATCGCGCTGGCGCGGGCGATCCTGCGCGACCCGAAAATTCTGATCCTCGACGAAGCCACCAGCCAAATCGACCTCGAGAGCGAGCAGCTCATCCACCGCGTGCTCGAGAAATTCATTCAGAACCGCACGGCCATCGTCATTACCCATCGCGTGGAAACGCTGGCCTTGGCCGACCGAGTGCTGGTGATGGACTCAGGCCGCGCGCTCGACCTGGGCACGCACGACGAACTGATGCGCCGCTGCGAATTCTACCGGCGGCTGTACCAGATTCAGTTCGCGACGGAGAAGGTGGCGTAAAGCCTGCTACGAGCATTCCAATTCGATAAGCTCAATGGCCTCGACCACCGCATCATAGTATCCCTTGACCTGAGTGTAAGTTAGGCCGACATCATGCCCATGTGCGATCTGATGTCGATTGCCCACGATGCTATTGATCGCCGAGACCAATCGATCGTCCATCTGCCCTTCGATAGTGGTTCTCCACGTCGGGTCAAAACGGGCGACCCAGTCAAGTAGCTTGTCGCATTTTGCGTTTTGCAGATCTCTTAGTTGCCGATCAACGAAGTTAGAAACACGGACGTGGGATTTGTTGCTTGCGTATTCGGTCAAGATAATCCGGACGGACTGCTCGATGAACCCCGACACCAGCACGCATAGGTATCTTGCCCAATGTGACTTTACCTCGGAGTCATCGCCGATAGCGCGAACCTTCTCGAACAGCGAATCGAGGCGCTGCTTGCGTTGTACGATAGATTTGCTGTTCATGAAACATCCGCAAAATAGGCGATCGCAAGCCTGAGTCGCGACGCAACACTGTTGTCATCGGTGGTGGACTTGCTGATCACATCCTGGAACTCAAGATTCTCCAGGAGCGCCGCACACTGAGCAGAAAGTTGGTGCTGATCGACGATGCGACCTCTCTCGAGCCGCCTCGCCACTCCCACCATGATTGCGTCACAGAGTGCTGCATTGACTGCCCGCTTCGGCTTAAAAACACGATCGCCGAGCGATTCGCGTACGACTGCAGCGGTCTCGTGGAACCGACGCTGGAACTCCTCTCCGAGGTTTCCGGGCAAGTCTCGATACTTTGCCATGTAGTTATTCAGGAACTCTTTGAGCGGCTTCGAGTAGTCCGAGGCGTGATAGAGCAGAGAGATGAATCGCAAGATTAGCTCCTGGTCCCGCATTCTGCTACTAACCTTTCCGAAGAGAGCCCTCCAGTTCGCGTCCTCGTTTAGCTTCGCGAGAAGGTCAGAGAAAGGTCCGTGATAGACGCAAGCTCGGATCTCCTGCGGCTGAAGTAAGACCCCACCCGTATTCAGGCGCTCGAAGATGTGGTAGATGCTCGATTGATCCTCATTCGGCCTTTCCTGCTTGACGATGATTGCGTGCAGAATGGAGTCATCCAGTCGCAAGCGATCCTCGTCACGGAGTGTGCTGTACGACGCTCCCTCGTACTGCGTCTGAACTTGCCGGAGTCGGAAAGCCCGGGCCGTTGGCTCAAACAGGCCGTTATAGAAGTACTGCAGCGTTCGAAGTCTCTGTTGGCCGTCGATCACCAACAGCTTTTGCGACCTCTCCTCCCGACAAAGAAAGATCGCCGGGACGGGCAAGCCGAGAAGCAGGGACTCAACGAAGCGAGATGCACGGTAGATGTTCCAAACGTAGCCTCGCTGAAAAGGCGGGATTAGGATCGACGCGGAATTGAGTCTCTTGACAAGCCCGTCGACCGGATAGTCAGCACCGTAGCTAGAGATCGAGTATTCGACCGGGTAGTACTCCTCGGTCTCAATGTCTGCGCCTTCCTCGACTTCCAACAGCGGCTCGTCGTCAACGTCGTTCTCCCACAACTCTTCCGTCTGCGGCTGAGACATTTGCTGGCACCCACATTCAAGACGCTCGTGTACCCCCCCGAATTGTATTGACCATTGCATGGTGTCGCAACCAACGGTCTCCGGCCAAGCTGATGAGGAGAAACCAGCCTGCCGTCGCTGCCGACCTTCATCGGAGTCGCCGCGACGACGCGAACCAGGCCAGCCGCCATTGCTCCCAGCCGCGCCCGCAGATACTATCTCGCCTCACGGCGCGCTCCCGGAGCGCGCACCTTGCTAGCACCCCGGTAGAGAAGGCATGGACGCCGGCGTCTACTGTCAAGAGATTTGGCGCAAGCGCTACTTCTGGTGGTCGCTCGTGCAGATCGACCTCCGCACCCGCTATCGCCGCTCGGTGCTGGGCATTGGCTGGTCGCTCTTGCACCCGATCGCGATGACCGCGGTCCTCTGCCTGGTCTTTTCTACGATCTTCAACGTCAGCCTGCGCGATTACGCCCCCTACGTCCTCTCCGGCATGGCGGTGTGGGGTTTTTTGAGTTCGGCCGCGCTCGACGGCTGCCGCAGCTACCTGCAGGCAGAGGCCTACATTCGTCAGCAGCCCGCGCCGCTGGCGATCTACCCGCTCCGCACCGCGCTTTCGGCGGCGATCCATTTGCTGCTTGCCCTGGGCGTGCTCGTGGTCTTCGCTTGGGTGCTCAACGGGCCGGTGAACGTTCCCTGGCTGCCGGCGGCGCTGCCGGGCATGGGGCTCTTGTTCGTTTGCGGCTGGGCGGTGGCGATTCTTGCCGGTACGCTCAACGTGATCTTTCAAGACACGCAGCACCTGGTGCAGGTGGGCCTGCAGATGTTGTTCTACGCCTCGCCGGTGTTCACCGAAGACCGCGTGTTCTACGAGCGCGGCCTGGGATGGCTGGTCGACTACAACCCGGTGGCGGCGTTCTTGCGGATCATTCGCGACCCGATCCTCGATTGCCGGTGGCCGTCGTCCTGGCACCTGAGCATGGCGCTGGCGGCCACCGCGGTGTCGGTAGCGCTCGCCGTGTGGGCGCTCGCCCGCACGCAGAAACGCCTGATCTTCTACCTGTAGTGAATGAACCCTCTCCCCATGGGAGAGGGCAGGGTGAGGGACGCCGAACCTCGAGCCACTTAGCCAATACTCACTCCCCGATGCCCCACATCCAGCTCGACAACGCCGCCCTAACCTTTCATATCCGTAAGCAAGGGAAGATCGGCTTCAAGGAGTACGTGGTCCGCGGCCTCTTTCGCCGGAAGAGCGACGCCTGGCTCACGGTCGAGGCGCTCCGCGGCGTGAATCTCTCGATTCGCCAGGGGGAGCGCGTGGGCATCGTCGGCGGCAACGGCGCCGGCAAGAGCACGCTGCTCAAGCTGTTGGCCGGCGTCTACGAACCCACCAGCGGCCGCCGGCTGGTCGAGGGCAAAATTAGCTCGCTGTTCGACATCACGCTCGGCTTCGAGCACGACGCCAGCGGCTGGGAGAACATGGCCTACCGGGGCTATCTGCAGGGCGAAACCCCGCGCACGATCCGCGGCAAGCTGCAGGAGATCGCCGACTTTTGCGAGCTCGGCGACTTCCTGCACATGCCGGTGCGGTACTATTCGGCCGGCATGGTCGTGCGGCTCGGCTTCGCGATCGCCACGGCGGTGCAGCCGCAGATTCTGATCATCGACGAAGTGCTCGGCGCCGGCGACCGATCGTTCCAGGAGCGGGCGCGGGCGAGGATCAACCAGATCATCGGCCAGGCGGCGCTCGTGGTGCTCGTAAGCCATGATCTGCTGGCGCTGGGGCAGCTCTGCGACCGTGTGATCTGGATGGAGCAAGGGCGCATTCGGCAAGACGGCCCGGCGGCCGAGGTGATTGCCGCGTATCAAAAGGCGGCTCGACCGCCGCAACGATCGCTAGCTGCCTAACGAACTTCTTGCTCAGGGATTCCCCTTGGGGGCTGCTTGACACTCCTGCCGCGGAGGGGGCACAATCCGCGGCCATGACCGTTGCGTCAGGATCGACGCCGGCACTTCTTCTTGGAGCTTGCAGCCATGAATCGCCCTCGCGCGTCGGCTTTGGCCGTCGTGTTCGCCCTGTTCGTGTCCGGCCTGGTTCAAGCAGCCGACCAGATTCACACCTTCACCGGCATTCATCTCGGCGGGGACTTCAACGACCCCACGCAGTGGACGCCGAGCACCGTGCCTGACAGCGACGACACGGCCCTGATCATCGGCGATCTCGTGGACGTGACGAAGACGCAGTCGGTGGGCAAGCTGATCATCTCCTCGATCGGGGGCTTCGGCGGGCAACTGCACGGCAACGGCCACAAGATCAACGTCAATGGTCTGATCGACCTTGATGGCACGGGCGCCAAGGCCGCCACGCCCGTCGAGCTGAACATCAGCGATGGCCCCGGGCTCGATTTCGAAACGGTCGACATGAAGGTCGAGGATGGCGCGCGCCTGTTCTTCAACAACGGCGGCCTGCGCGTGAACAACGATCTGCTGGTCGACGAGCAGAGCCTGGTTACGGGGCGCGGCTTCTTGGGCGTGATGGGCGACTTCAACCTGCAAGGGACCATTCGCCCGACCGCCGGAACGTTGACTCTGTCGAATGAGACGACGGGCAAGCTGCATCTCGACAATGCGCCGAGCACTTCCTTGCTCGACGTGACCGACGGACAGTCGGTGCTCTTGATCGACGGACCGCTCGCCGACCCGTACAACGGCCGCATCGACGTGGGGGACAAGAATCGCATCAGCTTCGAGCAGGGGTGGACGCTGGGTGCGGCCGGCTTCTTCATTCCGGCTGGCCGGCTCAATCTGCATGGCGGCGCGTCGGCCGCCGAGGCGGCGGTGCTCGACGGAACCGACAGCCAAATCCGCGGCAACATCGACGTGACGGGCCGCGGCCAAGTGATCTCCCCGATCACCTTTTTCAACACCGCCAACGTGACGATCGCCGCCGACGCGGCGCTCGACCTCAACGGGCAAACCACCTATGAAGGGGGCAAGTTCACCGGCGGCCGCATCAACCAAAACGGCGACGTGCTCGTGTTCTCGAGCACTACGATCGAAGTCGACCACTTCAACATGGACGGGAACCAGAACACCAACGACTGGTACATCAACCCCAACCAGACGCTCACCCTGAACGTCGGCGATCTCGTCGACTCGGGCAATGAGTTTAATGGGCAGATCACGTTCCCATCGTTCAGCAAGCTCGTGGTCAATACCGCTCAGCCCTGGGACTTTGGCGGCAAGGCGATCGTCAACGGCCAAGACAACGTCATCTTCTCGATGCTCGACGGCCAAGACGTGACCGTCTCGGGATTGATCCAGGTCGACGGCGCCACCGAGATCGATGCCCGCATTCACT
Source organism: Pirellulales bacterium (assembly GCA_044221365.1). Classification (GTDB taxonomy): domain Bacteria; phylum Planctomycetota; class Planctomycetia; order Pirellulales; family JBGAPH01; genus JBGAPH01. The sequence goes on from JBGAPH010000016.1 coordinate 56,023, forward strand.
TGACGGGGGACATCACCACGAAGGACGCCGACGCCGCCATGCGGCTCGGCGGAGGCAAGGAGCACACGATCGCCGGCGGCGAGATCAGCGGTCCCGGGCGAATCATGACGACCGCCAACTCCTCGCTGACCGGACATGGCCTGATCTCGGCGCGGGTCGCCTTCTTCGGCGATCTCATGGCCGAAGGGGGGCAGCTCAACGTCTCGGGCACGTTGGAGGACGCGCATTTCTTGGGCGCTCGTACGACGGGCGTGCTCAACGTGACCAAAACCTGGAACACGAGCATCGCCACCCAACTGCGGCTCGAAGGGGGCGAGGTCAAGGGAGCGGCCATCATCAATGACGGCACGACTTTTGGGCACGGCAAGATTTCGGCCCACTTCGTGAACAACGCCAACCTCACGGCCGACGGCGGCACGCTCGTACTCGACGAACCGAACGATTTCCCCGATCTCGACGGCTCGGGGGCGGAAGATGGGGTGCTCAACGCCCTGACCGGCGATCTCTACATCAAGGGAGACCCGGCTGGCGTGGGAGGGTTCGACTTCGGCGGAGAACTCAACATCGGCGCTGGCCACAAGTTCCAGATGGACGTCGAAGGGCTGGCCATGTCGGGCAAGATGACCATGATCGGTGGAACCTATCAGGCGCCGATGCTGCGCATGCCGTCGTCGGGCGTGTTGTCCGTCACGAGCAACGCTACGCTCAAAACGGCGTCGGCTTTCGACGCTGGCAGCAAGAGCAACCTCGACGCCGACCTCTTGATCGACGGCAGCGCGGTCGTGGCAAACGGCGCGACTTTCAGCGGCGCCGGCTCACTCGTCGTCGGACCTGGCTCCACGCTGTCGGGCGCCGCCACGATCGGCGTCGACGTCGTCAACCAAGGCGCGGTGTTGCCGGGGCTGTCGCCTGGCGTGATGCACGTGCAAGACTACACGCAAACCGCGTCGGGCAAGCTGCAGATCGAGATCGGCGGGAAAACGGCCGGCACGCTCCACGATCAACTGCAAACGGCTGCGGCCCATTTGGACGGCGCTCTCCAGGTGCAGTTGGTGAACGGCTTCGCGCCCAGCTACGGCGACAGCTTCAAGGTGCTCACGTTCTCCAGCCACACGGGGACATTCGACACGGTGCCTGGGGGCCTGACGGCGGGCGGAAAGGCGCTCGTGCCGATCTACGGGTCGAACGACGTCACCTTGTTCACCGCGGTGCCGGGGGACACCGACCTCGACGGCGACGTCGACCTGACCGACTTTGGCGCCCTCAAGGCGGGCTTTGGCAATGCCCCAGCCACCTGGGCGAATGGCGACACCGATCAGGACGGCGACGTCGACCTGAGCGACTTCGGGGTGCTCAAAGCCAACTTTGGCACGAACGTGAACCAGGCTGCGGCCGTGCCGGAGCCGGCCACCTTCCTGCTGCTGGCCCTCGGCGGGCTGATGCTGTGGCTGGGTTCGCGGCGTCGGGCGGCGGATTAGCAAGGGTGACCGGCAAACTGCACAGGCTGGAAGCCTGTGCCACTTGAGAAGCCGACTCGTGGCACAGGCTTCCAGCCTGTGCTCGGCCGGCTCTCGCCGGCCGCTCGCCGCTTACACTTGGAAGACGCCGAGCTTGTACGGCTCGTCGGCTGCTTGCCGAGTGACGAGCTCGAGCGCGAGTTCGATCGTGTCGCGAGTGTGAGCCGGTTCGAGAATGCCATCGACCCAGCCGCGGGCTGCGCCGTAGCGGATGTCGGTCTGCTGCTCGTAGTCGGACCGCACGCGGCTGCGGAGCTCTGCGAGCTCCGCAGCGTCGGCTTGGTGACCCTGCCGAGCCAAGCTGGCAGCCGTGATCTCGAGCAGCGTCCCGGTCGCCTGCTCGGCCCCCATCACGGCGTAGCGCGCATTGGGCCAGGCGAAGATCAGCCGCGGGTCGAACGCCTTGCCGCAGAGGGCGTAGTTGCCGGCGCCAAAGGAGCCGCCGGTGATCACCGTGAGCTTGGGCACGCGGCTGTTGCTCATCGCGCTCACGAGCTTGGCGCCGGCGCGGATGATGCCGGCCTGTTCGCTGTCGCGCCCGACCATGAAGCCGTTCACGTCCTGCAGGAACACGAGCGGCAGCCAGTCTTGGTTGCAGTTCATGATGAACCGTGCGGCCTTTTCGGCGCTGTCAACGTAGATCACGCCGCCGAACTGCAGCGGCCCTTCGGCCGGCCGCACGCGCTTCCGCTGATTGGCCACGATGCCGACCGCGAAGCCGCCCCAGCGCGCCGTGGCGCAAACGAGCGATTGGCCGTACTCGGGCCGATACTCGGTGAAGCTCCCCTCGTCGACCAGGCACGCGAGCAGTTCGCGGACATCGTACTCGCCGCGGCCGTGCGGCGTTACGAGGCGGGTGATGTCCTCGGCGGGACGAGCGGGCTGCCGCGCCGCCACTCTCGAAAACGGCGCGGGCGGCGAATCGCCATCGGGCGCTACGAGCGCCGCCAACTGCCGCAGTCGCTCGAGGCAGGCCTCGTCGTTCGGCTCGCGATAGTCGATCGTCCCGCTGATGCGGGCATGCATCGCCGCGCCCCCCAGCTCTTCGCTCGTCACCTGCTGTCCAATCGCGCTCTTCACGAGCGCGGGACCGGCCAGGTAGAGCCCCGAGCCTTCGGTCATCAGCAGCTTGTCGCAGAGCACCGGCAAATAACCGCCGCCGGCCACGCAGTTGCCCATGATGGCGGCGATCTGGGGAATGCCGGCGGCGGAAATCACCGCGTTGTTGCGGAAGATGCGGCCGAAGTCGTCTTCGTCGGGAAATACGTCCTCCTGCAGCGGCAAGAACACGCCTGCCGAATCGACCAGATACACCAGCGGCAGCCGGTTCTGCATGGCGATCCGCTGTGCCCTCAGCACCTTTTTGGCGGTGGCGGGAAAGAAGGCGCCGGCCTTCACGGTGGCGTCGTTGGCGATGGCCATCTGCCAGCGACCCGCGATGCGCCCGACCTGGCAGACCACGCCCGCCCCCGGCGCGCCGCCCCAGGCGTCATACATGCCATGCCCGGCCCAGCGGCCGATTTCGAGCGTGCGGGCGCCAGGATCGAAGAGCCGGGCAAGACGCTCGCGCGCGGTCAGCCGCCCCTTAGCGTGCTGTCGCTCGATTGCCTTGGCGCCGCCTCCCAGGGCAAGCTGAACCTCCTGCTGGCGGAGTGTACTGAGCAGGGAATCCCAATCACTCGACATGCGGCATGCTGCCCAGAGGAGAAGGACTGCGACCGGAACATGCTATTCTACGTCGCTGCGGCGCGGCGGGTTGGCTACAGCCCCGCGTTCAAGCCCTGCAAGTCCGCCGGCACGAAGCGGCCGTCCTTGCGGAGCAGTTCGCCGTCGAACCAAATTTCGCCGCCGCCGAACTCCGGCGTTTGGATCAGCACCAGGTCCCAGTGAACGCGGCTGCGGTTGCCGTTGTCGCACTCGTCGTAGGCCTGGCCCGGCGTCAGGTGGATCGAGCCGCCGATCTTTTCGTCGAACAGCGTATCGAGCATCGGCCGCCGCACCAGGTTGTTGCAACCGATCGACCATTCGCCGATGTAGCGGGCGCCTTCGTCGGAATCGAGAATCTTGTTGAGCCGCTCGGTCTGCCGGCCGCACTCGGCGCGCACAATCTGGCCCTGGCGGAACTCGAATTCGACGCCGTCGAACACCGCCCCTTGATAGCGGGAAGCTGCGTTGTAGCGGATCACGCCACTCACGCTGTCGCGCACGGGCGCGGTGAAGACCTCGCCGTCGGGAATGTTTCGCTGGCCAAAGCAGGGGCGCACGGGGATGTCGCGGATCGAGAAGCTCAGGTCGGTGCCTGGACCCACGATCCGCACCTTGTCGGCCTTGAGCATGCGGGCGACCAGCGGCTCCTGGTCGCGGGCCATTTGGGCGTAGTCGGCCGTGCAGACGTCGAAGTAGAAGTTCTCGAAGGCCTCGCTGCTCATGTCGGCCGCTTGGGCCATCGAGTCGGTCGGATAGCGGAGAACCACCCAGCGGGTCTTGGGCACGCGTACTTGGGAGTGAACCGGGTGCCACCAGAGCTTCTGGTAGAGATCGAGCTTCTCGGCCGGCACGTCGGCAAACTGGCTGCTGTTGGCAGCCCCGCGGATGCCGATATAGGCTTGCACCTGTTCCATGCGGCTGCGCTCGAGCTGCCCGGCGAGGCCGATATTCGCCTCGGCGCCGTGCTGATAGAGCGACCGCAGCACGGCGTTGTTCTTCCAAGTGACGAGCGGCTCGGCGCCGCGCTCGGCGGCCAGCTCGATCAGTCGACAGACAAGCGCCGGATCGGGCAGATCGAAGGCTTCGATCAACACCTTGTCGCCGCGCTCGATTTGGCAGCTATGGTCGAGCAGCACTTCGGCCAGACGGGTGAGGCGGGGATCGTTCATCGCGTGCCTGGGGATGAGCTTCAACGATAGAAGGAGCTGGCAATTCGCAATCGGCTCGAGCTCCCGCGGCGCAATGCTATCAGCGCAGCGACCCAGGCTCCAAGCCCCAAGAGAGCGAGGGCCAAAAAACCAGGGGGCCTGAGGTCGAGTGGAGGTAGGTTAGCCGCAACGACTGAACCGCTTGGCACGCGACTCAGCCAGTTGAAGAACGCCCCGCCAAGAATCTTGATCAAAAGCGTGGCTGGGAAGCCAGTGTGCAAACAGCTCGTTGGGGTAGAGCAAAAGTCCGTCAGGGGTGGCGACTACCTCATACAGTGCGTCCCACAGCAAGGTTGCCGAACCCGTTGGCTCCGACAACGACAAGCCGCTCGGCGAACAATTCCCAGCTAACCATTTCATCGTGCGCCGACGATTGCAGAAATACCTTCTCGAGAGCCGTCCGAATCCGGTGGGGACGGACGCCGAACCAGTAGCCGAAGTGGCCAAGGCAGAGCGAAATGCCGACCACGGGAAGAAAGTTATCTCGCGGTTCATCAATCGACAACGAGTAGACGCCCAGGGCGCCGATAACCGCGTAAGCGGCGTGGATGAGGCCGAGGTAGCGGTTTCGACGAACGCGTAGATGCCAGCCCGCGGCCGCGGTCAGTTCGTCGATCGTCATGCGAAACTGGCCGACGAAGGGAGCTTCCATGGAATTGGTCGGCGCTGCGAGTTGCGTCGCCCCAGAGCAAACAGCGCCCTAGTTCCACCACCAGCCGTCGACCTTGCTCTTGAAGGCCTTGGCCCGCACTGCGTCGATGGCCGGGTCGACTTCTTGCCGGCCCGCCACGCCGAACGAATCGAGCTCGACGCCCCCCGACACGCTGATGATCCAGGTGCGGCGTTTCTTCACGGCGCTGGCCATCGAATGCACCGTCTTCGGCGACTCGTAGCGCGCGACCGCCAACTCGCCCTGGTTGAGCAACAGCGGCATGCCGTAGCCGGCCTTCTCGCTCAGGTTCTCGCGCGTGATCAAGGCCGCCACGATTGCCAGGTCCATGCAGTTGCGCAGCTCGCCGAAGATTGTGTCGCGGGCAGCCAGTTCCTCGAAATTCTCGGTCATCAAGTCGGCCCACTTCTGGGCTTGTGAGTTGGCCTTGCCGCTGGACTGCTGCCGCACCCCGTCGACGAACACGTCCTCCTCGGTCATCGCCTTGACCCCCTTGCCGCGCAGCTCCCAGGCCAAGCCTTCGGGGTCCTTGAGCAGCGGCTCGTAGTTGGTCGTCATCCACCAGCGGGGGGTTTGGCTAGCGGCCGCGGGGCTGGCCATATCCAGGTAGCTCGGCAGGGCCTTCACCGGCGATGGATCGAACTTCATCGCGATTCGCTTCATCCGATAGTCGGCCGACACCAGCACCTGGGCGAACCGCGAGGTGTCAGGCACGCCGGTGACGAGAATCTTTTGCGGTCCGAGCTGCTGCTCCATGAGCGTCAGCGTTTGCGTTGGGTTGCCGATCGTGGAGAGCCGCAAGGCCTCGAGACGGCGGCGGCCTTCTTCCGTGGGCTCGATCGAGCAACTGATTACCTCGCCGCTGGTGGGCGAAGCCGTCCGCAGGGCGACGAGCAGATCTTCGAGCTGCAGCACGGGGCGGCCGCTGGCGGCGCCGACGACTTCGCCGGCTTCGTTGACCTTCCAGCCTTCGCCGGGACCGGCGAGAACCAGATCGCCCTGTTCGGGGTAGACGAACACATAGCGCACGCGCTGGAGGCCGCCGAGATAGCGAATTTCGTCGGGCAACGGGCCCCGACCGTCCTTCAAGTGCTGGGCGATCGCCGCTTCGAGCTTCCGCAGCGACACCTTGCGCAGTTCGGTCGGCGCGTTGAGATCGGCCGGCACGGCCTGCAGCGCGAGTAGGCGCTGCTGCCGCAGATCGTTGCGCAGGTCGACCTCCACATTTTGCAACACCCCGCCCGGCTCGATGAGCATGCCGCCCACCTGCCGCGTCTGCACGAACGGCACCAAGACGCCGCCGTTCACGTTGTTGAGGTTGTTATTGTTGTTGTTATTGTTCGCGTTGTTATTGGCGTTGTTGTTGGCGTTGTTGTTGCATTGGCCGCGGGCGGGCGCCGAGCCAATGCCAAGCAACATCAAGGGCAACAGTGCGAGCGCCAACTGCTTTGCCCAGCGGCCGCGCGGCAGGAAGCAAACAGCCATCGTCAACATCGACAGTACCCTTGGTTGGCGAGCCCTGCGCACCTACGGCGCGGGCCCGATCACTCGATTGCCCTGGTTTCGATGGGCGACGCCCCACGGTCTGACCGGCCGAGCCTCAAAGTGGCCGGTCCTGCGGTTCAGTCCGAATAGGCCGAACGCCTACACGCCCCAGATTAACAGCCGCTGTGGTTTCTGACAAGAATTTCCGTCGGCCAAGTTATGGGCCCGGACGAACTTGGAGCGATTCTCGCCTTGCTCGCCACCCCCCCACCCGCGACGGCCTGTCCTGCCGCCGGCCCTTGCCGAATGCCCAAGCCCGTAGATAACTTAAAGAGGGATCGGCAATTTCGTCGGCGTGGCGAGGGGTCCCCGCTTCCCGACCCTTCTCTCCTGGTCGCCCGACGGTCTGAGGCGGCACGTCCGGAATGCTGGCATATCTGGTCATTCGCGAGGGCTCGAACTGGACTGACGTGTTCCGGCTCATTCCGGGGCAGTCGGTGACGATCGGCCGCGCCCCGACCAACCAGATCGTCATCAAGGACGAGCGTTGCAGCCGCTGCCACGCCGAGATCTTTTTCTCCCAGCAGCGTTGGACCTTACGCGATCTGGAAAGCCGCAACGGCACCACGATCGACGGCGAACTGCTCCGCGGCGACCACCTGCTCAAGCCGGGGGACGTAATCCGGATCGGCCACTCCCAGTTGGCCTTCGTCCACGACTTGTCGAAGGCTTTTACCGACGTCCCCCGCCCCGCCGAAGGAGACGCCGGCAGCGGCTCGCTGTCGGGCGATCGGCTGAGCGTCGTTGAGCCTTCGGAGCCCACCATCACCCACCGCCGGGGACAGACCCGGTTTCTCAAGCCGCGCCACGACGACGACCATGGCACCCCCAAGGTGGGCAAGGCCGCCGCGCAGCTTTGTCGGCTGGCCTTCGAACTGGCCCAAAGTCCCGACGAGTTGAGCATGGCTCGTCAGGCGCTCGACGGTCTGTTCGACGCCACGCAGATCGACGCCGGAGCAGTTTTGCTCGTGCGCCGCGAGGCCGCCGAGCAATTCACCGCGGCCGACCTCGAGATCATCGCTTCGCGGAGCGACACCGACGCCGCGTATCACAAGGCGTCGAACTTTCTGGCGGCGGCCGTGCTCAAGGAAGGCGAAGCCGTGCTGGCACGCAACGTGATGGACGACAGCAACCTCGGCAGCCGCGACAGCAAGGGGGAGATCCTGGCCACCAGCGTCCTCTGCGCACCGATTCGCCAGAGCGGCAAGATCCTGGGGCTGATCCATCTCTACTCGACCAAGGCCGAGCGGATCCCCGATCCCGATGACCTCGAGTTCACCCTGGCCGTGGCCGATACCTTGGCCGTCGCCCTGCAGAATCTGGGCAGCCGCCAACAATTGGCCGAGAATCTCAGCCAGATTCGCGACGAAAACACGCAGTTGCGCGAGCGGCTGGGCGCGCAGAGCGACATCGTCGGCCGCAGCCCGCTCATGATTCAGGTCCGCCAGGCGATCGCCCGCGCGGCGCCGAACCGAGCCACCGTCTTGATTCGCGGCGAGAGCGGTGTGGGCAAGGAGCTCGTTGCGCGGGCGGTGCATTTCGCCAGCCCACGGCGCAAGAAAACCTTCGTGTGCCTCAATTGCGCGGCCTTGTCCGAAAGCCTGCTGGAAAGCGAGCTCTTCGGCCACGAGCGCGGGTCGTTCACCGGCGCCACGGAACGGAAGATTGGCAAGTTCGAGGCGGCCGACCATGGCACGCTCATGCTCGACGAAATCGGCGAGATGAGCCCGTCCATTCAGGCCAAGTTTCTCCGCGTGCTCGAAGGGCATCCTTTTGAACGCGTGGGGGGCAGCGAGCCCATCAAGGCCGACGTGCGCGTGATCGCCGCCACGAACCGTGATCTGGAAAAAGACGTAGCGGAGGGGCGTTTCCGCCGCGACCTCTTCTTCCGCTTGCACGTGCTCGAAATCATCGTGCCCCCCTTGCGCAAGCGGCCCGAGGACATTCCTGATTTGGCGAACCACTTCCTCCAGAAGTTCAACGCCGAAACAGGCCGCCGCATCAAGGGCTTCACGCCGCGGGCGATGGAGCAGATTCGTTCGTATCGCTGGCCCGGCAACGTCCGCGAACTGAAGAACGTGGTCGAACGGGCCGTCGTGCTCACGCGCGGAGAGTTCATCGATCTCGAGGATCTGACCCTCTCGCGCCTGGCCACCGCTGGCGACACCGGCGAAGTCGCGGTCGTGCCGCGGCAGTATCAGCCCATGTCGCTCGACGACGTCGAGCGGCGGCATATTCTGGCCACGCTCGCCGCCACCGGCTGGAACAAAAGCCAGGCCGCGGCGATCCTGGGCATCGAGCGCTCCACGCTCGACCGCAAAATTCGCCGCTACGAGCTGCTGCCGGAGCCCCAGCGGCGCGAGATCTAAGCCGCGGCCAAGGGAGACGTTCCGCGTGACAGGTCGCACGGCTGCCGCAGCACAGGTTCCCCGTGTGGGCATCTTGCTCGTGGGCCACGGCACGCGTGAGCCCGCCGGCGTGTCCCAATTTCTCGAGCTCGCCCGGCGGTTTGCCGACGCCTTGCCAGGCGATGCGGTCGAGCCCTGCTTTCTCGAGCTGGCCGAGCCGACGATCGCCTTAGGGCTCGAGCGATTGCTGTCCCGCGGGATCGATGAACTTGTGGTGGCCCCACTGCTGCTCTTTAACGCCGGACACGCCAAGGAAGATATTCCGGCGGCGGTGCATGCCGCTCTGAGTGTGCTAGGACAAGCGGATCTGCCGCGGCGGCAGACTCCGCCGCTCGAATGCCACACGGAGCTGCTGGCGCTCTCGCGCGAACGGTTCCTCGACGTGGCGGGGCACGGGGCTGCGGCGTCGACCACGCTCGTAATGATTGGCCGCGGCAGCCGCGACGCCGCGGCGACCCTACAGATGCACCGCTATGCTGCCCTGCACGCAGCTCAGCTCGATCTGCCGCCGCCGGTGGTTGGCTTTCTGGCGGTGGCCAGGCCTAACCTGGCCCAAGCGCTGGAACTAGCTGCCAGCCGGGCCAGTGAGCGCGTTGTCGTGCAGCCGCACTTGCTGTTCGAAGGTTTGCTCTCGGCCGAGGTCCGCGCCGCCGTTTCCGATGCGCAACGTCGCTGGCCGCAAATCGACTGGCGCTGCACCGCGCCGCTGGGCCCCGAGATGGGCGTCGTGCGGGCGATAAGGTCGAAGATCGAGCGCAACGAAGTGACGGCTGCTGGCCAATTTGCGTCACTTGCGAGCACCCCGCTGCCCGACAATCCGTAAGCAGGGGCTTGGCAAGCGGTAAGCGAACGTGCTCCGCGCGGGGCACGTACAGATTGCTTGAGGCCCAGCGGCCCGTTGGCAAGCGGGGTAAACCGACCTTGCCGCCTAGGACGACCGGGTATACCATCTGGTAACTCGTTAACCCTTGCCTACTTAGGCCATTTTCCCGCCCAGGCCCAGTTCTCTGCACGAATAAGGGATTGAGATGAAGCGGTTTTCCAGCCTGCGCCGCGGCGCTGTTTCGAGTTTTCATTCTGGAGTTGGCCTGCGGGCGTGCGCGGCCGCCTTGCTGCTGGTCGCGCTGTACGGCCGTGGCCTGATGGCCGAGCTGCAGCCCCCGAGCGGCAACGACCAGCGAATCACCAAGTCGGTGAACGCCCTGCTCAACAGCCAGCACCTCTCCAAGCACAAGCTGGACGACGAAATCTCGGATCGCACGCTGACGACGTTTCTCAAGTCGCTCGATCCCATGAAGCTCTACTTCGAGCAACCCGACGTCGACGCCTTCAATCGCCGTCGGCTGGAAATCGACGACATGGTGAAAAGCGGCGACCTCAGCTTCGCCCACCAGGTGTTCAATGTGTTCCTCAAACGCGTCGACGAGCGGGTGGCGATGGTCGACGAGTTGCTGAAGACGCACCACGACTTCACCGTGGATGAGGAAATGGTGACCGATCCCGACGTGGCCACCTATGCCCACAATTCGAGCGAAGCTCGCGAAAAGTGGCGGAAGCGGATCAAGTACGACCTGTTGATGCAGAAGTCCGACGCGACGAAGGAAAAGCCCTTCAACGAGACCGAGGCCAAGGACCGGCTCGCGCGGCGCTACCATAGCTTCGCCAAGCGGATGCACCAGACCGACAACGATGAACTGCTCGAGATGTTCCTTACCTCGGTCACCACGTCGTACGATCCGCACACCACGTACATGTCGCCGGGCACGCTCAAGAACTTCGACATCATGATGAGCCTCGAGCTCGAAGGCATCGGCGCCGAGCTCAAGCCCGACGACGGCTACACCGTGGTCAACAAGGTGATCAAGGGGGGCGCGGCCGACAAGGATGGCCGGATCCATCCCGAAGACAAGATCGTGGGCGTGGGTCAGGGCGAGTCGGGCGAGATGGTCGACGTCGTCGACATGAAGCTCAGCGACGTCGTGAACCTGATCCGCGGCAAGCAGGGCACCACCGTCCGCGTGGAAGTGATTCCCGTGGGCACCAACGAGCGCAAGGTCTACACGATCGCCCGCGCCCGCATCGAACTCAAGGACAAGGAAGCCCAGAGCAAGGTCTTCGAGGTGGGCAAGAAGCCGAACGGCCAGCCCTACAAGATCGGCGTCATCGATCTGCCGAGCTTCTATATGGACATGGAAGGCGCCCGCCGCGGCCTGCCTGAGTTCAAGAGCACCACCCGCGACGTGCGCAAGATCCTCGACCGCTTCCGGGCCGAAGGCGTGGATGCGGTGATGCTCGACCTGCGGAAGAACGGCGGCGGCTCGTTGACCGAGGCCATCAATCTGACGGGTCTGTTCATCGACCGCGGCCCCGTGGTGCAGGTGAAAGACGCCAACGGCAAGGTCGAGCCCTACGACGACGAAGACCGCGGCATGGCCTGGGACGGCCCGCTCGTGGTGCTGATCAGCAAGTTCAGCGCTAGCGCCAGCGAGATTCTGGCCGGCGCCATTCAAGACTACGGCCGCGGCCTCGTGGTCGGCGATCACTCGACCCACGGCAAAGGCACGGTGCAGAGCCTGCTCGACCTGGGCGAAAAGCTCTTCTTTCGGGGGCTCATCAACCCGCCGCAGATGGGCGCGCTCAAGGTGACGATGCAGCAGTTCTACCGCCCTAACGGCGAAAGCACGCAGAAGCGCGGCGTCGTGGCCGATCTCGAACTCCCCTCGCTCACCACGCACCTGCCGGTCGGAGAATCCGACCTGGACCAGGCCATGGAGTGGAATCAGGTGCCGCGGGCCTCGTATGAGAAGCTGAATCTGTTCGACGCCAACATGCTCGAACAGTTGCGCAAGCAGTCGGCCGCCCGTGTGGCCAAATCGACCGATTTCAAGAAGGTGAGCGACGACATCGCCCGCTACAACAAGCAAAAGGAACAGAAGTCGGTTTCGCTCAACGAGGCCAAGTTCCTGGCGGAGCGGGCGGAGCTCAACGCCGACAAGGAGGAGGAGAACCGGATCGAAAAGCTCGATGACTCGAGCGAATCGATCGAGCGCGACTACTACCTCAACGAGGCCCTCGACATCACGCTCGACATGATGCAGGCCCTCGAGAACCGGCACGTGGCCCGCGCCAACTAGACGGCGGGTCCACTTCCACCAAACTTCTCGAGCCCGCCGGAGAGCGAAAGCGCCGGCGGGCTTTTTTGCTGCGCGGGCCTTGCCCGGCGGACGCTACTTCAGCGCTGCGCGGGCACGTAGCTCCAGGGCTCGCCGCTCTCCCTTCTTGGCCGGCAGCCGCACTGCGTGCCGCACGATCCAGAGCCGCGCCTTGGCCTGCGCCGCCGGTAGCTTGCGGGCCTGTTCCACCCAAGCTTCGCAGAGCGCAAACACGGCCTCGGGATGGTCCTTGAGCAGATCGCCCAGGTGGTTGGCCACCGAGCGCTGGACGTAGGGCTCGGAATCGTCCTTCAGCCGTTCGAGCAGCGGCAGCGTGTAGCCGGGGTCCTCCTGGAACGTCCGCAGCCGCATGGCCCAGGGCAACCGCGGCCGCGTGCCTTCGCTCACGAGTCTGCGGACGTGCGGGTTGGGATCTTGCGCCCACTTGGCAAGCAGCCGCAGGGCACGGTCTTGATGCTGCACGAGGAAGGGCCGGAGGGAGAACTCCGCGGTGAAACGCTTGGTCAACTCATAGTTGGCCTGCATGCCAGCGGCGAATTGGCTGGGACCGCGTGCGGCGATCAGATGCGAGTGCGGCAGGTAGAAGAAGGTAGCCAGCCCATTGGCCTTCGTCTTGGCCAACTCGGGGCCGAGCGCGGCGATCACGAGCGGGCCCGCTTGGCGAAAATCGGCCGGCAACTGCTCCGCCAGGGCTTCGGCCACGTGCGCGGCGCGCGGGCTTAGCTCAAGGTCCGCTAGACCTTCGAGCGCACGCTGCTGGAATTGTCCCGCGACGAATCCTGGCACGACGGTCACGAACGATTCGGCCAACAGCGCCACGAGCGGCGGCCCAATGAGCTCCTTGAGGGGCGCCCCGCGCTCGATCGCGCCGGGGGCCCAGAAACGCTCGGCGGGATGCAGCTTGGCGGCGGCTCGTCGGGAAGGCATTCGGGCTGCGCTGCTTAGGGGGCCGCAACCTCGAGGGAGTCGCCCGTCACGGTCTCCAGCGTCACCGCTCCCGCGGCGCCGTCTACGGCTGCGCGGAACTCAGCCGGCGTGCCGATCGCCCGGCTGTTGACGGCGCGAATTGCCTGGCCCGCTTGCAGGCCAGCCCGCGCGGCCGCGCTGTCGGGCTCGACCGCCGCCACGACGACCGCGGGCTCCGCCGGCAGTTCGCCGGCGGCCAAGAGCGCCGTGGCGAATTCGACCTGCAGACCACGCCACGCAGGGCGCGGGGCGGTGATGACTCGCTCGCCGGATACCCGCGCTTTGGCCAGTCTCAATGGCACCTGCTGCGGTTGGCCCGTGCCTCGGCGCAGCACGGTGAGCCGAACCTCGGCGTCGGCGGGGCGCCGGGCAACCTCGAGCACCAGTCCATCGGCATCGTAGACCGGGCGATCCTCGACGTGGGTGATCACGTCGGTCGGCTCGAACTTGCCGGCGGCCGGAGTGCCGGGGATCGTGCGATCGACCTCCACTCCGTGCAGGCCGGCGAGCCGCGCCGCACTAGGCAAAGCGCGTGGCGCCACGCCGAGGAAGCCGTACTCCACTTCCTCCCCCTTGCCGAGCGACTCGACGGCCCGCCTGAACAGTTCGTCAACTGGAATCGCATAGCCGGCGGCGGTCTCGAAGCCGCGCAGGGCAGCGATCGACGTGGTCAGCCCCACCAGGCGTCCCTCCAAATCGACGAGCGCCCCGCCGCTTGTGCCGAAGTTGAGCCGGGCGTCGGTTTGGATGAGCGTGCCGTAGTGGTGGACCGTCGGCTTCTCCGCGCTGGCCGAGGAAGAGCGGCCCGCGTCGGCCGGCGGCGCTTTGCGGCCAAAGTTCGACACGATGCCCCAGCTTGCGCTCACTTGCCCGTCGCGGGCGATCGCGTAGGGATTGCCGAGCGCGACCACGATCTGCCCCTTGCGCAACGTGGCGGAGTTGCCCCAGGCAATCGGGGTGAGTTCGATCCCCTCGACCTGCAGCACCGCCAGGTCGATCCGGGCGTCGGCGCCGACAACCTTGGCCCGCGCCACGCGGCGGTCAGCCGTGGTCACGTAGTACTCGCTCTGATCCCCGTGCCCGAGCACGTGGAAGTTGGTCACGATCTGTTTCGGGCCGACGATCACCCCGGTGGCGAAATCGTTGGGAACATATTCAGGACTGTCGGGCTCGAGGAGGCGGCGAAAATCCTCGCCAGCGGCCGCGGGGTCTTCGCCGGGCGCCGGCCGGTAGACACGAGCGATCGCCACCACCGAGCGTTCCGCCCGCGCGATCGCGTCGATCAGAGCCTGCTCGATCGGCAGCGTCGCCGCCGCACGCCCCGCGTCGGGCTCTTGAGACGTGGCAGGACCCGCAGCGGCCAGCAGAGCAAGCGCGGCAACCCCAGGCGGCACAAAACGAAACCAATGTCGACGCATGCCTCGGGTTCCTTCGTGAAGGGCCTCGCGAGCGGCGCGGCGGCGCTATGCGGCCCGGCGCCGGCGATGCGTCGACGGGCCTCAGGCCCGCCGCGGCGATCCCAGCCGCCTACTCTTCCTCGCCTTCGCCTTCGTCTTCTTCTTTTTCAGGCGCGGCCGCGATGGCGTGTTCCACGCCGGCGGCCAGCACCTTGTTCTTCAACTCTTCGGTCAGTTCGGGGTTGTCGAGCATATATTGCCGCGTCTTCTCACGGCCTTGGCCAAGCTGCACGTCCCCATAGCGGAACCAGGCGCCCGAGCGGACGACCAGCTTCTGGGCCATCGCCAGATCGAGCACGTCCCCTTCGTAGCTGATGCCGTCGGCGTGCATCATGTCGAACTCGGCCACGCGGAACGGAGGCGCCACCTTGTTCTTCACAACCTTAGCCCGCACCCGCTGCCCGACGACGTCTTCCCCCTCCTTGAGCTGGCCGATCCGCCGCACGTCGATTCGGCACGAGGAGTAGAACTTGAGCGCCCGGCCGCCCGGCGTGGTCTCGGGGCTGCCGAACATCACGCCGATCTTCTCGCGAATCTGGTTGATGAAGATCACCGTGGTTTTGCTCCGGGCAATCGCTCCGGTCAGCTTGCGCAAGGCCTGGCTCATCAGCCGGGCTTGCAAGCCGACGTGCGACTCGCCCATTTCGCCCTCGAGTTCCTTCTGGGGCACTAGGGCGGCCACCGAGTCGACCACGATCACGTCGACCGCGTTCGACTTGACCAGCATTTCGGTGATGTGCATCGCCTCTTCACCGCTGCTCGGCTGGCTCACCAGCAGCGTTTCCAGCTCCACTCCCAGCTTCTTGGCCCAACTCGGATCGAGGGCGTGCTCGGCGTCGATGAAGGCGGCGATCCCCCCCCCGCGCTGGGCGCGGGCCACCACGTGCAGGGCCAGCGTGGTCTTGCCGCTGGATTCGGGGCCGAAGATCTCCACCACGCGGCCGCGCGGCACCCCTCGCCCCCCCAGGGCGATGTCCAGCGAAAGGCTGCCCGTGGCAATGCCTTCGATGGGGCCATGGCCGTCCTTGCCCAAGGACATGATGGCGCCCTCGCCATACTGCTTTTCGATTTGCTGCAGCGTGGTTTTGAGGTGCGGGTTGCTCTCGGCCGTTCCCTTGGCGGCCAGGCGGTTGGCCTTGCCTCCGGCTTCCTTGGCGTCGCCCTTGGCGGTGGTGCTCTCTTTGCGTGCCATGCGTCCGTTGGTTTTGCTGGCGGTGACCATGTCCGAAAGTCCCTTGGTTATCTTACACGCGGCGGACAGGTTCAAGTTGCCCGCCAGGGCCCGAGATAGTGAACGTATGGATACTATATCGGCGGCGACGGGCGGCGACAAGAGGGGGATTTTCGCGTATATTGGCCGGCCCGTTCAGGGGCCTTTACAAGCCCCGGGCATGCCCAAGGTCGCCGCGCAAAAGTTTGTCGATTTCGGCGGCGACAGCTAGACTTAGGTCAAGGGCGCTTCGTGCCGCCCCCTCTGTGCTCGGGCCCAACGGTGCGGCCCGTTGCGACCGATGCCGGCGCTCATGGTGAGTCCCGGCCCGAGCCGATTCGCCGTCCTCTTCTGCTCTCCAATGGCGGCTCCCCAATCACCGCTGCGTCAGAGTCCGCCGCCTTGGCCCGGGGCGATGCAGGCGCGAGCCGACGAACCGGAAGCCGCTGAAACCACGTTCCTGCCGCGGGTCGAACTCGAGCCGGCGACCGACGAAACTACGACGCGCCGTCCCCGTTCGCTCTTGGCTTGGGCGCGCAATCTCCGGGCGGGAGAGAACCAAGCAGAGGCGGCGCCCGACGAAGACCGCGTCGATCAGGTGGTCCGCTCCGCGCCCCCCTGGCTCATCAGCCTCGTCGTCCACATGGGCGTATTGATCGTCATGGGCTTGCTGGTCATGCGAGCTCAGCAGAGCCAAGACCTGGCGCTCGAGATCCGCTACGCCGAGCAACTGGGCGACCAGCTCGAAGACCTCACCTTTGGCCTCGAGGCCGAGGAACCCGTCGACGAGCAGGCGGTCTCGCCGTCGGACCAACCGGAAGTCGCCGATCCCTTAGCGGCAGTCCCTTCGCTCGAGCCGACGCTCGACGGCCTCGCCAGCGTCGAGCCGCTCGAGGCCCCGCAGATCGGCCTGGCCCTCTCCGGCCGCCAGGCGGGCATGAAGGACGCCCTTCGCGCGGCCTACGGCGGCGACGCGACGACGCAGGAAGCGGTCGACATGGCTCTCGACTGGTTGGCCCGCAACCAGCGCAGCGACGGCACCTGGAGTTTGCTTGGCCCCTACAACGACGGCGGTCATCAAGAAAACCGCCAGGCGGCCATCGCCATGGCCCTCTTGGCCTTTCAAGGAGACGGCCACACCCACCTGGGCGATGGCCCGTACCAGCGCAACGTGAAAAAAGGCTGGGACGCGCTGCTCGCCACTCAGGGCCCCGAGGGAGACTTCTTTCAAACCGGAGCGCCGGCCCACCACCGCATCTACACGCATTCGCAGTGCGCCATCGCGCTGTGCGAACTTTACGGCATGACCCACGACTCGAAGCTCCGCGACCCCGCCCAGCGCGCGATCGACTACCTGGTGAAGATCCAGGCCGCCGAAGGAGGCTGGCGCTATTTCCCGGGCAGCGACGCCGACACGTCGGTCACCGGGTGGGCCGTGATGGCGTTGCAGAGCGCCCGCATGGGAAAGCTGCAAGTTCCTGAGACTACGCTGGGGCGCGTGTCGCAGTTCCTCGACCGCGTGGCCATTCACGACGGCAGCCGCTACGTCTATAAGCCCGACAGCAACGAAACCTACGCGATGACGGCCGAAGGGCTGCTCTGCCGGCAGTATCTGGGCTGGGAGCGCAACGACTCGCGGCTTGTCGACGGCGCCCAATTCATCGCCCAACACCCGATCGATTGGCGGGACCGCAACGTCTACTACTGGTACTACGCCACCCAGGTGATGCACCACATGGAAGGCGAGCACTGGCGGAAATGGAACGGCGTGATGCGGCAGGTGCTGCCGTCGCACCAGGTGCGCACCGGCAAGGAGAAGGGAAGCTGGGACCCGCTCCGCCCCTCGCGCGACGAATGGGGCGCCCAGGCCGGCCGCCTCTACGTGACCTGCCTCTCGACCTACATGCTCGAGGTCTACTACCGGCACCTGCCGCTGTATTCGCAAGTAGCCGGGCCATGAGCGCGGCGCGTTTGGCAGCGCCCTGGGCCGTGCGCAACGAACAGCGCCGCCAAACCGCAAACCAGCAGGGTCAGCCCCCCCGGCTCCGGAACGCCCACGAAATCGATGGCGCCTGCGGTGCTGCTGGCCGAGCTAGACAACTTGTAGAAGAAGCTGGCCTGACTGGCCTCGAAGGGATTCCGAAACGGGTGGCCGATGTAGAACTGCGCCCCCCCTTGAAGCGTCCCCGCGCCACCCAAGTTGACTTCGGCCAGATTTCCAGAACTGGGATTGGCCTCGCCAAAGGTGAGCGCCCCGGCGCCCAAGGCTTGGATGACGGTCGCGACCTCGCCGCCGGTCACATAATCGGAAATGCTCTTCCAGCCCTGCGGATTCAAGATCTGCGTTTCAGAAGCGATTTGGTAGCCGTCGAACGACAGCGGCGAGGCGCTGGTGTTCCACAGCCACGCTGAGCCATCCCAACCGACCAGAAGTCGCACGTCTCCCAGCGGCGGCCGAAAGTAGCTCAGCGGGCCCTCCATGGCGCTGGCCTCGCCCGCGAGTTTGAAGAAGAACCGCACGTCGTCGGTTGGAGTCACAGGGCGCGAAAACGGACTGCCGATGCCGAACCGGGCGTTGGCCGCCAGGCTCGCCGCGTTCCCCACGTTTAGTTCCGCCAGACTCTTGCCGGTGGGGTTGGCCTCCCCAAAGAACAGCGCGCCGGCGCCAAGCTCCGCCGTCACCTTGGCCGGGTCGAGGGCCGCCTGGTCGGCAATGCTCTGCCAGCCGGTGGGCGAGAGCAGCCCGTCGGCCGAAGTGATTTGGTATGCGTCGAACGACACGACGTCGCCGGTCAAGTTCTTCAGCGACGTCATGCCCAGGGGGTCGATCTCGAGCCCGAGCGGCAAGCCGCCCACTTGAGCGAGCGCCGGCGCGGCAACCAAGCCGCAGCATACCAGCAAAATGACGGAAAACCGGTTCATGGCTTGAGCATCCTTGGAGATGGGCGGTGGACTGGGGAAGGCCACCGCTCAGGTTCAGCGCCCCCATTCGTCGAACACGCGATCGGCGGCGGCGGCCAGCGCGCCCCGCTGCGGCGCCGCCGGCGGTGGACCGCCGAACTGCGCCTTGAGCATGCCGAAGTCGAACAGGTCGACGTCGCCGTCGCCGTCGGCGTCTCCTTCGGCCCGCGTCGTGCCTAAGAAGAAGTGCGTCTTGAGCAGATCGAAATCGGCCAGGTCGACGACGTTGTCGCCATTGAAGTCGGCGTTGTAGCGGCTGGGGTCGCCGGAGATCGTCCAGGAGCGCGCGGCCCCCACGAGCGCGTTCCCCGCCGCATCGGCCAGCCCGGCGGCAGCCACCGTGAGCTGGTATTCCCCGTCAACACGGGTCATGTTCGTCAATCCGCCGAGCGTCCAATGGCGGCCGTCGGTCGTGGTCAGCCGCACCGGCCAGCCGCTCAGGTTGAGCGCCTGCCCATTGCGGGTGAGGACCAGATTCGCCAGCCCGAATCCCGTCAGAGGCTCGCTGAGTTCGATCGCGAGCGAGTCGACCGACGTGCGCACGCTCGGCGTCAACTCTTGGATCGTAACGCGCGGAGCGTCGAAGTCGGCCAACCACTCCTCGCGGGCATCGAACCGCAGATCTTCGCCGGCCGGATTCTTGATGCCCGCGCCCGCCGCCGTGAGCGCGAGCGAGTACCGGCCGCTGACGGAAGTCAGAGGCCCCAGATTGCCGAGAGTCCAGGTGATGTTGTCGCTGGTGGTCAACGTCTGCGCGGCGGTCAGCAGATTCGCGCCGTCATCGCGCGAGAGCTTCAGATCGGCCAGATCGAACCCACTGGCAGCCTCGCTGAAGACGATCGTGAGCGACTCGACCGGCTGATTGCGCGGATCGGGCGTCACGTCGCGGATGTCGCCGCTGAAACCGAACGACCATTGCTCGAGGGCGGGCGCCGTCATTCGGTTGCCGCTGGTGTCTTGGATGTCCGTTCCGGGGACCCCCACGGTCAGCACGTAGTTTCCAGGCTCTCGAGTAATCTCGGTCAGGTTGCTCAGCCTGAAGGTCGCTGGCCACTGGATGACCTGGACCCAATTGCTGCCCGTCAACAAATTGGGGCCGCCGTTGCGCGTGAGACGGAGGTCCCCGACGTCGACGGTCCAGTACATCACGTCGTCGCTCAAGACGAAGTCGATGAAGTCGACCGGCGTGTCCCGTGGGTCGGGCGATACGGCCACAATGGTCGCCGTCGGCGGCGTGCTGTCGTGATTCCAGCTAGGACCGCTGAGATACCACAGATCGTTGCCGATCAGGTCGGTGATTCCCGAGTTGGGCTTCAACGCGAGCTCATAGTAGCCGTCGGGCGTGGTCAACTCCGCCAGGTTCTCCAGCCGCCAGGTCGTGTCGTTCACCTGCACGAGCGTTTGAGCGGCCGTCAACAGGTTGGGCTCGGCGCCGCCGCGGCGCAAAACGAGGTCGCTGGCTTCGAAGCCCTTGATCGGCTCGGAAAAGACGATGTCGACCGAGGGCAGCGGCTTCGTCTGGTTCCAGTTTTGGGGAACCTGCATGTTGCCCGACGGGGGGCTGGCGTCCTGCTGCCACGTGTCGCTGGCCCCTTCGGCCAGCGGGTTGCCGGCCAGGTCGCGGATCGTCCCGCGCGCCGCCACCAATTCGAGCCGCAGGTTGCCCGAGGCGCCGAACGGCCAGTCGACCAGGTTCGTCAGCCTCCAAGTGAGGTCGTCGACATTCTGCACGCGAGCATTGGAGAGCGGCAGCGGCTGGCCGTTCTCGAGGAACACGCGAAAATCGCTCTTGGAGAGCCCTGTCACGGGCTCACTGAAGCGAAGTTCGATCTGCTTCACCTGGGGTCCCGGGTCGGGCGACACGTCGACGATATCGACCGTGGGGCTTGTCCGGTCGATGGCGAAGTTGAGCTCCACGTCACTGGCGAGTGGATTCCCGAATGCGTCCTGCACTCCGCGACTTGCCGGCAGCCGCAGCTTGTATTGCCCTTCGCCGCTGGTCAGGGGCGCGAGTCCCGTCAGAACCCAGGCGCGGTTGTCGAGCGTGCGGAGAGTTTGATTCGCGGTGATCAGATTGGCGCCGCCGGCCAGGCTCAGTTCGAGGTCGGCCAGCTCGAGCCCGACGATCGGCTCGCTGAACTCGAGCCGCACGGCGTCGACGGGCGCGTTCTCTTGCGCGTGCGGGCCCAGCCAGGCAGCGGCTGGGCCGACCGCGTCGACGCGCCAGGCCTCGCCAGCGTCCACTGCCAAGGGCCGGCCCTGGGCGTCCACGATTGCAGCCCCGAAGGCCGGCAGCGTGAGCTCGATCCACCCCTCGCCTCCGGTCAGCCCCGCCAAGCCTTGCAGGGTCCAAGTCACATGGTCGACCGTAGTCAGCGATTGCCCGTCCGACCAGGGGATCGGCACGCCATTGCGCGCCAGCCGCAAGTCCGCCAGGTCGAAGCCGCTGATCGCCTGACTGAAGGCAATCTGCAGGCTGTCGACCGGCAGGTTGCGGGGATCCGGCGTCACCGGCGAGATCTGCGCGGTGGGCCCCCCCTCGGGCAGCACGAGTTCGATGGAACCATACTGAGACTGCGTGGTTCCCACGAGATGATAGGTGAACAGCGACTGCACCGGCACGTCGGTCAGTAGCCCGTCGAAGGGACGCCCCAGGGAGACCGACTGCCCCGGTTTCCACAGCCCTCCTCCGCTGAGGTTCAGCTCGGCTACGCTCGTCGGCCCGGGATTGGCCTCGCCAAACCCCACCGCGCCCGCCCCCAACTCCAGGATCACGGCCGCTGCATCGGCGGCCACCCAATCGCCAATGCTCCGCCAGGCCCCGACGTCGAGCCGGCCTGTGGACGACTCGATCAGATAGCCGTCGATTTGCAGCTCCTGCTCGGAGCGGTTGACGAGTTGCGTCGAACCGTCGGCGTCTACGCGCAGCACCACCGCCGCCTCGGTCTGCCAAGCTTTCTCGGCGTCGGCGGCCACCGGATTGCCCGCCCCGTCGTGGAGCGAAGCTACGCTCGCGGTCAAGCGGAAACGATAGTCCCCCGGAATCGCCAACTTCGCTCCCAGGCCCGATACGGTCAGTAAGCTGCCGGAGACTTTGGCGGGCGTGTCCGGACCGAGCAGGTTGGGGCCGCCGTCGCGCGACAGCGACAGCCCAGCCAGTGAGGCCCCTTGGATCGCTTCACTGAACTCGAGGACCAGGCGATCGGACGACGCGCCCGGCGCGGCCCCAGCGAGCGAAATACTCGTCACCTGAGGGCCTTGGCCGTCGAGCGTCCAGGAAGCGCCCGCGCCCTCGAGCAAGGGAACGGCCGGCGCCGTCGTAATTCCTGAACCCGCGGCCGAAAGCTGCAACTGGTAGGCGCCGGCCACTGCGGTCACGTCCCACAGGCCGCCCAGCCACCACCGCTGATGGTCGATCGTGGTCAGCGTTTGACCGGCGGTCAGCAGGTTGGGGCCGCCATCGCGCGAAAGCGATAAGTCGGCCAGGTCGAAGCCGCTCACGGGGGCGGTGAACTCGATCGCCAGACCCGCCAGCGGCTGGTTGCGGTTCGTGGGCTCGACGGAACCGATCGCGACCTGGGGAACGACCGACCAAGTGTCGGCGGCCCCCAGGGCCAGCGCGTTGCCCGACCCGTCGGCGATTTGCGATCCCGCCGCGATCAGCGAAAACGTGTATTCGCCGGGCGCTCCTGTCAGCGGTGCGAGGCCGCGCACGCGCCAAGTGAGGCCGTCGACATATTGAAGCTGCTCCGTGCCCATGAGCAGATTTGGTCCGCCTCCGCGAGTGAGCCGCAAGTCCTCGAGCCCGAAGCCGCCCACATTCTCACTGAAGCGGAGATCGATCGAACTTACGCTGCCCGTGCGAGGGTCGGGTCCGACGTCGATCACGTCGACGGCCGGGGGGGTTTGATCGTGATACCAGTTGGCCTCGAACGGATAGCTGAGCAAATTGCCCACGCGATCGCGGATGTCATGGCCGTTGCGGATTCGCAGTTGGTACGACCCATCGGCCGTGGTGACTCCGCTCAGGTTCGCCAGCCGCCAGGTCGTCTCGTTGACCTGAGTGAGGGTTTCGGCGCCCGTGAGCAGGTTCTGCTCCCCCTGGCGGCGCAGAATCAGGTCAGCGGCCTCGAGTCCCGTGATCGGCTCGGAGAAATTGATGTCGATCGACGGTAAGGGTTGATTCTGCGACCAGCCTTGCGGGAAAGCGAACGAGCCCTGCGGCGGCGACACATCTTCCGTCCACTGCTCAACGGCGCCTGCTTCCAGCGGATTGCCCGCTAGGTCGGTGATGCCGGCGGGCGAGCGGAGCGTCAGAGTCACACTTGTGTCCGTCCAAGGCCCTGGCAGATTGCGCACGTTGTACGTCGCGGCGTCGACCCTTTGAATGGAGGCCCCGCTGCCGACGAGCGAGTCCCAGCGATTGCCGATCGACCACTCGAGCGACAGATCGCCTAGGCCAAGTCCGCGCACTGGCTCGCTGAACGCGATGTTCACCGAGTTGACGTGTGCGTGCGGATCGGGATCCACGTCGACCAGGTCGACGGTCGGCGGCGATTTGTCGAGCGTCCATTCCGCCGCGGCGCTCGAGTGCAGCAATCTCCCGGCAGCGTCTTGAATGCCGGCGCCGGCGGCGGCGAGCGCAAGTCGATACTGTCCTTCCGTCGCGTCGGTCAGCCCGGTCAGTCCGGCAAGAGTCCAGGTGATGTTGTCGGCGCTCGAGAGCGTTTCGGCCCCGGTGAGCAGGTTGGGGCCACCGTCGCGCGAGAGCGACAGATCGGCCAGATCGAAGCCCGTGACCGCCGCCGAGAACCCAATTTGAATCGAATCAACTGCAGTTCGCCGCGGCGAATCGATCGTGGCCAGGCTGACCTCGAGCGGAGCAAGCAGTCCCCAGCTTTCGCTCGCGCCGGTCAAGAGCGCAAACCCTTGCAGATCGACGATCTGTGACCCGAAGGGCTGGATCTCGAGGCGGTAATCGCCGGCTTGGTCTTGCGATGGAGCCAGGCCGGAGAGCAAAAACTTGGTGTTGTCGGCCGTGGAGAGTTGAGCTCCGGTAGGCAGCGCAACGGTTGCGCCGCCGCGGCGCAGGGACAGATCGGCCAGGTCGAAGCCCTGTACCGGTTCGCTGAACGAGATCTCGAACGCATCAACCGGGTTGATGGCAGGCTGGGGAAGGACGGGGGAAATGCCCACGGTGGGCGTCGAGGGATCTGCAATCAGCTCGATTGCACCTGACTCTTGCAAAGCTCCTAACGCCGCCCGGCGGAAAAAGAACTGCGTGGTCGCCGGCACGTCGCTTTGCAAGCCGGTGACGGGGCGCCCGAGATCGACGCTGGCTCCGGGCCCCCAGATTCCGCTGTCCGCCAGGTTCAACTCCGCCAAGTCCGTTGGCGTGGCCACGGCCTCGCCGAACGACACGCCCCCGGTGCCGAGGGCGGCGACCACCGCCGCGGCGTCGCTCGCCGTCCAATCTGCCAGGCTTCGCCAGCCGTCGGGCGACAGCTTTCCCGCCGCAGAATTAAGGTAGTAGCCGTCCAGGGCCACCGAATCGGCGCCGCTGGTGTTGACGATCGAGGTGGAAAGGTCCGGCATCACACGGAGGGTGATCGCCAGTAGGTTGCGCGCTTCGAGCCGCTCGCCCTTCAGTCGGCAAGGACCCAGCCTGGCGCCGTCGTCAAGCCGCCTGGGGACTCGGGGGTGATTTGCTCGCAAGTGGAACCGTCCCATGGCATGCTCACCGTGGCAAAAGGTGCGATAGGATTGCCTACGCGTCCCACAACGCGAACGTCACCGCCAACGGACGCGGCGTTTTCGGCAAACAAGTCCCTGCATCGAGCCTGCGGCGACGGTCGGGCTCTCGCGCGTGGCCGACCTCTGCTGCTCCGGGGTCTAGAACTCAGGCAGTTTGTCAAGAAACAACCAGGGAGGCAATCCACTGGTCCCGATCCGCGCAGAACAAGGGCGGGGTGCAGGCGGAAGTCCCAGCGAAACGCTAGCGCCAGTCCTTGTCGTCGATCTTTTGCCCGTCGCGGCGATTCGACAGGCGACGATGCACCGACGGTTCGATTTGGTAGCTGAGTGCGTGGACCGAACCATCGCACATCGACGCCTGCCACGTTGTCGCGTGGGCGCTGCCAAAGCGGCTGACGCTGACCTGCCCCGGCTGATCGCGCTGCGGCGGCTCCGCAAGCTGCCCCCAACGGAGCAGGTCGAGGTCGTCGCCCGTGTAGGCGTTCTCGTTGTCTCCGCCGTCAGCGCCGGTTTCGTAGTCGTCGGGGTTCAGGTACTTCTCGCAGACCAGATAGGTGTGGGTCGAACCATCTTTGAGCGCGGCCATGCCGACATCGCTACGCAGGTAGGATACCCCGGTGCTGGCGCTAAGGTCGGGAAACTTGTAGCCGCTCTTGCCCTGCTCGAGCGTATCGGGGCCGGGCCCGTGCAGCATCATCTTGTCGCCGGCGTTCATCGCATAGTCGTTGCGGGCCACCAGGGTCACCGAGTCGGTCGCATGCGGCGAACGTGCTGGGTCGGGCAGCATAGGATAGAGCTTGGCCGGTCGTCGGCTGGGGCAATGCAGGATCGCCAGCGGCGTGGCGATGCGCTGGGCGCTGCTTTGCTTCTGCTGCGTCTGCGTGTCGCGAGAACCTAGGTCGTGCAGGGCTCGCTGTTCGGCGAAAGGAAGCACGTTGTAGATCCACCCGCCGGGCTGCCCGACGCCGTTCCCTTCGTTGGGAAACCCCGGCCAGCGGAACCCCCAGCCCCCCGGCGGAAAGCGCTTGTTCGTTTCGTGGAACGTGATCGAAGCCAGCGCGAGCTGTTTGAGGTGGTTCTGGCACTGCACCCGCCGGGCCGACTCGCGGGCGGCCTGCACCGCCGGCAACAGCAGGGCGATGAGCACGCCGATGATCGCCACGACCACCAACAGTTCGACCAAGGTGAAACCACGGCGCGTCATGGCGCGTTTCCTCGCACAGGGAGTTGACCAACGTGGATCGGGCATTTGTCCACGGGCTACCTGCATGGTAGCCGTTTTCGGAGCCGCTGGCCGAGAATTGCGCAATTCCCACGGCCGCTATAGGTTGAGGCCGCGCCGGCCCGGCCCCCGGCTTTTGCAGGCCATACTTAAAGACAAGGCGCCGATCAACCTAACACAACCCTCATATTGGCCCCGTAGGATACGAGTGGGTTGCCCAAGGTTCTTTGCGGAGGACTTTCTCATGCTGCCCGAATACGCGAATCTTGCCGAGCGGCTGCGAGCCTTTTCGCTCGACGAGCCGGGAGCCACGCGGCCGTTCTCGCAACGGTTGGCCGAGGAGCAGGGCTGGTCGGCCGAGTTCACTGCCGCGGCGATCGAGGAGTACAAGCGCTTCGCCCTGCTCTCCGTGGTGGCCGGCCACGTGGTGACGCCTTCGAAGGTCGTCGACGAGGTCTGGCATCTCCATCTGATCTACACCCGCAACTACTGGGACGTGTTCTGCCCGCAAGTGCTCGGGCGTCCGCTGCACCACGACCCCGGCGTGGGAGGCGTCGGCGAAGCAAACCAACACGCCCGGCAGTATGCCCAAACG
This sequence comes from Pirellulales bacterium, assembly GCA_044221365.1. Classification (GTDB taxonomy): domain Bacteria; phylum Planctomycetota; class Planctomycetia; order Pirellulales; family JBGAPH01; genus JBGAPH01. The sequence continues at coordinate 82,416 of JBGAPH010000016.1, forward strand.
CTGGCGAGCTACCGCCGGGTGTTCGGCAGCGAGCCGCCGGCGGCGCAATGGCCCCGGGGGCGCGGGCGGCGTCGGCCGGCGCTGACTGCTGCGCTGCCCATGCCGCTGCTGCTGGCGCCGCTGGCGGCGGGTTGGCTGAATCCGTTTGACATGCGGGGGCCCGACTTCCTGCTCCTGTTCGCGATCGTCTACGCCGTGTCGCTCTTGTTCGCCGGGGTCCTCCGCTTCGTCCTGCGGGGGCCGGCGGGCCCAGCGTGTGTGGTGGAACTGAGCCCCTACGAGATGGCGTTCCTCAGCGGCGGGAATCGCCGGGCGACCGAGGCGGCCGTGGTGCGCCTCTCCGACGAGCGGCTAATCGACATCGGCCCGCGCAAGCTGAGCCTGTCGGCGGTGTGGCCGCGGCCGGAATCCGACTCCGACGATCCGCTCGACGAAGCAGTGCTGGAAGCGGCGGAGCGCGAGTTGCCCATCACGGGCCTGTGGGCAGCGGCTCGCCGAGCAACGGCGCCCCTCGAAAGCCGGTTGCAAACGCTCGAACTGGTGCTCGAGCCGGGACAACGCTGGCTCGCCACGCTGTTGCCGCTCCTCTTGGCCCTCGTGGTTCCGCTCGCCGGCGTCTACAAGATCGATGTGGGGCTCGATCGCGGCCGGCCGGTGGCATTCCTGGTGATCGCTTGCCTGGCTGCGGCGGGTGTGTCGCTGCTCGCGTTTGCTCGGCCTCCCCTGCGAACGCGCCGTGGCGACGCCACGCTGCGGCTACTCAAACGGGAACATGCCGCGAACTCCGCGGCGCCTGACGCAGACCAACCCGAGCACGGTTCGCTCGTCAACGCGGTGGCGCTCCTCGGGCTGGGCGCCGTGGCCGGAACCACGCTTGCGCCGTTGCAACACTACCTGGGCGAGGCCGCCGGCCAACGACGTTCACCGGGCGACGGCTCCTCCTGCGGTTCGAGCTGCGGTTCGAGCGGATGCGGCGGGGGAGGATGCGGAGGCGGAGGATGCGGCGGTTGTGGCGGCGGTGGCGACTAGCAGCGGAACGACCGCAGACGCCTGCTCACAAGAATCGCCGAAACTGCCAGGCCAGCCGGCCGTACCAGCGGTCGAACCAGCCGCGGTTGTGGCAGTCCTCCGGCGTAATGCGGTGGCTGTTGCGGAGCTCGTGCTCGCAGATCGACTCCACGGCAGCTGCAAGTTCCGCGCTGCGGAACACGCCCATGAACTCGAGGTTGATCGACAGGCTGCGGGGATCCAAGTTGCAAGAGCCAATCACCGACCAGCGGCCGTCGACCACCATCACCTTGCTGTGCAGCATCTGGTCCTGCCGCTCGTAGATCTCGATGCCGCGGGCGAGCAGATATTCATACATGTGCCGCGTGGCCACCTCGGCCGCCTTCACATCGCTCCGCTCAGGCACGATCACCCGCACCCGCACCCCGCGCCGCGCCGCCCGCACCAGCTCGCGCAGCACTCGGCCGAGCGGCAGGAAGTAGGCCATCGAAAGCGTGATCGAGTGCTGCGCGCTGCGCAGCAGCGGCAGAAACACGCGATAGGGGCGATGCGCCTTGAGCCACGGCCGCGACTCGAAGAACAGGATCGTGTCTTCCTGGCGCTCGACGAATCGCTTGCCCGGCCAGCGGGGCGGCCGGGGCGCCGGCAGCCCGTTGACGCGCCGCCACAGGCGGTCGAACGCATCGGCCACCTGCCTTACCTGCGGGCCAGTCATCCGCACGTGAACGTCGCGCCAGCCGGCCGAACTCGGCAGCCGCAGGGCCTTGGCGTCCTCCACCGAATGGATCGAGCTTTGGTCGACGACGTTCATGCCGCCGAAGTAGGCCACATCGTCGGCCACGAGCAGCTTGCGGTGGTTGCGGCGATTGAACAGCCGGAAGAACCGCCAGCTCCACAGCGTGCGGCCCAAGCTGTGATAGGCATGGACCGCGACCCCCGCCTGCTCGAGGTCGGCGAAGTACTCCGCAGGCGTCGAAAAGCTGCCCACGGCGTCGTACATGAGCCGCACGTCGACGCCGGCGCCCGCCCGTTCCTCGAGGGCCGCGGCGATTGCCTGCCCCGCCCGGTCCCCCGAGACGATGTAGGCTTCGAGCCACACGCGGCGGCGGGCATTCTGAATGTCGCGCACCATCGCCGCGATTAGCGGCGGCGACTCCTCGAACAGCCGCAGCTCGTGTCCCGCGACGCGCAGGCAGTCGCGCGGCGCTGAACCGGCGGCGGCGCGGATCGGTTGGCTCACGCAGGGGCCTGTGCGGGCAGGGGTTATCGCGTTGGGAGACCTCATTATATCTCCCCCGAGCCGCCCTGGATCGCTCGACCGCGAGTGGAAAACGCGCCGGGTTAGGCTAGAATTCCGCTCCCGTCTTCTCATCCCGAGATTCCTCATGCCTGCCGCCAGCCCGACCGGCCTCCAGTTCGATCCGCGCCAAGCCGTGCGTTCGTTGCGGCGCAGCGACCCTGTGCTGGCGGGCCTCGTCGACCGAATTGGGCCGTTCACGCATGATCCGCCGCGGATGCAGAGCCCGTTCGAGGCGCTGGCGCGGGCCATCGTGTATCAGCAGCTCTCGGGCAAGGCCGCGGCCACGATTTACGGTCGCCTGATGCTGTTGACGCCGGGCCGCAACGGGTTCCGCCCCACCAACCTGCTCGCGCTTTCCGACGCTCAGATGCGCGGCGTCGGTCTGTCGACCAACAAGTGCCTGGCGCTGCGTGATCTGGCCGCCAAAACGCTCGACGGCACGGTCCCAACGCTGGCGCGGCTGCGGCGGCTCGGCGACGAAGAGATCATCGAGCGGCTCACGGCGGTGCGCGGCATCGGCCGCTGGACCGTCGAGATGCTGCTGATGTCGCGCCTCGGGCGGCCCGATGTTCTGCCCGTCGACGACCTGGGGGTGCGCAAGGGCTTCATGCAGACCTACGGCCTGGCGGCGATGCCCACCAAGATCGAGCTTGTGGAGCACGCGGAGCGCTGGCGTCCATTTCGCTCGGTGGCGAGTTGGTACATGTGGCGGGCGCTCGATTCGCTGTAGCGAAAGGCCCTGAACAGGCTCAAGCGCCATGCTCGTGCGGTGTTTCGGCAGTCTGCTCCTCGATCGCGGGCGTGGCAAATCGCTTTCCACGCACTGTCCAGTCGATTGCCTCCGCGGGGCCCGCTTGCTACCTAACCGATTTGCAATCTAGCGGATCGTCGCTGTAAGCCGCTTATTTGCAGTCGGTTGCATCAGACGCTGGCCGCTCGCTCGCTCGCGCCTAAGTCGTTGGCACGACCTCTGCGTTGCCAGCATCCGCCCCCAACGGATTGGCTCCGCCCTGCGGCGGACCGGATCTTCCCGCTCGCTGTTTGCGCTCGCGGTGCGCGCGGGGCCAGTCGTTTTCGAGGCGCCACACTCTCTAGGGTCCGGAGGATCTGGCAAATGGCCACCGCTTCGCTGTCCGCCGCCAATGGCGTCGCCTCGTCGCTCGAGAAACCGCAAAACGGGTTGGCCGGGCTCAAGCACCTGCGCTACGACATTGCCTCGGGCATCGTCGTCTCGCTCGTTTCGCTGCCCCTCTCCTCGGGCATCGCCATCGCGTCGGGCGCGCCGCCGATCTACGGCCTGATCTCGGCCATTATCGCCGGCCTGGTGTACCCGCTCATCGGCGGCTCCTACGTCACGATCGCCGGCCCGGCGGCGGGCTTGGCGCCGGCATTGCTCGCCATCATGGTGACGATGGGGGGCGCCGGAGACGCCGATCACCTGGGCGCCGGCTACAAGTACTTGCTCGTGATCATCTTCATGGTCGGCTGCGTGCAGATCGCGCTGGCGGCCCTCAAGTTGGCTCGCTTCGCTGGAATCATTCCGGTGGCGGTCGTCGAAGGCATGCTGGCGTCGATCGGCCTGCTCATCATCGTCAAGCAGCTTCCCATGTTCTTCGGCTACACCGGCAAGGTGCATGCCCACGAGTTCTTCGAATATGTGAGCGAGGCGCCGAACTTCGCCCGGGGCCTGACGCCGGCGGTGTTCGCCGTGTCGCTGAGCTGCCTGGTGCTGATGCTCGTGTTGGGATCGATCAAGAACGTGCGGCTGTTGAAGGTCGTGCCGCCGCAGCTCATCGCGGTCGTGTTCGGCGTGGGCTTGGGTTACGCCCTGAACGTGGGCAGCCTGACCGGCAACTTCCTCATCAAGCTGCCGGAATCTCCCTTCCACGGCGTGCATCTGCCCGACTTCGCGGCGATGTTGGCGCGGCAGGACCTGTGGTACGCCGCGATCCTCGGCGTCATCACGCTCACCATGATCGACGGCGTCGAGTCGTTGGCCACGGCCATGGCCATCGACCGCATCGATCCCTTCAAACGCAAGTCGATGCCCAATCGCGTGCTGCTGGCGATGGGCGTGTGCAACATCTGCTCGAGCCTGGTGGGTGGCCTGACGATCATCCCCGGCGGCGTGAAGAGCAAGGCCAACATCGCCTCGGGCGGCCGCACGCTGTGGGCGAACTTCACCAACGCGATCTGCCTGATCTTGTATCTGGCCGTGGCCGCTCCGCTGATCAACATGATTCCCAAGGCGGCCCTGGCGGCGGTGCTCGTCTACACGGGCTGGAAGATGTGCGAACCGCTCGTGTGGCGGCACATGGCCCACATCGGCAAGGAACAACTCGCCATCTTCTCCGTGACCGTGTTGGCGACCCTGCTCACCGATTTGCTCTGGGGCATCGTGATCGGCGTCATGGCCAAGTTGGTGCTCAACTTCGTGCTCTCGCGGCGCGGATTGCTGGGCTACACCGCCGACGAGCTCGCCTCTCCCACCTGGCTGCAGAGCGCGGGCGATTTCTTCCGCAATCCAGTGCACCGCCGCGAACAATTGTCCGACGGCTACCACTTGTACCTGAACAAGCCGCTCGTGTGCTTCAACACCATGAAGCTCACGGAGGAATTGGATCTGGTGCCTAAAGACGCCAAGGCCGTGTTCGTTCATCTCGAGCGGCGAGTGTCGCTCGTGGACCACACGTCCTTCGAAAACCTCGATTACGCGATTCAGGAGTTCTCGCAATGCGAGGTGCCCGTGAGTCTGGTGGGGCTCGACCGCATGCGGCCGCTCTCGCATTACCACGCCTGCACGCACGTGGCGGGACCGACGTTGGTTTCCGCATAGCTCAGGGAATTCGCTCGTCCGTTCTCGTTCGAAAGGTTGCTTGTCATGTCCGATTCCGAAGTCGCGATGGGGGGGAACTTGCTGGGCTTCCCTCGGGATTCGTCGGGAGAGCCGCAGGCAATCGCCTTTAGCCGCGTGGCGGGGGGGCGGCCGCGCAGTTTTTGGCTTGGCCGCCGACGCTGGAACTCCGCTCTCAGCACGGGCGCCCTCGGAGGGCTGATGCTGTTGGCGGCCGCTTTCTTGACGCGCGAGTTGTCTGTCACGCCGCTTCTGCGCCTGGAGATTGGCCTGGTGGCGGCGCTGCTTGGCCTGGGCGGAGGGGCCTGCGTGCTGTGGGCCTTGAACGCGCTGCTGGGACGCTTTGTGCTCGATCAGCGTGGGCTGCGGCTTTCCGCGGTCATCTCGGGATTCGCCGTGGAGTGGCAAGATTTGGCGGCTTGGGAAGTCCGCAGCCGCCCGCGATTCTTGGGCGGCCCCGGCGTGCGGCTGTGGCTCCGGCAGGCGCTGGCCCCCGTGACGGTCCCCGGCGAATGGCTTTCCAGCGAGGATTGCAACGCCATCCATGCGTTGTTGCAGGCCACGGCGCCTGAACTCGAGGGCGTAAAGGGCGCGGGGCCGAATAATCGCGCGGCCATGGCGAGCGGCCTGGCGTAAGCCGGCCGGCTTACGCTGAATCGCTCTTAGTGCCCGGCCTCACCGTCGTCCGTTCGCTCGAGCCCAGGCTCAAACGCGCGAAGTTTGGCGCGGAGCGTCATGCGCGATAGTCCAAGCAACTCCGCGGCCCGCTGCTGGTTGTTGCCCGTGGCCCGCATGGCCTCTTCGACGAGAACCTTCTCGACCGCCGAGATCACCTGTCGGTACACGTCCCCCGGCCCTTCCGTCAGCAGCCGCCGGGTGAGCGCCTCGACGTCCAGTCCCGGCGCGGCAGCCGCCGTCGTTCCTCGGGTTCCGCCGGCGCCCAGGGACGACGCGCGCCGGCATGATTCCGGCAGGTAATCCGCCGTCAACACATCGCCGGTCGCCTGCACCATGGCGAACCGCACGGCGCTCTGCAACTCGCGAATGTTGCCGGGCCAGTTGTGCGCGGCGAGCGCCTTTTCGAACTCGGGAGTGACGGTGCGGACGTGCTTGCCCAACTCTCGGTTCGCCCGCCGGATGAAGTGCGACGTGAGCAAGGGGATGTCTTCGACGCGCGTTCGCAGCGGAGGCAGCGCGATCACGAAGCCGTTGAGCCGGTAGAACAGATCCTGCCGAAACGCGCCTTCGGCCACCATGGTCTCGAGGTCGCGGTTCGTGGCGGCGATGATCCGCACGTCCGTGTGAATCGTTTGGTTTCCGCCCACGCGTTCGAACTGCTGCTGTTGCAGCAGCCGCAAGGCCTTGGCTTGCGTGGCCGGGCTCATGTCGCCGATCTCGTCGAGAAAGATCGTGCCGCCGTGGACCTGCTCGAATTTGCCGATGCGGCGCTGGTCGGCGCCGGTGAAGGCGCCCCGTTCGTGGCCGAAGAGCTCGCTCTCGAGAAGCGTCTCGCTCAGCGCCGCGCAATTGACCGCCAGAAACGGCTTCTCCTGGCGCTGGCTATAGTGGTAGATCGCGCGGGCCACCAACTCCTTGCCCGTGCCGCTTTCCCCCAGGATCAGCACCGTGGCGTCCTGCGGCGCCACGCGGCCGATGGTCTTGTACACCTCGTGCATCGCCGGCGAATTGCCCACGATCACGTCGGCATCGAGTTCCTCCGCTTCGTCCGGGGCCACCACGGCCGGCACGCGGCTCAGCCGACCCATCTCGATCGCTTGCGTCACCTGCTTGCGCAACCGGCCCAGGTCGACTGGCTTGACGAAGTACTCGAAGGCGCCGCGGCGCATCGCCTCGATCGCCGTTTCCGTTTTGGCGAAGGCCGTCATGATGATCACCGGCAGCCGGGGATCGATCTGATGGATCTGCGAAAAGGCGTCGAGCCCCGACATGTCGGGCAGCCGCACGTCGAGCAACACCACGTCGGGCTTCTCACGCCGCACAAGCTCGATGCCTGCGGTGGCCGTTTCGGCCGAGAGCACCGTGAGCGTGGGCGAGGAGAGCGTTTCGCGGATAGTGAACGCGATGTTGGGCTCGTCGTCGATGACCAAGAGCTTAGGCATGGAGCGGTCCGTGCGACGGGTCGGAAACGAAGGGGAGCCGGACCTCGAAGACCGCCCCGCCGCCGGGCCGCGGGAAGTAGCGGATATCGCCCTGGTGCGACTCGGCGATCCGCTGGCAAATCGACAACCCCAGCCCCGTGCCCGTCTCTTTACTCGTGACGAAGGGCTCGAAGATGCGGCTGGCCAGTTCAGGGGGAATGCCGGGACCGTTGTCGGACACGCGGATCACGAGGTGAGCCTGACTTCCCTCGCTCCCTTCGGCCAAGATCCGCAAGGCGTCGTGCAAGGTCGCGCCCTCGTGATCGGCCCCGGCCGGGCTGAGCGGCTCGTCGATCCGCGTGAGCAGCACCTCGATCCAGCCGCCATGCTGCAGCGCATCGAGCGCGTTGAGCAGCAGATTCAGCAGCAACTGGCGCATTTGCCCGGCGTCGACGGTGGCCCACAGTCCGCGCTCCGGCAAGCGGCAGCGGATTTCCGCCTGCTGTTGACGGGCGCGGGGAGCGACCAGGTCGATCGCGTTCTCCGCCACCGCGACCAGATTCGTGGGCGACTTCTCCGGCACCGGCGGGCGGGCAAAGTCGAGAAAGCTCTGAATCGATTCCTCCAGTCGGCCGATCTCGTCGTCGAGCACATGCAGCGAACGGCCGGTGAGGCCCGCCGTTTCGCCACGCTCGAGCGCCCCCTGCACGAGCATTTTGATCGGCATCAAGGGGTTGCGCAGTTCGTGCGCCATGCCGGCGGCCAACTGCCCTACTTGGGCCAATTGCTCGCTGCGCAACAGCTCGTGCTCGCGCTGCTGCAGCCGTTCGAGCATCGTGCCAATGTGCGACTCCAGATGCCGGAGGCCGTCTTCCAGGTCGTGAATGTCGCCCGTGCGCAGGAAGGTCACCGGGCGCACGCCGTCGGTGAGCTTGCCGGCCATGTCGCGCACCGTGACGTCGAGCTGCACCACGCCGCGCCCCACCGTGCGGGCAATGCCCACCCCCATCAGCAGCCCGGCGATGCCGCCGCAGATGCCCAGCAGCAGGAAACCCACCCGCAGCGTGCGGGCGGAGCCGCGGGCCGCCTGGTTCGTGCGGTCGACGACCTCCTGGTTGAGGAGAAAGCACTCCCGGCAAGGCTGCAGCACATCGGTGAGGACGACGTCGGCCAGGCGGCTCAGCTCGGCTTCCTCGGCCTCGGTGAGCGGCCGCATCGCAGCCGCGGCGGCCAGCGGCTGAAAGGCGTTGAAGAATCCCCGGTAGCCGCGCTCCACCACGGCGACCAGTTCCTGCTCGCGGTCGGTGCGGGCCGACTCGAGGGCGTTGGCCAACAGCGTGTCAGTCCGCTCGTGGATCTGCTCCACGTTCGCCAAGTGGCTGGCCACTTTGGTTCGCAGATAGAGATTCACCTGATAGCGAATCTCTCGCATCTCCATGTAGAGGTCCTGGTCGATCACCATCCCGCGGACTTCGCGGGCCAAGACGTCGTTGTTCGTTTGTTGCAGTTCGTGAACCTTCCAGGCGGCCACGGCGGCCAGCGCGACCAGCACCGCGGCCAAGGCCACCATCGGCCCGGCGATTTGGAAGAAGACGAGGGAACGAAAGGGAGACTGAGGCATGTGGCGGTTGGGACTGCGAACGTGCATAGGCACACTACAATCTTACCACGGCCGGCGCGATTGGGCCGAGGCGACTACGCCCCTGGCGCTCGGTCACGGCGCCGATTTCCGGTCCGTTTGACCGCGGAGCAACGATCCGGCGAGCCGCCGGCTTTCGCGGCCGACGATTTCGGGGTTGCCGTGCCGCGGTCGCATGCGCGCTCGAAATGTCGCAGCGTCGGGGCCCCGCGTGGCGACGATCTCGCCCGTTTCCGGCCTCTCTGGGAGCTGCGGCGGGGACGGCGGGGAAAACCCCGCCGCTGGCCAATCCCTGCGCGGCGCCTAGGCCAGCGCCTCATGGATCGCCGTGCCTTGGCAGAAGCGCAGCGGGCGGCCAGTGGCATCGGGAAACGTCGTCTCCGGATCGACCCCCAGGGCACGGTAGACGGTGGCCAGGTAGTCTTGCGGCGTCACCGGATCGACCGCGGGATAGGCCGCGTGCCGGTCGCTCGCGCCATGCACGTAGCCGCCGCGCACTCCGCCGCCTGCCAAGATGCCGCTGTAACAGAAGGGCCAATGTTCGCGGCCTGCGTTGTTCGCGGTGATCTGCGGCCGGCGGCCGAACTCCCCCACCCAGCAGACGAGCGTCTGCTCGAGCAACCCCCGCTCGGCCAGGTCTGCGAGCAGCGCGCTCAGCGCCTGATCGGCCGGCGGAATCAGGTCGTTCTTCAGGCGGTTGAAGTTGTCGCCGTGGGTATCCCAGAAGTTGCGGCCGTCGTCGTGCCAGTTCACGTTGACCACCGGCACGCCCCGCTCCACCAACCGCCGCGCGAGCAGCACGCACTGCCCATGGATGTTGCGGCCGTAGCGATCGCGCATCGCCGCGGGTTCTTGTTCGAGGTCGAACGCCGCCCGGGCCTCAGGCGAGGCGAGCAGCGAGAACGCCTGCGCTTGGCAGGCGTCGAGCGTGGCCGCTTCGGCCTGGTCTTCGAGCCGCGCGCGCTGCCGATCGATTTCGCGCAGCAGGCGGCGGCGGTCGTCCAAGCGTCCCGGCGCGAGGTCGGCCGGTAGGCTCAACTCAGCGACACGCCAGTCGGCCTGGCTCGGATCGCCGCCGAGCAAGAACGGGTCGTACTTGCGGCCGAGCCAACCGCCGTTTTGCCCTGGCGCGCGTCCGCCGGGCGCCGCCGGATGATAGGCCAGCCACGGCAACGTGACGAAGGGCGGAAGCGCCGCCGAAGGGCCGCGCAGCCGCGCCATCACTGAGCCGAAATGCGGAGTGTCGCGCTGGCTGGGGGGCTCGGCGTCGCTGCGGACGACGGGGGCGAGATGCCCCGTGAGCGTGGTGTGCCCGCTGGAAAGATGCGCCGGGTCGTCGTGCCCCAGCGAGCGGACTACGGTCAGCTTGTCGGCCTGCTGCGCCAGCCGCGAAAAGTGCTCGCTCAAGTGCAGCCCCGGCACGCGCGTGGGAATCGTGCCGAAGGGGCCGCGGACTTCGGCAGGCGCCTCGGGCTTAGGATCGAAGGTGTCGAGCTGGCTCGGCCCGCCCCACATGAACAAGAAGATGCAGGACTTTGCTCGGCCGCCACTGCCGCTGGCAAACGCAGGCTGCACACCGAGCGTCCCTCCACCCAAACCCAGGCACCCGAGCGCCCCCGCCTGCAGCAATCGGCGGCGGCTGAAGCGCAGCGTCTGCCGGAAGTCGGCGCAGCCCGCAGAAGCAACAGCGGCGGCGCGAGTCATCGGCTCGGCTCCTCGAGGGCGGCAGGGAAAGCGGGAGGCAGGTTAGGGCGGGGTGCGGCGCGGCAGGCGCTGCGGCGGGAACGGCTTTCGACCGTCTCTCCAAAATGCTACGGGATCGCAATGCGGCGGGCAACCCGAGTGTTGAGACGGCGCCTCGCTTTAGAACCCAAAAACCGAGGTCGACTGCAAGGAGCGTACGGCGCTCGAGCTCTTGGCTCGCGGGCTGCAGGAGATCCTGAGCAGTCGTTGGCGGGGCCCGCCGGGGAGGCGCTTGCAGACGCGAACTAGCTATCCCCAACGCGCTGTGGGCGCCGCCGCCGCCCGTGTCGGCTGGCGCGAGCGCAGTACGGCGACTTGTCTCACGCGGCTGCCTAAACCGGTTGCCGCAGAATATCCCCGATCCGTGCGATGGAGACGGAGGGCAAGAACTTCTCGTCCTGGCGGATCTTCATCGCTTTTTTCTGCGTCAGCGCCTTGAGCGAGGCTGCTGGGATCGTCTGGTCGCCGTCGCCCGCCACCCAAGCGCTTTGCCACAGGACGGCCAGCAGGTGGGCGCCGTCGCGCATGACCGGTTGCAGTCTGCAACCGGTTTCGTCGGTGAACTATCCCTTGGCGAACTCGGCATCAAAAAGGCGAAGTCTCGTCGCTGGCCGCGATTGGCCGCGGCGCCAGAACTCGAGGCAGCCCTGACGTGACGCCGTCCTCGCGCTGCGCGAGGACGAACGGTTCCAGACGCTCAGGGAATACGGGCTGCCGGCAAGCGATGCCCAGATCGCTGAGGGTGAATGAGTCACCGCTTCAGCAACCCCTGCGACTCGAGCCACTCCGCGCACCGCTCGGGCCAGTGGGTGCAGGGGTCATCCGTCGGCCGCAAGCCGAACCCATGGCCCCCCTTGGCATAGAGATGCAGCTCGGCCGGCACGCCCGCTTCTTTGAGCGCAAGCGCGAGCAGCAGGCTGTTCGCCGCTGGCACGGGGTCGTCTTGCGCGTGCGCCAAGAACATCGGCGGGGCGCTCGCAGTGACCTTGGCCTCGGGAGCGAGCGCCTGCTTTTCTAAATCGGGGCGCGGCGAGGCCTGGTCGGCGTCGTCCTGTGCATCGTACTGCCGCTCCTCGCCGAAGAGTGCGGCGAGCGCCGAGGTCTGCCCGCCGGCGGAAAAGCCCAGCACGCCGATGCGCTCGGGATCGAGCTTCCATTCTGCCGCCCGGCTGCGCACCAGGCTCACGGCTCGCTGGGCGTCTTGCACCGCCGCGCCCCAGCGGCGTTGCGGATCGCGAAACGGCACGCGGTACTTGAGCAGCACGCCGGTCACGCCGATCGAATTCAGCCACTCGGCGACCTCGGTCCCCTCCAGGTCGTAGGCCAGAATGTGGTGACCGCCGCCGGGGCAGATGATGACTGCCGCGCCGGTGTCCTGTTCCGGCGCCGGGCGATAGATCGTGAGCGTGGGGGTGGAAACGTTGCCGATCCGCGCCACTCGCTTGCCCGCGATGAGCTGATCGCCGGCCTTGGTGATGTCGACCTCGGGGGGCAGCTCCTCCGTTTCGCCGGGCGGCTTGCCGGGCCAGAGCACAATCGTTTCTGGCTCGCCGGCCAAGGCAACCGAGACATTGAACAGCAGGGCGACGGCAAGCAGCGATCGGCACATGGAAGGATCACCTTGGGAAGTGATGAAGGAGGCGCACGTTCGTGATCCTAAGGGCTGCGCGTGGCCATGCCAACCGGCGGGCAGGCAACGCTGCCGGCCGTCTCATTGCCCGCGTTCGACAATCCCCACGTCGATATACTGGCCCCCGCCCGACTGCCGGCAGTGAACCGCCAGCAGATTCGAACCGGCTCGCAAGGTGGCCATGGCCGCAGCCGAAATGGGGACCTCCTCATAGTCCGACACAAAGCCCGGCAGCCGCGCCGCCAGCACTCCGTTCAGATAGATCTCGGCGTCCTCGTCGTGATGGACCAGCAGGGCAAGTCGGCTCAGGTCTCCCTCAGGCAGCGTCACCGAGCGCCGCAGCCAAATCTCGCCCGTGCGCCAGTCGGTGCGGACCGTGGCCCCCGGGGTTCCCGCAGTGCCGAAACCGCCAGGCGATGCACTCCAGTCCGCGTCGTCGAAGTCCTCGCGCATCCATGCGTCAGGCGGCCGCGTCTCGGTCTGCTTCCAGAGCGCGGGCGCACGCTGTGCGGTGGGCACGATCTCCTGCGCCGGCGCAGCAGGTGCGAGGTCAAGGGTCGACAGATCGACGTGGTACAGCAGGCCACGGTCGAAGCCGACCACGTAGATCTCGCCGGCGTCGTCTGTTCCCAACGAGACGATGCGCTCGGGCGCCTGGCCAATCTCGACCACGGAGGTCAACGCCCGGTCGCGCTGCTCGATCGCCCACACGCGGCGAGTTTCGTAGTCGCCGCAGATGTATTTGCCGACAAGGGCCGGATGCTTGGTCCCGCGATAGACGAAGCCGCCCGTCACCGACACTCCGACCCGATGGTGATAGGCAAACAACGGGGGCGTGTAGTGGGCGCCCGCCTGGGCATATTGATCGGAAAAAGGTTGGAAGCCCTCGAGCACGTTCCAGCCGTGATTCTCGCCGCGCCGGACGATGCTCACTTCTTCGTAGAGGCCTTGTCCTACGTCTCCAACCCAGAGCTCGCCCGTCGCGGGGTCGAAGCTGAACCGCCACGGCTCGCGGAACCCAAGCGCCCAGATTTCAGGGCGAGCGCCGGGCTGATCGCGGAAGGGGTTGTCGGCCGGAATGGCGTAGGCGCGTCCTTCTTCGGCGCGATCAACGTCGATCCGGCTCAGCTTGCCCAGCAGCGTAGAGAGATCTTGGCCGTGTCCACGGGGATCGTTCTGCGGCCCCGTGTCCCCCATGCCGATGTAGAGGAAGCCGTCGGGCCCGAACACCAGATGACCGCCGTTGTGAATGTCGCTGAAGACATCAATCGTGATGACCAGCTTCGAGGGCTGCCCCGAGTCGCGCAGCCCGTCGGCCGACGCCTGGCGTTCGATCACCTGCACCACGAGCCGGCCATCAACGCGCGCGTGCTTCTTGAGAAAATAGCGGCGGTTGCGCACGAAATCGGGATGAAACGCGATGCTGGTCAGGCCCGTGATTTCACCGGGCACGATCTCATCGACGATGTCGGCGAACAGCGTGCGCGCGCCCCCCTCTGCTCCCAGCATCCACACGCGGCCACGCCGCATTTCCACGACGGCTGCCTTGCCCGGGTGGCCGGGCAACGCGCCGAACCACACCGGATGCTCAAAGGGTTCCTTGGCGTCGACAATCGGCCGAAAGGTCGCGGGGCTCACCGCCCGCGGCACATCGCGCGGCGACACCGCTTCGCTGCGGCTGCTCGATTGCGTAGGCTCGAGCGTGGTGAGATAGGCCAACACATCGGCCAACTCGCCGGCCGAGAGCGCCTCGTGCAGACCGCTGGGCATGAGCGAAACGCGGCAGGGAGACTGCTCCTCGATGTCGGCTCTGGGGGTACGAACTCGCTCGGTAGCCGAAGTCGCGATTTCGACTTCGGTTTCGGAAACGGGGCGGACGATTCCCTGAAGCACTCGCCCTGACTCGAGCACGACGGTCGTCGAGGCGTAGTCGGGATGAATCTTGGCCGACGGATCCAAGATCGCGTCGAGGATTTCTGCGGGGCTCATGCGTCCGCCGCCGAGCCCGGCGAGATCAGGCCCCAGCGAACCGCCGCGTCCCCCGAGTGCATGGCACGCAAGGCACCGAGTTCGCTCATCGCTCTCCACCAGCTTTCGGCCACGGTCGGCATTCCCGGTCGCGGCGAGCGACGCCGACCGAAGCTCGGCTAGCTTCGCAGAGATTTCTTGATCGACCTGCGCCGTGCCCGTGAGGGGGACCAGCGTTACGATCGCAGTGGCCAGCACGGCGGCGAATCGGCGACCTAGCCGGCAGCCCTGGGAACGCCCGGGTCGGCCGCGTGCGAGGTTTTCTGGCGTTGGAACGATCCGACCGCTCGAATTCGACATTGCGAGTCCGCTTCTCGAGGCGTCCGCGACAGCGCGGCTCTGGGCGCGGCGGTCACAGCGACACAACTCGCCCGTCGATAAGATTCTAGTCGCGACGAAGCCGAGAAACAGGCGGACATTACGTCTGCCGCATAAACGACTTGCTGCAAGCATCCGAGGCCTGGAAGGGTGCCCGACGCCAAATTCTTGGCGGTCCGGCGGGCGGTTTCGCGCGCGAGATGCGTCTAAGGAAGAGGCCGGCCTGATGTGGCATTCGCGGTCGACCTCTCAGCCCGTCGGCAGCTCTGGCGAGACTGCCGACGGGTTTTATATTGCCGGCCCCGCACGGCTGAGAATCGAATCCCACCGCACAGTGCACGGTTCCGCAAAAAAAAAGGACGGCAGGCCGGTAGGCGCCGCCGTCCAAGATTTGCTGAGATTTGCCGACGCCAAACGCGCTGCCGCGCTAGCGATCGCCGGCGCGGGCGATCCGCTCAACGCCGGAACTGCTGGAACCCTCGCTTCGGTTCGCGCGCGAGGCGGCCCGCTGGGCGACCATCGCCGCACGGCGTTGCCGCCGGACCTCCAGTTGCCGCTGTTTCTGGGCCGCCTGATCCGCGGCCGCGGCTTGGGCTGCGGCCTGCTGCTGCATCAAGTAGGCCTGTTGCATCTGGCGGACCATGGCCATTTGCTGCAGTTGAATTTGCATGCGGGCTAGCGACGCCGCGCTCACGCCGGAACTCCCGCCCGAGCCGCCCCCAAGATTGCCGAGCCCAGCCAGGGAGTTGGACATGCCGGACGAGCCGCCGCCTCCTGCTTGGCACCCTCCGCCTCCGCCACCCCCGGGGCCACGTCCGCCGCCCCCCGTCCCCTGAGCTTCTGCGCCGCCCCCCAAGAAGGCCCACAGCGCAGCCGCGAACAAAACTGAAAACACCTTCATCGCCGCTCTCCTCAGTTCCGTGCTGCGAAGCGCCGCGGACCGCCAAACGGACCGGTTGGCAAGCGAGCCGGGGGGCCGGGCCTTCGCCATCTTCGATCCTAGGGGAGTTGTTTGCGCGCCGTCAATCGTTTTGCGCGGTGTGGGAAGAGTTGGCTGGCATGGTCGAGGCGCAAAGGGCATTCGCGGCGCCCTCACCCTGCCCTCTCCCACAGGGAGAGGGTTCACAGTCTCCCTCTCCCCTGTGGGAGAGGGCCGGGTGAGGGTGCATCGCCAGCCACCTCGGCCAGTGCTGCGTCACAGCTAGAAGTTCGGGTTGCCCCTCCGATACTAGCCCGCAGCACAAGCAAGGGAGAGCCAGGCCGTCCCTGGCCGAGCCTCGCAGACCCCTGCACGGGCCGGGCGGCATTTTCGGCCAGCGCGCCCAAGCGACGCTCACGTCCCTTGCTTGCGCTGCGGGTTAGTGTGGCACAACCCTAAAATCCGTGCGTGACGCAGCACTAGATCTTGATCACGGCCACCGACTCGAGGATCTTTTCGACCGGGTAGAGTTGCCCGTGGCCGCTGCCGGGGCAGGCTTCGCAGGTTTCTCGCCAGGCCTCTGGCGTGCGAACGTTCGAGTCCCAGAAGGGCCAGGTCTTGCACTGCCGCGGCCGGTCCTCATAAACCGTACACTTGCGGGTTTGGCCGTCGAAGAAAACGCAATCGCCGTTCTCGAACTCGACGAGCGTCCGCCGCACGCCGACCCGGCGCACGTACTTGCTCTCGAACTCTTCGACCGATTGCCCGAGACGAGCCGCCAGCGCGGCGATCTCCTGACCGTTCACCCACACGAAGCCGGGCGCCCCGGTGCAACAGTCGCCGCAGCCGGTGCATTGAAAGCGCAATCCATCCTTGAACCAGGGCTCGGCAGTCATCGGCGGCGGTTTCTTGTCGAACGGAACGAGGGGCCCCTTACCGTTTGCCAATCGACCCCAAGCCACCGTGGCTGTCAAGGATGGGCCGCCGGAGCCTAACCCGCCGAGGGCGTTCCGAAAACCTCGCGATGCACTGGGGTCGGCCGGGGGTTGGCCAGGTCGAGCGTGATCAGCCGCCCGCCGCGTTGCCAGTTGTCGGGGCCGTAGCCTCCCCAGCCCGACACGCGGCCATAGGCCAAGTCGATGCCTTGCCAGAGGCCGTGGTAGCTGTTCACGTGGTCGTGCCCGCAGAACACGCCGACCACGCGGCCGGAGGCGGCGAACCGCTGGAACGGCGCGCCAGTGTCATTGTCGTAGCAGACCCGCTCCCCTTTCTCCCCTTCGACTTTGCCGGAGTCGAAGAGCGTGTTGTACTCACGCAACGGGATGTGAACGAACACGGTGATCGGGCCGCGGACGCCCCGCTCTTCGTCCTTTTGCATCTGCTCGGCGAACCAGACCAACTGCGGATCGCTGATCCGCCGTTCCCCTTTCTCTTTGTTGTGGCCCACCTGAAAGAAGAACAGGCTGGCCGCCGGCGGCGCATTCTCCGCCGACTGCAAATCGTAGCGATAGCAGTAGTGGCGGCCGGTCGGGAGGTCGGCATAGCCCTGGTAGCCGCGCTCCATTCCTTGGCGAATCTCCTCGAGCGACCGAGAGCCTTCGGCCTGATGCACCGGGTAGTCGTGGTTGCCGATGCAGAGGGTCCAGGGAATGCCGAGGCCGTTGATCACGTCGAGCCCCGACCACTCGACTGGTTTCTGACCATCGTTGTTCACGAAGTCGCCCGTATGCACGAGGAAGTCGGGCTGCTCCTGGGCGACGATCGCCCGCAGCACCTTTTCGGTCGCGGCGGTCGAATTTTCCTGGTCGCGGTGGAAGTGCGTGTCGGCCAGTTGCAGGAGCCGCAGCGGGCGCGGGCGTTCGGGACGGAAGATCAACTGCCAGTGGTCGCTGGCCAGCGGACGCATTTCGAGATCGCCGTGCCGGGCATCCCCTGCGACGGCGAACAAACCCCGCGACCAGAGCGACGGCACGGCCGCGGCGGCCAATCCTTGAACGAACGTGCGACGAAGCATGGGCCTTCTTCTCTTCGCTAGCGGCACAGGTGGGACAGAGGCTCTACGAACGAGCCGGCGGGAACCCGACCAAGGCGCGCCGGCTGGGCGATTCGTTCACCCTAACCCAAGCCCCCCGCCGCTTCAACGCCCAACGATGTGGCGCAGGTGAGGGCCGCATGAGATTCGTGTAAGTGCAGATTCGGGTGGCTGGGGTCGAGCAAAGCGAGCCCCCAGACGAGCGCCGCCTACTCGCTATGCACCCCCACCAGCGGCTCCGACGCCGGGTAGCAATGCCGCGCGGCGAACGCGATCAACTCTTCCACGGTGTGCAGCCCCATCTTCTCGCGAGCACGCTTCATGTGCGTATGCACCGTGCTCAGGCTCACGCGCAGCCGCTCGGCGATATGACGGGTGTCGATTCCCTGGGCCAGCAGCTCCAGGCATTCGCGCTCGCGCTCGGTGAGCAAGTTCAAATCGGCCGGCACGCGAATCGCCAGCACGCAGACGGCCACCGACGGTGAATCGAGCGGCCAGAGCCAGCCGCGGAAGAAATCTCCCTCGCGATTGGTCACCTGAAACCGCGCCGCCTCCTTGAGCGCCACCACTCGCGCCACGAGCTCGCGGGCCACTTCTTGTGACGGCTCGGAAAGTTGATCCCAGAGAAAGTCGCCCGGCTTGGTGAGCAGGGATTCGGTCGAGAGCCACACGCAGCGGCCTCGCCAGTCACAAAGCACCACGTGGGCGCTGCTGAGCTGTGGGTCACACATGACACGGCCCGGCCAGGATTGGGAGCGTTGCGACAGTCAAGCGTGCCCAACTTATCCGATACTTAACTGCGGAGCAAACTTTGGCCGCCTCACGCTGGGCGGCCCTGGGACAGGCGTCGTGCGCCCTTCCAGCCGCGCCCCTCGCTTCTCAGGTCATGTCGAACCAACCTCCGAGTGATTCTTCCCCACCGCCGCTCGGACCGCGGCCCGGCGACGTCTATCAAGTCAACGATCACGGAGTAGCGCGACGCGTACGCATCGTCTCGCGGTCCCTCGAAAGCCCCGGCTACTGGGTCTGCGAAGACCTTGACCGGGGAGAAACGCTGCGCGTGGCGATTGAAACGCTCAAGCGCGGAGCGAAGCGGGGCGAAGCTGGGAAGTGACGCGCGCCTGGCTAGTGGCCGTTTGGAAGCCGCCGCAGATCGGCCACGAGCGCGTCCATAGACGCATAACGCTCGCGCGGATTGTTCGCGAGGCAGCGTCTGCAGATCGTGGCCACGGCGACCGGTAAGTCACCTAGAGGCGCCGGCTCGCCCGCCCCCAACCCGCCGAAGAGCGCCGCCAACAGCACTCCCAGGCTGTAAACGTCCGCCGCGGGCGTCGGCGATGCGCACGTTAGCAGCTCGGGTGCTACATAGCCGGGCGTGCCGCCAAGGAGCAGCCTGGCGGTTGCCGCCTGCGCCGTTAGGTGCGCGAAGCCGAAGTCGCTCACGAACACGCCGCCAGCCCGGTCGAGCAGCACGTTGGCCGGCTTGAGGTCGCAGTGTACTACTCCTCGCGCGTGGGCATGCTCCACTGCCTCGCCGATCGCGATCGCGATGCGGATCGCTTCGCCTGGCGGAAGCACGCCGCGCCCTACGCGCACTTGCAGATCGGTTCCGTCTACGAGGTCCATCGCCAAAAAGTGGCCGCCGCCCGGAAACCGGCCCAAACCATGCACGCGAACGATCGCCGGGTGGTCGAGCCGCGCAAGGATCTGCGACTCCTGCACGAATAGGTCCACCGCGCGCGGATCGTGCTGCCGGACCTTGTGCAACGCCTTGATCGCAACGGCGCGGCCCGTGTCGCGCTCGCGGGCGCGAAACACCTTGCCCATGCCGCCCGAGCCCAGCAGTTGCTCGAGCAGATAGTCGCCGTAGCGGAGCGGCGCGTGAGGTTCAGCCGGCGGCATGGGCTGTTGCGTCCTGCGGGGCTCAGCGGAGAGCAGCTGCCGCTCGAGCTTGTCCCGCAGTCGAGCAACCGCGCGGCGAGCGGTGCGATCGGTCTTGCCGAGCGCTGCGGCCAACTCTTCTATCGAACGCCCTTCGAGCAGGCTGGCGAGCGCCAACCGCTCTTCGACCGCCAGGCTGGCCAGTGCGTGCTCGAGCCCTTCGCACAGGGCGACGACCTCAGCCGCCGCCGGCTCCGGGCCTGCGCCGCCGGCCTCGAGCGGGGTTGAGTGCTCTTCGCGTTCGAGGCTGCGTTTGGCGGCGGTGTGCCGTTCGACCTGGCGATGGAGCTTGTGCAGCGTGATGGCCGCCAGCAGCCGCCAAAGATCGCCTGCCTCGGCAACTTCGTAGTCGCCTGCCTGCGCGTGTAGGAAGAAACTGCGGTAGGCCGACTGCACGACGTCCTCGGGATCGATCCGGCGTCGCAGCTTCCGCCCGATTCGGCCGCGGGCCAGCGCCGTCAGCCGGGCTACGTAGCGATCGAAGAGCGCGGTCGCTGCCGCGTCGTCGCCTGCCAAGTAGTGCGCCAGGAGCTCGCGCGAATTCACTGTTGGTCCGACGCCGCGCGCCGCAAGTCATGCAGCCTAATCACGTTGAGTTCCGAGGTTGGAGTTTTCCGGGATTTTGATGTCCGCAATCGCCTGAAAACCGAATGCACGGAAGGACAAATCTCCTCTGCCATTCTAGACAGGCGCTTCCCCCATGGCCTATGTCGTCACCGCCCCGTGCTTCGGCTGCAAATACACCGACTGCGTCGTCGTCTGCCCTTGTGAATGCTTTCGCGAGGGGGAGCAGATGCTCTACATCGATCCCGACGAGTGCATCGACTGCGACGCCTGCCGGCTGGAATGCCCCGTGGCGGCGATTTTTCACGAGAGCAACGTGCCGGCGCCGTGGAGCGAATTCGCGACCCTGAACGCCGAGATGGCCAAGGTATCGCCGCCGATCACGGAACGGAAGCCGCTGACGTAGGGTCCCCTCTCGCGGACCAATTCCTCGCCCTACGCATCCTGCGTGGCTACCGAGGAACTACCCCCACCGGCCGCTCTGCCACGGGCGGCAGCGGCGTTGCAGTTGGTACTTCAAGCGAAATGAAGGCCAGGAAGCCAACGTTGCGCGCGACCTGCCGCCCCTCGGCGTCGTGGCCTAAACGCGTTTGCGTGAGTCCAGTCAAAACGAGCCCCTTGCCGGGGCGCAGGTTGCCGCCGGTGGAGATCTCGGATACCCGCTTCGGCCTAACGACCGTTCCCAGCGGAATGTTGCCGGCCTCAGGAGGCGGTTCGACCGTCGCCGCATGGCGCACGCGCAAGTCGAACCGCACCTCGTTGCCGAGGGACGTCGGCGTGAATTCGACGAGCGTGTCGCCGTCGTCGAACTGCGCACGGCGGTTGCGCACGGTCACGACCGTGGGCTCGGCCAGAATCTCCAGCATGTCCTGGCGGCGCAGCGCGTCGATCAGCTCGCGGAACTCCTTGGCGTCCTGAACCACGTAGCGCGGTTGCTCGGTCTTCGAGGGGAGAAAGGGCGCCAGTTTGCTCTTGGCATCCAGACTCCAGTCCCCTTCCAAACGGCGCAGCTTGTCGAGATCGACCTCGGCCAGGATGACGTGGGCAATGACCGTCGACTGCAGGCCAATCTGCATCCGCAGCGCGTCGATCTCGCGATGCAGCCGCTCGAGTTCGGCCAGCTTCTGCGTCAACTGCGCTTCGGCCGAAGCGAGGTCGAGGTCCTGAACCGGCTCGGCCGGCCCGCTGACCGGCCTCGGCGCATACTGCACAGGCTGCGGCGCTTGCGGCGGAGGGGGCTCCGCAGCCGAACCCACGCCGGCGCCGACGAACAACACGAACAGGACAATGCCCGTGCGCATACAACTGCCCTTGATGACGAACGCCCCCGGGCGCGGAGGATAGCGAAGGCAGTCCCCTGATCCAAGAGGAATCGGGCTCTCGAGCCGCTCAGAACGCAGCTATTTCGGCTCGCAGATCAGAGGCTCCCGTCCGCCCGAGCGAATTCGTTGCAGCCGGGGCGAGCCATGCCCATAATCCTGGCGGCAAGGCACTTCATGCGGCTTCTGAGCAGGGTGCGACGATGATCAGGCGAGCATTGT
Organism: Pirellulales bacterium; assembly: GCA_044221365.1. Classification (GTDB taxonomy): domain Bacteria; phylum Planctomycetota; class Planctomycetia; order Pirellulales; family JBGAPH01; genus JBGAPH01. The sequence goes on from JBGAPH010000016.1 coordinate 104,032, forward strand.
TGGCGATGGCGGCCTGGCTCTGTTTCGGCCATCCAGCGGTCGCGGCGGATTTGACTCTTTGGGTCGATCCGGACGGAACGACTTATCTGTACAACACCGCCTCGAGCCCCGTTTGGTTCGACGGCTATCAGATCGCGTCCGAAACCAACCGGCTCGACCCGGCCGGCTGGATTAGCATCGCCGATCAAGTCGCCGCCGATCCGTTCGGGATCATTCCAAAACTGGGCGCGGGAGCGCTTTCGTTTGGCGAAGCCAACCCTGGCCCGGGCAATCTGGCTGAATTGAATTTGGGTGGCGTCGGCGTGCTCCAACCGGGGGCCAAGTTCGCGATCGGCAAACCGTTTCTGGACGGTCAGCCGGGGGCGGATTTCTTTTATAGGGGCGGGATCCTCCCGGAGCCCTCCACCTGGCTTCTGGCCGCAATGGCCGGTTTAGGGCTGCTGGCCTTCCGGGGCCAATTTCGCCGGTAGGCGTTTCGCACGCACGCTTCGTCGGATCCCGATTTCGCCCACCTGCAGGTAAACAACATTGGCCAGCGCGCCATGTTCGGCGCGCTGGCCAATTGCTCGCGATTAAGAGGTGTATCCCGCGCCCCGCCTACAACTCGACGTGTGTCACGCCGCCCACCTGATCGAAGTGGCCGATCTTGAGCAGCACGCCCTTGGAGCCCGGCATTTCGACCACGAACGCCGGATCGCAGACCACGAGCGGCGGGGTCGTCACTACCATCACGAGCGACGCCACGTAGTAGCCCGTCAAAGACAGGGCCACGAACCAGGGCACCGTGCCGGCGGCCATCTGCAGCAGCTGCGCCCGCTTTGCCCGTGACACTTCGTTCTCGCGGCAGTATTGCTCGATCACCTCGGTTCGCTTGAGCGGATTGGTCAGGTCGAGCATGTCGTTGAACGTGCAGTCGCCGGTGCGGCACTTGCGGTAGGTCCGCGCCGCGCTCAGGGCCAACTTGCGGCGCTTGAAGTCGAGGCGGGCCTGCATCGCGTCGAGCGCCTTCTGCCGACGGGACACCACGTAGTTCATCAGCCCGCGCGGCGCGGCCAGGGCCAGGTTGGCGGCCGCCACCGCCGCCTGCAGCGGCCGGCGATAGAGGGCGCGCGAGCGGTAGCGGGCGAAGACCTCGTCTTGCACCGTAGCGATCGCGGCGGTCAGGTCCTCGCGCGTCGTGAGCACCAGTTCGTCGCCAATCTCCACGCACAACGGCTTGAGGTAATACACCTTGGCGCCCCGCTCCATGTGCGGGCCGCTCAAGAACTCATCGAGCCGGGTCTGCACGCAGGCGGGAATCGGATCGGTGATCTTGTCGAAGTCCTTCTGCTCGGTGACCGTGACGAAGAACTTCCCCTGCGGCAGGCGGATGGAGGCCTGGAACAGGTCGAACTCGCGGACCTGCGTGAAATCGGCGCGGTGCTTCTTCTCGACCGCCGCCCAGCGCTTTTCCTTGCCGGCAAAGGGCCACGTCTCGCGGAGCATGCTTTCGGACAGGGTTTCGGCCGAGTCCTTGGGGGGCACCCAAATCGGCTTGCCCACCCAAGCGCCGAACGGCTTGAGCTCTTGCTCGAGGGTAAACGGTTCGGCGGTGGCAGGATCGACCACCGAGGGGAACACGCGACGAGCGGCGTCGGCGGGGGGCGCGAGACGGTCGATGGTCCGAGGCATGCCATGTCTCCACTAAGGAAGCGACGCAATGCCGGCTCAGCCGCGCTGCTCGAGCGCCATGCTCAATGCGGACCAAACGCAGTGCGCTGACAAAGCATTCGCTTGTTGTTCCGAGCTCTTGGAAAGAGCAAAACCGAGAAGATGCCTTACCCTGACGCCCGACAATCTACGCCTGGAGGGGAGCGCAAGTCAAGAAAATTGGCGCAACCCCTCTTCCGCCGCGAAGTTGGTCGCCATCCGTCAAAGTGTCATCGCCCCACTCGCCCGCAAGGAGAGGGACGTTCAACTCAGGAAGAACTTCGGAGCTGCCTGCCGCTGGTTGCCTACGATTCGGGCGTTGCTGGGGCAAAAACGCGCTGAGCACGCCGGCGGCCAACAGCAGGATCGCCGCTCCCAGGCGCAGCGCGACAAGCTTGCGTGGGGTGACTTTGGCGTGTACCGCTCCCACGGCTGCGTGGCCTGCCGGCGCGGCGGCGACGAGGGCAAAGCTGACGATTCCCACGCCAAAGCCTTCGAAGTAGCCCTGCGCGCACAGGCCAACCAGCAGGAGCGCTGAAACAGGGGCCGCCGCAGGCGGCAACACCCCCACTCCCAGCAAACCGCCGCACACGGCGACTGCGGCCGTCGTGGCGCAGCCGGCCCCAGCCAACTGCGCCAGGCTCAGACCACCGGAGCGTTCGATCAAGAGGGCGCTGGCCACAAACGACAGCGCGAGCACGAGGGCCTGAGACCAGGCTGCCGAGCGCGCCGCACGGCGACAAAGCACGCAAACGGCGAACACAGTGAGTGCGAGCCCTAGGCGCCAGGCCGTTCGCTGCGGCGCGATGGCCGCGTAGCCCGGGACGAGCGTCCAGCCAGCGAGCGCCGCGACGGCGGCCAGGCTCAGCCAGGCGAGCCAAACGCGGTCGAAGCGCGCATTCAACACGCCGACGCTCGCGCCCGCAGCCACGAGCGCTGGCGGCCAGTCGCGCGAGGAGCGAGGGATCCACGGCGGAGCCGCTTCGCCCAAGAGGCGGCTGGCCGCCACGAAACCCACGGCGATCGCCACGCCCGCCCAAGCGGCGCTCGACCACGCAGTGCGGCGCGTGGCCAGAGCGCCCAAGCAAAATACAAGGGCGGCCACGGCGGCCGGAATCAGGCCGCCGTAGACCGCCAGGTGGAGCGGAATGCTCAAGCGTCCGTTCCTCGAGAAACCAAGGTCAATTGGCTGGCACGCTGAACGAGGTCTTGATCTTCACCGGATCGTCAATTTTGCCTTCTCCGTAAGTCATGCCGAACTGCTTGCGGCTGATCTCGAAGTCGGCGTTGAAGTCGATCTTGCCGTCGTGCGCCGTGATGTCCGCCGGAAACTCGATGGTCGCGGTTTTGCCGAGCAGGGTCAGGTCGCCGGTGACCTTGTATCCGCCGGGGGCCGGCTCGATCGACTTGGTGACAAACGTCGCCTTCGGGTGCTGCTTGACGTCGAAGAAGTCCTGGTTCATCAGGTGGGCAGTCAGCTTGCCATCGTCGGCCCAGAGCTGTTCGGTGTTGATGTCGACGGTGATCGACTCGATCGGCTTGTCGCCGCTGCCCAGCACGGCGAAGCCCTCGAAGTCGTTGAAGCCCCCTTCGTGTTTGCCGTCCGGCTTGCTGCCGACGAACTGAATCAGACCTTCGTCCTCCGTGAACTTTTGGCCGGGCTTGGCCTCGCCGGGCGTCGCAGCGGCAGGAGCGCCGGCAGCCGGAGGCGCTGAGGCGTTGGTGTTGGCCGCAGGCGCCGTGGGCTTCGTCTCGCCGCAGCCGCCGCCCAGGGCGGCGAACAACAGGCTCAGCCAGATTCCGGAACGCAACATCATTCGAACTCCTTTGATCCGTTGAGAGGGGAAGAGTGTATTTCGCGGCGGCGGTTCACCGGAACCAGGCCCGCCCGGATACCGACAGCGCTTCCTAGTTCTGGGCGGCCCCGCAGGACTCGCCAGGGTAGCGCATCTTGACGAGCAACCGATTCAACTCCGCCAATTCCTCGGCGGAAAGATGCCCCAGCGAACGCCGGTGCAACTCGAGCACCGGTTCGTCCAAGCCCGCCAGCAGTGTCAAACCGGAGGGCGTGATGCTCACGAGCACGACGCGGCGGTCTTCGGAAGTGCGCGACCGCTCGACCAGCCCCGCTTGCTCCAAGCGGTCGACCAGGCGGGTAATGTCGGGCATCCGCGTGATCATTTGGGCGGCGATCTCCAGGCAAGGCAAGCCCTGCCCCCCCTGGCCGCGGAGGATGCGGAGCACGTTGTATTGCGGCCCGGTGACGCCGTGGGCGGCAAACAGCTTGCTGAACTGCTGCAAGAGAAAGTCTTGCGAGCGCAACAGGTTCAGCGCCGCTTCCTGCTCGGGGCACTCGAAGGGGTGCTTCTTGCGCAGCTCGTCTTGCAGCACCGACTTGGCCATGGCGATCGGGGAACACCCGAAAAGATATTGATCTTGGAGCCGCCGAAATTTGTACGTTACAACGATAGTTGTGTCAATCGGACAATGTGCTCCGACGTGGCCGAGCAACGCCCTCCGATAACGCGTCGGCGTGTGCCAGAGCCACCGCAGATTTTGCCGAAGCAGCAGCCGGGCTATGACTTAACGGTCCGATGGGCCGCCCTGTTGCGCTTACCGCCCAGACGCGAACCTGGGGTGTGCGTAGAATGTCGTCACCTCGAACGGCCGCGGGAATCTAATGGCCCGGCGGCGGCGGTGCGGGAGTTTGCGGTGCGCCTTGGGGCCGCGTGTCAGACGGTCCGAGCCGCCAGGAAGGAAGGTTTCGCGTCGTGTCTGTGACCAGCATTTCGCCCAACGATCAAACGCTCGACGCCGCGTCGGTCACCGGCTCGGAAGCGGCCTCCCCGTGGCAGCCGCGCATCGCCCTGGTGGAAGGGAGCGGCCCGCAACTCAGCGGCGAAACCAACACGCTGCTGCACGCCCGCCTGCGGTCGGCGAGCCTGGTGCTCTGCTCTGGGTTTGCCGTGTTCTTGGCCTGGTCGCTCGTTTCAGGGGGCTTCGATCATCCGTGGCTGTTGACCGCGCACGCCGCGGTGACGCTGGTGCTTGGCGCGAGCGCCGGTTTGCTGTGCCGCCGCTGCCCCAAGGCGACGCAGCAGCTCGGCCTCAAGCAGGCCGTGGTCTTTGGCCTGCCGGCGGCCTATTTCCTCGCCTACGAGTATGTGCTGCTCAGCGAGAGCGCAAGCGACTACCAGTACCTTCCCGCGATCACGGCCGCCTGGCTGACGCTGATGTTCACCTACGCCATGTTCATCCCCAACACCTGGAAGCGCTCGGCGCCGGTGATTGCGGGCCTGGCGCTCGCGCCCCTGGGGCTCGTTTTCTTTCTCGCGGCAACCAACCCGGTGGTGGCGAGTCTGCTGACCAGCGACAAGCATGACGGCTACTTCATCGAAATGACGCTTATGCTGGGCATCAGCGCGGCCGCCTGCGTGTTCGGCGTCTACACGATCAATGCCCTGCGGCAAGAAGCGTTCAGCGCCCGGCAGCTCGGCCAATACCACCTGCGGCAACTGATTGGCAAAGGGGGCATGGGCGAGGTCTACCTGGCCGAGCACCACCTGCTCAAGCGGCCCTGCGCGATCAAGCTCATTCGCCCCGATCGGGCGGGCGATCCGCGGGCACTGGCGCGTTTCGAGCGCGAGGTGCGGGCCACCGCGCGGCTTTCGCACTGGAATTCGGTCGAGGTCTTCGACTACGGACGCACCCAGGACGGCACGTTCTACTACGTGATGGAGTTCCTCCCCGGGCTGAGCCTGGCCGAACTGGTTGAGCGCCACGGTCCGCTGCCCCCCGAGCGCGTGATCTACCTGCTGCGGCAAACCTGCGATGCACTCGCCGAGGCGCATGGCCTGGGGCTGCTGCACCGCGACATCAAGCCGGGCAACCTCTTCGCGGCGCAGCGCGGCGGGTTCTACGACGTGGCCAAGCTGCTCGACTTCGGCTTGGCCAAGCCGGTAGTCTCGGTGGAGCCGACGTCCGACCTCACGCTCGACGGTTCGATCACCGGTTCGCCCCTCTACATGTCGCCCGAGCAAGCCACGGGGGATGCCGAGCCCGACAACCGCAGCGACATCTACTCCCTGGGGGCGGTGGCCTACTACTTGCTCACCGGGCGGCCGCCGTTCGCAGGGAGCAACCCCTTCAAGCTGATGATGTCGCACGCCCGCGACGAGCCAACTCCCCCTTCGCAGGTTGCGGCCGACGTGCCTGAGGACCTGGAGGCCGTCGTGCTGCGGTGTCTGGCCAAGCAGCCGGATGAGCGGTTCGAGAACGTGCAGTCGTTGGCGGCGGCGCTCGACGACTGCCGGTTGGCGGACGCCTGGACGCCCGAGCGGGCGAAAGCCTGGTGGTTGGCGGCCGCTGCGGAACCGCAGCCCGAGTCGGCCGTGGCCTAAACTTACGGAGCGGCCAACTGGCGCGATCCAGGTTCGGCGCACAGGCTAGAAGCCTGTGCCACGAATGGCTCTTGCTCCCAAAGTGGCACAGGCTTCCAGCCTGTGTGCATCTCCCAAGCACGGTAGCTGCGCGTTAGATTGATGGATTGCCGATTCGTCGCCTGAAAGGGTCTTTCCACCGAATTGCTATGAGCACGCCCCGCCCTCGCACGCTGTTTCAGAAGATTTGGGACGCCCACGTCGTCCATGCCGAGCCCGGCCAGCAGGCCATCCTCTATATCGATCTGCAGTTGGTCCACGAAGTGACCAGCCCGCAGGCGTTCGAAGGGCTCCGGCTGGCGGGGCGCAAGGTTCGGCGTCCCGAGCGGACCGTGGCCGTGCCGGATCACAACGTGCCGACGACCGATCGCCGGCTGCCCATCGCCGATCCGATCTCGAAGCAACAGATCGACACGCTGCGAGCCAACTGCAAAGAGTTCGGCATCAAGCTCTACGATCTGGGCGATCCCAAGCAGGGGATCGTCCACATCATCGGCCCCGAGCTCGGGCTCACGCAGCCTGGCATGACCATCGTCTGCGGCGACAGCCACACGGCCACCCACGGCGCGTTCGGCGCCCTGGCCTTCGGCATCGGCACCAGCGAAGTCGAGCACGTGCTGGCCACGCAAACGTTGCTGCAGTCGGTGCCCAAAACGCTCGAGCTGCGCGTCGACGGCCAACTGCTGCCGGGGGTTACCGCCAAGGACCTGATTCTGTACCTCATCGGCCAAATTACCACCGACGGCGGCACCGGCTATGTGATCGAGTACACCGGCGAAGCGATCCGCGCGCTCGGCATGGAGCAGCGGATGACCGTGTGCAACATGACGATCGAGGCCGGGGCGCGAGCCGGCATGATCGCCCCGGACGAAAAGACCTTCGAGTATCTCCGTGGCCGTGAATTTGCCCCGCGCGATTTCGACGCCGCCGTGGCCAAGTGGAAAACGCTGCCTGGCGATCCGGGCGCAACCTACGACAAGTCGCTGCAGTTCCATGCCACGAACGTCGCGCCGCAGGTGACCTGGGGCACCAACCCGGGCCAGGTGCTGCCGGTGGTCGACACGATTCCTGATCCGGCGGCCCTCGGCAGCGACGAAGAACGCAAGACCGCCGCCCGCTCGCTCGAGTACATGGGGCTCAAGCCCGGCACGCCGATCACGGCGATCGAGCTCGACCGCGTGTTCATCGGCTCCTGCACCAACGCCCGCATCGAAGACCTGCGGGCAGCGGCGGCCGTGGTCCGCGGGCGGCGCGTGGCCTCGCGAGTTCATGCGATGGTCGTGCCCGGCAGCGGCCAGGTAAAGCTTCAGGCAGAAAAGGAAGGGCTCGACCGTGTGTTCCGCGAGGCCGGCTTCGACTGGCGCGAGGCGGGCTGCAGCATGTGCCTGGGCATGAACCCCGACACGCTTTCCCCCGGCGAGCGCTGCGCTTCGACCAGCAACCGCAACTTCGAAGGCCGCCAAGGCAAGGGTGGCCGCACGCACCTGGTGTCGCCGGCCATGGCGGCCGCCGCGGCGGTGGCGGGGCACTTTGTCGATATTCGGGACTGGGAGTATCAGGTTTAGGCTCGCAGCGAGGACCGTCTTATGGAATCGAACAATATGGGCCGAGGGCTGACGCCGGCGCGGATTGAGAATCTCCGTGACCTCTGGGACCTCGAGCAGGGACGGCTTGCTGACGATCAAGTGCGCCGGGCCGACGTGCCCGATGCTCTGGTCGACACCGGCGCCACCATGCTGTCCCTGCCCACTCGACTGATCCAGCAACTGGGCCTCACGCAGACCTCCACCAAACGGACCATCAGCGTAAGCGGCGCGAGTGAAGCCGCGATTTATGGCACCGTGCGGCTCACGATTCAGGACCGCGAGTTCGTCACCGATGTGATGGAAGTGCCCGACAGCGTGCCGGTGCTGATCGGTCAGCTCCCGCTCGAATACCTCGACTTCGTGGTCGACCCGCGCACGCAACGCTTGATCGGCAACCCGGCCCACGGCGGCGAACACGTGCTCGAGTTGTACTAACCATTAGCCCCCGGCGAGTCGCCGGGGGTTGTCCGCGGCCGAACGCCAAGTGCCGCAATCAACCGAAATACGCAATCCAAGCGGTTGCCCCCCCCGTGACTCACGGGGGGCTAACAGAGAGACAACGAACAACACCCCATGCAGCCTTTCACGAAACACACTGGCCTCGTCGCTCCCATGGACCGGGCCAACGTCGACACCGATCAGATCATTCCCAAGCAGTTCCTCAAGCGGATCGAGCGGACCGGCTTCGGCCAGTATCTCTTCTTCGACTGGCGGTTTCGCGACGACGGCTCGCCGAACCCCGAGTTCGAGCTCAACCGCCCGGAGTTGGCCGGGGCCAGCATCCTGCTTGCGCGGCGGAACTTTGGCTGCGGCTCGAGCCGGGAGCATGCTCCCTGGGCCTTGCACGACTACGGCATCGTCGTGGTCATCGCCCCCAGCTTCGCCGACATCTTCTACAACAACTGCTTCAAGAACGGCATGCTGCCGATCCGGCTCTCCGACGAGCAGGTCGCAGACCTGTTCCAGCGGGCCGCCGCGCATCCAAAGTACCAACTCACCGTCGATCTCGAGGCCTGCCGCCTTACCGACGGCTACGGCCTCGATCTACCGATCGAGGTCGAGCCATTTCGTCGGCACTGCCTGCTGAACGGGCTCGACGACATCGGCCTCACGTTGCAGCACGAAGCCAAGATCTCGGCTTACGAGCAGAGCCACGCCTAAGGCCGCGGCGCTCTTAGCGAGAGCGCCGCGAGCAGGAGCCCCCTGATGAATCGCCGCGCGCCGTTGAACTTGTTCCTCGCCGGATTGGTCCTCCTGGCCGGCTCGTTGGGCCGTCCCGCCAACGGCGAGGAACCGGAGATCGAGGTCCTGGCCGATGGCCTGTCGAACCCCTGGGGACTGGCGCTGCAGGCTCGGCCTGGGCGGCTGCTCGTGGCCAATAGCGGCGCCGGTGAGATCGTTGCCATCGACCTCAAGTCGAAGCAAGCGCAGCCGATCGTCACCGGGTTTCCCACCGAACTTGCCGGCCCGAACAACGCTTACCGCCTGGGGCCTGTGGGCTTGGCTCTTTCCGCCCAGAACATGCTGTTGGCGTCGACGCTGGCCCCGGCCGGCACGAGCGCCGTGCGCAGCTACGGCCTGGGGAAGGAATTGGCGTCGATCGCTTGGGATGTGAACGCCCCGAGCGTGAGCGTTCCCCCGGGGTCGAGCCGGGCCTGGCGACTTGCACCGACCGCCAGCGGGGCCTTTGCCGCGGCGGCCGACGCTTCGACCGGCTGGATCGAACGCTGGCCGCTGCGGAAACAGGCGACCTCCGAACGGCTCGTGGCCCCCCCGGCGCTCGGCGGAGGCCAAGGCGCTTGGGCGTTGACCGCGACGCCGCAGGGGGAGCTGGTAGTGGGACTAGCCGGCAAGACCGATAATGCTCGCGACAGCCGGCTCCTGTTCTGCGGTGCTCGCACGGGCCGCACCCTTCTGGCCGCGGCGGTTGAACTGCGCGATCTGATCGACCTGGCCTACAGCCCCAAGACAGGCCGTCTGTACGCGGCCGACTTCTCGGCCGCGGCGCCTGAAGAGGGCGGAATCTTCCGCCTCGACGCCACGCCCGACGGCGGCGTTAAGCCGGTGCGGATCGCTACACTCACTCAGCCGACGGCGCTCGCGGTCGGCGACGACGGCGGTCTCTATGTGGCTCAGCTCAAGGGCTCGGTCGACGGTGAAGGCCGTGCTCCGGGGCGCGTCGTGCGCATTCCAGGATCTTGGTAGCCGGCAACTCTTGCTCGCCCCCCGACGAGAGAGTGCCGGTTGGCATAGAACCGGTTTCGCCGGCTTGTTCATCGCTCTCAGGCGGCGGCGCCGGCTGCCTTTTCGCGACCCTTTCGATAGCGCCAGGCGGGCGGCGGTTCGCGCGAAGTTTGGGCGGTTTTCGTTGACACTTCGCATGCGTACGGTTAGACTTCGGAAAATTGTCGGTATCTTGCGCGGATTGCCCCCTTTCGTCCGCGGGGGATCGACTTCTTCTCTCTGTCCCGTTCCAGTTTGCGTCAGTCCGGGGAGCAACGGAAGCATGGATTCTCAGGTCGTGCGGCAATGCATGCGAATCGCGCTGGCGAGCGTGTTGCCGACAGTTGTGATCGCCGTGGGATGCGGCCAGAGCGCCCCGTTCGCCATCGTGCCCGTCAAGGGGAAGGTGACCTTCGAGGATGGTTCGCTGATCCCTGCGCATCGCTTGCTGGTCAAGTTTCATCCGCAAGTTGAGGCGATTGATGCGAAGACGCATCCGCGCTACGCCCAGGCGGAGGCCGACCCGAAGACCGGAGAATTCATCGAAGCCACGACTTACAAATGGGGCGATGGCGTAATTCCCGGCGCGCAGAAGGTGACGATCGAGGCGCTCAAGAAAGGCGACTCCCCCAACGGCAACGTGGCGCCGGTGTACTCGGACGCGCTCAACACCCCGTTGACTGCGGAAGTCAAGAATTCGAACGAGCCGTTCGTCTTCAAGGTGCCGAAGCCGAAAAAGGTTGTTCAGGACAAGTAAACGCCGCCCCCATCCCGCATACCCTGGCGGCCGACCGCGTTGGCGGCTGCACTTCATCGGAGAGAGGAACATGCCTTCGAATTTCCGTCGCGCCGCCGGCTTCACGTTGGTCGAGCTGCTCGTCGTCATCGCCATCATCGGCATCTTGATCGCCTTGCTCTTGCCCGCCGTGCAAAGCGCTCGCGAGGCGGCCCGCCGCACGCAATGCCAGAACAACGTCAAGCAGTTGGGCATCGCGCTGCACATGTACCATGACCAGAGCAAGCGGTTCCCGCCGGCCTCGTTCTGGGACAAGAACGACAAGGGCGTCGACCAAATCCCCGCGAGCAGCGGCAGCGACTCGAAAGACGGCAACCTGCGGCAGAACTGGATCATCTTGATTCTTCCGTTCATGGAGCAGCAGGCCACCTACCAGGCGTTCAACTTCCAGAAGTACATCAGCGACCCGGTCAACATTGGTCCGCGCGGCGTAACGATTCCCACCTTGCTTTGCCCGACCGACTCGGGCCAGAACCGCACCAAGCACATGGGGTCTCAGTTTCGCTATGGCGACGGCTGGGCCCGCGGCAACTACGGCGCCAACGGCAGCCTGCGGCTCCAGACCGACGTGCAGTCCTGGGGCGACCCCAACGTGACGGGCGTGATGGCCGCCAATCGCTCGCTGAGCATCGGCGAAATCAGCGACGGCACCACCCAAACGATCATGGTCGGCGAAACCCGTGCGGGCATCGTCGACATCGATTGCCGCGGCACCTGGGCCATGAGCGGCGGCTGCCCCAGCGCCTTCTATGCCCACGGCAGCAACTACGGCGACGACGCCGGCCCGAATCAGAACCGTTCGCTGCTGGCAGACGACCTCCGCGGCTGTCCTCAGGTTCAAGCCGCCGTGGGCGGCGAAGTGGCGCTGGCTCAGGCCGGCATGTCGTGCTCGCGCGACAATTGGCCCAACTTCCAGCAAACGATGCGCAGCAATCATCCCGGCGGCGTGTTCGTGGGCATGGCCGACGGCAGCGTGCGCTTCATCAACGACTTCATCGACATTTCGGCCAACGACTACTCCGTTTGGAACCGGCTGAACCTGTCGCAAGACAATTTGCCGATCGACGCTTCGTCCTACTAACGAGTCGTCCGGCGCAGAGTCATCTTTGGGCCGCTCCGCAATACATGTTCGGAGCGGCCCTTTTTGTTGCGCAGGCTACCCCTCAACCCGCAGGCTCTGCACCATCGCCGCGAACACCGGCGCGATCCGAGCGTACTCCCGGTCCTCGGCTTGCCAGAACACGACGTAGGCCGCCTGCGGCCCGCGGAAGCTCTGCACCACGGCCGTGTTCGTGAGATCCAGGCAGTAGAAGTTCATCTCGAAGCCTTCGGCCTCGTGGCCGGCGATCACGCTGAACTCCGGTTCGGCGTCGAGCTGTTCGTAGACCTCGCGCATGGCGGTCACGGCCGCCGCGGCCAGGTTGGCAGGCTCCTCGTCGTGCGGATGCACGGTCACCGACCAGAACCCCCCCTCGGGGCTGTAGGCCGTGACCGAGGCGCGCGTCTCCTGAGACTCGCCCTCGTCAATCACCCAATTGTCGGGATACTGAAACTGGAGGCCGATTTTGTCGTAGAGGCCTGGCATGAGCAATCAGATCGAGGAACCGAGGTGGCAAGTAAATCACGGCTGGCAAACGAGCGCCTTCAAGCCCCGTTTAGTATCGCCGGCGCCGCTCGCTTTGGCCATTGCACCGTAACGCCGGTGGACCACAAGAGGCGCCCGGCTAGACGTCGTCCTCAGGCAGATCGCCGGCGAACTGGTCCTCGTCCCCCAGCTCCTTCCGGAGCCGCGCCAGCTCGACCTTCAGCCGGGCCACGGTCTCTTGTTGGGCCGGGTCGTCGTAAAGATTGTGCAGCTCCTGCGGATCGGCCGTGAGAACGTAGAGCTCCCACTGATCCTTGGTCCAAAAGTAGATCAGCTTGTGCGTTTCGGTTCGCACGCCGTAGTGGGCGCGGGTGTTGTGGTGCCCTGGGTCGTGGTAGTAGCGGTAGTACATGCTGGTGCGCCAATCGGCCGGGCGCTCGCCGCCGAACAGCGGCGCCAAGCTCCGCCCCTGCACGTCCGGAGGAATCGGCAGGCCGGCCAGCTCGAGGAACGTGGGCGCGAAGTCGGCATTGATCGCCAGGGCTTCCTGCACCGTGCCGGCGCGAATGCCGGCGGGCCAGCGCATCACGAGCGGCATCCGCAGCGACGGCTCGTACATGAACCGCTTGTCGTACATGCCCAAGTCGCCCAGGAAGAAGCCTTGGTCGCTCGTATAGATCACGAGCGTGTTCTCGCGGAGCCCATGGGCGTCGAGCCAGGCGACCAGACGGCCGACGTTGTCGTCGACCGCTTGCACGCAGGCCAGGTAGTCCTGCATGTAGCGCTGGTACTTCCACCGCACGAGTTCCTCGCCGGAAAGCGTTTGCCGCCGGCCATCGCGCTCGATCTCGACCTCGGTGGGAACGTCGCCCAACCAGCGGGCCCGTTCGGCGGGCGAAAGGCCGGCCGGCGGCGTGAGCTTCAGGTCGTGCCGCGTGAGGTCGCGGGCCACCGTTTGGCGGTTCTCGCGGATCGCGTCGGTCTTGCCGGCGTGATCGGCGAACAGCGTGCTGGGCTCCGGAATCGTTCGCCCAGCGAATTGGGCGCGATGCCGGTCGTCGGGCTGCCAAGCACGATGCGGCGCCTTGTGATGACACATCAGGAAGAACGGACGGTCCTGCGGCCGCTGCTCGAGGAATTCGATCGACAGGTCGGTGATGATGTCGGTGACGTAGCCCGGAATCTGTCGCCGTCCCTTGGCTTCGAGGAACTGAGGGTCGTAGTAGTCCCCCTGCCCCGGCAGGATCGTCCAGCGGTCGAAGCCGGTCGGATCGCTCCCCAGGTGCCACTTGCCGATCATGCCGGTCCAGTAGCCCGCCTCGTGCAAGGCCTTGGCGACGGTGGGCTGCGAGCCGTCGAAGCGGTTGAACGCCGGCACGCCGTTGCGGTGGCTGTATTTGCCGGTCAAGATCGTCGCCCGGCTCGGCGTGCAGATCGAGTTCGTCACGAAGCAGCGCTCGAAGCGCAGCCCTTCGGCAGCCAGCCGATCGAGGTGCGGCGTTTCGTTCACCCGGCTGCCATAGCAGCCCAAGGCATGGGCCGCGTGGTCATCGGACATGATGAACACGATGTTCGGCCGCACGGCGTCGGCCGCTCTGGCCGACAGCACTGTGCCGAACACGGCCGCGCAGAATACCGCGGCGAACGCCGAAAATGCTCGCAGCATAGGACCCGCCAGGAAGACGCACAGGCACAAGGTCCGGCGACAACGGGCCGCCGGCGACTCCCTGGTTATCGAAGCTCGGACGTCCGCGATCAAGCGGCCCCCGGGCCTAAACGCCGGCCAACTGCGGCTCGGCCGATTGCAGCGCTGCGGCCGGTTCGGCCGCGAAGCCGGAGCAGCCCAGGTCGCAGAGGCCGCGCAAGTGCCGCTCGAGCGCCGGCAGATCGACCGGCTGGCTGCGGAAGCCCACGTAGCCGTCGGGACGCACCAGGTACAGGCATTCGTGCCGTGCACCATAGCGAGTGTGCGCCAAGGCCTGGGTGTCGTAGAGCACGCGGCCCGGCATCGGCTTGCCAAGACCGGGGCGAATCAGTGTGGCGTTGATCAGCCCCGCGCCGGCCGAGTTGACCTGCTGTACGAAGCTCTCGAGCTGCGCGAGCCGCTTGCGCTGCGGCGCGAGGCCGGCGAACAGCAGCAACTGGTGCCGCAGATCCTTGCGCCACTCCTGGAAGAGCCGCCGCGAGTCTCCGGCGGCCCGGCACAGACCTTCAGCGTCGGGCGCGCGGTCGCCAGGGTGAGGGCCGGCGGCGAACTCCAGACAGTCCTTCAGCCGGGGATGCGGCGCGGCGTCGGGGCTCGGCAGCAGCCATTCGTGCAGGCTCTGAACGTGCTCGCCGCAGATCGGGCTCTTGCGGTAGCGGATCTCGATCTCGCTCATCTCACTGGCGATCTTTTCACGCACGAACTCGAATTTGCCGAGCACCGTCATCGCCGCGCGGCGGAAGACGCTCGCCGCGGCGCCCTGATTCATCAGGGCATGCGTGGCTCGCTCCGTGGCATGCACCAGTTCCTCCGCATTCGGGCGGCGCTCCGCGTCGTAACTGTCGAGCAGCCGCTGGCTGCCGCGGTTGCGCACGGCCAGGGCGAGCTTCCAACTCAAATTCACGGCGTCTTGCATGCCGGTGTTCATCCCTTGGCCGCCCGCCGGGCTGTGGATGTGGGCGGCGTCGCCTGCCAAAAACACGCGGCCCTCGCGGAACCGCTCGACGACGCGCGAACTGATGCGGAAGATGTTCAGCCACAGGGGATCATGCGGCTGCATGTCGGCCGGCCCCTGCTCGACGCACATCTTGGTCAACAGCTCGATCGTGGCGTTTTGCGGCGGGATCAGATCGTCGGGCAAGCGGCTCACCACGCGCCAGCGGCTGCCGGTGATGGGAAACGCGGCCAAGAAGCCGCGCTTCCCGGTGTACACCCGCACTTCGTCGTGCGGCCAGTCGCAGCCCAAGTGAACGTCGGCCAGCAGGAAGTTGCCGGGGAAGGCCTCGCCGGCGAAGTTGAGTCCGAGTTGCTTGCGGACCGTGCTGTGCGCGCCGTCGCAGCCGAGTACGTACTGGGCGCGACAGATCTCCTCGCCGCCGTCTGCGCGGCGGAGCGTGCAGTTGACGCCGGCCGGGTCTTGCTCGAGGGCCGTCAGTTCGGTCAACCGATCGACCGACACGCCTTGACCGGTGACGAACTGGCCGAGCAGCCGTTCGGTGCGGTTCTGCTCGAGCAGCAGCACGCAGGGATAGGGGCTCTCGAGGTGCGAGAACTCGAAGTGAATCTTCTCCTGCCCATCCAAGAAAATGCGCCCCGCTTGCCCGAGCACTCCTTCGGCCAGGAACGGCTCGACCAAGCCCAGCCGATCGAGCAACTCGATGGTGCGGGCTTGAATGCCCAGGGCACGGCTCTCGGTCACGGCCTGAGCATTCTTGTCGATCACGCGACAGGCGACGCCCAATTGCGAAAGCGCGGCGGCGGCGGTGAGGCCCACAGGTCCCGCGCCAACAATGAGCACTGCCGTTTCGGTGGTCGCCATGGTTTCGCTTCTCGCTTTCGAGGAAGGAGCCGCCCGCGCAATGTTGGACTGCCAAAGGGGGATTTGCAATTCGGATGGTCGGCCGCCTGCGTACTGCGCAAAATATGGCTTATTCGGCGGATTTGACAAGCGCGGCGGCAGGCTCGACTGTCGGTACAACCCTCATCTTTGGTGCTCACCTGGTGCAACGCGGAACTTGGGTGACTTTGGCAATGTTGGTGCTCGGCCTGGCGCTCGCCGGACTGGCGATCGGTGTGCGATATCGGGCAGGCGACCGCGCCCTGGAGTATTGGACGCCCCCGGTCGCGCTGCTTATTGCTGAGGCGCCCAACGTGGAGCTTTGGGAACTGGCGCCAGCCCTCGCGGAGAAGGCGCCCACGAGGCCCGCCGTGCAGATCGACGGCGCGGCTTGGCATGTGGCCAAAGTGCGCGACCTGTCGCACGCCGCCGGATTTTCGCACGCGCGTCAGGCGCTGCTCGAGGACACAGGCTACGACTGGGAGAAGCCGCCCGACCCGGGGGCGAAGGCCTGGCAGTACGCCGTCCACTTCGAGGACCAAGGGAACCAGGCGGTGTTGCTGTTCGACCTCGAGGGAGGCCGCGCGGCATTGGTCGGCCGCGACGAGGTGGTGTCCATCGCCCCGTTAGCGCCCAGATTGCGCATTTTCTTCGACGACGTACGGTCGCGGCCCTAAGCCGGTCTTGTGGCGAAATAACGAGTTGGGGCACAATGCGCCGGTCGCCGCCTACGGCTACGAGCTCGGAGCTCGCTTGGCGGCCGCTGCCCCTCGCGCGAAAGGAGTCGCCCCATGCAACGCAAGGAAGTGCGCATCGCCCTCGGGGTCGTGGGCGCCTTGCTGGCAATCTTCGCCGCGGCGCTCGTCTGGCGCGTTGCCTTCCCTGGCGCCGCGAAGGACGACGCGGTTGCCGTTGCGCCCGACGCCGCCAAAAAGAAGGAAGCTTCCGGCAAGAACGCCGCACAGCCCGCGGAGCGTGAACCCGAAACGCCGACCGTGCTGACCGCCACCAAGAGCAACGGCCCCGCCGCGGCCGTTCCCAAGCCCCAGGTACACGACACCGCGTCGCACGAAGGCCTCTCATGGCAAGGCTCCTACGGCGGCGGTGCGCCGGGGGGCGAGCCTGCAGAACGCGCGGCCGTAGAAGCTTCGCACGACGCGGCAGCGCCCGACGATTCCTTTGCAGGCTACTCCGGACAAGCGGGCGACGCGTTCGGCGCCGCCGATGATAGCCCCTATGGTTACGGCCCGGATTCGCAGTCGGAGCGTGGAGACGGACGACACGCCGCAACCGCAGCCGATGGCCACGCGGCGGTCGGCGCTGAACCCGAGGATCGCGCAGCGGCGCCCCCCGCGCGCGGATCGCGCAATCAATTGCGTGGCGGCGCTGCCGCCGCGGGTGGCAACCCGCTGCGCGGGCAAGCAGCTCAGGCTCCGGCCGCCAACCATGTTGCGAGCGAGCGCGCTCACGCGGCCGAACCCCTAGCGCCCGATTTGAGCGAGCAACCGCATTCGGCCGCGCCAGCCCAAACGGCGCCGTCCGAGCGCGATCCGCTGGGCGACGGCGGCTGGTCCTACTCGCCGACCCCGAACGAAAATGAAAGCGTCTCAGCCGCTGCTCAGGAACCCGCTGCCGCCCGGCCCCCGCATCAGCCGGAGGTCGATGCGTTCACGGCGGCAGAGCCTGCCGCAAAGACGGCGCAGCCGCGGCGGCTGGATGCCGCGCCCGCGCCGAAGCACGCCGTTGCAGCTGGGCAGGTCCGCGGCGCCGAGGTGGTGACCGCCTCGGCCGAAGCGGAATCGTCTGCGGAACCTGCCGCCGCGGCCGCCGCTGCGCCCCCCGAAGGCA
The DNA here is from genome assembly GCA_044221365.1 of Pirellulales bacterium. GTDB lineage: Bacteria > Planctomycetota > Planctomycetia > Pirellulales > JBGAPH01 > JBGAPH01. The sequence continues at coordinate 121,740 of JBGAPH010000016.1, forward strand.
CCTATCGCGTGGCGGCGCGCGACACCTACTGGCGGATCGCCCGCAGCGTCTATGGTGATTCGGCCTACTACCGCGCGCTCTACGAGCATAACCGCAAGCAGCACCCGCGGGCCGACCGTCTGGCCGCCGGCACGTTGCTCGAAACTCCCGACCTGGCCACGCTCGAGCGGCTGTATCCGCAGTACTGCCCGACCGGCGGACCCCACTAGCGTTTTGCGGGTTGGCCCTTCGCCCGAACCCGTCGTCCCCAGCTCCGAGGTTTGACATGACCCGTCGTACGATTCCGGCCCTGTTGCTTCTTTGCGGCGCTCTGCTGTCGCCCACGCGCCCCGCGCTGGCCGGGCCGGCGGAGTCGGCGGTCGTCGACCTGTCGATCGCCACGCTGAATGAGGTCATGGCGGTGCCGGCGCGGGCAATTCCGGCGTCGTTGCTGCGCGAAGCCCAGGGGGTGGCGATTCTGCCCGGCGTGGTCAAAGCCGGCTTCATCTTTGGCGGCCGGTTTGGCCGCGGCGTGCTCATGGTCCGCAACGAGCAGGGGCGCTGGGGCGACCCGGTGTTCATCACGATCACCGGCGGCAGCGTCGGCTGGCAGGTGGGCGTGCAATCGACCGACGTGATCCTCGTCTTCCGCACGCGCCGCGGCATCGATCAATTGCTCAGCGGCCGGCAGTTCACCCTGGGGGCCGACGCCGCCGTGGCCGCGGGCCCCGTCGGCCGTCAGGCCGAGGCCGGCACCGATCTGCGCCTTGGGGCCGAAATCCTCTCCTACTCGCGCAGCCGCGGACTCTTCGCAGGCGTTTCGCTGGGCGGTTCGCTGATCGAGATCGACTGGCGCTCGATCGCCGGCTTCTACGGCAGCGCTCAGCTTACGCCGGCCGATATTCTGGCCGGACGCGTGCAGCCCACGCCTGAGAAGGCCGCGGAGTTGCGGGCAACACTCGCCCGCTATGCCCCCGAGCCCGCGCCGCCGGCCGGCCAGCGGGCAGCGGCGCCGGTGGCGCCTGGAACGGTCCAGGAAGCGCCGCTCGTCGAGATCCGCTAGCGTCCCGTCACACTAGCCCGCAGCGCGAGCAAGGGAGAGCTACGCGTCCGACGCCGACTTGGCCGCATCCCTTCGCGGGCCGGACGGCATTTTCGGCCAGCGCGCCCAACGGGCGCTCGCGTCCCTTGCTGGCGCTGCGGGTTGGTGTGGCTTAGCGGCAGCGATCTACGCAAGCAACTCGAGCAGCGGATCGCCTGCGGCCACCAGTCGGTGCGGCCGCGATTCCTGGTCGTGCAGGATTGTTTCAGGCGAGATGCCCAGGGCATGGTAGATGGTCGCCACGAGCTGCCCCGGGGTTACGGGGCGGTCGGCGGGGAAGGCCCCGCTTGCGTCGCTTGCGCCGTAGACGAAGCCGGGCTTGAAGCCGCCGCCGGCCAGCATCACGGTGTAGCAGAAGTTCCAGTGGTCGCGGCCGCCGTCGTTGGCGTTGATCTTGGGCGTGCGGCCAAAGTCTCCCAGCACCGCCACGATCGTCCGCTCGAGCAACCCCCGCTCGGCCAACTCGGACAGCAAGCTCGAGCAGGCGGCGTCGAACTGGGGAAGCAATTCGTTCTTGAGCTTCTTGAAGTTGCCCCCGTGCGTATCCCAGGTGGCATTGGCGTCGGGCGCCCAGGAGATGGTGACCATCCGGGTGCCGGCCTCGATCAGCCGGCGGGCCAACAGCACGCTCTGGCCGTAGATGTTGCGGCCGTAGGCCTCGCGCACGGGGGCAGGCTCTTGGTTGATGTCGAGCGCCCGCTGCGTTTGCGGCGAGGTGAGCAAATCGAAGGCGCGGGCCTGAAACCGATCGAGCTGCGAGGCGCCATCGCGCGGGGCCTGGCGCGCGAGCCGGCGGTCGAGCCCCTGGACCAGCGCATGCCGCACGGCCAGCCGCTCAGCCGACACGCCGTCGGCGAGCGTCAGCTCCGGCACGGCGAACTCAGGCGAGTTGGGATCCTGGAGCACGAACAGCGGGTCGTGCGACCGCCCCAAGTAACCGCCAAAGAAGCCTGGCTGCGGCGGACCGCCGGCCCCTTCCTTGGTGATGTAGGGGAGCGTCACGTGGCCGACGATCGCCCCCTGGGGCGGGCGCAGCAGCGAGAGCACGGAGCCGGGCGAAGGATAGTCGATCCCTCCTGCCCCCACGTTGATCGTGGAATCGCCGCGGTCATGGCCGGTGAGCGAGGTGTACACCGCCAGGGCATGGGCCTCGGTCACGCTATGGTGCATCGACCGAACGAGCTGCGCCCGGTGCATTTGGTGAGCCAGCTTCGGCAGGTGTTCGCTGAGCTGAATGCCGGGCACGCTCGTGGCGATGGGCTGGAACTCGCCGCGGATGCCGGCAGGCGCCTGCGGCTTGAGGTCCCACATGTCGAGATGACTGGGGCCGCCGTTCAAGAAGATCAGAACGCAGTGATCCGCCCGCGGCCGCCGGCCCGCCTGGGCGCCCAGTTCATTCGCCCGCAGCAGCCGCGGCAACGACACGCCCATCAGCCCCAGGCTGCCAATGCGCATCAGCTGACGGCGAGTGAGCAGAACGGCCATCGGAGAATCTCCGGCCAGGCGGGGAGGGAAGCACTCAGGCAGGCCCGCGCATTGTACCATCCGCGAGCGGGACGCAACGGCGCGGTGCAGTTCCGAAGCAGAAGATTTCACCGCGGAGGACGCGGAGGACGCAAAGGGAGGAAACTTCAACCACGAAGACACAAAGACACGAAGCAATTCAATTCTTTGTGGCTTTGTGTCTTGGTGGTTCAATCTCTGAATCCTCTCTGCGTCCTCCGTGTCCTCCGCGGTGAAAAGCTACGGCGAAGCTTGAGCCGAAGTGGGCGCCGCGCAGGGCCGCCAGTCGGCGAGTTGGATCTCGACGTTGCGCTGGCCGCGGAACGTGTTGATCACCGGCCGGTAGGCGATGTCGAGCGGCTCGGTGCAGGCAGCCAGGGCCTCCGCTTGGTCGCCTGCGCCAAAGGCCACGCCCCGCAGCCGCACGCCGTGTTGCTCGACCACCAGCGACAGGTGCCGGCCGCCGCCGCCGATCTTCTTGGGCGGCTCCTTGAGCCGCACGCCGGAGGCGCACAACAGCGGCCGAGGATTGCAGTGGCCAAAGGGGGCCATCGATTCGATCTGGGCCACCGTGGCATAAGTCAGGGCGCTGAGCGGCGTTTCGGCGTCGATCCGCAATTCCGCCACGCGCTGTTCGGCGGAGAGCGTTTCGGCTACGTATTCGCAGAACGAAGCGCGGAAATCTTCGATCGACCGCTCCTCGATCTTCAGCCCTGCGGCCGCCGCGTGGCCGCCGTGGCTCACCAAATGGTTCGCGCAGGCGGTCAGCGCCTCGTACAGGTTGAGGCCTCGCACGCTACGGGCCGAGCCCACGCCCGGTCGCTCGGCCACCTCGTCGAAGGCGACCATCACCACGGGGCGGTGGTGCTTCTCGGCCAAACGGCCGGCCACGATACCGATCACGCCGGGGTGCCAGCCGCGCTCGGCCAACACGAACGCGCTGTCGCGCTCCAGGTCGAACTCGCTCTGCAGTTTCTTCTGAGCCGAGAGATAAACGCTCCGCTCTAGGCTATCGCGGCTGCCGTTGAGCTCGTGCAGATACTCCGCCAGGGCGCGGGCACGCTCGGGGTTGTCGGTGGTGAGCAGTTCGACCGCGAGCTGAGCCTGCCCCAGCCGACCGGCGGCATTAAGGCGCGGGGCGAGTTGGAACGCGATGTCTTCGGCCTCGAGCCCGCCCTGTTTGCCGGTCAACCCGGCGACGTCGATCAATGCCCTCAGCCCCAGCGGGGCGAGTTCGCCCAGCGACGCAAGCGCATGCCGCACGAGCACTCGGTTCTCGTCGACCAGGGGCACCACGTCGGCCACGGTGCCGATCGCCGCCAGTCCCACGGCTTGCAGCAGATAATTCTTCAGCCGTTCGCCGACGCGTTTGGCTTGGCTCGCCTGTTGGCAGAGCGCCCAGGCGAGCTTGAAGGCCACGCCGGAGCCGCTGAGCCCCGCGAACGGATAGCCGCCCCCCGGCAAACCAGGATGCACGATTTCGTGGGCCGCCGGCAGGACGGGCCCTGGCTGGTGGTGATCGCTGATGATCAGCTCCAGGCCCAGCTCGCGGGCCACGTCGGCCTCGGCCACGCTCGCGATGCCGCAGTCGACGGTGACGACCAGCTTCGTCCCCCGCTGGGCGAGCGTGCGGAGGGCGTCGGCGTGCAGGCCGTAACCTTCGTCGATGCGGTGGGGGACGTAGTAGTCGGCCGTGCCGCCGAGGGTGCGCAGGCACCGCACGAGGAGGGCGGCGCCAGTGATGCCGTCGGCGTCGTAGTCGCCGTAGACGGTGATCTTGTCGCCGGCGGCCACGGCCCGATGCAGGCGTTCGGCGGCGGCGGTGCAGCCAGGCAGTTCGCCTGGGTCGCGGAGCTCACTGAGCTTGGGTTCGAGAAACCGCCGCACGGCGTCGGGCTGATCGAGACCCCGGCAGAGCAGCAGTTGCGCCACGACGGCCGGAACGTTGGCCGCGCGCTGCAGAAAGGAGATCCGCTCGGCGTGATGCGGATGAATGATCCAGCGTCGGGTCATGGCTTCCATGCCGAGCAAGGAGGGCCGCCCCCGGGACCGTGGGCTACGGTCCGCGGACTTACTTCTTCTTTTCGGTGTGCAGCGTGTGCCGGCGGAGCCGCGGGCTGTACTTCTTCAGCTTCAGCTTTTCGCCGCCTGACTTGCGCCGCAGCACGTAGTTGTAGTCGCCCGTTTCCTCGCACACGAGAAACACCGGCTCGACCTTCTTCTTGCTCTTGGCCATCTCTACACTTCGACCTATCGAACGGAAGGGTTGGGGCCACCTCGCAGGCCCAGCCGAAGCCCGGATTGTAGCCGATCGGGCAAGCGGGGGCTAGGGGACGATTGCCGGCAGACGTAGACAAAATGGTTGGACCAGTCCTCCCGTTGTGGCTCTGCGCGAAGGGCGAAACTAAAAATCACCCCAGCGTAACCCACGTCACACGTGAGCGACTGGTCCAACCATTTTGTCTACGGGCCGCGGTCTATAAGAATGTTCGCTGCCGACGAACGGCCTCACCTTCATCTCCGGCCCCAACTTCATGAAACGTTGGCTCGACGCCGCGCTGCCGCCGACGCCCTGGGGCGATCTGGTTCGCTTTGCGGGACCGTTCCTGCTGGCGGGGCTGGTGCTCGTTCCTTGGTTCTTGTTCCAAGGGGCGATCGCACAGGTTGTGGTGGGCCAGTTTTGGACCTACTCGGCCGTCTGCGCGTTGCTCGTCGCCCTGGGGTTGATCGTGCACCGCACGGTTGCTGGGCGGCGCCGCCTGCGGGAGTGGGGGCCGCTGCTGCTCGAGGCGCGCTGCGTTGGGCCGTTTCCCCTGATCTGGTCCCATTCGCCGGCGGTGCTGGCCGGCATGTGGTTCTTCTACTCGCTATTGCTCGGCGATCTTGCCGCCGGAGGCGGCTTTGTGTGGGCGCTGTCGGCCGCGCTGGGGATCGTCGGCGGGATGACGCTCGCCATGCTGTGGTGGGGACCACGTAGGCTCGAACTGTTCGAGCGCGGCTTGGTGCTGTCGGGCTATTGGACGCTCGAGTGGAACCAGATGCTGAGCGTGAGCTATGCGCGGCGTCAGTGGTTTGAAGTAAGCTTCGAGCGGCCGCACAGTCCTTGGCGGACCCACTCGATGCTCCTGAACTGTGGCCTGCCTCTCGCGCTGGCCGACCGCGTCGAGGCGATCTTGGTCGAACGTTGCCCTCAGGCGGTCCGCGTCGAGCCCGCCCGCGCAGACACGGTCGTCGCCGGCGCGCGCCGGCAATTCCAACTCAAACACGCCTTCTGGGCCATGCTGCCGGCGGCCGTGTTCTTCGCGCTCATCGGCCCTTGGTTTCGCCGGCTGGAACCAACCGGCCGCTGGGCCGTGCTCACGTTCTGGGGGAGCGCCGCGGTCTGCACGGCGTTCTACTTCTCGATCGGCCTGCAGGCGCGGCGCGCCGTGCTGCGGCAATGGGGCGAGCCGGAACTCGCGCTGCGGCAGCCCAAGACCTTTTCGGAGCGCTACCGCACACTGGGGTGCCTGTTCTTGGGCGGTTTGTTCCTGCTGTTCTACACCTGGGCCAGCGGTCCGCTGGCCGCCAGACACTCCCTCGTCCACCGCCTGCTCATCGGCCTGCCCACCGGGGTCTTTCTCGGCCAGGCGCTCGCGGCCCTCTGGTTCGACGAGCTGCTCATCGAGGTGTTCCCGCGGGCCCTGGTGCTCGGCGAGCGGCGGGTGTTTCCCTTTCAGTTGATCGTGGGCTACGACCTGCGGAAGCACGAGCACCTGGAGCTTAACGTCGAATACATTCCCGCCGGCAAGCTCGGTGGGGGGAACAGCTATGTCGAGATCCGGCTGCCTCCCGACCGCGGCGACTTCTTCGTGGCGCTGCTCGAAGGGCGCTGCCCCGGCATCGGCCGCACGCGACAGTTCCGGAATCGCCATCCCGAGACGACCGAAGAACCGGACGCGGAAGACCAGTTCTAATGCCGAGGCGGGCAAAACCAGGCCAGAATCGCTCCAAGCTATCCCTTGCCTCGAGGCCGAGCGTCGAAGGCGGAGGTCGATTTCTTCCACGATCTTGACCCGATTCCAGTTGGCGCTTACCTTGTTTAGTTAGTCTGCGAACTATTTGGCTCGCCAGGCTCCCTCCCGACCAGAACCCGCCGATAGGAAACGCCTTCCATGTCCTGCTGTGTGCGGAACCGCTGGGGTTCCCGCCTCTGGCCTGCCCTGCGCGCCGTCGGTTTGACGTTCGCACTCGTGACGCCGGCTGCCGCCCAGCCAGGCCCCGTGCCCGTCTCGGTGGCGCAGGTCGTCGAGCGGCCGGTGCGGGCGACTCGCAGCTTCGCCGGCACGATCATGCCGGTGCGGACCAGCGTGGTGGGGAGCGCGGTCGACGGCCGTGTCGAGCAGTTCCTCGTGAACGAGGGGGACCACGTCAGCAAGGGGCAGCCGCTCGCGCAGCTCCGCACCAGGCTGCTGGAGATCCAGATCGCCGGGGCCAAGGCCGAACGCGAGCTTCGCAAGCATGAACTGACCGAGCTGCAGAACGGTTCGCGCCCCGAGGAGATCGCCCAGGCCAAGGCCAAGTCGGCCGCCAGCCAGGCTCTTTACGACTATCACCGCGGACGCCTGAAGCGTGCCGAGGCCCTGCGCAATCAGCCTAGGGCGATCAGCGAGGACGAGATGCAAGAGGCCACCAGCGCCACCGAGAGCGCTATGCAGGTGATGCTCGAGTCGAAGGCCGCCCTCGACCTGGCCTTGGCCGGTCCGCGCAAGGAACGCATCCAGCAGGCCGAGGCCCGCGTGGCCTTTGCCGAGGAGGCGATCCACGAGCTCGAGGATCAACTCGACAAGCACACGATCGTGGCCCCGTTCGACGGTTACGTGGTCGAAGAGAACACCGAACAGGGCCAATGGATCACGCGCGGCCAGGCCGTGGCCAAGGTCGTGGAGCTCGGCCAGGTCGACGTGCAGTCGCTCGTGCTCGAAGACTATCTGCCGCTCTTGGCCCTCGGCATGGACGCGGTGGTTCTACTCGACGCGCTCCCCACGCGGCACTTCAGCGGCAAGATCGCGCTCGTGGTGCCGCAGGCCGATCTGCGGTCGCGGAGTTTTCCGGTCAAGATTCGCTTGCCGAATGAAGACACGCCCGGCGGGCCGCTGCTCAAGCCCGGCATGCTGGCGCGCGTCTCACTGGCGGTTGGCAACGAAACGAAGGCGCTGCTCGTGCCCAAGGACGCGCTCGTGCTCGGCGGCGAGAAGGCGATCGTGGTGGCGGCCGACGGCGCGACGGGCGCCGGCAAGCCGGGCAAGGCCCGGCCGGTGCCAGTCGAGGTGGGAGCCGCCGTGGAGGGCCAGATTCAGATTACGCCGCTCGGTCCGCTGACAATCGGCGACCTCGTGATCGTCGAAGGGAACGAACGCGTGCGCCCCGGGCAAGAAGTGATCGTCGCCAAAGTGCTCGAAACCCCGACCGCCCGCACCGCCGCCGCGCCGGAAGCCACGAAGTAGGTCAGGCCAAGTTGTAGGGTGGGTCAGGCCGTAGGGTGGGGGGGGGGGGGGG